>CAZYFU010000012.1:79571-80431 GCA_964647025.1 uncultured Myxococcales bacterium | reverse complement strand
ACGCGTGGCAGTAGGCGGTCCACGCAGAAAGCGGCCGTATCGGCCATTCGGCGACCGAGGCAGCTAGGGCAGAAGCCACGGCGCTTGCACGAGTAGCCTACGACCCGGCTGTGCCCGCAGCCCTTGCACCGCACCCGCAAGAAGCCGTGGGCCAGGATGCCGCAGCGAAAGTACGCCTCGAATTCGTCGCGCACGAAGGCTGGGAGCTCGCCACCGTCGGTCTCGATCTCAGTTAGGAATCCCAGCCAATGCTCTCGCAGCGTCTTGTACAGAAGCGTCGATTCTGGCTGCCGGCGCGCGTACGCCACTGCGTCGTGCGCCGGCGCGTGACAGACCGTAGTTGCGGATTGCGACTGCATCCACGGGTGCTATCGGGCTGGGCTGAAGAGGTGCTGCTCGGACCTGTCTGAGCTTCCCCAGGTCATCGAGCCGAGGGGCCCCGAGGCTACGCGGCCGCGCTTTCGCCGTTCACCACGGGCAACGGCGCACCGAGGCGCGCATTCTCCGCCTTGCGAAGCGCGACCAGCTTCCCTCGAAGCTCCTCGGCGAGCTCCGGATGCTCGTTGAGGTACTGGCAGGCCTTGTCGCGGCCCTGGGCGATGCGTTCGCCGTTCCAGCTGTAGTAGGCGCCGGACTTCTCGATGAGGCCCGCCTCGCTGGCTAGGTCCACGATCTCGGCGTTTGCCGACACACCGACGCCGTAGAGGATCTCGAACTCGCACTCCCTGAAGGGCGGGGCGACCTTGTTCTTCACCACCTTCACGCGGGTCTTGTTGCCGACCACCACCTCGCCGTTCTTCACGGCGCCGATCTTGCGGATGTCCAACCTGACGCTGGCGTAGAACTTCAGCGCGTTGCCG
>CAZYFU010000012.1:73348-79561 GCA_964647025.1 uncultured Myxococcales bacterium | reverse complement strand
GCCGCCGGTCGTTGTCTCCGGGTTGCCGTAGACGACGCCGATCTTCTGCCGCAGTTGATTGATGAAGATGACACACGCGTTGTTGCGACTGGTGGCCGCGGTCAGCTTGCGTAGGGCTTGGCTCATGAGGCGCGCCTGCAGACCCATGTGCGAGTCGCCCATGTCGCCCTCGATCTCGGCTTTGGGGACCAGGGCAGCCACCGAGTCGATGACGATCAGATCCACGGCGCCGGTCGCCACCAGCTTGTCGGCGATCTCGAGGGCCTGCTCGCCATGGTCGGGCTGCGAGACCAGGAGATCCTCGACACGCACGCCCAGCTTGCGCGCGTAGGTGACGTCGAGGGCATGTTCGGCATCGATGAACGCGCACACACCGCCGGCCTTCTGTGCCTGGGCGATGGCGTGCAAGGTCATGGTGGTCTTTCCCGACGATTCGGGACCGAAGACCTCGATCACGCGGCCACGTGGCAGGCCGCCGACGCCCAGGGCCAGGTCGAGCCCGACGGAGCCGGTGGGGATGACCGCGATTTCCTCGGCCTCGCCGCCGAGGGACATGATGGCGCCCTTGCCGAACTGTTTCTCGATGGCACTGAGCGCCGCCGCGACTGCTTTCAGTTTCTCTTTGATTGTAGACATGACTATTCTCCTTTTCGTTTGGTAGTGAGGCTCGTCAGTCGACCTCTTTGTCCAAGGCCCGGTACTGCAGCGCCTCGGCGATGTGGGAGCCACGCACCTCGTCGCTGGCGTCCATGTCGGCGATGGTCCGCGCCAGGCGGCGCACGCGCTCGATGGCGCGCGCCGAAAGTGCGAGCTTCTCCACGGCTCGCTCGAGCAGCCGATGTCCATCGCCATCGAGCACGGCTGCCTTCGCCAGCTCGGCCGAGGTCAGGCGGGCGTTACAGCGCGGACTGCGCCTGCCTTGGCGTGCGCGTGCGGCCTCCACCCGCGTGCGAACCGCCGCCGTCGACTCGCCAGCTTCCTTCGAGGTCAATTCCCGGTAAGCCAGCGCGGGGACGTCGACGTGCATGTCGATGCGGTCGAGCAGCGGCCCCGACAGTTTGGCCCGGTAGGCGTTAATCGCGAGCTGCGAGCACGTACACGTGCGCAGGCGATTGCCGTAGTGACCGCAAGGACACGGGTTGAGGGCGGCCACCAACATGAAGTCGGCGGGGAACACGACGGTGCGCCTGGCCCGCACCACGGCGATGGCGCGCTCCTCGAGCGGTTGTCTCAGCGCCTCGAGCACCGGTCGCCCGAACTCCAGCAGCTCGTCCAGGAACAGCACGCCGTTGTGGGCCAGCGAGATCTCGCCCGGCCGGACCGCGGGACCGCCGCCAGCCAGCCCGGCTACGCTGACCGTGTGGTGCGGGGCCCGAAAGGGCCGCTCGGTGATGAGCGACCGCCCCGACAGCATGCCTGCCACCGAGTACACCATGGTCGTCTCCAGCGACTCGTCGAACGAGAGCGGCGGCAGGAGGCCCGGCAGCCTGCGCGCGAGCATGGTCTTGCCCGAGCCCGGCGGCCCCACGAAGACGATGTTGTGCCCACCTGCCGCCGCGATCTCGAGCGCGCGCCTGGCGACCTCCTGCCCGCGTACGTCCGCCATGTCCGCGCCCACCGACGGCATGAACACGGGGGCCATCACGGTGTCCGAGGCGCGCGGTTGTCCCTGCAGCGCCTCGACCAATTCGCCGAGGTGCGCGATGGGCACGATGGCACAGTCGCCGCCCACCACCGCCGCCTCGGCCGCGTTCTCACGTGGGACGAACAGGCGCGAGATCGAGCGCGCGCGTGCGTACGCCGCCATGGGGAGGACCCCGCGCACCGGGCGGACCTGTCCATCGAGCGCCAGCTCTCCGACGAAGAGCGAGTCGTGATTGGCCTCGGCAGGAATGGCACCGGCGGCGGCGAGGATGCCCACCGCGATGGGTACGTCGAAGGCCGCGCCGTCTTTGCGCAGATCGGCCGGCGCCAGGTTCACGGTGATGCGACGGAGCGGGTACTTGAAGCCGCTGTTCTCGATGGCGCCGCGGATGCGAACGCGTCCTTCTTTTACGCCGGCGTCGGGAAGACCGACGATGTGGCAGCCAGGCAAGCCCTGGGCGACGTCGACCTCCACGTGGATGGGGGACGCATCGATGCCGACGACGGTTGCCGAAAGTACGTGAGTGAGCACGGAGCCCACCCAAAGCGAAAGGGATGCCAGCCCGAACCTGGCTGGTTTCCGCAGGTTCCGCTCGGAGCCTCATCCGAGAACCGCCCGGCGCGTCCGGCATCCGGTCGTGTCGTCCGGGCCTCGGCCGCGCACGCGGCTATCTTCGCCAGACCGTGATGTCTGGCCGCTGGGTTGGTCGGCACTCGAGACCGCACAGCTCGGCGGCGAAGGCCAACGTCCGCGGCGCGAAGAAATGAATGTGGGTGGCGTCGCGCGCGTACCACCACGTGGACATGCCCTCGACCGAGGGATAGCACTGCGTGCGGATCACCATGCCGCCATGGGCCGCAAGGCACCTGCTCGCCGACAGGAGCTCGTCGCGCAGGTCGCGCAGGTGCTCGATGACCTCGCACAGGATCACGACGTCGTATGTGCCGGACAGCGCGCGCTCGCCCAAGGCATAGAGCGGGTCGTAGGGAGTGGCGTCGAAGCCCTGGCGGCGGAGCTCGGCGGTCAGGACCGCGTTTTCCCCGGCCCCGAAATCCAGGATGCGGGCACCGGGTGCGGCCATCTCGCCCACGACGTCCGCGACCTCGCCCAGAAATCGCACATAGCCGGGGTTCGAATGGCTGTTGTCGTGATGGTCATAGCGGGCCCGCTCGTCATCCACCGTCAACCACTGCGCCCGTGGAACGAACACCAGCCCGCAGGACGCGCAGTGCCTGAAGTCCCGGTGCTTGTTCTTGCCAGCCGGTCTCGAGCCCGGCTCGAGACAGAGCGGGCAGTGGTCGTTGTCGACCATCATCGCTTGCCGCTACCTGGCCGAGCTGTCGCGGTTGGCGGGGGAAGTCCCCGTGTCCTTGCTACAGGTGCCGCCCTGGCATGCGCCGGACTTGCACTCCTCGTCGGACAGGCAGCTTGCGCCGGCGGGTTTCTGGGCCACGCACTTCGTGCCGTTGCAGCCGGCGCCGGCCTCGCACTCGGATCGTCCGCCGGGGTTGGTGTGGCACGACTGGCCGATCTTGGCAGGGGGCGAGCAGACGTGCTTGTTCCAAGGGCAGACGAGCGGCGCCTTGCACTCGGCATGGTTCGAGCAGACCTTCCCGAGACCAGCCTCGCCGAGGGCGCAGTGTCGGCTGTCATCGCAGAACGCGGGATCCTGGCAACGCCCGTTGGTGACGCCGCAGTCCTCGCCGACCTGGGCCACCCGGCCGCCGCCACGGGATGCTCCAGACGCGCCGGGGGCGGGGCTCCCGGTGTCGGCGGCTTGGGCCAAAGGCGTCGACGGGCCACGCTCGCTCGACCTGTGTGCGGAACCGAACGCCGTCAGCGATGCGGCCGCAGCCAGGGCCAGGCCCGCGAGGGCGAGTCCGGTCGTCTTGGCGAGGAGTCTGGTCATGGCGCGTTTCGATGAGGGCATCTACGCGGCAGGAAGCGCCGCAGTCGATGCTCTCTTGGACCGCGCGGAGGCCGATTCTATTCACAGGGCTGTGCCCGGCGCGCACGCCACCTTGGATGCGTCGCGCCGCTTGGTCGATGGCTACTCGCTGCAGGTCCAAACCGACTTCTTGGTGGGCGCGCCGGCGTCCGTCTTCTGGGGCGCGTGGGCTCCCGCATCCGCCAGCGCCAGGTACCCACAGTGGCTCTTCGCCAGGGCGCTCGTATAGTCCGAGACTCGGGTTCCGAGGCACTGTCCAGACACGCAGGTCACTTGGACGGATGGTGCGATGCAGGGCAGGCACATCCCGGTCGACGGAGGAATGGCGGCGGGGGCCCCGCCAGGACCTCTGCTGTAGAGGTAGGCCCTGCCCATACAGGTGTCGACGGTGATGCAGCAGTCGCTCTCATCTCGGCACGGGAAGCTCGTGACCGAAGGTAGCGCCGAGACATCCACCGTCTGTGCATCGAGAGTCTGACCATCGCCATCCAGGGTGCTGCCCTGGTCGACCGCGACCGCATCGGCCGTCGTGTCGAGCGCAGCCGGCGCGTCGGCGACATCCTTGGCTGGGGCATCAGCGGTGTCCACGGCGGTGACGTCCACCTTTGTCACGTCGTATGCCACGGGCCCATCCTTGCGCACCGGAAGATCGGGCATGGTCTCGGGCGAAGCGGACGGCAGATCCCTTGCGTCGGCGAGGG
This sequence comes from uncultured Myxococcales bacterium, assembly GCA_964647025.1. GTDB lineage: Bacteria > Myxococcota_A > Polyangia > Fen-1088 > Fen-1088 > Fen-1118. Next base: position 75,267 of record CAZYFU010000012.1, on the reverse strand, counting down.
CGAGGACGTCACTGCCCGCCGGGGCATCCTTGCTGGTGGCCGCGTCCCTGGGCCCTTCGGTCGAATCGGAGCCGCAGCCGACGGTCCCGAGCACCAGACCTATCAACAAGGGAAGGATGGCGTGTCTCATGATTGGCGGAGTATTTCACGGACGGTCGAGCGGGTACACCCGAGGCGGGGTCGCGCTGTGGTCGATGTCACGAACCTGGGACCGAGAAGGTTCGCCCGGATGGTCGCCGTCGGTCGGATTCCCCTGTGCTGCCGCCGGTTTTTTTGACAATCTCGGTCCATCGGTGCACTTGGATAGGGCTTGCCAACTTACTACACCCTGAATGATGAGCTCCTCGATGCGGTCTTTCTTCGGGACGCCGAGGAAGTCCGCAAGTTGCTCGCCCTGGGCGCCAATCCCGACGCCTACAACGAAGACCGTTGCACGCCACTGATGATGGCCACGGTCGAGGGCGACACCGAGATCGCGCGCAGCTTGCTCGAGGCCGGCGCCGATCCGAACCTCGTCGACGGTGACGGTTGGACCGCGCTCGACGTGGCGGTGTATCGCCGGACGCTCGATCTGGTCTGCCTGCTCTTGCAGTACGGTGCCACCAGCACGAACGAAAACGACACCGGCAGCAAGGTGCTGGTGCGTGCCATGTTCCGTGGCCAGCGCGACGCCCAGGAGGTTCTGCGCCTTCTGCCCGGCTGGGGCGGGGTTCGCGACCTGCCCGCGACGCTGGCGACGGTGACCGCGACCGCGCGTCGCCTGGGCGCGCCCCTCGACCAGCAGCGGTCGAAGCTAGCCGTAAATTGAGCCGCACCTACTTGGTGGGCCGCCGAACGATGGCCTCCTTCGCCGGAGGCCATCCCTCGTCCTGTGCTGGAGAGCCTGGGGCCGCTCAGCCCGCCGCCTCGGCCCGCTTGGCCCGACCGCGCGGCTTGAGCTCGGGCGACTCCGCTACAGCCATGCCCACCAGGCGCAATCCCTCGAGCAACTGCTTGATGGTCATGCGCGTGATCCGTCCGTCGACGGTCCCCACGTTCGGGTAGCCACGCTCGTCGGCCGGGTGCCTGCCCCACGACGCGAACAGCTTGCCCCAGTCGCTTTCGAGGATCGGCTTCATGCGCTGTTCGGCGTAGCGGGGATACCAGAACATGTCGTGGTACGCGACGGAGGCCACGTAGGACCAGGGGGCGAGCCACGTCTTGAGTGACCACTCCATGGGCTTCTTGAGCGGCCCCCAGTAGATGCGGTGCTGGTTGCGCGAGGCGAAGGTCATGTTCTTGAACGGACCCTCGAAGTTCCAGTTCTCGTTCATGGCGTCCACGTCGCCGACCAGCTCGATGTCGCGCAGATCGCCACACCCCAGGCCCTGTTCGTGCGCCAGCCGCACGAATTTGAGATCCTTCATGGGGTCGAAGCCCATCAGCTTGCCTGCCACGGCGTCGATGGCGACCTGATCCGCCGAGGCGAGCAAGATGTTCTTCACGTGGGGGATCATGCAGCGGGGGCCGGGGCCGTCGCCGGCGAAGGTCCCGTCCATGACGGCGAACACGCCACGGTGGATCTTCTTCTGGATCATGAGCAGGTCCACGAGGGTTTCGTGGATCACCGGGTGGGTCCAGTGGCGGTGCTCGTTGAGCAACCCGCCGAACGCGTTCTTCATCGCGCCCGTGGTGGTGGTGAAGATGTGGGTCTTGACGGTCGGCAAGTGGATGATGTTTTCGCCGATGAAGCGCTTCGGAATCGCGAAGCCCTTCGGATAGACCTGATTCAGACAGAGGAACTTCTTCGTGAGGTCGCCGACGGCGTCGCGCACGTCGATCCATTCCTCGCCTTCATAGAGGTGAACGTTGCGCAGCCCGTGTGCATTGACCACGTCGATGTGCTTGTTCTCGCGCTCGCCCAGGTGGGCATCGATGAC
>CAZYFU010000012.1:0-73338 GCA_964647025.1 uncultured Myxococcales bacterium | reverse complement strand
GACGGTGCGGTTGTTGCACGCGTGGATGAGGTCGCGCTGGTAGCCATCTTTGAGCATGGCCTTCACGACGCCGTCGATCTGCCAAGGCGTGGTCGAGGCACCCGGGAAGAAGAAGTGCCACGAGATGTTCATCTTGAGCCCGGTGTCCGCGTCCTTCGCGACGACGTCCTGATATCCGGCGAGGTTCATCAGGCGGTGGTAGTCCTCGAGCACGGTGGCGGGACGCGTACGCAGGATGGCAACTTTGGACTTCGTCATGATGGTGCGGAATATAGCGCGAGAAAGGTCGAGGTTCCCTATTGGCGGGTGAGCTTTCGCACAAGAATTGCAAGCTTGCCGCGTCGATGCAGCTCGTCGTCGCGGCGCTGCTTGGAGGGACATCCGGGAGAGCGGCGCTCGGCTGTTGCGGGCTCCCGCGATGGCGCTCCTCGGCGGCCGCACGCCATAGGCCGCGCTGCGCGCGTCCGTGGCGCGCTTGGCATCCGGGGCCTTACGCGACCGGCAGAAGAACCATCGATGATGAGCCCGATCGTGCACGCCGGTCGCTGGCCCCTGTCCCTCCTCGCTGGCGCGCGAGCGAAGACGCTCGCGGCGCTCGGCTACACCGCCGAGGAGTCGTCCACCGCTGCGCCCGCAGCGCCGAGCTCGAACTCAGCTTCCATGAGTCCGGGCATTGGCTTCACGGCGCTTGAGATCGTCGGCGCTGGGGACTCCGTAGACCCAACGGGGCTCGTTGATCGCGCGCGTGCTTCACACGATTGTTTGCTGACCACCACGTTGGTGGCTTGGTCTTGGACCAAGCCCGAGAACGGGGTTCGAAGAAGCGACTGATGGGCCAACGACACATTCGCCTGGAAAAGCACCGGGTGCCTGCTTGCCATCAAGTCGAAGTAATCCGTATTGTGGGCCGCAGGAGCTTCATAGAGTTGACGTCACTCAAGCTCCAGCGCCCGAGCATACACCGCATCCCATTCGCGCCTGACAAGGTGCGATGTTTTCGATGGTCGTGACCTGTCTGACGTAGGGACGTACACCACATCCCATGCCAGATCATAAGAACGGCAGGAGTCGAGCTCGGCGTGTGGGCGCACCGGGGGACGACTCCGAGGCGGCGTAGCCGAGCGTACCGGGCGTCTTCGCCCGGTTGCCAGCGAGGAGGGACAGGGGCCAGCGACTGGCGTGCGAGATTGGGCTCATTGTCGCTAGGTTTGCTGCCAGTCGCGTGGGGACCCGGATGCCGAGCGCGCCACCGGACGCGCGTAGCGCGGCCTATGGCGTGCGGCCGCCGAGGGGCGCCACCGGTAAGCCCACGAAGCCGAGCGCCGCCTCCTCGGAAGTCGCCTTTCCAAGCAGGTGACGTCGCACCGCCAACAAAAGGCCGAGCGCCGCCCCCCGCATGGAGGGACGGCGCTCGGTGGAGGCAGTCGCTACTTCTCGGTCTATTCGGTTTGGGTCAGGATGAGGATGACGTTCGATCTAGAAGGAAATCGAAGGGCCAAACGCCCCTTTCTACTCGATTCCGACGATGGCTTTGATGTACTGGCCACGCTCGAAGGTCCAGGGGTCGCTGTCTTTCGAGCCGGCCAGGCGGCCACGGAAGGCGGCCAGGTCGGCGTACTTGTGCTCGTTCATCCAGGCGTCGAGCTCGGCGATCATCTTCTGCACCGTCGGGCCAGGCGTCTTGAGCAGGGCGCTCACGGCTTGCACCGAGTTCGCGCCGGCGAGGATGAGCTTGGCGATGTCCCGGCCGCTCGTGACGCCGGTGCTGCCCGCCAGGTCGGCCTTGCTGCGCTTGCTCAGCAGGGCTAGCCAGCGCAGGGAAACCAGGGCGTCGTGCTGCGTGCTTGGCTGGTATGCCGCGCGCTTGCCCAGGGCATCCACGTCGAGGTCGGGTTGGAACAGCCGGTTGAAGAGGACGAAGCCGTTCGCGCCCGCTTTCTCGAAGCTCGCCACCACGTTCATGAGGCTGGTGTAGTAGGGGTGCAGCTTGACCGCGATGGGAAGCTTGACCGCGGCGCGCACGGCTGCCACCACGTCGGCCTCTTGCTTCTCGATGTCGCCCGACTTCACGTCAGCGCTCAGGGCAGGTGAGTAGAAGTTGAGCTCGAGCCCGTCGATGCCCGTGTCCGCGAGTTGTTTGGCGTACTCGACCCAGGTCGGGCCATTCACGCAGTTGAGGCTGGCGAAGAGCGGGAACTTCACGGCCTTGCGGGTCTCGCGCACCCAGAAGATGTGCTCCTTGGGCCCGCCGTGGGCGAGCTTGGGGAAGTAGGATTGCGCCTCGGCGTCGATGCCGTCGGTTGCGGAGAGCTTGCGCTCGAACTCGTCCTCTTCGATCTGCACCTGCTCTTCGAAGAGCGACTTGATCACCAGACCTCCGGCGCCAGCCGCCTCCAGCGCCTTGATGCTGTCCACGCTTCGGGACAGCGAACACGCCCCGACCACCAGCGGATTGGCAAGCGGAATACCCATATACGTCGTCTTCAAGTCAGCCATGGTGCACCTTTCTTTCGTGCGCAGCGCCCATCGTGTCGGCGAGAAGCCCCCTGCGCGGTCCTGTTTTGAGCCATCGAATCACATTTCTGTAGATGCCGACACCTTCATTTGCGTTAGCACAAAAAAGGAAGCAACCGCGTATTCGAGGTAGGCTGTCCCAGAATGTCGCTGGAGAAACCACGCTTCCGTCGCGACCTCGAAGCCCGCCCGGTCACGGCCGACGGGCAGAGCTGCGTGGAGGTGTGGGACGCTGCCGCCGGTAAGAGCTTCGTCTTCTACGATTTCGAGTACCAGGTCGCGCTGGCCTTCGATGGTCTGCCGCTGGAGAAGGTGATTCCGTGGGTGAAGCTGGCGACCGGGCTTTCCCTGCAAGTCGACCAGCTTCGAGCGTTCGCCCAGCGCCTCGACGAGCTGGGATTCCTCGAGCGCGAGTTGACCCAGGAAATCAAGACCCTGGATGCCGAAACACCGGCGGAGCCTGCCGCGCCCCTGGCGGATGCGGCCCCCAGCCCTGCGCCCGAGCGCGCCACCGAAACGCCTGAGCCCGAACCGCCACCCTCGCCGGACGACGTGAACGGGGCGGAGGAACAGCTCGTCCCGGTTGCCCAGATTGACGCCGAGGGGAAGCTCGGGAGTGGGCCCGCCGAGGCTGCGCCCCCATCAGAGCCACCACCCTCGAAGCCGGTTCCTGGCGAGGATGAGCCGCCGCGCGAGGAGACGCCCGGGCCGCCCCCGCCGGACGAGGTGGTCATGCGCCCGGGCGAGGTGGTGGGTGAGACTCCGCCGCCCGTTACGCTACCAATCGCTTCTCCTCCCGAGAGCCAGGGTGAGCCGCTTCCTTCGGGCCCGCTCCCGGCAACCGAGACGGTCGGCGCTCCGAGCGATGACGTCGCTTCCGGGAACGCCGCGGCGTCGGAGTCGTCACTGTCCGAGCCGGCCCCTGCCGCAGCGTCGTCGCCGCCGACCGAACCCGCGGCGGAGGTCGAGGTGGTCCCGCTCCCGGCAAGCGTCGAGACGGCTGCGGTCGAGTCGCCTGAGCCCACGCCCGAAGCGGCGCCCGCTAGCGAGAGCGCGGCCGGAGCTGCGGCGGCCGAGGGCGCGCCGAGCCCGACCAACGATTCAGCGGGCGCCCAGCGCGGAAACGCCGAGGAGAGTGCCGGTGTCCTTGGTGACGAGAGCGAGACGCCAGCCGGGGCAGCTCCGTCCGAGGCGCCTCCGCCAGATTCCAACCCGGCGGAAGCCGCCGATTCGACGGCGTTCCCCGTGCTCCCGGTCAATCGTTCCACGCCCGGTGAGACCGCCGCCCCCAGCGCACCGCCTGCCTGGACCACGCCGAGACCGCTCACCACACCCCGTCCCGTCACCTTGGGTCCGCTCGTGGATCGGCCATCGGTGCGACGGCGTACCCGCCGGTCGTTGGCGCTCTTTGGAACCCTGGGCGTCTTGGCGGCCGCTGCTTTGCTGGCGGTGGTGCTGCCGTTCGTGTTCTCTGCGCGCCAGCCACGCCTCGTCCAGGTTCACACGCAGACGGTCGCGCTGGGCACCGTCTACCGCTACTTCGAGGGCGGAGCGCCGATCGCGCCCGTGCCCGGGCCGGTCTTGAAGTTTCCGGCGGCCGGCAAGGTCATCCGCGTAGCAGCCAAAGGCACGGCACTTGCCCCTGGCGACGTGGTGGCCGCGGTCGAGGCCGCGCGGGGGCTGTTGGCCCAGCTGGCCTATCAGCGCGAGCGGCTCGCGTACTACCAGCAGATGGCCGAGGCCATGCACCAGGTGGGCAACAGCAAGGACGAGGAGCGACAGCTCGCCGCCGTGGAGACGCGAAGGGCGGCGATCGCCAAGACGCTGCGTGAGCTCGCGGCCGTGGCCGTCGTCGCCGTTTCTTCGGGCGAGGTGGAGGAGAGCCTGGTCCGCGAGGGCGACGTCGTGGAGAGCGGTAGCTCGGCGGTCCGTCTGCGCTCACCCGGCTTCCGCGCCACCCTCGAGCTCCCGCGCGCCCATGCTGCCGTCGCACGGCGCCTGGGATTTTGCCAAGTAGAAGTGGAAGGGTACCTGCTCGACTGCACGCTGGCCCCGGCCGCGGGTGACGATACCCACGTTGCCATCGACCTCGCGTCGGTGCCGCCGACGCTGGTCGGCAAGCTCGCCCACCTGGCCCGCGCCCGTTACAGCAGTGCAACCGTGTTTCCCGTGGCGGCGCTGCAGACGGTTGGCAGCCACGTTGGGGTGTTCGTGGTTCCCGGCAACGCACGGCTCGAGCTTCGCCCGGTTGTCGTAGCGGATCGCGACGATGCCCAGGCGATCGTGGTGCAAGGGCTGGATGGTGGAGAGAAAGTCGTCGTCGAGCCAGCAACGGGCCTTCGCCCTGGCATGCAGGTGGCAAGCGCCAGCCGCAAGTAGCATCCGCGCTCCGATTCCATGGGATCGGTGTCACAGACCCTCTCGCAGCTTGCGATCCCGGTTTGACAGATCGCGGGGCCGCCCCCAAGATCGTTGAATCCTCGCATCCCTCGACGAAGGATTTGTCATGCGTCTAGTTCTTGCCTTCCTGCTCTTTGGCCTGCTTGCCGCGTGCTCGGGTGATTCCAGCTCGATCATGTCGACTTGGAACGACGACACGGGAGGCGCGTCGGGCGCCGGGGCGGGCGGCGCCGGTGGTGGCGCGGCAGGTGGACAAAGCGGCAGCCCGGGTTCGGGGGGCAGCGGCGGTGTCACCACGACGATTCCCTCGGGTGGTACCGCGGGTACGGTCGGCGTGCAGGGCGGTGCGCGTGACGGCATGAACGCCCAGTGTGTCGCCACCAGCAGCGGCGGTGGATGCCCGGTGGGGGGAACGTTTCTCGCTTGTTTGCAAGGCGCGTGCGCCGAGACCTTGCGCAAGGCCTACCAAGGAACGAGCGGCCCCTGCGCCGCGTATGCGGCCTGCATGTTCAACTGTCCGTGCGACAGCGCTCGCTCGGGGTGCGAGCTCACGTGCCTCAGTGACAAGGGAACCGCCGACGAGACGTGCAGCCCGCGCATCTTCGACTTGCTGACGTGCTTGAGCATGAACGGCTGCACCCAGTCGGCGTGCCTCATCAACTGAGGCTCATTCGACGCCGGCCAGCGGGCCACCTTGGGCGAACAGGGCATCCACGCGGGCGCTCACCGCCTTGTCCTCGACGAGGGGAGGTGCGTGGTGGCGCTTCTGTCGGGCGTCGATGACGAGCGCGCCTGTGCAACCCCAGTGCTTGTGGACCGTGGCCGCGCCGATGCCCGCCACGTCGGTGGCCGGATTCGAGCGCGTGAAGGTGACCCACAGCAGATTGTCCAGGGTGCGCGCGCAGAACTCGCTATCGTCCACCAGCACCACCAGCGGGAAGGCGTTGATGGCATCGTTCGGGGAGAAGGCGGATACGAACGTGGCCAGGTCATCCGCGCTTCCATCGGCCTTGGTGACGTGCGCAGGGGCGTGGATCACCAGCACGCCGGGCAGGGCGACACGCGGCTCGCCGAAGCCGGCGGGCAAGGCAAGGGGTGGAAGCGCGCTGGGCAGCACACGCCGGGCCTGACCCGCGGCGGCCACGACCAGCTTCGATCCCTTGTTCAACCCCGAGCCCGAGTAGTCGAGCGTGTCGATGGTGGTGCGGGTCTGGAAGTGCAGGTCGCGCTGCCAATCCGCGCGTTCGAGCACGTGGCGGAAGAACGCGGGAATGTCGCTGATGCGCAGGTGTGGGTCGTCGTCTTCCGCGACGATGAACAGGTATTTGGCCAGCGACATTTGGCCTTGGCCGAGTAGGGCGTTGGCCTGGGTGAGGATCTCCTGCGGTCGCGTGCGCTCGGCGTAGGGCGAGTAGCGCTCGCTGCCGATGGCGAGCAAGAGCGGGTGCACCCCCGCCGCGTCCACCGCGTGCACGGCTCGGACGCCGGGCAGGACGGTGGGGATGAGCGGGCCCGTCAGCTCGTGCACCAACTCGCCGAAGACCGTGTCTTCCTGGGGCGGCCGGCCCACGACGGTGAACGGCCACACCGCATCGTCGCGGTGGTAGACGCGCCGAACGTGCAAGAAAGGAAAGTCGTGGGCCAGGCTGTAGTAGCCCAAGTGATCGCCGAAGGGGCCCTCGGGCTTCAACTCGCCGGGGCGAATCTCGCCCGTGATGCAGAAGTCGGCGTCGGCGTAGATGGGGAGCGGCCAACCCTCGTCCTTGCCCAGTCGCACCCGGCGGCCGCCCAGCACGCCGGCGAAGGCCAGCTCGGGCAAGCCCTCTGGCAGAGGCATCATCGCCGCCAAGGTCATGGCGGGCGAGCCACCGACGTAGATGTTGACCGGCAGCGGCTTGCCGAGCTCGAGCGCTGCTCGGTGGTGTACGCCGATGCCGCGATGGATCTGGTAGTGCAGGCCGATCTCGCGATCCTTCTCGTAAAGGCCGCCCGAAAGCTGCACGCGATACATGCCAAGGTTCGAGGTGGCGTGCCCAGGATGCGCGGGATCCTCGGTGTAGACCTGCGGCAAGGTGATGAAGGCGCCGCCGTCGTCGGGCCAGCACACGAGCTGCGGCAGCTCGCTGACCGCGATCTGGTTCTCGAACACCGGTCCGCCCCGTCCTTTTCGTGGTTGCGTGCGAAGCAGGCTGAGCGGAACCTTCGCGTAGCGCAGCGGCCTCTTCCAGAGCGCCTGTGGATCCACGCGCAGCTCGATCACGCGACGGACGGCTTCGAGCGTGTCGCGGAAGATGAAGCGGGCGCGCTCCATGGTTCCGAAGAGGTTGCTCGCCATCGGAAATCGGCAACCGCGCACCTTGGCGAAGTACAGGGCTGGCCCGCCCGCTCGAAAGACGCGCCGGTGGATCTCGGCCATCTCGAGCTTCGCATCGACTTCGGTGTCGATGCGGACGAGCTGCCGTGCGCGGAAAAGCTCGTCTACGCACGTGCGGGTCGAAGCCGTGGTCATACCGCGGGGGCTAGTTCATCCCGCAGCCGCCGCGGTTGCTGCACGAACCGCAGGGACCGGGAGGCAGATCGGGTTGGCCCTTTCCAACCTGTGTCACCGACATCAACTTCTCCAGATCCTTCGACTGGCAGGCCGGACAGCACGGTTTGGCATCGCCGAAGACGAGCTCCTCGAACTGATGCGAGCACTTGCGACACACGTATTCGTAAAGCGGCACGCGTCTCTCCTTTGCGCACAATGATAGGCGAAGGATCGCGAGTTGACCAAGGTCGAGTGATGCTCAAGCGCGCCGTCGGCCCAGGCGACAGAGCAAGAGGAAAAGGACGAAGACGGTGCCACCCGTGGCCTCTCCCGAGCCGACGCTACAGCCGCTACCGCCGGTCTTGGCGGCGGTGGCGGGCTTGGTGTCGGTCAAGTCCCGACTGCTCCCCGGGCCTTCGTCGCTAGGCGCCACGATGGGGGGCATGGTGGGGGTGGTGCCTTTTCCTATGCCGGCATCGAGGTTGGTTGTGAGCGCACCCGAGCCCTGCGTGCTGCCTCCGTACGTACGAGCGCAGGGCGACTGGCAGGTCTTGACCGGGCTCGTGGCCGTGTTCGTGGCCGTGGCCGTGGCGATCTCCGGTGGAAGTGACACTGCTGCGCCAGCGTCGATCGGATCCGGAGACGCGACCGTCACCGGGGCGCCGGCGGCGACGCAGGTCCAAGGCGAGGGACAATCCGCGTCGCTGTTGCAGGTGGCGACCTTGGGCTGGCACGTCCCCGGGAAGGCCGTGGAGGTCGTGCAGGTGGACGGCGTGCTTGGGCCGCCGTCCGCCGAACACGTGGCCTTGGTGGTTGGCTGACAGAAGAAGGCGCCGTCGCAGTCACCGTCGCCGTTGCACGGCTGCGGCCACCGGCAGACGCATTGGCTCAGCGTCGACTCGGAACAGACGGGCGGCTCGATCTTCACCGGGTCGCAAACGGCGCCCGCGGAACACGGCGTCCGTGTGGTTTCGCCCGTGCAAGTGCTGACCGTCTGGGTGCGACACGCCATGCCAGTCGCGCAGTCCGTGTCGCTCGTGCAACTGGAGGGTTGGGCTTGTGCTCCCTCGGCCAGGGCAGCGGTCGCGACGAGGACGGCGGTCAAAGCCTTGCTTGCTGTCATGGGGGCACCTTCTTCGACTGCCCGAAGCGAACAGCATGGTCCATGCCATCGCCCGGCCCCGATGTGCGTTCGATTGTTCAACTGGTTCGGCTGCCGATGCAATCAGAATTCTGACGATGGCCGGGAGGAAATGCGGCATCGCCCCGCCCCGGCCGACGCGTCGGAGGTGTACAATGCCAATTGCCCCGCCTCACAACCGACCGTGCAACCCATCACGTTAGCCCTTTGGCTCTTCCTCCTGCTCGCTGATCGAGACGGTGGCGCACCCAGCTTCCGATTCAGCAAAGCGCCCGTACCCGAGCAAGTGGCTGCCCGCATGCGCGTGCATTCTTGGCGCGACGGGTGCCCGACCACGCTGGCGGATCTGGTCTATGTGCGCCTGACCTACCTGGGGTTCGACGGGGCCGCGCACCAAGGCGAGCTGGTGGTGCACAAGAGCGTGGCCGACGACGTGGTGGCCATCTTCCAGGTCCTATTCAAGCGGCGCTTCCCCATCGAGAAGATGAAGCTCATCGACGATTACCGAGGCAGCGACGATGCCTCGATGGCGGACAACAACACCTCGGCGTTCAACTGCCGCTTCGTCATGGACAGGCCGGGCGTGTTCTCCAAGCACAGCGAAGGCAGGGCCATCGACATCAACCCGCGCACGAACCCGATGGTGTCGGGCAAGTCCGTGTTCCCTCCGAATGGGGCCAAGTTCCTGCGGCCAGGCGTGCGCGTACCCGGGCTGCTACGCGCCGGGTCTCCCATCGTGGGCGAGTTCGTCCGTCGGGGCTGGACCTGGGGTGGGGGCTGGAAAACCGTGAAGGACTACCAGCACTTTGAAAAGTAGCCCATCTGCCGATATTCGACACCAGGGGCTTGTCCTTTCGACGCATGCGCTGGAAGATGAGCCGCAAAAAGGAGACGCTCGGAAATGATTCGCGGGAAGAAAGTGGTCGTCGTCATGCCTGCCTACAACGCGGGCAAGACGCTCAAGACCACCTGTGCCGAAGTGCCGATGGACATCGTGGACGAGATCATCCTGGTCGACGATGCCAGTCGCGACGAGACCGTCTCGGTCGCCAATGAGCTGGGCCTCAAGACCGTGGTGCACCCCAAGAATCGCGGCTACGGCGGCAACCAGAAGTCCTGCTACAAGACGGCGCTGGAGGTGGGGGCCGACATCGTCATCATGCTCCACCCCGACTACCAGTACACGCCCAAGCTCGTGTCAGCCGTGGCCTACATCCTGGAATCGGGCCTGTACGACGTGGTGCTCTGCTCGCGCATCCTCGGTGGGCAAGCCCTCAAGGGCGGCATGCCTCTGTACAAGTACGTCAGCAACCGCTTCCTCACCTGGGCGCAGAACGTGCTCATGGGTGCCAAGCTCTCCGAGTACCACACCGGCTACCGCGCTTTCACGCGCAGGGTGCTCGAAACCGTGCCCATCGCGCGCAACTCGGACGACTTCGTGTTCGACAACCAGATGCTGTCGCAGATCCACTATCTGGGCTTCAACATCGCCGAGGTAACGTGTCCGGCCAAGTACTTCGAGGAGGCGTCGTCCATCAACTTCCGTCGCAGCTTGAAGTACGGCCTTGGCTGCATGTGGACCGCGCTACAGTTTCGACTGACGAAGTGGGGCGTCTGGAAGTCGAAGCTCTTCGCGCCCTAGCCTCTCACCTCTCACCCCTCGCCCATGCGTCTTCGCACTTTCCTTCCCGCCGTCCGCGGAAATTGCGCTTGTGGCGGAGCGTAGTCAGCATCACAATTAGGGCGGCTGTCGAGAGTCCCCTCCATCGACCAGAATCCCAGCCATCAGGTTCATAGCGATGTACAGGCCGAACAAGTGGTCTTGGCTGATTGCCACTCTTCTGATTCCTGTGGCGTGCAGTGTCGATGACGCCGGCCTTGGCAAGGCCGGTCCCGTGGGGAGCGGGGGCGGGGTGACGTATCCCATCGACAGCCAGCGAGACCTGAGCGGTTCGTTCGACCTCGGTATGCTGGGCGGACAAAAGGGTTCGGGCGGCGCGTTTGGTCTCGATGGTCCTTCGGGCGGCGGTGGTGCCATCGATGCCCCGCTCGCCAGCGGAGGCATTCAAGCCGGCGGGGCGATTTCCGCCGGTGGCGCGGTCGGGGCCGGCGGGATCATCCCGGTGTTCGATGGAGGGCAGAGCGTGGGCGGCGCGACCGGATCGGGCGGCCTCTCGACGACCGGGGGAATCATCGGCACGGGGAGCTTTCCCAGCACCGGTGGTGCGACCGGCACGGGTGGCCTTTTCACCGGTGGCGCGGTGAGCAGCGGTGGCTCGCCCTCGACCGGCGGCATGGTCAGCACCGGCGGCGCGGTGGGCACCGGGGGCATGGGCAGCGGAGGCACGGGCAGCGGAGGCACGGGCAGCGGAGGTGCGCCCATGGACGGCCCGCCACCCGTCACCCCCGAATCGCGTTGCATCAGCGCCGGTGGGCAGTACTCGCCCACGGCCTGCACGTTCGACTGTCGCAGCACCCCGGGCGCGTGCAAGACCGCCGTGGTTTGCCCACCCGAGCAGCCCTGCCAGGTCAGCTGCGGCGCCTTGGGCTGCCAAGGCGGCATCGACTGCTCGCAATCCAGTGCTTGCACGATCACCTGCAGCCAGGCCAATTCCTGCGCGGGCCCTATCCTGTGCGGTGGCAGCGAATGCGCCGTGACCTGCGCGGACGCCTCGTCCTGCGGGTCCACCATCAACAGCGCGGCCGGGATCAACCGGATTCTCTGCGAGGGGGGCGACAGTTGCGCCGGGCTCGTCACCTGCGCGGGTGACCAGTGCAACGTCACCTGCTCGGCCCCGCGGTCGTGCGCTTCGGGCATCCAAACCTACGCCGGGACCAACGTCGTCCGATGCAGCGGGCGGAATTCCTGCAAACAGAAGGTCGAATGCTCTGGCAACAGCTGTCAGATCATCTGCGCGCCCGCGGCGTGCGCAGCGGGAACCTCATGCAGCGCTGCCTCATGCCTCTAGCCCTCCTGCCCCGTTGGGGCAACCTTCCCTGCTGCCCTGGCCAGCGTATCGGTGTATGTTTCGTCAGGGACCTGGCAAGATCTCTAGGAATCTTGCCGAAGCTCCCATAAGATCACACGGTAGCACGCTGTTTCATGGAAGGCTTTCCGCGACGCTTCGGTGGGTATGTCTTGGTCAAGCCCCTGGCGCGCGGGGGCATGGGAGCACTCTATCTGGCGCTGCACGGGCAGCGGGGCATGGAGAAGCTCTGTGTGGTCAAGACGGCGCTGCCGCACCTGATTGAGAAGGGCTACCTCCAGCGCTTCAAGGACGAAGCCAAGGTGGTCGTCCGGCTCTCGCACGGGAACCTGGTCGGCGTCTTCGATGCGGGTCAGGTCAAGGGCGAGATCTTCCTCGGCATGGAGTTCGTCGAGGGCAAGGATCTTCGCGCAGTGTGGAACCGCTGCGCGCAGAAGGGCATGGCGTTTCCGCTGCCCGTGGCGGTCCACATCGTCAAGGAGCTGCTGCGCGGTCTCGGCTATGCGCACGTCTTCGAGGGGCTCAAGCTCGTTCACCGCGATGTCTCGCCGCCGAACGTGCTGCTCTCGTATTCCGGCGAGGTGAAGCTGACCGATTTCGGGCTCGCGACCTCGACGTTGAAGCTCGAAAAGACGGCGCCCGGCGTGGTCTACGGCAAGGTCAGCTACATGGCGCCCGAGCAGGCGCGCGGCGAGGCGCTCGACGGGCGGACGGATCTCTACGCCGCGGCGATTATCTTGTGGGAGCTTCTGACCGGGCGGCAGCTCTTCGCGCCCACTCCGCGCGGCCCCGGCGAGGACTCTCAAGACGACCTCCTCGAGAGGGTGCGCCACCCGCAGCTGGTCCCGCCGTCGCAGAAGGCCAGCCGGGTTCCCCGGGAGCTGGACGTGATCCTGATGAAGGCGCTGGCGCCGAATCCACAGGATCGCTTCCAAAGCGGGGAGGAATTTCGGATCGAGTTGGCCGGATTTCTGGCCAAGAACGCGCCCGCGATGGACGGACACCAGGTGGCGCGCTTCCTGCGCGACCTGTTCTCCGACGTGATCGTGAAGGAGCGCGCCGAGCGGGAGCAGCTGGTCCGAGAGGCCGTGGCGCTGCTCGACGGCGTCAGCGGTACGCGAACCCCCGCGATTGCACCACCGGCCGTGGACGGTCGCGCCGAGCCACGCGGCGAGCACGTGGACACCGCCCCCATCGGACACCGCGATGGCTCGTCCCCAACATCGCCCAAGCCGCTCGAAGAGGGCTCGCGCATGGTGGGTGCCCTCTTGTCGGGGCGCTACCAGATCAAGCGGATGTGTGGCGAGGGCGGGATGGGGCGCGTCTACGAGGCCGAGCACATCGAGATCGGCAAGCGCGTCGCCATCAAAGTCCTGCACCCCGCTTATTCGCGTACGCCGGATCTGGTCGAGCGCTTCCGCCGCGAGGCCCGCGCGGCGTCGCGCATCGAGCACCCCAACGTCGTCAACGTCACCGATTTCGGCACCACCGACGACGGGTCGCTGTTCTTCGTGATGGAGTACATCGAGGGTATCGAGCTCGGTCTGCTCATTCACCGCGAAGGACCGCTGCCGCCCGTGCGTGTGTTGCGCATCGCCGAGCAGATGTGCGAGGCGCTGCAAGCTGCCCACGACGTGGGCGTGATCCACCGCGACCTCAAGCCCGAGAACATCCTGCTGCTCGGCTTGGGTGGTGGACGCAGCACCCCGGCCAGTGGGCAGTCGAGCGGCGCGATCGATCCCCGCGAGCCAAGCGACTTCGTCAAGGTCCTCGACTTCGGCATCGCGAAGAGCGCCGAGATCGAGGAAAGCTCGCGCAGAGGCAAGCGCCTCACGCGTCCGGGCGTGGCCATGGGGACCCCCGAGTACATGGCGCCCGAGCAGGCGGCTGGGCATCCCGCGGATCCTCGTTCGGACATCTACGCGGTGGGCTCGATCATCTACGAAATGCTGTGCGGCTCGCCGCCTTACGAAGGCGACAACGTCATGGAGGTGCTGCACAAGAAAGCCAACGAGCCGCCCAAGCCCTTGGGCGAGCTGCGGCCCGCGCTGCCGACCGCGGTGATTGGGCTCGTCGAACGGTCCATGGCGCGGAATCCAGACGACCGGCCAAGGAGCATGGCCGACCTCGCCTACGAGATTCACACCATCGAGACCGCGTTGGTGATGACGCCGACGCCATTGCTCATGACCGGGCCTGGGGCATCTTCGCGTAACGATCTGAGCGCCCAGAACGCGTTCGGCGATCGCTCGGAGACGCACGTCGTCCGCCCGCTCGCCAGCCGCCAGCGATCGGCCATCATCGCGGTGGCGGTGTCCGGCATCTTGTTCGCATTCGGACTGACGTGGCTCGTGTACAGCTTGCGCGACCGGCCCGACCCATCGGGTCCGGTGTCCGTGACGCCTGCCGCGCCCGCGCCCGCGCCCGCGCCCGTGGCCGCCCTGGTGCCCGTGTATCCCGAGCCTCCTGCCGACGGCGGTGGCCGTCTCGACGGTGGAGACTTTCTGGATGCGGATCCCGCCGAGGAGCCCGAGAGCACGGAATCCGAGTCCTCCGCGGAAAACGGCGAGTCGAGCAGACGCGAGCCCAGCTCACACAGTAGCACCCGCGTCACCGTGTCCACCACCAAGCAGAGCGAAGAGAGCCTGCACGCGGCCCAGCAGCTCTTGCATGCCCAGCGCTTCGACGAGGCGCGGACCGCGTTCGGCAAGCTGCTCGGCGAGAAGCGGTCACGAGGGGCGGCAGCGGCGGGATTGGCCAAGGTCGCGTTCCAAGAGAAGAAGTACAAGGAAGCCGTGGAGCGCGCGAAAGAGAGCGCCAAGTACGGCGGCGGGGCCCAGGCGCGCGTGTTGCTCGGCGACGCCTACTTCAAGCTGGAACGTTTCGAGGAGGCCAAGAAGGCGTACAACGAAGCGCTCAAGCTCGACCCCAACAACCGTGTGGCGGGCCAGGGGCTGCGCCTGGTCGAGAGCCAGCAATAATTCCGTGCGCGCCAGCGCTTTCGCGCTGATAAGCTATCGCCGATTACGATGGCGGTGACCTATCCGCGACAGTTCGGCAAGTACGTCTTGCTCAAACCGCTGGCCAAGGGCGGGATGGGCGAGATTTACGTCGCCGCGTTGGGGCAGCTCGACGGCTTCGACAAGCTGTGCGTGATCAAGAAGGTCATCCCGGAGAAGTCGGACGACGGCAAGGCCAAGCGCTTTCTCGACGAAGCCAAGGTCGTGCTTCGCCTCACCCACTCGGGGCTGGTCAACACCTTCGACGCCGGGCAGGTGGACCGCGAGTTCTACATCGCGATGGAGATGGTCGAAGGCAAGGACCTGCGCGAGGTGTGGAACCGCTGCGTGCGCGTACGGCACCGGATCCCGATCGAGGTCGCGCTGCACGTGGCCCGCGAGGTGGCGCGCGCTCTCTCGTACGTGCACAGCTACGGAGATCTGAACCTGGTCCATCGCGACGTGGCGCCGCCCAACATCATGCTCGCCTACAACGGCGACGTGAAGCTGATGGACTTCGGCCTCGCTCGCAGTGCGCTCAAGCAGGAGCACACCCAGCCCGGGGTGGTCTTTGGCCGGGCCGCGTACCTCGCGCCCGAGCAGGCGCGTGGCGAGGTCGCCGATCCCTGCACCGACATGTACTCGCTCGCGGTGGTGTTGTGGGAGCTGCTCACCGGCCATCAGTACCTTCAGATCTCGGGCTTGGATCCCGCGGCCGCGCTGTCTCTGGTTCGCCACCCAAAGCCGACGCCGCCGTCGGTACGCGCGCCGTGGGTCACGCCGGTGCTCGACCAGGTCGTCATGCGCGCGCTCTCTCCCGACCGCAGCAAACGGTTCGGCAGCGCCGAGGAGTTTCGCTTGGCGCTCACCGACGCGATCGCCGAGGCCGCCCCGCGCACGGACGCGGCACGCGTGTCCGAGCTGATGCACGCCATCTACGGCAAGGCCATCGCGGAAGAGGCGGAGGAGCGCGAGCGTTTCTTGAAAGAGGTCCTGCCCGCGTTCCGTGCGGCCAACACGCCGCCGCCGGTGAACGTGACGCCTGTGCCGACCTCGCCGCCGCCGATTCCGCGTCGGGTGACGCCACCGGCGCTCAAGGCAACCACGCCGAAGCCGACACCGCCGCCACTGCCGCCGCTCCCCGATCGTCATCCTCGCAAGCTCAGCAAGCGCGAGGCAGCGCTCAAGGTCCTGGCCGAGCTTGCCGCGGAAGAGGGCAAGGTCCTGCCCCCGAAGTAGTCAGGCGAAGCAGTTGGCCACCTCGAACAACGACCTGCCCGAGTCGCTCCCACGCATCGCTGTCGTCACGGTGATCTACCGGTGTGCGAAGTTCATGCCGGCGTTCCTGCAGAGCCTGGCCGAGGTGGACTACTCGCGCGAGCGCTTCGAGTTGCACCTGGTGGACAACGGGGCGGGCGATGGAAGCCTGGCCGCCGCGCGCTTGGAGATGGCCCGCTTTGGGCCGCTTTTGCCCGAGGTGATCATTCACGAGCCGGGCGCGAACCTCGGGTTCGCGGCGGGCAACAACCTCGCGCTACGGGCTGCCATCGGCCGCGGCGTCGATCATTGCTTCCTGCTCAACCCCGACGCCACCTTCGAGCCCGGCGCGCTCAAGCAAGCGGTGAAAGTGGCTTCGCAGACCAGCAAGCTCGGCTCGGTCCAGTCGCTGCTCGTGCTCGGCGACCGCCCCGACGTGGTCAACACCAGCGGCAACCACATCCACTTTCTCGGCTTCGGCTACGTGGGCGGATACCAGAAGCCGCGCAAAGACGTCGCACCCGAGCCGCGCGACATCGCGTTCTCGTCGGGCGCCTGCGTGCTGATCCCGGCGGCCGTGCTCGAAGACGTGGGACTCTTCGACGAGACGCTTTGGCTCTATCACGAGGATCTCGACCTCGGTTGGCGCATTCGTCTCGCCGGGTATCGCAACGTGATCGCGCCCGCGAGCGTGTGCCGCCACTACTACGAGTTCTCGCGCTCGCTGTCCAAGTGGTACTGGATGGAGCGCAACCGCTGGATCGTCGTGCTGAAGAACTATCGTCTCGCGACGGTCCTGCTGCTCCTGCCCGCGATGCTCATCGCGGATGTCGGGCTTCTGCTCATGTCGGCCAAGGCCGGCTGGCTGGGGTCGAAGCTGCGTTCGCTCGCGTGGTTTCTGCGGCCGTCGTCGTGGCGCTATCTGTGGCGTGGCCGCCAAGCCGTGGCGCGGACCCGGCGTGCGTCCGACCGCGAGCTCTTGCGCCACTTCGTCGCCGTCATCGACTATCCGGACTTCCGCAATCCGGTCGTGACGAACGTCGTCGAGCCGGTGTGGAAGGCCATGCTGGCGGTACTTCGGGCGATCGTGCGCTGGTAGCGCATCAACGACTTGGCGCCAGGGTAAGGTCGTAGCGAAGACGCAGCCACACCGAGAGGCCCTGCTGTGGCAGGTCCGGCTGGCGGAACTCGTCGGAGGCAGGGTCCCGATGCTTGTCGTTGGTCACGTTGCGAGCGACGAGCTGCAGCGCCAGGGCCGGCGTGAGCTTGAGCGTGCCGCCGAGGTTGACCTGCAGGTAGGCGGGCACCGGAGCGGCGCTGCCCGCGAGCGACTGTGAGCTCTCGCGCTGACTTAGGAACCAGCCCTCGGCAAACAGGTGCAGGCGTTCGCGCAGCAGGGGAACCAGCAGGCGCCCCTTTACCATGTGGTGGGGTGAGTTGGCGAGCGGCGTCGACAGGTGGGACTCGCTCCAGGTCGCGCGCTGGATGACATAGCTCGCGCGCAAGCGGATGAAGGGCCAGGCCCCCTCCACCTCGATGCCGGCACCGCGGGCCTTCACCTCTGCCAGGTTCTGGAAGGACAGCAGCCCCGACCCTGCGTCGGTGTAGAGCGCGATCATGTCGTGCATATGGAAGCTGTAGGCCGACCCGAGCAGGCGCAGGTGGCTCGACAGGGTCTGCACGATCACGAGCTCGTAGGAATCGATGGACTCGGGGCGGATGTCCGGGTTCGCGCGGAATCCGCCGACGGAAAGGTCGGCGCCGTAGAAGCGCTCGTAGGAGTTGGCAGCGCGGAACGCAGAGCCGTACATCAGCTTCACCCGGGTGGTGGCGGTTGGGGACAGGTTCAAGGTGAACCGCGGGCTCAGCGCGTGGTGGTAGTCGATCCATTGGTCGTAGCGCAAACCGGCGCCCAGTGTGACCCGGTCCGCGATCGTGGCTTCCTGCATTCCGAAGACCGCCACGAATTGACTGTGGTCGTTGCGATCGAGGAGGACCTCTCCGGTCTCGGGGTAGCCGTTCCACTGCTTGATGCGCGAGCGATTCTGGTACTCGATGCCCAGCGTGGTGTTCACTTGCGACAGCGCTCCGGCGCGCTCGATCCAGGTCTTGGTTGCCTGGCCCTCGGCGCCCCACGCCATGGCTTCCACCCTGTCCTCGTTGACGAGCGACGCCGCCGGGCTGCCCGGCAAGGTGACGTCTTCGGGGAAGTAACCGCGGTATCGGTAGTAGTCGAAGGTGGTGTGCCCTGACAAGGTCAGCCCAGGACCGTCCAGGCGGTTGCGATACCCGAGGTCGGCGAACGCTCGGCTGTCGACGTTGCGGGCGCGCGGGTCGTTGAAGACGGTGTCGAAGGCGCTGGCCGGATCGTCCTTCGCGCGCCGGACGTATCCCCCGGCGAGTCGCAGCTTGCCGTAGCCCAGCTTGACGAACGCGTTCTGGGCGTTTTCTCCGTCCTTGTCGACGGACACGCCGTTGTTCGTGGCGGGGTCGTCGAAGCTCGCGAAGTGCAGCTTGCGCGTGCCTGCCCGATGCGAGGCTGACAGGGAGACGAAGACGTCGAGGCCGTTCTTCAAGCGGTGCCCGCCCAGCAGCCAGCCCCGGGTCGAATCGTAGCCCGCGGGGGACATTTGCGCGCCCGTCTCGGCCTGGGCGCGGACCCTCTGGATGTCGCCCGACTTGGTCACCACGTTGACCACGGCGAGGAACGCGTTGCTGCCGTACAGAGACGAGGCCGGTCCTCGGATGACCTCGACGCGCTCGATCGCGGAGACGTCGATGGGGGCGTCGAGGCCCACGGCCATGGAGTCGTAGACGTTCTCGTTGGCCCGGTGACCATCCACGAGCAGCAGGATGCGCGTATTGTAGTCGCCCGGCAGCGAGATGCCGCGGACGCCGACGTACTCGTAGGTTCGATCGTTCGTGATGTGGAAGTCGCGCAGCGTGCTCAGGATCTCGGCCAGCGTGCGGTACCCGAACAATTCGATCTCGTCGCCGGTGATGACCGAGATGTCGGCCGGCGCTTCGCTCGACCGTTGTTCGCGCTTGGACGCGACCTCGATGGGTCTGTCGAGCAGCTCCGCGAGCGACACCTCCGAGATGTCGTGCAGGTTACCCAGGTCGACATCCACCGCCGGTTCGGACGACTGGGCGTACGCCGCCATGGGGCCGGCGAGCGTGAGGGCGACGAGCAGGGATGGTCTGTTCATCGGATGACCTTCGCAAGTGGGAATATTGCGCTGCTGAACAGGGAGCCTTCCGCGCGTGCGGCGGTGAGGTTGATGAGGAGGGTGTTCTTGCCGTCGATGGCGAAGACGCCGAGCGAGAGGCCGGCGGCGACTTGCGGCTCGCGGCTGGCCAGGGTCAGGATCTTGCTCTCGCGCGTGATCTTCTGGATCCAGGGGAGCTCGCTCTTCATCGCCCCGGCGACGAACAGCGCATCGATTCCCTCGTCGGCGATGGCCTTGCGCAGACGCTCGGGGGTGCCGGCTGGGACCTTGATGGCCCGGAAGGGGAGCCCGAGAAAGCGCACCGCGCTGAGCTTCGCGAACGACCTTCGCCACGACTCGGCTTCGTCCTCGGCGCCGGGCTCATCGGCGGAGTACACGACCGCCATGACCATTTCGCTGCCGGCGCGTTCGACGATCTTCTGGTCGTAGCTCAGCGCCTTGACCAGGATGATGACGTTTCGGTCTCGGGGATCCGGTTGCTCGGCCGTGGTAGCGGAGACGGGCCATAGCCATCCCGCCAGCCACATCGCGAGGAGGGGCCACCAGGTAGCGCGTGACCCGCGCCGGTGAAGCATCCCTCGGTGATTCGGCAGAACGCCGGCAAGAATTGAAGAATTCCCAGACGCTATCGCCTCATTTCGTCCCGCTCTGCCAGAGTCGGCATGATGGGCAAACGCCGATCACTTGCTGAAGCTGATACCCGTGATGCAGAGGTTCTTGATGGTGATGGCCGCGGTGCCCGACGAGACCTGTACCCCGACTTGATCCAGATTGGCGACGTCGCTGGCAGCGAGGTACTTGCCCTCGTTGTTCCAGCAGGATGAGTTGAACGAGGTGAACGCGACGGTGGTCCCCGAGGTGAAGCTCGAGCAGTAGGTGGTGCCGTCCGGGTCGTTTTTTCGGTGCACGACGGCCCGCAGGTTCGTCGAGGGCGTCCCGGTGACCGATATGGCGATGCCCGAGAACGACTGGCCCAAAGTGCCACCGGGGGTCGGGGTGGCGTTGATGCCGATCTCGATGCCCCAGTTCTGCTCCCAGTTCCCCTCCGACGATACCGCGGGGATGTAGCCGGTCATACAATAGGCGTCCGGCGTGGACCAGCCCGTGTGGTCACAGGCGAGGCCCGACACGATGGGGGTGGAGGGCGAGAGGCATTGCGGATCGCTGACCGTGTCGAGCTCGCCCAAGGCAATCCAACCAAAGCCGGTCATGGCGCCGTGGGCTTGGTAGTTGGAGATGGTCATGACGGTGCCGGTGTTGGGAGGTGTGCTGGCCCCACCCGTGCCGCCGACGGAGGTGGTGCCGCCGCTGGCTCCACCCGCGGAGACCACCGCGCCGCCCGTGCCGATGACTCCGCCAAGGCCGAACGCCCCACCCGTACTCTTGCTTCCGCCGTTGCCACTCGCCCCTCCCGCGCCGGGCTTTCCTCCGGTCGCGGACTGCTGTCCACCCGTACCGGGCGGAGGAAGGGTAGGCGCGTTCCCGTTCGTCCAGCACCTGCCGTCGACCTGACAGGTGTAGCCGTCGGGGCACTGGCGATCGGCCCCGTAGCATTCCTGTTTTCCGTCCTCGGGAAGTGGGGCGTAGCTGCACGCGAAGGTGACGAAGCCGAGGGCGATGGCCGAGAGCGAGAGCCGACGCATGGACATCAGAACGTGCCTCCCGCGGTGAGGGCGGCGCCGCCTGGCACCGGCGTCGGGGCGATCGCGACGCTCGCGCGGCCTCCGACCACCCTGCCGATCCCGTACAGAACCGCGCCGGTCGCGAACAAGCCCGCGCCGACGCCGTAGCCGACCCACTGCAGACTCTCGTACAGCTTGCCGCGATCGTCGTTGCTCGGATTGAAGACCCTATCGTTCTGGACCGAGTCGGAAAACGACTTGGTCAGGGCCCCAAAGACGATACCGGCCCCGATGAAAGCCACGCCGCCGAGGCCACACACGACGCCACCCACACGCAGCCCGCGGCCGGGTCTCGCTGGCGAGGCGGATGCATCCAGGGACGCGTCGGCGACCGTGGTCGGTGTGGCGACGTCCACCGCCGCGGGCGTGGCCGTCGTGGCCCCTCCGTACGTCGGCTCGGTGGTCGTCGGGTAGCCCGTCGCCGGCGTCGGGGCTCCATACGTCGGCATCCCGGAAGATGCCGCGGGCGGTGCGGCCGCGGGGACGGGCGGATAGACCGGCGTGGCGGCGGGCGTGCCAGGCTGACCCGATGCCGGCTGGGCAGGGGCCGTGGGCGCGGGGGCAGCAGCCGGGGGCGTGACGGGCGGGGCCGCCGTCGTCTTGGCCGCCTCCGCGTCTTCGAGTTGCCGCTGCAACACGCGGATGCGCTCCTCGACGTCCGCTCTCTGGGGAGAGCCGGGGGCCTTGATGAGGTAGTTCTTGTAGAGATCGATCGCCCGCTTGGTGTCGCCCTTGCGCCTGAAGGCCTGGGCCATGTTGTAAAGGAAGCTCGGATCGTTCTTGATCACGTAGCCCTTCTCGTACTCCTCGGCGGCGTCGTCCCAGCGGCCGAGCTCGAAGAGCTGATTCCCTTTGAGGTAGTGCTGACGAGCCTCCTCGGTCGCGGGGTCCGCCGCCCACACCGCACGGAGCGGCAGCAAGGCGGCCACCAAGGCAATGAAGACCCCAAGCGCGACCTTGTCTCTCATTCGTCTCCCTCGCATCGTCCAGCCAGACGCGTAATCTACATCAAAACGCGCTCTTCGAACCGGAAGAGGCGGGGGCCGCCGGTCAGCGCAGGCTGCGAATGAACGGGGCCACGGCGCCGGTGCCCTTCTCGTCCACCAAGCGCAGCGTGGCCGAGCCCACCACCGCGATGTCGACCTTGCCGCGCAGGAAGGCCACGTCGGACGCGTCCTGCACGCCGAACCCCACGGCCAGCGGAAGCTTGGTGGCCGCCCGACAGCGCGCGAGATAGGACTCGAGCTCGGTGGAGAAGCTGGTGTGCTTGCCGGTCACGCCCTTGCGAGCCACGCAGTAGATGAAGCCGCGGGAGCTGTCGGCGATGGTGCGCAGGCGCTCGTCGGACGTCGTCGGCGCAAAGATGAAGACGGGATCCAGGCCTTCGCCCTTCATGGCCGCCAGGTAGTCGGACGCCTCTTCGGGTGGCAGGTCGGCCACGATGGCGCCGGTGAGCCCGGCAGCCTTCATGCGCTTCGTGAACGCGGACACGCCGGCTCGGAAGAGCACGTTGTAGTAGCTCATGAACAAGAACGGGATGGGATGCTTGCGCGCCACCTTCGCGGCGAAGTCGAAGCAATCCTCGACGGTGATCTTCTGGGCCAGCGCCTTCTGGTTGGCGGCGAGGATCACGGGGCCATCGGCCATGGGCTCGGAGAACGGGATCTGCAGCTCCATCAGGTCGACGCCCGCCTCGACCATGGCGTCCACGATCTCCAGGCTCGCGGCCAGGCTGGGGTAGCCGACCACGATGTGGGTCATGAGCAGGATGTCCTTCTTCGAACGCGCTTCGCGAATCTTGGCTTCCAGCATGACCTAACCCTGGTATCCCTTGGCTTTGCGGCACACGAAGTCTTCCCAGCTCGGGTCGCGGAAGGCGTCGGCCACGGTGAAGATGTCCTTGTCGCCGCGACCCGACTGGTTGATGACGATCACGTCGTCGGGCGACAGCTTGGGTGCCTCCTTGAAGGCCTGGGCGAAGGCGTGCGACGACTCCAGCGCCGGGATGATGCCCTCCTTGCGCACGGCCAGCGCCAGCGCGGCCACCACCTCCTCGTCGGTGGCGGCTTCGAATCGAACGCGTCCGGTCTCGTGCAAGTGGGACAGGATGGGCGAGACACCGATGTAGTCGAGCCCCGCGGCCACCGAATGGGTGTCGAGCATCTGGCCGTCCCCGTCCTGCAGGAAGTACGTGCGGTAGCCCTGTGCCACGCCGACGCTCGCGTCCTTCGAGGCGAGGCGGGCCGCGTGCAAGTGGCTCTCGATGCCCTTGCCGCCCGCTTCCACGCCGACCAGCTCGACCGATGTGTCGCCGAGGAAGGCCGAGAACACGCCGAGCGCGTTCGAGCCACCGCCCACGCAGGCGTAGATCCGATTGGGCAGCTTGCCCGTGCGCTTCTGCACTTGCTCGCGTAGCTCGTTGCCGATGATCGACTGGAAATACGCCACCATGGTCGGAAACGGGTGCGGTCCGCACGCGGTTCCCAGCACGTAGTGCGTGCTGTCCATGTTGGCCGTCCAATCTCGGAAGGCTTCGTTGATGGCGTCTTTGAGCGTGCGCGCCCCGTCTTTGACGGCGACCACCTGCGCGCCCAGCCGCTCCATCCAGAACACGTTCGGGCGCTGGCGCTCGACGTCCACCTCGCCCATGTAGACGGTGCACTCGAAGCCGAACTTGGCGGCCATGGTGGCCGTGGCGACGCCGTGTTGACCGGCACCCGTCTCCGCGATCACCCGGCGCTTGCCCATGCGCTTGACCAGCAGCCCCTGGCCCATGACGTTGTTCGCCTTGTGCGCACCGGTGTGGTTCAGGTCCTCGCGTTTGATGAAGATGCGCGCGCCGCCGAAGTGCCGGGTCAGGTTCTCGGCGAAGGTGAGCGGCGTGGGGCGGCAGGAATACTCGCCCATCAGCGTTTCGTATTCCTTCCAGAAGCTCGGATCGGCCTGCGCGGCCGCGAACGCCGCCTCCAGGTCGCGAAAGGTCGAGGTCAACGTCTCGGGCACGTACGCGCCGCCGAAGCGCCCATAGTACCCGCGTGGCCTGTCAGGGGATGGCGAGCTGGGCATCAGGCGGGCCCCGGTACTGCGGGACGACGCAGGGGAAGGAGAAGGCGGTTCATGTGCCGCGTATGATACTCGAAAAAACAGGCGGGACGAGGGGGAGGGCCGAGGTGCTGGTTGGCGAGCTTGATGACCAACCAGCGGGCTCAGATCGCCGCTGGCAGAACGTTGATGCCGAGCGCTCTCGCGTTCTCACGCACGCGCTCGTCCGTGGACACCAGATCCAACTCCGGCAGCGTCTCGGCGAGTAGCTGCGCGGTCGCGAGGTGGATGGCATCCAGGGTTCGCACAGGCTCAATCGGGAACTCCTCATCGGTCCCTCGCAGCACGCTATCGCTCATCGGGACGATTTCAGACCAGCTCTCGAACTCGGCAACCCTCCGCCGAGCGGACTGCACGCCGGCCGCATCCAATCTGCCGGCAAAGCGCGCGCGACGAATGGCCCGCCGGGCCTCCGCGAGAGTCAGTGCCGACGTGTAACAGGTACCCTCCATGAGCAGCGGCTGCAGGGAAGGATCCCCTTCGAGAAGGACACGGAGCAGCGCACTGGTCTCCACGTAGCGATAGGGGCTCACGGAAGCCGATCCTCTCGGTCAGCGTCCAGCAATTCCTGCGCTGTACCGCCGTTGAGCAAGCTCGGCAATGGCGATTTCCAACGCGGATGGCCGGAGGGGGAAGCACTTCCGAGCAGCCCCCGGTCCACGAGCCGCTGACGCACGCGCGCTTCCGGAGAAAGATCGGCGCCAGCACCCGTGCCGGGGCTGCGCAGCTCGGCGACGACACGGTTGCGGTCGGTCACGAGGATCACGTCCCCGCGGCCGACGTCGCGTAGGTGCGCGCTGAGGTGAGCCTTGAGCTCCCGGATGCCAATGGTCTTCACGCAGACAAATGTGGTCTCTAGTGACTACATTGTCAAGGTGGGCGGGTTGCTCTCTGCGAGCGAGTGCAGGCGCCGCCTCGACGGGGCGAGGCACGTCAACCCGATAGCCAGGTCCGCCAACTTCGTTGTTCGATGACTTGCCGAACAGCCTTGAATTCCGGGCGAGGCGAGGGCGGTGTCGCGGCGCGGGTCTTGCAAAGCGGCCGACCGACCATGGGAAGCTCTCTGAACGCCATTGCTCTGCCCTTCGCTCTCGTCGCCGGAGTCGCTTGTTCTTCTGGCAAGGTCGTACCCGACGACGGCGGAGCGGCCCGGCCCGACCAGCGCATGCCGGACGCTTGGCTCTTGCCGCCTGCCCCGGACGCTGGGCCTGACTCCAACTGTTCATCGTGCGAGGAGGTCGAAGCCAGCTGCAAGCCCAAGACATGCGCCGAGCAAGAGGGGCGGTGTGGGGCGACGGAGGACGGCTGTGGCGGTGTGCTGGACTGTGGTGGATGCGCGCTTCCGCAAATCTGTGGCGGCGACCCTGCCAAGCCTGGTCGGTGCGGCTGCGTCGGTCTGTGTGCCCTGGTTCCCGCGTGCGCGGACGGCGCGACCACGTCGCTGTCCGGCTCGGTGTTCGATCCCGCGGGACTTCACCCCGTACCGAACGCGCTGGTTTACGTTCCCAACGACCCGGCGGATCCGGGGCTGGCACCGTTTCCCGCGGGCGTGGTCTGCGAGGTGTGCGGGACCATGGCGGCGGGGCGCCCGCTGGTCAGCACGTTCACGGCCTCGGACGGGAGCTTCACGCTTCCAGGTGTCCCGTCGGGGGCGGCCATTCCGCTCGTCGTCCAGGTCGGTCGCTGGCGTCGGCAGTTCTCGGTGGACGTGTCCAAGCCCTGCGCGAGCAACCCGCTGCCTGATCGACTGACCTTGCCCAAGAACCAGGGCGAAGGCGATCTTCCGCGCATCGCGATCGTGACCGGCGGCTTCGATCCCGTCGAGTGCACCCTGCGCAAGATGGGCGTGGACGACCGCGAGTTCACCAATCCCGGAGAGGGCGGGCGCATCAACTTCTTCATGGGCGACGAATCGGGACGCCCGGACGATTCGCAGAGCATGCGTCCAGGTCGCTACGGGGAGGGCGCGCGGATCGACGAGAACACACCGCCCCAGAGCGCGCTCTTCGCGAGCAGCGGGGGCGTGCCGCTTATCAACCAGTACGACATCGTGATCCTCGAGTGCGAGGGCTATCCCCAGCCGCAGAAGCCCAGCGAGCTGGCGGCCCTGCGCGCCTACGCCAACGCCGGCGGTCGGGTGTTCGCCAGCGACTACGCGTACACCTGGCTCTACCAGAACGACGACTTCGCCCAGGTGGCGAAGTGGCACGTGGATCAACAGGGCAGCGGCTCCAGCGTGTCGTCCGTGGCCGTCGAGATCACCACCAATCCCAGGGGCCCGGCCTTCGCGGATTGGCTGGAAGTGATCGGTCTCTCGACTCCTGGCTCGTACAAGCTGCCGGGCTTGGGGCCCGTATTCCAGAACACCGACGGTGTGGTTCCGCCAACCCAACCCTGGTTGGCGTGGATCTCGATCGATCGGTGGGTGTTGCACTTCACGTTCAATACGCCCGTCGGCGCAGCTGCCGGTCGGCAGTGCGGTCGCGTGGTCTTCAGCGACTGGCACGCCGAGTACAACGCGTACTCACGCGGGAAGACCTTCCCGGACGAATGTCCCACGGCCGACATCACCACCGCGCAGTCGATTCTGGAATTCATGCTCTTCGACCTGAGCTCGTGCGTCGAGCCCTACACACCCGTCTGCACACCCCAAACCTGCGCCGCCTTGGGGGTGGAATGCGGTCCGGCTGGCGATGGCTGCGGCGGCCTCCTGTCGTGTGGCTCCTGTGACGACGGCGAATCGTGTGGCGGCGGCGGTCCGGGAAAGTGCGGCACGCTGGTCAGCTGCGCACCCGCGACCTGTGCAGCGCAACGGATCGCGTGCGGTCCGGCGGGCGATGGCTGCGGCGGCAGGCTGGACTGCGGACAGTGCCCGACCGGGGACATGTGTGGCTATGCCCAGCCCGGCCAGTGCGGCCACGCCACCATTTACTGACCGCGATCGGCAATGCCGATCGCCGCCAAGGCCGGCCTGTTTTCTCGCCGCCGCGGTCGGGGCCGCCTTGTGCGAGTACAATGGTCGGATGCGAAGGGGATCTTGCTTGGTCGTGCTGTCGTTGGTTTGTGGCTGCTCGGGAGGGGCGTCCAGCCCGGGGCAGGGCACGGGCGGGGCGGTTGCCACGGGCGGAGCCATCTCGGCCCGGACGGGCGGCATGACCACCACGGGCGGAGCGGCCGGCGCTTCGAGCACTTCCATCAGCCCGACGGGCACCATCGCCGCCGCGTATCCCGGCGACCGTGGCATCGAAGGCGATTCGCGCGTGCTGTTTCACAGCGACTTCGAGGACGGCCTGTCGGGCTGGACACGGCACACGTCGAACACGGAGCAACTGGCGGTGCTCAGCGACGTCACACTGGCGCACGCGGGGACCAAGTATCTGCGGGCGCAGGTGACGCGCACCATGCTGGCGGCCGACCAGTACATCTCGGCCAACGCGCAGCTCGATCTGTCGCGTCGGGTGCCGGAGGTCTACTGGCGATTCTATGCCCGGTTCGTGGGCGCGACGGCGACGCCGCACCATTGGGTGCGGGTGGCGGCCGGCAATCCCAGCTTCCAGTCGGACGGCCTGGCCAACACGCTGCCGGCGGGCGACAAGGGATTCTGGTTCGATTTGGATGCGCACTCCGACGGCCTCTTCAACTTCTACGTGTACTGGTACCGCATGCGCTCGGGGCGCTGCAACGACGGGTCGGCCACGCCCGGGTGCGCGGGGGACCAAGGCACGACCTACTACTACGGCAACAACTTCTCGCCAGCGGGGCAGAAACCGTTCGCCCGGGACACCTGGCTGTGTCTCGAGATCCACGCCAAGGCGAACACCGTGGGGACCTCCGACGGCGAGCTCGCTTTGTGGGTCGATGATGCCCTGGTGGGCGAGTACAAGCCGGGCTCGCCGCGCGGGCGCTGGCTGCGTGACAACTTCTTCACCTGGGGCCAGTACTACCAGGACGTGCAGGCCTTCGAGGGCTTCGACTTTCGGTCATCCGACGACGTGCTGCTCAAGCGGGTCACGCTGGACGCCTACTACGAGCGCGGCACGCTGGCCGCGAGCGCGCCGGAAGCTCAGGTGATTCTGTACGACGACGTGGTGGTCGCGACGGCACGCATCGGCTGTCGCGCGGACTAGGCGGTACGATCCGGGCGCCAACGCGTGGTGCCGGAATTTGACCAAGATTCCCAAATAGTCGAATTTGTCCTTGCCGCCGGTTCTGGCTCTCGTCATATTCGACGTGTAGCCATGAAACGTCGAACGGTTGAAAGCACTCCGAAGCGCAGAGGCGAGGACGAAACGCGGGATGCGATCCTGAGCACCGCGGGAGACCTGATTCGCAGATACGGGCTGCGCAAGACCACCATGGAGGACATCGCGACCGCGATGGGGAAGAAGAAGAGCTTTCTCTACTACTACTTTCCCGGAAAGCGCGAGGTCCTCGCGGCCCTGGTGGAGAAGGAGTCGCTGCGGATTCGCCAGGCCATCCGCGCCGCGGTGGGGGCGGCGGACAATCCCACGGGTCGGGTGCGGGCCTACTTCTCCGTGCGCGGCGAGCAGATCGTGAAGCGGATGACAGAGTACAACGATCCCAGGTTCGAATCCTTGCTGGGCGCGGAAACACTAGACATTCTGCAGCTCACGGAGGACCGCCGCCGCTTCGACGAGGACGAGACTCGCTACCTCGCCGACCTGGTCCTGGAGGGCGTGCGGGCCAAGGTGTTTCGCGCGCTGACCGAGCAGGAGGTCCTGATCTTCTGTCAGTTCGCGCTCTCAGCGCTTCGCGGCACCGAGCTCGAGCTCCTGCTCAATCCCGCTTTGGCCGAGGGGGTGAAGTCCCGGATGGACGTCACCCTGGACATCCTCTTCCACGGCCTCCAGCGCTAACCGGTTTCAGCCGATCTTTCTCGCAATAGAAGGGAGTCGTCTTCATGTGCGCCCATAGTTCGACCATTTGGACCATTTCGTCGAATAGTCTGGCATTCGCGATGGCGGGGGTCATGACCGTCGCCCTGCACGGTTGCTCCAAGCCCGCGCCCTTGCGCCCGCTGCCCCCTCCGACCGTGGTCACGGCCAAGGTGACGAAGAGCGACGGCGCGCGGGCGTTGCGGCTGAGCGGCACGCTGGAGCCGGAGCGCTCGGTGAGCGTCAGCTTCGCGGTGCCTGGCACGGTGGAGCGCGTCCTGGTCAAGGAAGGCGAGGTGGTTCGTCGCGGGCAGGTGCTGGCGCGGCTGTCCGCGCGCAGCTTCCAGGATGCCCTGGGTATCGCCAAGGTGAAGTCCGACCAGGCCGAGGATGCCTACCGCAGGCTCGAGCCGATGTATCGCAACCGCACGTTGCCCGAGGTGAAGATGGTCGAGGTCGAGACCGGGCGCGCCCAAGCCAAGCTCGCCGTGTCGATGGCGCGCAAGAACGTGGAGGACACGGTCTTGCGCGCACCCGAAGCCGGTGTGGTGGCCCGTCGGCAGGTCGAGGCGGGCGCCAACGCCGCGCCTGGCGTTCCGGTGATGACGCTGGTGCGAACGCAGACCCTGCTGGCGACGGCCTCGGTTCCGGAGAAGGAGGTCGGGCGATGCAAGGTGGGCCAGAAGGCGAAGGTCGCCGTGCCCGCGCTGGGAACGACCGTCGAGGGCACGATTCGCGAGATCGCCGTGCTGGCCAATCCACTGACCCGCAGCTACGACGTGAAGGTCGCCGTGCCCAACGACGCGGGCGAGCTGCGCGCGGGCATGGTGGCCGAGATCCACGTCGACGTCGCGGGTGAAGCCAGCTCGCTGGTGGTGCCGCCGGTCGCGGTGCGCGTGGACGAGGCCGGCAAGCCCTGCGTCTTCGTGGTGACCTCCGACCTTCGGGCACGCCGCCGCCCGGTGACCCTGACCGGCTACGTGGGTGAGCTGGCTGCTATCGGCTCGGGCGTGGCGGAGGGCGAGGAGGTCGTGGTGTCCGGCACGCCCATGCTCGCGGACGGGATGGTGGTGCGGCGATGAGCCGTCGCAGCTTCGTGGAAGGGGGAATGATCCGCTGGCGGATCGTCCTCACCCTGTGCGCGGTGCTGGTGGGCTTTGGCGTGATCTCGTTCCTCACGATGCCGAGGCAGGAGTTCCCCGATTTCACGGTTCGGCAGGGGCTCGTCGTCGGGGTCATGCCGGGCGCTGGCGCGAAGGAGGTCGAGGAGCAGGTGGCGCGGCCGGTGGAGGACTACCTGTTCAGCTTCAACGAGGTGAACAAGAAGAAGACCTACTCGGTATCGAAGGAAGGGCAGGTCGTCGTCTTCGTCGAGCTGGCCGACAAGGTCACGGCCTCCGAGGCGCCGGCGTTCTGGGCGAAGCTGCGCCACGGTCTCAACGAGCTGAAGGCGCAGAAGCTGCCAGCGCAGGTGCTGGCGCTGGTGGGCAACAACGACTTCGGCGACACCAGCGCGGTGCTGTTCACCGTCACTGCCGACGGTCGCAGCCCGCGCGACCTGGCCAAGTACATGGAGGTGCTGCAGGCCGAGCTGCGCCGGATCGACGCCACCGCCAAGCTGCGCACCCTGGGCACGCAGGAAGAGACCATCCGGGTGACCTTGTCGCGCGATCGTCTGGCTCACTACGGGATCGGCCCCACCACGTTGCTCGGGTCGCTTCAGGGGCTCGGGCTCGTGCCGGCGCCCGCCCGGCTGGATACCGATCAGATCGAGCTGCCCATCCACGTCGGCAAGGTGCTGCGGTCGGAGGCCGAGCTGGGCGACACCTTGCTTCTGTCTTTGCCGACGGGGGCGCAGGTCCGCCTGAAGGACGTGGCCGAGATCCGCCGCGAGTATCCGGGCGATCAGGCCTCGGTGCGCTTCAACGGAAAGACCGCCGTGATGCTCTCCATCGAGATGCAGTCCGGGCACGACATCACACACTTCGGTGAGCAGATCGACCGCGCGCTCGCCGACACCCAGGCCAAGCTGCCCCCGGGCGTGACCATCACCCGCGTGGCGGATCAGCCCCACGTGGTCAAGACCTCGGTCGGCCACTTCCTGCGCGACTTCGGCTTGGCCATCGTGTCGGTCATCCTGGTCACCATGGTGCTCTTGCCGTTGCGGGTGGCGGCGGTCGCGGCCATCAGCATCCCGGTGTGCATCGCCATGACCCTCGGCGTGCTCAACGCGCTGGGCATCCAGCTTCAGACCGTGTCCTTGGCCGGGCTCATCGTGGTGCTCGGCATGGTGGTGGACAACGCCATCGTGGTCATCGACGATCACGTGGACCGGCTGGACCGCGGCACCGATGCTTGGACCGCGGCTTGGAAGGGCGCCAAGGAGCTCACCGTGCCGGTGCTGACCGCCACCGTCGCGATCATCCTGGCCTACGCCCCGATGCCGCTGTTCCTGTCGGGCGTCGCCGGCGACTTCATCGGCAGCCTGCCGGCGACCATCGCGGTGGCCTTGATCATCAGCATGGCGGTGGCGGTGCTGCTGGTGCCGGTGATGAACTCCGCCTTCATCCGCCGCGGCATCCACCGACAAGACGGCAAGCGCTCCATGCTCGACCGCGTGCAGACGGTGTTCGATCGTGCCCTGGAAAGGGCGTTCCGGCACCCGTGGCTCACGCTAATCGGTGGGGCCGTCTCGGTGGCGCTGGCGCTGCTCATCGCCGCCAGGATTCCCCAGCAGACCTTCCCCAAGGTGGACCGAAACCAGTTCGCGGTCGAGGTCTACCTGCCGAGCGGCCACAGCCTGAAGCAGACCGACGAGGTGATTCGCCGCCTGGAGAAGCAGCTGCTGGCCGACCGGCGCGTGGCGAACGTGACGTCGTTCATCGGCCAAAGCAGCCCACGCTTCCACACCGTCTACGCCCCCCACATGCCCGAGCGGAACTTCGGCCAGCTTCTGGTCAACACCATCGACGAGGACGCGACCGTGGCGGTGTTGCGCGACGCCGAGGCGAGCTGGACCGGCATCTTCCCCGAGGGCTGGGTGCGCTGGAAGCAGCTCGAGCTGTCCAAGGGAAACCCGGTCGAGGTTCGCATCTCGGGCGATGACATCGCGACGCTCAAGCGCGTGGGCGCGCAGGTGGAGGCGCACGCGCGCACGATCCCCGGCACCACTTGGGTGCGCAACGACTTCGAGGAAGCACGCCAGGTCATCGACGTGGTCCCCAACGCCGACGCCTCCGCGCGCCTGGGCGTCCCGCCCGCGCTGTTGCAGGCATCCCTGGCCATCGGGTCGCAAGGCTTGCCCATCGCCACGATCTGGGAGGGCGACTATCCCGTGCGCGTGATCCTGAAGGACGAGGAGCGCAACACCACGCGGATCGAGGGCCTGCGCCAGCAATACGTCTCGTCGATGCTGGCGGGCGCCTCGGTGCCGCTCGCACAACTGGCCGAGCTGCGGCCTTCCTGGACCGATGGGGCCATCGTTCGTCGCAACGGGGTGCGCACCTTGACCGTCAACATCGACGTCGCGATGGATGCGCTGGCCGTGAACGTCCAGAAGAAGATGGAGGCGTTCGTGGGGACCCTGCAGGCGTCTGGCGCCACGGCGGGGACGCGCATCGAATACGGCGGCGAGAAGGAGCTCGGCGACGAGGTCTTCGTGCCGATGGCCGTGTCCATGGTGGTCAGCATCGGTCTCATCTTCGTGGTGCTGCTGTTTCAGTTCCAGCGCTTCCGCAAGGTGCTGGTGGTCATGCTCGCCATGCCGCTCAGCTTGCTGGGCGCGTTCATCGGGCTCGCGGTGGCGCGCTATCCCTTCGGGCTCACCGCCTTCATCGGCATCATCGGTCTCCTGGGCATCGTGATCCGCAACGGGGTCATCCTGGTCACCTACGCCGAGGAACTGCGGGTCGGGCAGGGCCTGTCGCCCTTCGACGCGGCCTTGGCCGCGGGCAAGCGCCGGATGCGTCCCATCGCGCTCACCTCGGTCGCGGCCGCCATCGGCGTGGTGCCCATGATCCTCAGCCGTTCGCTCTTGTGGGGACCGCTCGGCACCGTGACCTGCTTCGGGCTTTTGTTCGGCATGGTGCTGACCCTGTTCGTTCTGCCGGTGGCCTACTGGCGCGTGATGCAGCACCAGCGGCGCATCGACGACCCGCACGCCGCGCCGATCGCGGTGGCGACGGCCGTCGCTCTGCTCGCGCTGCTCTCGGCCACCCCGGCCCATGCCGACGAGAAGGCGTACTCGCTGGCCGAGTGTCGGGCCCTGGCCCTCGAAAGGAACGCCGAGGTGCAAGAGGCGACCTTGGAGATCGAGGCTTCGCGCGAGACCAAGGCCGCCGCATACACCAAATACTTCCCCAAGGTCTCGGCCATGGCGGTCGGGATGCTCGCCGCCGACCCGCTGATCAAGATCCAGACCCAAGGGGGAAACCTGCCAGTCTACGACGGCAATCCCGCCAACCTGCGCACCGCCACCCAGTTCGCGTACATGCCATCGAGCAGCATGACCGCGGGCCGCCACGCGACGATGCTGTCGCTCGGGGCCGTGCAGCCCCTCTACGTCGGGGGGCGACTGCGTAACGGCAACCGCTTGGCCGAAGTGGGCGAGCGCGTCGCCGAGCAAAAGGCGGTCCTCTCGCGACGCGAGGTGAACGCGCAGACCGAGGAGAAGTATTGGCGGCTGGTCACGCTGAAGGAGAAGCTGCAGACGCTGGCGGCGTACGAACGCTTACTCGCCGAGCTCGACAAACAGGCCACCGACGGCGTGGCCGCTGGGATCCTCACGCGCAACGACCAGCTCAAGGTCGCGCTCAAGCGCGCAGAGGTCGCCGTGGACCGGCGCCGGCTCGAAGACGGGCTTCGTCTGTCGGCGCGCGACCTGCGCCACCACGTGGGCTTGCCTGCCGGGGACACCATCGCGCTTGCCGACGGCCTGCCCGAGCCCGTGGATCCCGGCGCGCTCAACCAGGACGCGAGCGGTGCCGTCGATCGTCGCCCCGAGATCCGACTGCTGGAGAGCGCGCTGCGTGCCGAGCAGCTGCAGTCGAAGCTGAAACGCGGCGAGATGCTGCCCATGCTGTCGCTGGGCGCCGGGGTCTACCGTGCGGACGTCGAAGGCATGCCGGGTGCCACCAACGCGCTGGTGTTCGGCATGCTGAGCCTGCCGCTGTCGGACATCTGGACCGCCTCGCACGAGCTGGCCAGCCATCGCGCGAAGGAGAGCATCGCGCAGAAGAAGCTGCTCGACACGCAAGAGCTGCTGGGCTTGCAGATCGAGAAGTCGTGGAGCGACCTGGTCACGGCGTGGCACGCGACGCAGGTCTCGGAGAGCGCCCTCGCGCAAGCAGAGGTCAACCTGGTGGAAGAGACCGATCGGCACACCAGCGGCCTGGTTTCCTTCTCGGGTCTCCTCGAGGCACAAGTGCTGCGGCAGCAGGTACTCGATCGGCGCATCGACCTACGCAGCGAGTACTGGCTGAAACGGTCGGCCTACTTGCGGGCGATCGCCCAGGAACAGTAGTCGGCTAGCCACCGATGCGCGTGGCCACCAGCATCAGGACCTGCATGGCGAAGGTCTTGTCGCCATCCACGCGCAGGCGGCCGGCCAGCAGCGCCTGCAGCGGGTTCATGGTTCGGGCGGCGAGCCTCTCGCAGGTGCTGCCGTCGATGCTCACGGTGGTGCGTGGGCGGCCGGCCAGCATGCCGGCGCGACCGAACGACGCATCCACGGCCCAGCGTCGGCGACGGCGTCCTTCCAGCTCGAACTTGATGCGGCCGTCGAGCTTTGCCAGGAGCTCCATCTCTTGCGCCTCGGCGGTGAGCAGGGCGACGATGTCGGCGGAGTCGGGCAGGAACTGGAACAGATCTTCGTGCGGGAAAAGCACGGCCAGGAAGTCCGATGCCGACTGGCGGATCCAGACATCGGGATCGTCATCACGCCCGTGCACGTTGCGCACACGGCGGGCGACCACCAGCTCGCCGTCGTCGATCACCATGTCCCATTCTCCACCATACGAGCCGGACAGAGAGAGCCGCAGCCTGGGCGAGCTGCCCTCGGGCCTGTGCGACGACGCTGCGAACACGGCGGGCAACCACGACTCGATGATCTCGACGGGTTCGGAGGCCGGTTTCGGTCGGCTCGGTACTTGATCGAGGTGAACCGACATCGCTACTTCTTCCTTCGTCGCTCGTTCTTCTTTCGTAGCTCGCGTCGCCGTTCACTGCGATCCTTCTTCGACGTGGGCTTCGACTTGGACTTGTCCGGGCGACGCCCGCGTTTGTCGCGCTTGCCCTTGCGCGGGCGCCCGTCCGAATCCTGCAGGCGCATTTCGATGCGGCGCCGGGCGACGCTGACTTGCAGGACCTCGACCTTGACCCGGTCACCGAGCGAGAAGGTCTTGCCGGTGCGCCTTCCGATCAGGCGGCACGCGACCTCGTCGTACTCGTAGAAGTCGTCGGGGGACAGATAACTGGTGCGCACCAACCCCTCGACGAACGGATCGTCGGCGACCACGAAGACGCCGAACGAGGTCACGCCCGACACCGAGGCATCGAGGATGTCACCCACGCGATCGCGCATGAAGAACGCCCGGTAGAGATCCACCACCTCGCGTTCGACCTCCATGGCCTTGCGCTCGGAGAACGACGCGCTGGCGGCGGCATTTTGCAGAATCTCGCTCGTGGGCATGTCCGTCTTCGCCATGGGGGCGAAGCCGCCTGCCGGCTTGCCCAGGCTGGCCAGGCGGTGCTTGAGCAGCCGGTGGACGATCACGTCGGGGTAGCGGCGGATGGGCGAGGTGAAGTGCAAGTAGGCCGGCGACGCCAGCCCGAAGTGCCCCACGTTGACCACGTCGTAGGTGGCTTGCTTGAGCGCGCGCAGGAGGAGCAGCGACAGCGGCTTCTCGGCGGGATGACCGCGCAGCCGCTTGAGGACGGCGCCCAGGCCGAGCGGTGTCTTCGCCTCCTCCGCGTCGAAGCGAATGCCGTAGCGCTCGGCCAGCGAAGCGAACACCGCCAGCTTCTCGTCGTTCGGCACCTCGTGGATACGCCAGGCCGTATCTTCCTTGCGATCCCGGAAGCTGTCGCCCACCGCCTCGTTCGCGGCCAGCATGAACTCCTCGATCATCGCGTAGGCAGCCCGCTCGCCTTCGTCGCGACGGGCGCGCCGGACGTCGCGCACCAACCGTGGGTCGTCGTTGTCGAGCTCGACCACCGCCTGCGGAAGGTCGAGATCGAGCGCGCCGCGTTCCTGCCTGCGCACACGTAGCTTGCGCGCGAGCGCGTCCATGGCCCGCAGCGCCGGCAGGAACTGCTGGTACTGCTTGCGCTTGCCACGCAGATCGCCGGCCAAAGCCGCGGCGACGCCAGGGTAGTCGAGGCGCCCATGCGAGTGGATCACGGCGGCGCAAAAATCCGTCGCCACGATGTGGCAGGCGCGGTCGAAGTCGATGCGCACCACCATGGCCAGTCGATCCTGGGCCGGAACCAACGAGCACAGGTGTCCCGACAAGGCCTCGGGCAACATGGGAATCGCTCGGTTCGGCAGGTACACGCTCACGCCGCGGGCTCGTGCCTCGCGGTCGAGCGCGGTGCCTTCGCGCAGATAGTGCGACACGTCGGCCACCGCGACCCACAGCCGGTGCCCGCCCTGGGGCAGCGATTCCAACGCCACCGCGTCGTCGAAGTCGCGCGCGGTCTCGGGGTCGATGGTGGTGAATGGGACGTGGCGGAGATCGGCTCGATCGCGGAAGTCCCGGGGCTCGACCGAATCGGGGAAGCGCGCGACCTCGTCCTCGACCGCGGCCGGGAACTCGTCTGAGATGTCGGCGCAGGCCAGGGTCTTTTCGACCTCGGTGCGTGGATCGTCGGGATCACCCAGCACCTTGATGAGGGACACCTCGATCGGGCCGTCGGGGCTGCCCGGATATGCGATGATCTCCGCCACCACGGACTGCCCGGCGCGTGCGCTGATGCCGTCGCGGATCATGACGGGTGCGTTGATGCGCGGATCGTCAGGTTCGAAGCGCACCCTGCCGCCCATCGCGACCAAGTTGCCGGTGAGCTTGCCGCGACCGCGCTCGATGACCTTGACCACGCGGCCTTCCAGCCCGCGCCCGCCGACCCACCAGTCGACCTCGACTTGGTCGCTGTCCATGGCCGAGGCTCTGTGCCGTCGGCTGACGTGGATGTCCTCAGAGCCGTCGTCGGGGACGACGAAGCCATAGCCGTCGGGATGGACCTTGATCCGGCCGGTCACGAGTCGTGGCACGGCGCGAACGCTGTCCGTGGGCGCCGGGCGATTGTCCGTCGGGGCGCCATCCCCTTCTTTGATCGTCATGAATGGAAGCGATCATACACGGGTCGGCTGACTCCGCCACGCAGGGCGCGGCGAAAGCTGGGAATTCGCGCGGCGACGCGAGATTTCTACGCCTTTTCCGGCGCGGGCGGCGCGGCCGCGACGGCGGGCTCGACCGAGGGGGCGCGGGTCGTGAAGGCGAGCGCGGTACCGACCAGAAGCATGATCGCCGAGATCGTGTACGACGTGGAGTAGCTGCCGGTCATGTCGCGGATCGTCCCGCCGAGCAACGGGCCGAAGACCCCCGCCACGCCGAAGCCCGTGAACACGATGCCGTAGTTCACGCCCAGGTTCTTCACGCCGTAGAAGTCGGCCGTCGCCGCCGGCATGAGCGTGAAGATGGTGCCGTAGCAAAGCCCGGTGAAAGCCGAGCCGAACACGAGCAGCGCCGAGCTGGTGTAGTGCGAGAACGCGAACATGTTGCAGGCTTGCAGGACGAACGCGAGCATCATGGTCTGCGTGCGGCCGATGCGATCCGAGACGATCCCGCTCAGCACGCGACCGAAGCTGTTGAAGATCGCGAGCAGCACCACTGGCACGAAGCCCCACTCCCAGTGCGCTTGCTCTTTGGCGATGATGGCCACGTGGGCGATGATCATCAGGCCCGCCGATGCGGCCAGGATGAACATCAGCCACAGTCGGTAGAACTGCGGGGTCTTCAACATGGCGTTCCAGTCGAGGTTCGCCCGGGGCGCCGCGGCGGCCTTGGCGGCCGGCGAGCTGGCGGCCGCCAAGGCTTTCGGCTGGTAGCCGGCAGGAGGGTTGCGAAGTAGCTGGGCCAGCACCGCTACGATCACGATGGAGGCCAGGCCGAGATAGAGGAAGGTGTTCTGGATGCCGACCGCCTTGAGGAGGAACTGCGAGAGCGGGGAGATGTACACGGCGGCGAGGCCCACGCCGCTGACCACGATGCCGGTGATGAGGCCCTTCTTGTTGGGCGGAAACCACTTGATGGCGGGCGGCGTGGTGGCGGAGTAGCCGAGCCCGATGCCGATGCCGCCCACCAGGCCGAAGGTGACCAGCATGAGTCCGGGAGAACGCGCGAACGAAGAGGCCACGAGGCCGAGGCCCAGCACGATCCCGCCCGCGGCGGCGATGACCCGCGGACCGACCTTGTCTTGCAGGCGCCCGGCGAAGACCATGGTGACGGCGAAGCAGGCCGTGGAGACCGTGAAGGGGAGCGCGGCCTGGGCCTTGGTCCAGTGCCACTGCACGACCAGCGCCTTCGCCATCACGCCCCACGCATACAGGACCCCCAATATGAGATTGATGGACAAGGCGGCGATGGTAACGGTCCAACCGTTGTTCTTGATCGTGGTGCTGGTTTCTTCGGCCATGGCACTCTCCCTACGTAAGGTGGCGCCTACGCTAAGACAAGCCGGTCACACAGACAAGCGCGCTCGGGCAATTCGCCCGGATTTCTGGCAGTATGCACGCCCATGATCCCAGCCAGCGGCAAGCACGCGTATTGGAAGCCTGACGAAGAGACCCTTTCGCGGACCGAGCTCGAGGCCCTGCAATTGGAGCGACTCAAACGGACCGTGGGGCGTGTCTACGACGCCGTCCCGTTCTACCGCGACAGGTTCGACAAGGCGAAGGTCAAGCCTGAAGCCATCGTGAGCTTGGCGGACGTGGCTCGGCTGCCGTTCACCACGGGCGCCGACTTGCGCAGCGTCTACCCGACCGGAATGCTCGCGGTGCCCATCGACGAGGCCATGCGACTGCACACCTCGAGCGGCACCACGGGGAAGCCCAAGGCGCTGTTTTTCTCGCGCCAGGACATCGGCAACTCCGCCGACCTGTGCGCGCGGAGCATGGTGGCGACCGGCGTGACCAAGCAAGACATCTTCCAGAACATGATGACCTACGGCCTGTTCACCGGCGCGTTCGTCATGCACTACGGCGCCGAGAAGGTCGGCTGCCTGGTCATTCCCGCCGGACCTGGCAACACCGAGCGCCAGCTCTTGCTCATGCAGGACTTCCACACCACGACCATCCACGCCACGCCGAGCTTCGCGCTGTACTTCACCGACATTCTCGAGAAGCGCGGCATCGACCCGCGCAAGGACCTGTCGCTCAAGCGCGCCTTCGTCGGCGCCGAGCCCTACACCGAGGAGACCCGGCGCAAGATCGAGCAAGGGCTCGGGTTGCGTGTCTTCAATTCGTACGGTCTGTCGGAAATGAATGGCCCCGGGGTGGCGTTCGAGTGCCAAGAGCAAGCCGGCATGCACCTTTGGGAAGACCACTACATGATGGAGATCATCAACCCCGAGACCGGGCAGGTGTTGCCCGATGGCGAGCAGGGCGAGCTGGTGTTGACCACCCTCCTGCGCGAGGCCATGCCCATCATCCGCTACCGCACACGGGACATCACGTCGATCATGCCCGAGCCGTGCGTGTGTGGGCGAACCCACCGTCGCATCCGCCGCATCACTGGGCGCGCCGACGACATGCTGATCGTCCGCGGCGTGAACATCTATCCGCAGCAGATCGAGCGCGTGCTGATGAGCGTCCCCAAGGTCGGTCGCAACTACCTCATCACCCTGGACGGGCTCGACGAGATGACGGTCAAGGTCGAGCTGTCCGAGCTCGGCTTCGACGGGCAACTCGATCACGTGGTGGCGCTGCAGAACGAGATCGCCACCCAGCTGCGTGCCGAGATTCTCATCAAGCCGAAGATCGACCTCGTGCCGCCCGGAACGCTGCCCATCAGCGAGGGCAAGGCCAAGCGGGTCATCGACAACCGGAAGCTCTAGGACGGAACTCCAGGAGAACCCCATGAACAACGTGCGATTGCTTGCGGTCTTCGTCGAAAACAAGCCTGGGCAGACGGCCAACATCACGCGCCTTTTGGCAGAGGCCGGCGTGAACATTCGCTGGGTGACCATCGCCAACAGCGGTCCCTTCGGCGTGATGAAATTCCTGGTTCCCGATCCAGAGCAGGGTCATCGCGTGCTCAAGGAGAAGGGCGTGATGGCGAGCTTCCTCGACATCATCCCGGTCGAGGTCGCCGACAAGCCGGGCGCCTTGCAGGCGGTGGCCGATTGCCTGGCCGGGGATCGGATCAACCTCGACAACACCAGCGGCTTCGTGGCCAACGGGCGCGCCGTGGTGATCGTCGAGACCCACGAGATCGAGAGGGCGCGCGCGGCCCTGGTCAGGCAAGGGTTGCGGGTTCTGTCGCGCGACGAACTGCTCTCGCTCTAGCCAGCCAGAGCGCCGGGAGGACCGGAGGCGGGTCAGGGCGCCTGCAGTGCGTACAGCTTGCCGTCGTCGGTGCCGACGTAGATGCTGCCGTCGGGGCCGAGGATGGGCGAGCTGTCTACGTCGCCACCCAGCTCGACCGACCAGCGCAGCTTGCCATCCGGTTCGATGGCGTAGACGCGGTCGTCCTGAGAGCCCACCAGGATCGTCCCCGCCGCGTCGACCAACGCGGACGAGAAGATTCGGTCACCCGTGCGGAACGCCCACAGCAGCGTGCCGTCCCGGCGAATCGCATACAAGAGCCCGTCGAACGAACCGACGTACACCGTGCCGTCGCGACCGATGGCCGGCGAGGCGCGCACGTCGTCGCCGGTGGTGAAGGCCCAGGCGAGCTGGCCCTGGGGGCTGATCGCGTAGAGACGGTTGTCGTCGGAGCCCACATAAACCGTGCCGTCCTCCTCGATGGCCG
Source organism: uncultured Myxococcales bacterium (assembly GCA_964647025.1). Taxonomy (GTDB): domain Bacteria; phylum Myxococcota_A; class Polyangia; order Fen-1088; family Fen-1088; genus Fen-1118. Next base: position 32,572 of record CAZYFU010000012.1, on the reverse strand, counting down.
GGCTCGATTCCACGTCGTCGCGCGCGCGGAACTCCCACTGCCGTCGGCCGTCGGGGGCGACCGCGTACACGCTGTTGTCCTGGCTGCCGGCGTACACGACGCCGTCGTCGCCCACCGCCGGTGCGCTGGCCACGTGGCCGGTCGTGGCGAAGCGCCAGCGCAAAGCGCCGCTCGGCTGGATGGCGTAGATGGCGTCCCCGCCGGTGTAGATGGTGCCGTCAGGGCCGATGGTGGGGCCCGCGTCGACGTCGCAGCGCGTGGCCTCGGGCCCGATGCCGACGGTCTGCGCGCAGTTTCCGACCCGATACTTCCAGATCATCTGGCCCGTCTTGCCGTCGAGCGCGTACAGGTTGTCGTCGTCCGATCCGACGTACACCGTGCCGAGGGCGGCGATGGCGGGCGTGCTCCACACCAGATCCCCGGTGGCGAAGCTCCAGACGAGCTTGCCGTCCCTGTCCAGGGCGAAGATCTTGTTGCTGTGGCTGCCGCTCAGGATCAGGCCGTCGCTCGACACCGTCGGCGACGACGTGACGGGCGCCGAGGTCTCCATGGTCCAGCGGATCTCCGGTTTCTGCTTCGGCACGAGGTAGGGCGACCGGCCTCGGTGATGGTGGTCGAGTCGGAACATGCCCTGGGCCGCCGTGGCGGCCGTGGCCACCGACATCGCCCCGGTGGACGTGGACGTCGCACGCTCGGCGCGCTCCGCTGCCACCTTGGATGCCACCGACGGCCAGACGCACTCGCCCTTCTCGCAGATACGGTCGAGCTTGCAGTCGCGGTCGGTGCCACAGCCTTCGAGCTTGGCTGGGCTGTGGGCAGAACACGAGCATCCGGCGCTACCCAGCAAGAGCAGAAGGGCGCCCAAGCCGAAAGGGGCGACGATGCGCCTAGCGACGGAAGGGCGCTCGGGGGGAGAGGCGTGCATGGCAGGTTGCTTTGTGGATGTGATTGCGGCCGGCGAACACCGCGACGTCACCGATCTCGTTCGCCGCACCCGAGCCTCAGAACAGGTTCATCACGAAGTTGATGCCGAAGGTGCCGAGCGTGTCCTTGTTGTTGTAGTAGCCGATGGTGCCGCTGGCCTCGACGGCCAATGACACGTGGTACGACTGCACGAACTCGAAGCCCAGCGCTGCCACACCACCCATGCCGGAGTCGGTCCATGATTCGGTGTAGTAGTCGCCGTAGGAGTCGCTGTAGTACGAGTCGTATTCGTAGGTTCGGGATGCGGCGCCTATGCCCCCGCGGATGTACAGCTTGGGCGTGACCCAGAACTGCGGCCCGATGGTGAACACGGTCTCGTTCAGGTTCATGTTCTGGAAGTAGGCTGTCGCGCCATCGGCCGAGAGCACCAACGCCCACCTGGGCGAGATGCCGAATCCCAAGCGCAGGTTGTAGCCGATCCCGACCCGCGACTCCGTGCTGTCCAGCTCGTAGGCGTAGTCGGACAGGCCACTGACACCGAGGCCGAACCCGAAGAAGAACTGCCTGTAGCTGGCTGGCTCGTAGTAGCGGGCGGGCGGCGCCGCATAACGCCTGTGGTAGCGAGGCGGCGGATAGTAGCCATAGGGAGGAGGCGGCGGAGCATAGTAGTAGTCCGGCTGGTACTGCCCCTGGTAGTAGGGATCCTCGGCCGGCGGCTGCGGATACCCTTGCCCCGACGACCCGCGGTAGCCGGGCGGTGGTCCGTATCCAGGCGGCAGCTCCTGCGGCGCTTGGGGCGTGGCCGGACTGGCCGTGGGTGCGGGAGCTTCCTTTGCGTCCTTGCTCGCGTCCGCATCATTCTTCACGGGGGCGTCCTTCGCGGGGGCCTCCTTGGCGGTGCTCTCTTTCGCGGGGGCGTCCTTCGCGGGGGCCTCCTTGGCGGTGCTCTCTTTCGCGGGGGCACTCACAGCAGCCTCCTTCGCGGTGCTCTCTTTCGCGGGGGTGTCTTTCGCGGCGCTCTCCTTCGCGGCGGGGGCTTTCACGGTTTTGTCCTTCGCCGGGACGCTCTGTTGCGCCAACGCGGCAGTGTGAAAAAGCAGCACAGCCGCACCGGCGAGCGAAAAAACACCAAACCTGCGTGCCATCGCGGATGACCTCATGGGTAGCTCCTTGGAGTTGGGCAAAGCATACTCCCGATCTTCAAAATTGGTGCCAGCTCGTCCGTGGAAATCGGGCCGGATAAGCCATGGCGCTATCCGACGGGCCGGGTGGCCTTGCCTCTGGACTGTTCCACCGGGTAGCGCTGTCGATTCCGCGCGAGCTTCTCGCGCATGGCGGTTTGCGGATCCAGGCCGATGCGGTCGCACAGGAGCATGAGCGCGATACCGACGTCTCCGACCTCGTCGGCGATGCGGCTGCGTGCCTCGGGTTCCTGCGAGAACGCATCGGATTGGTCGTTTCGCACCCAGCGGTACTCGGCGAGCAGCTCTCCGGCCTCCGAGGCGAGCAGCATGGCGAGGTTCTTCGGGTCGTGGAACTGGCTCCAGTCGCGTTCGGCCACGAAGTGTCGCAGCTCTTCCAAGAAAGAGGCGTTTTCCATGGGCTGTCTATACCAGGCTCTGGGCAAGTGGCGCGGAAGATGCGAAAAGGGCGTGACCCGACCAACATGAGCGAAGCGAAATCCAACAACGCCAGCCGCGGTGAGCTCGAAGCCCCTGCTGGCGTGACCTTGGCCGCGGCGCTGCGTTCCTGCATGCCCGACCGAAGCTGGCGCCAAGTGCGCGAGCTGTGCGCGTCCGGCAAGGTCGCGGTCGATGGCTCCAAGGTGATCGAGCCCGCGCACCGGCTCGTCGGCGGCGAAAAGATCTCCTGGGACATGGGCAAGCCCGACGCGCGCCGGCGAACCTTGCGCGCGGGTTTTCGCATCGTGTACGAAGACGGCCACCTGGTGGTGATCGAGAAACCGGAAGGGGTGTCCACGGTCCCGTACGACCGCAAGGAGACCGGCACCGCCCTGGACCTGATTCGCGACGCTTGGCGAGCGGTGGGCAAGCGCGCCACCGTGACCCCGCTTTACACCGTTCACCGCATCGACAAAGACACCTCTGGCCTGGTCTGCTTCGCCAAGACCAAGCTCGCCGAGCGCGGTCTGCACACCATCTTCAAGCAGCACCTCGCCGATCGCGAGTACCTGGCCGTTGCACACGGTCGAGTCCGTCCGGGCCGAATCGAATCGGATCTGGTCGAGAACCGGGGCGACGGCCTGCGCGGCAGCTCACGCCATGCGGGCGGGCAGCACGCCATCACCGACGTGGAGGTGGCCGAGACGTTCAAGCGCGCGACGTTGTGCCGCGTGCGCCTCGAGACCGGGCGCACCCACCAGATTCGTATCCATCTGGCAGAACAGGGACATCCGCTGGTCGGCGAGACGGTCTACATCCGGGACCTTTTGCGCGGCGGCGGCAAGCCCATCGCTTGTTCGCGCTTGCTGCTCCACGCGGCCACGCTTGGATTCGACCATCCGGTGACCGGGAAACGCCTGCACTTCGCCGCGGCGCTGCCGCCCGACTTCGAAGCCGAGCTGGCCAAGCTGCGCGGGTGACAGCGAAGCGCTCGCCCGCCGAGTGAGCCGGCGCTATTTCAGCGTTTGCTGCGCGAAGGTCTCGAAGGTCGTCTGGGCGTGCACGACGTTGCCGCCTTCTTCCGGGGCGACCAGGCCCTGCGCGGCACCTCGGTACATCTCCATGAAGACGTCGACCACAGATGCGCTCATGCCAGCCTGGCGCATGCCTTTCTCGACGTCGTCGAGCGAGACCTGCTGGTAACGCACCGGCTTGCCGAGCGTCTTGGCCAGAATCTCGACCAACTCGGTCTGGGATACTGCCTTCGGCCCGACGAAGTGCACCGCGCTCTTGCCGGTGAAGTCGAGCCGCTCGAGGCGTGTGCCGGCGTAGTGGCCGATGTCGCTCGAAGCAACCATCGCCACCGACGCTTGGGCGGGCATGGTGCTCGCGTAGATCCCCTGCGCCTTGACCAGTCCGATCCCCTGCAGGACGTTGTCCATGAAGACCCCGGCGCGCAGGAACAGGGCATCGAGGTTGTCGATCTTGTTCAGCCGCTCTTCGAAGTGGTGCAGACCCACGATGGGGCCATTGCCCTCGCGGTGGTGGGCGCCGATGCTGCTCAAGAGGACGACGTGTCCGATGCTGGTCGCCTCGATGCCCTGCACATAGGCGTCCAAGACGCGCTGCTGGTATCCGCGAAAGTCGTTGTTGGTCAGGTCGGGTGGAATGAGGACGTACGCTGCCTTGGCGCCGGTCAGGGCCTTGCGGACGAACGCCGCGTCCTGGACGTCACCCACGGCGCTCTCGGCGCCGGCTTGGGTGAAACGCGCCAGCCTGTCGGCATCGCGGCCCACCACGCGTACCATCTTCCCCGCCTTGAGCAAGTGTGCTGCCGCCGCGCCGCCGGTGTGTCCCGAAGCTCCGAATACCGTGATCATGTTTGCACGTCCTTGGCGGATTAGATGCCCGCAAAACCGGCACGTCGCACTCCTAGCCAGGAGCTCGTTCTGATCGGCCTCCCTGGACGGCCAGGATGGCCTTGCGTGCGAGCGACGAGAGTGGCGCTTCGAGGGGACGGGGCCAGACCTGGCCAATCCCGGGCACGAGCTTCGTCCGATAAACCACGGCCTCGACCTTCCGGTGGGTGAGCTCGTGGGTCACCTGTGCGACACGCTTCATGAGCGGCTGCCCCATGCGCTCTTCCAGCATTGTCCTCGCGTGAGGACCGCTGGCGCTCGGCAGCTCCCACAACCCGGCCCATAGGCCGTCGAGCGGTCGTTGCTCGAGGATCACGCCACCCTGGTGCTCGATCCACGCGAAGGCGATGCGCAGAAGCTTCCGTGGACTTCGGACCTTCGCGCCGGGGTACTTGTGCATCGTCCCGGCCTGATGGGCGGCGCAATGGATACGAATCGGACAGTCTCCGCAAAGCGGCGCGGCTGGGCGACAGATGGTCGCGCCTATGTCCATCAGCGCTTGGTTGATGGCACCAGGGTCGGGCCCGTCGACGATGCTCTGGGCAACCTGACGCACGGATCGCAGAAGCTCGTCGTCCGAGGCCCGGCCCGGCAGCGCGAACACGCGGGCGAGCACGCGCACCAAGTTTCCGTCGACCGCGGCGACGCGCTCACCGAAGGCGATGGAGGCGATGGCCGCCGCGGTGTAGCGCCCGACGCCGGCCAGCTGGAGCAGCGCCGCCTGAGAGCTTGGTACGGCGCCTCCGTGGTCGGCGATGACCTGTCGGGCGGCCTTGTGCAGGTTGCGTGCACGACTGTAGTAGCCGAGGCCGGCCCAAGCTTCGCAGACCGTGGCCTCGTCGGCGGCGGCCAGGACCGCGACCGTGGGGAATTGCTGCAAGAACTTGTCGTACCTCGGGACCACGGTCTTGACCTGGGTCTGCTGAAGCATGATCTCCGAAACCCAAATGGCGTACGGATCCGAGGTCTGCCGCCACGGCAGGTCGCGGGCGTGCTGGCGAAAATAGCCGAGCAGGGATCGGCGCATCGCCGGAAGCCCGAGGTTTCGACCTCGTGGACGGGTTGCTAGCGTCTCCAGAGCGAGAGCCCCCGATAGTCGTTCACGAACCCGCCTGCTCGCAGATCGTCGAGGTAGGGCGAGGCCAGCGCGCTCTCTCCGTTGATGGTCTCCACCGAGGCGGACGTGGTGGCAGCGAGCTGTCGGCCGAGCAAGAACGGGTAGATCCCCAGCGCCGCCGCGACCAGGGGATGCCCGGCGGGTGGCACGAGTACGAGCTCGCGGCCTCCCTTCTGCAGCACGGCGATGACCCCGCCGCCACGAAGGACCAGCCAGTTGCTCGGAATCCGTCGTGGCAGCTCGCCAAGCAGCGCCGGTAGACCCAGGCCAGCCAGCGACGCCGGATCGCAGGCGTTGACGAAGTACACCTGATCCATCGGCAACGGCTCGGCCAGCTTGCGGATCGCCTCGTGGGTGGCGAATTGCAGACCGGGGACACCCTCGAAGAAGTGCCCCGCCACGATCTCGCCCGACAGCTCCAGCAAGCGCAGCGCCCGAAAGAGCCGCGACCAACGCAGCGGCAAGAGCTCGTGCTCCAAGAGCTCGCGGAACACGACACCGTATCGACCAAGCACGATGCGCGCACGCTCCTTGTCGATCTCGGCGCTTTCGATGCTGCCGTCGCCGCGCTCCTTGCGCAGGAGTTGCCAGGCGCCCACGCTGGGACGCGATCGCTCCCAGCGGCGGAATCCGCTGCGGCTCGGATGGTCGGCGACGCGTTCGGCGGAAAAATCGTTCAAGATTCCGCGGCGCACCGTCTCGAAGCTGTCGCTCGACACGCGCCCCGACCAGGCCAGCGTCCACAGCGTCTGCGCCAGCGTGCCAGTGTCGATCCCGGTCGCGTCGGCCAAGTCGAAGAAGCCGAGACCACGATCCGCCTGGGACAGCCTGTCCACGACGACATCGCCATCGGGAGGGGGCGCCTGCGCGTCGGTGTCGGAAAACAAGACGTAATCGGTCGGGAACGCCAGGGTCAGCCGCTGCTTGCCTACGCCCAGCCAGCCGAGCCCGTATGACTGAAAGAGCGTGTCGAGCCACGAGGGGTAGTAGGGCTCCATGCGGCTCGGCAGCAGGGCCTGCTCCCAAAGCTCCGCCGGCAGTGGGAACCCGAACAGCCGATCGAGCGCCCGTTGCAGCGACTCCAGCGAGCCGGTTTGTCGACCGAGCCCGTGCCATTCGGCGAGGAAGGGCTGTAGCTCCGCGAGCGGTCGAACCGGCAGGTTGCGCTCGGCTCGGGCGCGCCGGGCGGCCCGGTCCAGCCGTAGCAGCCGCTCGGCGTTCTCCGCGTCGCAGAAGAGCTCCTCGGCGCGACCCTCGACCAGGCGGCCGGCGACGGCGGTCTCGTTCTCCAGCAGCTCGTCGAGCAGCGGGCCGAGCTCGGCCGGGGGAAAGCCCAGCGTCGCCGAGATCTCGTCGGAAGAAAGCACTGCGCGCGTCCGCAGCAAGTCCGCCACCAACGTGGCGCCACCTCCGTCGTCACCGCGGGCGCGGTGCTTGCGCAGGTACGCCAAAAGCTCTTCTCGCCCATCGCCCGGCAAACGTTCGAGACTGGGCAGATCGTCGCCGGTCGTCCCGCGCAGAAGCAGGATGCGAGGCAGGTCCCCGAGATCGGAAACCAGCACCTGGGTCGCGCCTGGCAAAACGTACGCGACGAGATCGTCGCAGTGGCCGCTTTCGGGCAGCGCCGCGGTCCACGCCAGGACGACGTCCTTCGGCACGAGCAGCAGCTCGCGCACGGCGAGGAGGAGCTCGCTTGGCGTGGCGGGGCGGTACTCGGGGTGGGTGCGCAGGAGCTTCTCGTCGAAGCTCGCCACCAGCGCCGCCGGAATCGCGGGCTGGGCCACGGCGCCGCGAAACAGATCCCGGAACAGATCGTCGGCCAGGCTCGACTGCGCGTTTCCACCGGGCGTGTCGTCGAGGTACATGTGGTAGTTGGTCTGGCGATACACGACCCCGTCCGAGAACGGCGTGGGCTTCGAAGGCCGGGTCACGTGCAAGGTGGTGCGCTTGGCCGCGATGTCGTCCAAGGCCGCGGTCAGCGTCGGAAGGTCGAACTCGTCTTCGAGGAGATCCCGCCAGGTCTCGAGCACGATGGGAAAATCGGGGAAGCGCAGCACGCCCGCCAGGAGCTTCTTCGACCGCAGACGGTTGAGCCACAGGGGATAGCGCTTACGCGCATCGCCGCGCGGAAGCAGCAGCGCTCGGCTGGCGTTCTCTCGAAAGCGGGCGCCGAACAGCGGCGTCTTCTCCAAGCCCGCGCGCAGAAGCTCGTCGAGCGACGCCCTGCCGAGGAGCCCGAACAGCTGCGCGGGATCGAAGCTGTCGGGCAGCGAGAAGAGGATCTGGTCATTCGTGGCGAAGGCTTCGAGCCTGCTGCCTTGGCTGCGTTCCCACGCCTCGGCGAACGCGATGGCCAGGGGACGGTTCACGCGACCGCCCCAGAACGTGTGCAGGATGATCTGTTGGTCCTGGGTCGGCGCGGAGGCGTCCTTGCTGCATTCGACCAGCACGCGATGCCTGCCGGGCAGGGGCGCCTGGGACACCTCGCGCTGCAATCGCAGGAAGCGGACCAGGCTCTCCGCGGTCCTCGCGTCCATGCCGTGCGCTCGCTCCAGCGCCGCCGCGAAGTCGGGGTCGTCCACGTGCTCTTCGCACGAGTCCAGGAAATCGAGGAACGCGAACGAGGTCTCGGTGGAGCGGTTCTGGTCCTCGGCCTTCCAGAACGGGATCATCGGCGCGTTGGGATCCGCGGGGCCGACCTCGACGTCGTTGTGGGTGATGGCGTGGATGCGCCAGGCCTGTGTGCCCAGGCTGAACTGATCGCCCAGGCGGCGCTCCCATACGAACTCCTCGTCCAGCTCGCCGATCACGGCTTTGCTGTCCGCCAGCCGCAGATGGTAGTAGCCGCGGTCGGGGATGGTGCCGCCGGATTGGTAGAGCACGAACTCGGTGCCTGGGCGGGTGGTGAGGGTGCGCTTCACCGGGTCGAGCAACGCCCGCGGTTTCAGCTCGCGCACGGGGGTGTCCGCGAAGCGCCCGGCCAGCATGGCGACCACCAGGTCGAAGTGTCGCCGAGGCAGGTCGTGGTAGGCGGCGACCGTGCGCACGACGGCGAAGAGCTGGTCCAGATCCCACACCACGCCCGAGCCCATGGACAAGAGGACCTGGGCCAGCACGTCGAGAGGATTGGCGATGGGCTGGCTCTCCTCGATGGCGGTGCGGCCGAGCAAGCTGGCCATGGACGCGGCCCCGGCGCCGTCGAGCCCGTGCAGCGGGAACAAGGTCGCGCGGCTGGTTTCCCCGACGCGGTGGTTGGCGCGACCTATCCGCTGCAGCGACTGCGCCACCGACGCCGGCGTGCCGACCAGGACGACCTCCTCGACCGAGCCGATGTCGATGCCCAGCTCCAGCGAGCCGGTTGCCACGACCGCGCGCAGCCGGCCCTGCTTCATGCGCTCCTCGACGTCGAGGCGGATCTCGCGCGACAGCGAACCGTGGTGCGAGTAGGCCAGGGGCTCGGGCTCGTCCGCGTTGATGAGGCGGGCGAGCTTCTCCACCGATCGCCGGCTGTTGCCGAAGATCAGCGTCGAGCGGTTCCTGGCCACGATGGCCTTGAGCTCGCGCGCGAGCGCCTGCCAGCGCAGATCCGCCGCGTCGGGGCCCTTCACGAGCTCGATGTCCGGGCTGCGCAGGGCGAGCGCGATGGCGCGCTTGTCCCGCGATTCGAGGATGGTCACTGGGCGCGGCCGGAAGTGCGCGTCGGCGCCCGGGCTCGAGCACTCGAAGCCTCCCATCCATGCGGCGATTCGCTCGGCCGGCCGCACGGTGGCGGACAGAGCGATGCGCTGGAACTCGCCCGCGCCCAGCACCAGGCGTTCGACCGCGGTCATCATGTAGGTCCCGCGCTTGCTCGCCGCCAGGGCGTGGATCTCGTCGAGGATCACGGTCTTCGTGCCAGCGAAGAGGCGCCGGCTCTGGCTGCCGGTGAGCATCAGGTTGAGGCTCTCAGGCGTGGTGATCAGGATTTCCGGCGGGTGGCGAAGCATGGCCCGCCGCTCGTCGTCCGGCGTGTCGCCCGAGCGGGTCATCACGCGGATGCCCGGGAAGGGGATACCTTCCTCGTCGAACAGCGCGCGCAGCTCTTGCAGGGGCGCGAGCAAGTTGAGCCGGATGTCACTGCCGAGCGCCTTGAGCGGCGACAGGTAGAGTGCTCGCACGCCGCCCGTGGCCCAGCGCCCGACCAGCAAGCTGTCGATGGCCCACAGGAACGCGGTGAGGGTCTTGCCGCTGCCGGTGGGCGCGCTGACCAGGACGTGCTCGCCCCGCGCGATGGCCGGCCAGGCGCGCTCCTGGGCGTCGGTGGGTGCCGCGAAACGCCCAGCGAACCACCGGCGCACCAGTGGGTGGAAGAGCTGCAACGCAGGGGTTGCCATGCGGGCTAGCCTACGCGATTGCCGTGTCGATTCATCGAGATTGCTCGTCGAGCTGGCGCCGCCGTGGCCATCTCGACGCGCCGTCGGTGGAGCCGTACTACACTTGGAAGGTGGCGGCTTCTTCCGACGTCTGTCCCGGCTGCGGCCGGCCTCGGCGCAGCGCGCGGGGATGCGCTTGCGGCGCGAGCCAATCTCCGCGCGTCGAGAGCGCACCCTGGGAAGTCGCGGCGCTGGACCGGACCGTCGAGAGGCGCTTTCGCCAGCTCGCCCTGCCGGTCGCGCTGGCCTGTGCGTGGGCAATCGTGCACACCGGATTGCCGCACATGCTTTTGCGCACGGTCTTCAGCATGTGGGTTCACGAGCTGGGCCACGCGGTGGCTGCGTGGCTGTGCGGTCGCTGGGCGTTCCCGGGTCCGTGGTTCACCCCCGTGGGCGCGGAGCGATCGTGGCTTCTGGCCGCGGTGGTGGCAGGCGGGCTCGGCTACGCGGTCTTTCGCTGGCGACGGTCGCCGCGGCTCGTTGTGCCGGCCGGTCTGCTGGTCGCCCAGCTCGTTTGCACCCTCTTCCTTTCCGAGCGGGCAGTCAGGTCCTTCATCGTGTGGAGTGGCGATGGCGGCTGCATGGTGCTGGGCACCTTGCTCATGCTCTCGTTCTACGCCGCCAAGGACAGCCAGATTCGCGTGGGCTGGCTGCGCTGGGGCTTCCTGGTCATCGGCGCGGCTGCCTTCGCCGACGGGTTCGCCACGTGGTGGGCGGCCCGCACCGACCGGGACGCCATCCCGTTCGGCGAGAACGAAGGGCGTGGCCTGTCGGATCCGACGGTGCTGGTCTTCGAGCAGGAGTTTTCGATCCCGGGGCTGGTGAACGGATACCTCGCGCTTGGATTCGCGTGCCTGGTCGTCCTCGCGGGCGCTTACGTGTGGGGCCTGCGCAGAGAGCGCGGCCGGGCTGCCGGGATCTAGCGCAAAGCGTTGGTTGATTTTCGAGGGAGCACGATTTTCTGCCTACGCGATGGCGGGCCTTTCCGTGTTCATATCCAAGACTCACCTCGCACGACACCAACCCACCCACGCCAGGAGGATCTCCGAATGCTTTTTACTCGCCGAATCCTTCCTAACTTGACCGTCTCGGCTTTGCTTTTTCTTTCCTTGGTCGCGTGTCGGCCGGTCGACAATTCGCCGGCTTCGCCAGGAAAGGGCGGTTCGGGCGGCGCCAGCACGGGTGGCAGCACCAGCGCCGGGGGGAACGCGGGTTCGCAAGGATCGGGAGGCAATGCGGGCAGCGGCGGCTCTGCGGCCGGCGGTGCGGCGGGCGGAAGCAGCGCCGGCGGGACGGGCGGGCAGGGCGGCTCGGGCGGAAGCGGCGGATCCAGCCTGACCGGCGCGGGTGGTGGAGCCGGCAATGGCGGGGCCGCGGGGTCGGGCGCGGGCGGCGGAATCCCAGATGCGGCCGTGGACACGGCGCCGCCAGCGCCCTCGCGCGGTCCTGCGCCCGCGACCGCCGGCCACGCGTTCCCGTTTCCGCAGAACCGAGAGAACAGCCGCTGCGTCTACCCGAAGCTCTATCGCAATGAAGACGTGCAGGCGATGTACGCACAGTGGAAGGCCAACAACGTCACCTCCGACGGCGCCAAGGGCTTTCGGCGCGTGAAGCGGCCGAACGAGCCGGGACTGGAAAAGAACTCGACGGTCTCCGAGGGGATCGCTTACGGGATGCTGCTGGCGGTGTACATGGACGACCAGGCGCTGTTCGACGATCTCTGGCAGTACGAGCAGCAGTTCCTGGACAAGACCGGGCTCATGCACTGGTACATCAAGGCCGACGGGTCGGGCGTGGGCTCCGACCCCTCGGGCGCGGGGCCTGCTACCGACGCCGACGAGGACATGGCGTTCGCGCTGGTGATGGCCGACAAGCAATGGGGCGGGCAGGGCAAGCTCAAGAGCAAGTACATCGACATCGCCAAGGGGCAGATCACGGCCATCTGGAACAACGAGGTACACGACTACCAGTACCTCAAGCCATGGCCCGACAACGGCCTGCCCGCGGTGAACCTGTCTTACTTCGCGCCGGCTTTCTACAAGGTGTTCGCGAAGGTGGACACGGCGAACGCCGCCAACTGGAAGAAGCTCACCGACACCATGTACAACGTGCTCGAAACCACGCTCAACGCCGGCAACGGCAACACCGACAACGGCCTCGTGCCCGCCTGGAGCGACACCTCGGGCAAGCCCAACGGCGGCGCCTTCGGCTCGGGTGGGGCTTCGCCCACCAACTACCAGTACGACTCGTGCCGGATGCCGTTCCGGATCGGCCTCGACTACTGCTGGAACGGCGACACGCGTGCCCAGGCCTACGTGACCAAGACCAGCAACTTCTTCTCCGCCATCGGCGCCAGCAAGGTGGTGGACGGCTACGAGCTGAACGGGACGCCGCGCCCGCAATTCCAGGTCGGGGACAAGGCGCTCATCCAGTCGGCTTCCTTCCTCGGCCCGGCCGCGGTGGGTGCCATGAGCAGCGCGACCTATCAGAGCTTCCTCGACGAGGCCTACGGCATTCTGGTCGCCGGGAAATCCGACGTCGGGGGCACCTACTACGACGAGTCGTGGATGGTGCAGTCATTGCTCATGATGACGGCGAGCTACCTCGACTTCACGAGCCTTTAGCCTCCAGCGCTTACTTGGGGGCTTTGCCCTTGCCGGTCTTCTGCAACGCCTGCACCGCCTCGGTGATGCGGGCGAAGATCTGCGCCAGCTTCTCCCGGTAGTCGCCCAGATCCTTGCCGAAGTAGCGGTCTGGGTGCAGCTCTTTCGAGGCGGCGGCGAAGGCGCGCTTGATGGTGGCGGTGTCCGCGTCCGCCGCCACTCCGAGCAGCTCGTGGGGCGCGAGCTTGCGCAGGCGCCGGTGCAGTCGCACGATGCGCGCCTTGGTCTCCTCGGGCAAGTCGTGTCCATCCGCGAGCGTCGCGGCGTCTACGGCAGAGCCGTCATCGAGCCGCTCGAGCATCGAGCCCACCGCCGGCTTGGTGTCGTCGCTCTTGCCGTCCGACTTCTCCTTCGCCTTGCGCAGCATCTCGTCGGTCACCAAGACGGGCGCGGGCGTCCGCGGCGAACGGTCGGGTGTTCGTCGTTCGGGCGCGCGCGGTCTTTCCGGTGCACGCGGCTTCGCCGGGGGCGGTGGCTCCGGCTCTTTCTGGCCCAGGACCAGCTTTTGCTCCTTGAGCTTGCGCAGGATCGCCAGGGTCTCCTCTCGGCCGAGGCTCGACATGCGGCAGATATCGTCGTAGCTCGCCCGTCCGTCGATGCGCGATAGAATGAATCCCTCGGTGGGTGTCAATCGGACGCGCGACAGATCGGCGGTCGTGTTTACCCGCGGGCGTTCGGTCTTGGCGCCAAGGCCAGGTATCTGATCGCTCGTAGGCACGGCAGCCCAGCCGAAAGAGCTACGGCAAGAGCCACTCGAGCAGCGCCTTCTGGGCGTGCAGGCGGTTCTCCGCCTCTTGCCATACGACGCTGGCCGGGCCCTCGATGACCTCGTCGGAGATCTCCTCGCCCCGGTGGGCGGGCAGGCAGTGCATGACGATGGCCTTGGGATCCGCGGCGGCGACGAGCTTGCTGTCCAGGCAGTAGCCGACGAAGGCTTTGCGTCGCACCTCGGCCTCGTCCTCCATGCCCATGGACGTGAAGACGTCCGTGCACAGGACCTGGCGGCCGGCCACCGCTTCCCGCGGATCGAGCGTCACCTGGATGCGGCCTTTGCCGGTGGCGCGAGCGCGCGCGAGCCGCTCGTCGCTCGGCTGGTAGTCCTTGGGACAAGCGAGCGCCAGGTCCAGCCCGAGCAATCCCGCGGCCTCGATCCACGTGTTGGCCATGTTGTTTCCGTCGCCGATCCACGCGTAGCGGACGCTGCGCAAGGTGGCGAGCACGTCGGGCGCCGGCGCGGACGCGCTTTGCCGGTTCGCCAGGTGACCGTACACGGTCTGTAGATCCGCGAGGACCTGGCAGGGGTGCAGGAGATCGGTCAGGCCGTTGATCACCGGGACCTGGGCGTACTTGGCCAGCTCCTCCACGCGGTCGTGCCCGAAGGTACGCACCATGATGCCGTGGCAGTAGCGCGACATGACCCGGGCGGTGTCCTTGATGGGCTCGCCGCGCCCGAGCTGCGAATCGTTGCGACCGAGGACGACGGCGTGGCCGCCCAGCTCCGTGATGGCCACCTCGAAGCTGACCCGGGTACGCGTGGACGCCTTCTCGAAGATCAGCGCCAGCATGCGGCCGGGCCGCGAGGCGTGCGGCTCCCGCATCTGCCGCAAGAAGCGCAGCTCCTCGGCGCGGCGAATGAGAGACGCCAACTCAGTGTCGGTGACGTCGAACAGACTCAGGAAATCGCGTTTCTTCTCCATCGATCTAGCTCTCTCTTGCTGGCTCTCGATTGCTCTTTTCCTAACTCTCGACCAAGGCCGCGTCCAAGATGGCCAACGCTTCGTCGATCTCGGCTTTGCCCACGACCAGCGGCGGCGCGAAGCGCACCACTTGACCGCCGGCCACGGAAAGCAGCAGTCCGCGCTCGCGCGCCTTCTGCACCACGGGCCCCGCTTCGCCCTCCAGCACCAACCCCTGCAAAAGGCCGCGGCCGCGCGCGCCCCGCGTCTTCGGTCTCCGACGCTCGGCCATGCGTGCCAGGGCGGATCCGAGGTACGCGCCCATCTCGTGGCAATGCCCGAGCAGGTCGCGTTCGTCGATCGCTTGCTGGATGTAGAGCGCGGCCGCGCACGCCAGCGGGTTGCCGCCAAAGGTCGCGGCGTGCGTACCGGGCTCGAAGGCCCGCTCGACCTCGTCGGTGGCCAGCATGGCTCCCATCGGGATGCCGCCAGCCAGGCCCTTGGCGAGGGTGACGACGTCGGGAACCATGGCCTCGCGCTCGAACGCGTAGAAGCTGCCGGTGCGGCCCACGCCGGTCTGCACCTCGTCGAAGATCAGCAGCGCACCGCGCTCCGTGCAGATGCGTCGCAACTCCTGCAGGTACCCGGGAGGCGGCAGGTTGATGCCGCCCTCGGCCTGGATGGGCTCGGCGATGACGGCGCAGGTGCGGTTACCGATGGCGGCGCGGGCTGCCTCGGCGTCGCCGAACGGGATGAAGCGCACGTCGGGAACCAAGGGGCCAAAGCCCTGGCGATACTTCGCTTGGCCCGTGACGGACAGGGCCCCCATGGTGCGGCCGTGGAAGCTCTTCTCGAACGAGATGATTTCCGTGCGGTTGGCCTGTCCTCGCACCACGGTCTGGTAGCGGCGAGCCAGCTTGAGCGCGGCCTCGTTCGCTTCGGTGCCCGAGGTGCAGAAGAAGAACTTGCCCTGGAACGCACGTTGCGACAGCGCCTCGGCGAGCCGGATCTGCATCTCGATGTAGTACAGGTTCGACGTGTGGTGCAGGCGCGACGCCTGATTGGCCATGGTCTGCGCCAGCCCGGTGTCGCCGTGTCCGAGAATGCACACGGCGATGCCAGCGGTCATGTCCAGGTATCGGTTCCCGTCCACGTCCCAGAGCACACAGCCCTGTCCGCGCGCCATGACGACCGGTGCGCGACCATAGTTGTTGATGAGGAGCTTTCGCCCAGTGGCGAGGAATTGGTCTGAGAGCGACATGGAAAACCGCAACCATAACAGAATCTGGCGCCGCGGATCCGCAAACTGCCGCGATCGTCAGCGGGGGGGATCGCGTCGTCGTATCGCCCAGGCGATCGATACCAGATCGAGCGCGGCTCGCAGTCCCGCCACGGCGCCAAGCTTCGAGCCCTCGACGTCGGTCCACGTGCGCAGGGGTTCCTCCCAGATGCGCTCCACCGGCACGCCCGTCGCGTCCTGCCCGGGGCGCAGCAGACGTCCGAACAGCTCGACGTCGAACGCCCAGCGAGACGAAAATGGCGCGGCCATCGCCGTGCGCAGTGCTTCGCCGCGACGGAAGAGCTTGGCGCCACACTGCGTGTCGTACACGGGCAGACCCAAGGCCAGGCTGGCGCAGGTGGCGAACACGCGGCCCACGTAGTGGCGCAGGTGCTGTCGCGCGATCGTCCGCCCGAGGAGCTGCACACGAGATCCGAAGACCACGTCGTGATCGCTGGTCCGGATCAGATCCGCCAGCCTCTGCAGCTCTGAGGGTGGCGTGGCCAGATCCGCGTCCGTGAATCCCACCGCGTAGGCCGAGCCTTCGAGCGCGCACAAGACGCCCTGCCGAATGGCCTCGGCCTTGCCTCGATTGCGGGGCAGCGCCAGCACCGAGATCCGGTCCGGCCGCTCGGCCTGGATTTCGCGCAGGCGGGCCAGGGTCGGATCTTTCGACCCGTCGTCGACGAACACGACCGAGGTTGCCGCCTGGTCGGCCAGCGCCAGAAGAGCCGCCCTGTCGAGACGGGTGGCCTCGTTGAAGCAGGGGACGACCCAGGCGATCGCAGGTGGGCTCATTTTTTTCGCGCAAGCAGCCATGTGGACAGGCCGGGGATACCGAGGCCTCTGCGCGCGAGCGTCCGCGCCAGGCCAGCGTCGAGGCCAAGCATGGTTTCCACCGCACGGGTCAGCATGCGCCCATGGTTCCACGCTCCGAGCGACGTGTCGACATGGGTGGCCGTGTCGTCTTCAGGCGTGGACGGCGTGTGCAGGGTCTCGACCAGCTTCGCCAGCACGCGCGGCGCAAGCAGGCTCGCGAACAGCTGACCCTGCTCGACGATGTCCACGTCCTCGTTGCGAGCCAGCTCGCGTAGCGCCGCGGGCGAGTACCGGCGCTTGTGTCCCAGCTTCTCGTCGTGGCGCGAGAAGAGAAAGGCGTGTGCGGGGACGCTCAAGAGCAGCCACCCGCCGGAGCGGAGGCAAGTCGCGAGGGCCTCATGCAACGTCGCCTGGTCGTTGGCGTCGTGCTCGAGCACGTCGAGCAGCAAGAGCACGTCGCGAGGCGCGGAGGGCCTGTCGCGCGTGAAGGAGAGCCTCGCATCGTGCTTCTCTGCGCGCTCGGCCGGGTACGCCGGATCGAAACACACCACGTTCGAGACGGCGGGCCAGGTTTCGAGCAGCGTGCGCGCGAAGAATCCGTCGCCCGAGCCGAAGTCGACGACGGACAAGGACTCGCCTCGGACGTGATCGCGCAAAACACGCAGGAAGAATCGCGCCCGACTGGTCTCCCAAGGGTGGCGCGCAAAGGAATGCGAAGGCAGCTCTCGCAGATCCATCGTGGTCACGCCCCTGTGGTCCGCGCAGGCCACGAGGCCGAGCGCCGACGTCTTCTTGCCGCGGTGGGTGGGCGATACCAGCCTGTGTGCGCATCCATGTTTGGCACCGGTCAGCGTATCACGCCCACCCTTCCCCAGAAGGGGGCATGTAAGATCGCGGTAAAGGCGAGAAGAGTGTCTGCCGATTCACTCCGTACCGCGACATTACGGGCGGTCGTACCCCAACCAGGAACCTCACAAATGGCGGCAACCACATTCAATCAATGGCTTCTGCAGTTCTGTGAATGGCACGACAGCTTCAAGCACGGAACGCTGCCCGCCGAAGATCACGAGGTCTACATGCAAGGTCGACACGAGCTTTGCAGTGCCCTGCTGATGGCACAGCGACTTGCCATCGAGCCGGGCGCCGCCGCCCGCGGTGCTCTTCGCGTGGCGCGTGCCTACCAGATCGAGTTTGGATTTCCCGCCGGAGCGGTCACGTCGATCACCAACGACATCAGCACCAGCGGGCTGTCCGCGCTGGTGGCAGAATCGCCGCCGACCGGGACCGTGGTTTGGATGCGGATCAAGATCGGCGGCGGTTCGGTCATCGTGGGCCGTTGTCAGGTCGTGAAGATCATCCCGAAGCAGGGAAGCATTCTCATGGGCGTGGCCTTCGAGGGCTTGCCCGTCGAGGCGAGAGAGAAGATCGAGACCGTGGTCTGCGACGTGGTGGTGAGCGAGATTCGCTCTGCCTTCCGTCAGCGACAGGCTGCCACCGGCTGACCGCACTCGCACGGGACGGGCACGCGCGAGGTGTTTGTGGTGCTCGGCGTCACAACGAACCTTGGCGCCGCGTCGGCTTGGCGGTATCATGGGCACCCCTCAACACATAAGGAGAGTCCATGAGGAGAGATCTTACTTCCAGGGGTGTGCGTCTGCTGCCGTGTTTGTTGGCCGGCTTGGCCGCAGCACCGGCGCAGGCGGCTGAAGATCCCGGACCGCAAGCCCAAGTCAATCCCATCGAGGTTGGCGTGTTCGGCGGCCTTCACTTCTACAACAAGGACCACGGCCTGGGGCGCGCCGTGGACGACCCGACGGGGACCTCGCCTGATACTGGCGGAGCCTTCGGTCTCAGGTTGGCGTACAACCTCAATGAATGGATCGGGGTCGAAGCCGAAGGTCTGATCTCGCCCACCCGGACCCGCAACGACAGCACGCGCGACATCATCCTCGGCTATCGCGGCCACATCATCGGTACGTTCATCCACTCGGGCTACGTGCGGCCATTCGCACTCGTCGGGTTCGGAGCCATGAGCTCGTTCCCGGGTACCTTCAACGTGGATGGCGACGATGGGCAACAATACCCCCGAGGTCGCGACACCGACGGCGCGTTCCACGCCGGCATCGGCGCTAAGTTCCCCGTCTCGGACATGTTCGGTCTTCGTCTCGACGGCCGAGCCATCATTCCTCCGGCCGCCTTCCACGACATCGCGACCGTCGGCACCGAGACCCACTACGGTGGACCGGACTGGGAGGTCCTGCTGAGCGCGTACCTCGGCTTCGGCGCCGAGCAGCCTGCTCCGCCTCCGCCTGCGCCCAAGCCCCTTCCGCCGGCCCCGAAGGACACCGACGGTGATGGCATCCTCGATCGCGACGACAAGTGTCCGACCAAGCCCGAGGACAAGGACGGCTATGAGGACGAGGACGGCTGCCCCGATCCCGACAACGACGGCGACGGCATCCTCGACCAGGACGACAAGTGCCCGAACGAGGCCGAGGACAAGGACGGGTTCCAGGACGACGACGGTTGCCCGGATCCGGACAACGACGGCGACGGTGTCGCGGACGACAAGGACAAGTGCCCGAACGATCCCGAGACCATGAACAACTACCAGGACGAGGATGGCTGCCCCGACGAGATTCCGGCGGCGATCAAGAAGTTCACCGGTGTCATCCAGGGCATCAACTTCAAGACCGGCTCGGCCCAGATCACCAAGGGCTCGCACAGCGTGCTCGACAAGGCCGTGCAGGTGTTGGTCGATTATCCGGACGTCAGGCTGGAGATCGGTGGTCACACCGACAACGTCGGCAAAGAGGACTTCAACAAGGAGCTCTCGCAGAAGCGCGCCGAATCGGTGAAGGACTACATGGTTGGCAAGGGCATCGCCTCTGACCGCTTGAACGCGGTTGGCTACGGCATGGACAAGCCGATCACCTCGAACAAGACCGCCAAGGACAAGGCGAAGAACCGTCGTACCGAGTTCACGTTGGTGGGCGCAGCCAAGTAGCCCCCTAAGAACGCGACTCTATCGACCCAAGGCCCGGAGCTCCCGCAAGGAGCTACCGGGCCTTTTCTATGGTGCGCCTAGCATTGGAGCGTCGAACAGGTGTGCAAGCGACCGGCGACGGTTCATCGCGCGCTGCGAGCCCTTCGTGGCTCTCGTGAACGGCGACTACTCCGTGCCCTCTTTGGCGTAGCGAGGATTCACGGCCAGCGACAGCTCCAGCGGCTGGCCGTACAGGTGGCGATAGCGAGCGTAGATGCCGAGTACGCGCTTGATGTATTCGCGGGCCTGATCGTAGGTGATGAGCTCCACGAACTCGTCCAGCGGGCGGTTGCCCCACTGATCGCACCAGCGCATCATCGCGTGCGCACCGGCGTTGTAGGCGCCCGCCGCCATGGCTTCCTGGTTCTGGAAGCGCCGATACAGCCCGCCGAGGTAGGCCGTGCCCAATCTTATGTTGGTCTCCGGATCGAAGAGCTCGTCGGGGTAACCGGGCATGCCCACCTTCTTCGCCACGTACGCGCCGGTCGAGGGAATCAGCTGGAGCAGGCCGCGTGCGTCCGACGACGACAGCGCGAAGGGATGGTAGTTCGACTCCTTGCGCATGATCGCGTAGGTGAAGAGATCGGGGTTGCCGGCCGCCTTGCCGTGGCTCTCGACCGCGTCGGCCCAGGCACGCGGGTAGGCTGCCTGCCAGTACAGGCGTGGGTCGGGGACGCCGTCTTCTCCGACGGACTCGGCGAGTTGTTGTGCGCGACGGAACACCCAAAGCCGCGGGTAGGTGGCGAGCAGGAACGGCACCGCCTGCGCCTTGCCGTTGCGTTTGATCACCGCGGCTTCGTTGCGTTCGAGCTCGACGCCGGCCTCGCGCTGAAGACCGGCTTGCTCCAGCTCGAGGACACGCGCCACCACGGGATCGCGCAGGGGCTTGGGCGCGGCGAGGCGGTCCGAGATGGCCGGCCACGGCATCGTGTCTCCCAGCTCACGGAGCCGCGCGCGCGCGAGCAAGCCGTAGTAGTTGAACGGCGCACGCGCCACGCACTCGCGCAAGAGCTCCGTCGCCTGAGCACGATCGCCGGCCAGAGTGGCGATGCGGGCGCGCCAGTAGCGTGCACGCATGGCCGCGTCCTCGCTGTTCCGTCGCGCCACTTGCTCGTACGTGGCGATCGCCTTTCCGGCCTGTGTGGAGTCGCCGATCAAGTAGTACGCCAGCGTGACGTACCAGGCAGCGTCGTCGGCGAATCCGCTGCGCGGATAGCGTGCGAGCGTCTCCTTCAGATCGGGCAACGCCTCGCGGAAGTGCCCGCGGTTGATCTCCAGCCAGCCAGCCCGGAACTGCGCCTCGGCGGCCCAGGTCGCGTTCGGGTACTTGGCGACCACGCTGCGGTAGTGCGCGATGGCCTCGTCGTCGCGGTCGATACGCGACAGCGCCCGTGCGCCGTGGAACGCCGCAAACGCCGCCTTCTCGCCGCCGAGTCGAGTGGACACGCCAAGGAGCAGCTCGGCAGCCCCGCCGTAGTCCTTGCGCGCGTGATACTTCGCCATGCCCATGGCCAGATCGCGCTGGGTGGCCAGATCCGCGGGCAGGGCCGCGGGCAACAGCAGAAGCTCGTCGATGGCCTCTTGCCAGTGGCGGCTCTTGCTCAAGGCGGCCGCGCGTTGCAGTCGCTCCTGCGGGGACGGCTCGCTGCGCGCCTCCGTCGCGACGCCGCCCGGGGCGAGCTCTGCTGCCCGTTTGCCCGCGGCCACGCCGAGTGGGTGGGCGGGGAAGTCCACGTGAATTTGCATGAAGGCGCGCGCCGCGGCCGCCACCGCGGCCTTGTCCTTCGTCCTGTCGTCCTTGGCCAGCGCATCCTCGGCCAAGACCTCGGCAACGCGGTACCGCCCAACCGCCTGATCCGCCGGGCCCTTCGCGCCGAGGAGCTTGCGGTAGACGGCCGCCGCCTCTCTGCGTTTGCCCTGCATCCACAGGCAGTCGGCCGCACGCCAAGCGGCCATGGCGGCGAAGCGCGAGTCACGCAACTTGGCCAGCCGGTCGAACGCGCTGGCCGCCTTGGGATAATCGCCCGCGTAGAACGCGCTCTCGGCGGAAAAGTGCAGCAGGTAGTCCTGGTTCTTCTCGAGGGCGCCACGACTTGCTGCGAAACCGCTGGCCGCCTTGGCGTAGTCGCCCCGGCGAAAGGCGGCGAGCGCACCGCCGAGGTCGTCGGCCGGCCCCCTGCTCTTGCTGGGCGCGACCATCAGAAACACGAGCGCAAGGGAAACCGCCGACATCGGTCGTCACTATACCCGGAGTCGCCGTCGCCTTTTGCAGGCAACTTTCTCGGCCGGCTTGCCGATAGGATCGCACCCCATCATCACGGCCGAATCCGCGGCATTGATAACCGGTCGGGAAGGTGGCAAAAGAAATTCTGCAAGGAGGCACCATGGGCAGCGTCAACAAAGTCATCCTGATCGGAAATCTCGGGGCCGATCCCGAGCTCAAGTACACGCCGAGCAACCGGCCCGTGTGCAACCTCAGCATCGCGACGAACGAAGTCTGGAAGGACAAGAACGGCAACAAGCAGGAGAAGACCGAGTGGCACCGCGTGAACGTGTGGGGTGACCAGGCCGAGCACTGCTCGAAGTACCTCGCCAAGGGGCGCACGGTGTACGTCGAGGGGCGCTTGCAGACGCGTTCGTGGGACGACAAAGAGGGCAAGAAACGCTACAGCACCGAGGTGGTCGCTGACCGTGTGGTCTTCCTGGGCGGCCAGGCGCCCGGGGCCGAGGGTGGCGCAGGGGGAGGCGGCAGGGGCAAGCGTGGCTGGGGCGACGAGGCGCAGGCGCCTGCCGCCGCCGACGGTCCGTCGGGCCCGCCCCCCAGCGACGACGACATTCCGTTCTAGGCCCGCGGGTCGCGGGATGGTCGAACACCTGCACGGACCGCCCAGCGTCCGGAATGGAGGAAGCTCCCGGGTTGGGGCGCTGTCGGCGCTCGCCGTCCTCTGTGCTCTCGCCGTCCCTTGGGGCTCGTTTCCCCCCACGTCTCTCGCCGACGAGACACCGGCGACTTCCAGTGGGGCGCCGTCCGATTTTCCCCGCTACCTGATGCCGCTGCCGAGCCAACGCGGCAAACAGGCCCCGGCTTCGGCATCGACGTCCTGGGGACGAAGCCTGCTGCTCACCTTCGACGATGGCCCAGACCTCGTGGGCACGTCGCTCATTCTGGACGAGCTGACCCGCCGGGGGGCCAAGGCCGTGTTCTTCGTCAACGGCCATCACATCGTCCGCAACCTGCCCGAGGATCTCGCCCGTCGCGATCTCTTGCGCAAGCTGGCGACGCACGGGCACCTGGTTGGCAACCACACCATGGGCCACAAGAACCTTTGCCAGGAACGCGACGCCATCGCGGCCGAGATCGACGGGGCGTCCGAGCTCATCGCCTACGCCACGTCGGTGCGGCCGTTGCTCTTCCGATCGCCCTACGGCGCGCGCTGCCGGGATCTCGACCGTGCGTTGTCCGAACGCGAGATCGTTCAGGTGGGCTGGAACATGGATCCGCAAGAGTGGAAGGGCGAGGACGAAGACGGCATCGTGAAGTACGCCACAGCCGGGCTCCGTCGCGCGAAGGGGCCGGTGATTCTGCTCCTGCACGACAAGAACGTGGCAGCCGTCCACGCCCTGGCCCGGATTCTGGACTTCGTCGACGGAGAGAACGCCCGCGTCGCCCGCGAAGGCGGACAGCCGATCCGCCTGGTCGACTACCGCGTGTTCCTGCCCGCCGATCCGTTGCCCGAGACCGGTATCGAGCCGTGGGCCAGGTCGTTCGCGTCGTCGTTGGGCGCGTTGTCCGGGCTTTCTGCGCTGGCCTCGCCCTGAGCGGCCGCTTCGCCGCCTTTGGCTGCCGTCGCAGAACGATGTAGATTTCGCGCAAGCCATGACCACCACCATCCTCATCGTCGATGACGAAAAGAACATCCGTCGCACCGTGCGCATGGTCTTGGAGGGCGAAGGGTACACCGTCGACGAGGCATCGAGCGGCGAGGAGGCGCTGGCCCGGCTACCCGACATCGCTCCCGACGTGATCCTGCTCGATGTGCAGCTCCCCGGCATTTCGGGGCACGACGTGATGGCGTCGCTGGGCAAGGCGCGCGCGCAGGACGACGACGGTGCGCGGGCGCAGCCGGAGCCGATGGTGATCATGATCTCTGGCCACGGCACGTTGTCGGACGCGGTCCGGGCCACCAAGGCGGGCGCCTACGACTTTCTCGAGAAGCCGCTCGACCGCGAGCGCTTGATGGTTACCCTGCGCAATGCCCTCGAACGTCGGGCCATGGTCCGCGAGGTGGCAGGGCTGCGTGCGCTGGCCGAGGGCCGTTTCGAGATGGTCGGGCAAAGCCCGGTCATGGGCGCGCTCTACGCGCAGATCGCGAAGGTGGCGCCCACCCGCACGCGGGTGCTCATCACCGGCGAATCGGGCACCGGCAAGGAGCTGATCGCCCGGGCCATCCACCGCGAGAGCCAGCTGCGCGAGCGACCGTTCATCAAGGTGAACTGCGCCGCGATTCCTCCAGAGCTGATCGAGTCCGAGCTGTTCGGGCACGAGCGCGGGGCCTTCACCGGCGCGGCCGCCCGCAAGAAGGGCCTGTTCGAGCTGGCCGACGGCGGGACGATCTTCCTCGACGAGATCGGCGACATGAGCTTGCCGGCGCAGGCGAAGGTGCTGCGGGTCCTCCAGTCGGGCGAGCTGTCTCGCGTGGGCAGCGAGAGCACCTTGAAGGTCGACGTGCGTGTGCTCGCCGCCACCAACCGCGATCTGCAAGCGGGCGTCGTGGCCGGACAGTTTCGCGAGGATCTCTACTTCCGGCTCGCCGTGGTCCCCTTGCGCGCGCCACCCTTGCGCGATCGGGCTTCGGACATCCCGCTTCTGTGCGCCTCGTTCGTCACGCAGATCGCGCGCGAGAACGGCCTGCGTGAGAAGAGCTTCACCGCCGAGGCCCTGGAGATCCTCGCCGGGTACAGCTGGCCGGGAAATGTTCGCGAGCTACGCAACGTGGTCGAGCGACTGGTCATCCTCTCCGAGGACAGCATCGGCGTGGGCGATCTGCCCGAGGAGATCGTGGCCGAGGCGTCGCGGAAGGACCGCCCAGCCCCGCCGGTGGCGGCCGTGGATCTCCCGGCCGAGGCGAAGAACCTTCCTTTGCGCGAACTGCGCGACCTCGTGGAGCGACAGTACGTCCGCCAGAAGCTCGACGAAAACGACTGGAACATTTCGCGCACTGCTCAAGTGTTGGGTCTCGAACGAACGAATCTGCACAAGAAGATGCGGGCCCTCGGCATCGTGCGTGAGGAGCGGCGGGAATCGTAACCGCAGCGATCACTGCGGGTTTTCCCCGCTTCGCAAGCGGCCCGGTTCGTGCTACGTCTTGAGCATGCCCGAACGCAAGGCACGTGCCCGAGCTGCCGTTCAAATCGCCAGCCAGAAGGTCGAGAAGATGCTGCGCGACAGCCCCGCCTATCGAAAGGTGGAAGATGGGCTGTATGCCATCAAGCAAGGCAGCTCGATGATCATGATCAAGGTGCACCCGTGGAAGGATCGCGCCTTGGTTCGCTTGGTCGCGCAGCTCGTGAAAGGGGTCAGCATGGAGTGCATGCTGGCCGTCGAGCTCTTGCAGATGAACGCCGTCCTTCGCTTTGGGGCCTTCGCCTTCGTCCCCGAAGGGCAGGCCATCGTGCTCTGCCATACCTTGCTCGATCGCGATCTCGGCGACCGCAACGAGTTCACCGAGACGATCCGCGATTTTGCCTTCGTGGCCGACGAATACGACGACCGGATCGCGGCTCGCTACGGCGGCCAGACCATGGAAGACCTGATGGAAGAGAGCGTGATCGCACGCATGCGGCAGGTCACCGGTCCCGATCCGGGCTGAGCGTCCCACCGCGACCGTCCCGCCGCGCAGGCCCTGTCTACACCTCCAAGGCGGTAATCCCGAACACCTTGCGATAGAAGTCGAGCTCGGCCGTGAGCGCGGCGATCACGGTGTCCTTGCGCCGGAAGCCGTGCTGCTCGCCGGGGAACAGAAACAGCGGCGCTTCGAGCCCACGTGCTCTCAGGGCATCGACCATGGCTCGAGCCTGCGATGGCGGGACCACGCGATCTTCGGTTCCCTGGAAGAAGATCACGGGGCACGAGATGCGGTCCGCCGCGTACACCGGGGAACGCGCCCGATACAGATCCGCGCGCGCGGGGTAAGGGCCGATCAGCGCGTCCAGGTACCGGCTTTCGAACTTGTGCGTGTCGGTGGCCAGGGCGACCAGGTCGCATACACCGTAGTAGCTGGCTCCAGCGGAGAACGCGTCGTGGAATGCGAGCGCGCACAGTACGGTCAGTCCGCCTGCGCTCGAGCCGCGAATGGCCATGCGCCGGCCGTCGACCAGCCCGTCCGCCGCGAGCGCGCGCGCACCCGCCACGCAATCCTCGACGTCGAAGACGCCCCAGTTGCCGTCGAGCATCTTGCGGTAGGTGCGCCCGTACCCCGTCGAACCCCGGTAGTTGACGTCCAGGACCCCGAACCCTCGGCTGGTCCAGAACTGGATGGCGAGATTGAGCGCGGTCGAGGTGGCGCCGGTGGGCCCCCCATGGGAGATGACCAGGAGCGGCGGCTTCTCGTCGGGCAGAGGCGCGTGCGACGGGCTCGTCGGCGGGTAGTAGAGCGCGTGCGCGGTCGCTCCGTGGGAGGTGGGAAAATCGATGGGCCGTGGCAGCGACACCGTGTCCGCGCTCATCCGATGGCCGGCGGGCCTGTGCAGCAACTCGACCTGCTCTCCGTCGAACCGGTAGAGCGCTGGTTCTTTGCCGGGCGAGCCGCCGACCAAGATCGCGCGCCCGCCGCCCGCGTAGACCTGCCCAAGCTCGGTCAGCTCGGTCGCCACCGAGTCGAGCTGGCCCGTCTCGGTGGACAAGCGCCCGAGATGCCAGAAGCCGTCCCTCTGGTACACGCAGGCCAGCGTGCCGGCATCGAGCCAGTCGTAGGTCGACAGACCAAACACCCACAGCGGCGTGGAAAACTCGGCTTCCATCGCACAGACGCAACCCGAGGAGTCGTCGTCCGAAACCCGGTACAGGTTGCCGAAGCCGTTGCGATCCGACACGAAGTACAGCACGCCGTCGGGCGACCAGGACGGCTGAAAGATCGACTCGGCCGAGCCTCCGGTGATCCGAACGTCGGTGGACGGGAGACCGTTGACGAGCTCCGCGACGTGAAGCTCGCACGAGTCCCACGGCATGGCCGGATGGTTCCAGCAAAGGTAGGCCAGCCGCCGGCCGTCGGGATCCAGGCGAGGAAAGGCGTAGAAGTCCGCGCCAGCGATGAGCTCGGTCACTGCGCCGGTAGCCAACTGGACCTGCACGAGCAGGTTTTGCGGCTCCTGGTCCCCGCGGGCTCGTTCGGCGACGCAAATCACGCGGTCGTGTCGTCCGTCGATCTGCAGGTCGGCGAAGCGCATGCCCGGGGAGGCGGTCAGCGGCTCCGGGCGAGGCGAGGGCGATTGGGTATCCAACCGGTAGAGTTGCTGGTCGCTGTCGTTGCAGAAGACCACCACGCCGTTCGCCACCGCGAAAGCGCCACCACCGTACTCATGCACGCGGCTGCGCACGGAGAAGGGCGCATGCAGAAGCTCCTCGACGGTATCGCCCCGCTTGCGAAGCAAGGTCAGCCGACCTTGTTCTGCCGCCCGGCTCTCGATCCAGTACACGGCTTCGCGGTCGGCGCTGTCCAGGGCGACGCCTCCGAGGCGAACGGTCCCGCCGGCCACCGTATCGGGACCGATCGGCGAGGGCCAGCGGCCGCACGGTGCTGTTTGTTTCGTGCTCACGGCGGTGACGGAGGCGAGCAGACATAGTCCGCGGGCAGACACTTGGCGTGACACGAGGAGCACGACGCGAGCTTGCCGTCCTGCTCTATCCGTTGGTTGACGTCGAGCTTCTGCCAGCGCCAGTCGCCCGCGCTGCTGTCGTAGCCAGGCTTCTCCTTCGCCATGAGCAGGTAACCGTTCAAGCTTCCGCAAGACGGATCGCTGTGTTGTTCGGCGACCACCACGCTGCCTTCGGGAAGCGGATAGCTGGGGCCGAGGTACGGCTCGGCGGCGATTGGATTGGCAAGGACCTTCTCGTACCTGTTCTGGTGCTCCACCACCAGTCTGCAGTCGCGTACGATGGGGAACCTGACCTGGTAGTCGAGCGGCAGGTACGTGGTGCGCTGGGGCGTGCTGTCCTCGAAACAGCCGCCGAGCAGGAGCGCCACAGCGAGGAGCCATGGTAGCTGCTTCATTCCTCTACTCCTCTGCCTCCGCGACTTCCACGCGGTTTCTGCCATTGGCTTTGGCCCGGTACATGGCCGTGTCAGCCAGACGTAGCAGCAAGTTCTCTCGTCGGCGTTGGTTACCGCTGGGTGCCAGGTGATCGCGATACGACGCCACGCCGATCGATGCGCGAACGCCGGGCAACGGGTGGGCTCCGTCGGACGTCTCGGCCCCGGTGTCGAAGAACGAGGCCTCCTCGATGACCCGGCGTAAGAGCTCGCCGGTCTGCAACGCGCGCTGCAGATCCGCGCCGGGCAGGATGGCCACGAACTCGTCGCCGCCGTAGCGGGCCAACACGGTGGCCGGCGGCGCGTTCTCCGACAAGAGCCTCGCGACCTCGCGCAGGGTCCAGCTGCCCGCGACGTGGCCGAAGCGATCGTTGACCAGCTTGAAGTAGTCGAGATCGATGAACAGGAGCGACAGGTCGGTGCCGTTGTGATCGGCGTGGGCGATCTCGTCCTGCAGTCGCACGTGGAAGTAGCGGCTGTTGAACAGGCTCGTCAGGTGATCGAGGCGCGCCATCGCGCGGGCCCTGAGCGCATCGAGCGCGTTCTGGATCGACGACGACATGTAGGCCGCGAAGATGCGCAGCAGCTCGTTGTCGCGGGCCGAATAGGGGCTGCCCGAGCGTCGGTTGGTCAGCTCGAGCACGCCGCAGATCGAGTCACCGACCAGGACGGGCACGCCAATCACCGACACCGACGCGGGATCCACGGTTCGTCCCGGTAACGTGATCAGGGGATCGTCGGGATCCAGGTGGTCGCTGCGGTAGGGGGTGCCAGAGCGGTAGATCTGCCCCACGAAACCGCGATCCGAGGGAATGCGCTTGCCGAGAAGCTGGCCCGAATCGGGACCGTACACAGCGATGAAGGTCAGGCGGGGTGTGCGCACGCCCGCCAGGGTCGCGCGTGGATCGTCGAGCAGGATGCCGCCCGCCTCCGATGGAACGAAGTCGTTCGCGCGTTCCAGAATCTCGCGCAAGGCTGCGTCCAGTCGGACATCCCAGCGTTCGGTGTCCTGGTCACGGCGCGAGCGTACGAAGAAGCGCGTGATCTCCTCGGCCGACAGTGTGAGGATCGGTCCCGGCTCGCAGGCCGGATTCGGGATCGAGATCTCCTCCACCAGCTGGGCTTCGGGGATGCCCCCGCCGCTTTGGCTCTCGGGCTCACCCACGGACGCGACCGGCATGGAGCCGCTCTCCCGCCTGGCTTTCAAATCGTAGTCGACCACGCGCGCATTCTCTCTGGCAAGTTTGCTCCAGCTCGGGTTCGCCCCGGCCCAGCGACCTTTATACCATTCCCAGGGCCACCGCGGTCGCGGCTCGGGACCCGAGCCCGCTGCCTATCCACGCGCCTCACAAAACGAAGAGCCCCAGGTCCGGACCGGACGAGGGGCTCTTCGGTGAGGCTGGGCGACTGGCTAGTCGATGCTGCTGCCGTCGATCGGCGCGGCCTGGCAGCGGCCGCCCTGGCAGCTATCGTCCAAGCTGGTGCAGCGCGGACCCGGATTGGCCGGACAGCACTGCTCGCCCCTGGCTCCGCAGGGCGGGCTGTCGACGCTGCCGCCGCCGTCGGGCGTCGGGCGGCAGGTTCCGGCCTGGCAGCTATCGCCCGCGGTCGTGCAGCGGGGATTGCGGTTGCAGCAGGCCTCGCCCGTGGCCCCGCAGGGCGCCGAGTCGATGGTGGACGCGTCCGGCCTGTACCGGCAAACACCGGCCTGGCAGGACTGGCCGCTCACGGTGCAGCGGGTGGCACCCGGGCCACCACCGCAGCAGGCCTCGCCGTCGCCGCCGCAGGGAGCGTCTGGCCCTGAGTCGGGCGTCGCTCTGCACACGTTGTTCTGGCAGGACTGTCCGCTGACCGTGCAGCGCGGTTGGGTCCTGCAGCATGCTTCGCCGCTGCCGCCACAAGAGACGTCGTAACTCGATCCGCCATCCGGGGTGGCCAGGCAGATGCCAGCCTGGCAGCTCTGGCCCGAGACGCTGCAGCGAGGAATGGTCGCGCAGCAGGTCTGGCCGCTGGCTCCGCAGTCGGGGGCGTCCACCGGGGCTGCATCACGTCCGGGCGAACCGCCGTTTCCACCCGCGCCGCCAGCCCCGGCCACGCCGCTTCCACCGGTGGACGTGGTGCGGCCACCCGTGCCTACGATCTTGCCTCCCGTTCCACCGCCGCTGTCGCTATCGCTGGAGCAGCTGGGCATTCCCAGAAGCGCGATCAGGGCGCTGGCCGCGAGAGGCGCCAGCAGATGTGTTGTCTTCGTCTTCATTGACCTCTCCCTTGTGATTGAGACCGCATGCGGTCGAACGGTGCTATTGGGCAAACTGCGCCGCAAGCAAAGGCATCCTACCTTGTGTACCTTGGTAAGTGTCGCCGCATCACGAGGGCCGTCAAAAAATGCCCACCTCACGCCGGGGACGTTTGGTCACACCACGCCGGCCGCTTCGGGATCGCGCGTGCCGTGGTAGGTCTGGCGCAGGCGAACGCGTCGTTCGAGATCCGCGAGGATGATTTGCGCCACGTCCATCCGGTAGATCTCACGCAGCGAGTGAATCCCCCCAGGTGAGAAGGCGTTGAG
This sequence comes from uncultured Myxococcales bacterium, assembly GCA_964647025.1. Lineage (GTDB taxonomy): Bacteria > Myxococcota_A > Polyangia > Fen-1088 > Fen-1088 > Fen-1118. The sequence continues at coordinate 2,220 of CAZYFU010000012.1, read as the reverse complement.
CTCGAGGATCTTTCCACCGGCGAGATCCACGCTGACGAAATGAAGGCCGTCGGCGAGCAGCTTGGGGCGTAAGAGCTCGCAGATGCGAGCTTCGGCCGGGCCAAAGCTGCAACGTCGCCGGCGCGGGTTCGGTTTCTTCTTGCTGCGGTCGCCGAGCCCAGGCAGGCGGCGGTAGATGGCGACCTGATTGCCGTCTCGGATCGGTTCTCCGCCCAGGAGCAAGAGTCGCTTCTCGCCCTTCTCGGCCTCGCGCAAGTACTCCTGCGCGACCGCGTAGCCATCCTTGGTGATGGCGGTGATGATCGGATTCAGGTTGCGGGTCTGCCCCTGCTTCACGCGAAAGACCTTTTCGCGGCCGGCGTGGGCCAGGGGCTTGAGCACGGCATTGCCGTCGAGCTCGCGCAGGAACGCCTTGATCTTCTCCGGCGAGCGCGAAACCAACGTGCGCGCGTGCACCGACTGGGGGAGATCCGAGAGATAGAGCCTCCCCCATGCGCGGAACACCCCCTCGGGGTCGTTGACCACGAACGTGCCGCCCAGACGCAGGCGCCAGCAGAAGTCGAGCATGGGCGAAGGTGGCGATGACTGCGGATCGCGCGAGGGATTGTGGCGAATGAAGACCGCCTCGAAGCTGGACAGGGCGTCGTCTTCGCGGACCGCATCGCTGGACACGATCGCACGGTAGAAGTCCGAAGCTTTCGGATAGTTGCCCGCACGCACGCGTAGCGTGGTGGCGTACACGGTGCCGTCGTCGAGGAACGACAGGTCGTCGGGGGTGACGAAGCGGACCTCGTGACCGCGGCGATGCGCGGCCCAAGCCAAGTGAATGCCGGCAAAGGTCGGCTGAATGGTGGCCAGGGGGCCTACGAGAAAACCGATGCGCATGCGCGGTTACCCCTCACGTGCTGCGCGGTAGCGCCCGAGGATCTCGACGAGCTCGGCGAGCGGCAGCGCCGGCGCGAAATGACCCGACTGGCCGCGCATGTCCTCGGCCATGCATAGCGCGTTGCAGATCGCCTCTTCGGTGCACTCCACCACCGCCTCGTAGAGCCCGTCGCACGCGTCGTCGAGCAGGATCTCGATGGCGTGGGTCATACCGGACGTGGCGCGCGGAACCTTGTTGGCGGTGGAGAAGCCGATGATGATCTCGCCCGAGGCGTGCGCCGCGAAGGAGCCCACGCGGCCCACGCCCAGCGCGGCGCGCTTGCACAGGCGGGAGATCTGCGACGATAGCAGCGGTGCATCGGTGGCGACCACGCAGATGATCGAACCGGCGTTGCGCACACGTTTGCCGTCGTCGGAGAAGCTGGGTGCGAGGATCTCTCCGACGGGGACGCCCGCGATGCACAGCGAGCGCATGACGCCGAAGTTCGATTGCACGAGCACGCCGAGGTTGTAGGTCGGACCGCTGGCGTCGCCCGCGCGGGTCACGGCCACCCGGCGAGAGGCGGTGCCGATGCCGGCCTTGAAGTCGCACGTGATGAGGCCCGTGCCGGCGCCGACACAACCCTCCGCGACAGAACCGCCGCTCGATTGCTCGATGGCGCGGTACACGTGCTCGGAGCGCACGTGCCTGCCGACGGCGTCGTTGAGCCACGAATCGTCGCATTCGCCCACGATGGGGATGATGACGTCGTCCTCGCTGCCGATCCCGGGAAAGCGTCGGGTCATCCACTTCACCGTCGCGTCCGACACCTTGCCCACCGACATGGTGCTGGTGAGCAGAATGGGCGTTTCGAGCAACCCCCACTCGTCGACCTGGGTCAGGCCGGAGACCTCTCCGGCGCCATTGAGCACGAACGATCCGGCCAGCACCCGTTCCGAGAAAATGGGATCGGGCGGAAGGATGGCCGTGACGCCGGTGCGCACCGGCCCCTCGCCGACCACCAACGCGCCGTCGCCCTCGATGAGCGTGGTGTGCCCGACGCGTACGCCAGGAACGTCGGTGATTGCGTTCAGTGGCCCGGGCGGTACGCGCCCGATGGCGAATCCCAGGTCCCGCAACCGTGACCGCACGGCCAGCCCCATCCCTCGCTAAGAGGTCTCGGTGACCACCGGCGGCGTCTTCTCGGCCATCGGCGGCTTCGACTCGGAGCGGACGCCTCCGTTGTCCTTACCGTTATCACCGTTGCCGCTGCCGTTGCCGTTGCCGTTGCCGTTGCCGTTACCGTTGCCGTTGCCGTTGCCGTTGCCGTTGCCGTTGCCGTTGCCGTTGCCGTT
>CAZYFU010000011.1:0-83156 GCA_964647025.1 uncultured Myxococcales bacterium | reverse complement strand
CAGCCCTCGTTCGGCGAACTTATCAATGACCTGCAAACGGTAACATTACCGCTGCCGGCCGGGGAGGCCTTTCACGGGCGCGGCCTCCCAAGATCCGCGCAGTTGGCAAGCGTGGGTGGCTGCGGGCCGCCTTCGTAAGCCGGATTCCGTCCGCGCGGGGCCGCTTCGTAATTGAGATCGGGCCAAGGGCCGGGGCTAACGGTCGAGGGGGCTGCGGACGCCGCGGCCGCCGCGGTTTAGGACGTGGGTGTAGATCATGGTGGTGCTTACGTCGCGGTGGCCGAGAAGCTCTTGGATGGTTCGGATGTCGTAGCCGTCTTCGAGCAGGTGGGTGGCGAAGGAGTGACGAAGGGTGTGGGGACTGACGGCCTTGGTGATGCCGCTGGCGATGGCGGCTTGGCGGACGGCGCGCTGGATGACGGTCTCGTGAAGGTGGTGACGCCGGATCTGGCCGCTGTCGCGGTCGGTGTAGGTCCGGCTGGCGGGAAATACCCACTGCCAGCTCCACTCGCGAGGGGCGTTCGGATACTTGCGGTCCAGGGCATCGGGCAGGACGACGAACCCTGCGCCCATGGCCAGGTCGGCGTCGTGCACCTTCTTCGTGGCCTCCATATGGGATCGCAACGGCTCGATGAGGGCACTCGGCAGCACGGTCCTGCGGTCCTTCGCCCCCTTGCCACGTCGAACGATGACCTCGTGTCGGTCGAGGTCGATGTCTTTCACGCGCAACCGCATGGCTTCCAGCAGCCGCAGGCCGCCGCCGTATAGCAAGGCGCACACCAGCCAGACGGGCCCTTTCAGTCGGCTGAGCAGGTCGCGCGCTTCTTGCCGGCCGAGCACCACGGGCACTTGCTTGGGACGCTTGGCGTGCACCAGGTCGCCAACCCATTCCAGCTCGCGCCCGAGGACTTGTCGGTACAAGAACAGCAGCGCGGCCAGGGCCTGGTTCTGGGTCGAGGAGCTGACTTTGCCTTCGGTGGCGAGGCTGGACAGGAAGGCGCCGACCTCGGCACCGGCCATCTCGTCGGGATGGCGCTTGCCGTGAAAAACGATGAATCGGCGAATCCAGCCGACGTACGCGCGAATGGTCCGCCGGCTGTAGTGACGGGCGTGCATGCAGGCGCGCACGTGCTCGATGAGCTTGGGCGGCCTGGCCGAGGATCGGTCAGCCTGTCCGGCTTCCGGCCGGCGCAAGGGAATGATGGTGGCGCCACGGCTTGCATTTCGGTCGTCGAAGCTCATGCATGCGGGGCTGTGCGAGCGCCGTGCCATGGCGAGCCGTCCCGAAGCCGGGGGGCCTGCTCGAGGGCAAAGGACGCGCGACTTTTCGCGCCATGGGCCGGGTGTGCTCGTCGGGGATGCGGCCCGATGCCCACCTCTGCTATCCTGCCCGGGTGACGGAGTCGCCCAATCCTCCAGATCCGCGCGTGGGCCGGCTGATCCAGGACCGCTATCGGATCCTCGACGTGATCGCTTCGGGGGGTATGGGCGTGGTCTACCGCGGCGAACGGGTCCAGCTCGGCCGGCCGGTGGCGATCAAGTTCCTGCATCCGTGGGTGGCGTCGGAGCCGTCGTTCTTGCAGCGCTTCGACGTGGAGGCGCAGGCGATGAGCCGTCTCAACCACCCGAACTGCGTGTCGGTCATCGACTTCGGCGTGGACGAGGTGCCGTTCCTGGTCATGGACTTCGTCGCTGGCCGCAGCCTGCGCCTCGTGATCGAAGACGACAAGCTGCCGGTAGCGCGGGTGCTCGGGCTCGGCCGCCAGATTCTCTCGGGGCTTTCGCACGCGCACGCGCAAGGGATCGTGCATCGGGATCTGAAACCCGAGAACATCGTGGTCACCGACAGCCCGGGGCTGGTGGATCACCTGCGCATCCTGGACTTCGGCTTGGCCAAGCTGCACGACGGGCCTTCTCTGACGGTGGGCATGGCCGTGGGCACGCCGTCGTACATGGCGCCCGAGCAAACGCTCGAGGACGGGGTCATCGACGGGCGCACCGACATCTACGCGGTGGGGCTGCTGTTCTTCGAGATGCTGACGGGGCGCAAGCCGTTCGCGTCGGACAACGTGGCCGAGCTGCTGCTCATGCAACAGCGGCACCCGGCGCCACGCATGGGCGAGGATGCGACGGGCGCGAAATTCTCGGACGCGCTGGAGGCGTTCGTGGCCAAGGCTTTGGCCAAAGCGCCGGCCGATCGCTTCTCGTCGGCCGACGAGATGGCCGAGGCGCTGGATCTGCTCCCGGAGAGCACGGCGCTGCACGCGGCGACGGCGGCCACGGTGATCATGCCGGCGCCCGTCGATGCGATGGCCTCGGCGGCAACGGACCTCGACAAGACTCTGGCCGAGAAGACGCTGGTCGACTCGAGGTTGGCCTCGGAGGCGGCTGCTCTGGCCATCGATGCTGAGAAGAAGCAGGCGGCCGCGCGGCGCCCGCGGTTCTGGAATACCTGGAGCCGGCGTCGACGCTGGCTGGTCGCCGGCGCGGTCGGCGTCGTGCTGGCTTTCGTTTGCGGCTCGGTCCTTCTGTCCTCGCCGAAGGCGGCCAAGGTCGCCGACGCGCGCAAGCCACCCGCCCCCGCGGCCCCGGCGATGCCCGCCCCCGCGGACGAGCTTTCCCCGCTGGGCCAGGACGACACGCCCGGGCTGGCTGATGCCGCGCAGCTGGTGCGGCTCGGGCTCTCGGACCAAGCCATCACGGTCCTGCAGGACATCCGGCGCAACTACCCGCTCAGCGCCCATACGAACTTCCTGCTCGCGGTCACTTACTTCGACAAGATGTGGTGGTCCATCGGCCGCGAGCACGCCCTGGCTGCCATGAACCTGGACCCGGCTTACCGGCGCAGCCCGAAGCTGGTCAAGCTGTTCGTCCGTTCGCTCATGAGCGACAGCTTCTGGGAAAAGGCGGCGGCCATGCTCGAACAGGACTTGGCCGAGGTCTCGCCGCCCTATCTGCAAGAGGCGGCGCAAAGCGACCGCAGCGCCAGGGTCCGGACGCGGGCCAGCCAGGTCCTGGCCAACATCGCCGCGCGGCCGCCCGCGCCGCTCCCCCCGACTGGCCACGGCCGGTAGCCCAGCGCATTTCGACGGACGAAGACGCGCGGGCCTCGGCACTGTAAGGTATGCCGCGGCCGCAACATAAGGCTCACGACCAGGCAAGCCAGATGCCCCTCCACGTCGTCAAATCCGCCCCAGCGGCCGAGCGTTCGGAGCCGCGCGCTGACGCGCTGGACGAGCTGTACGACGCGTACGCCGGGGACGTGACGGGTTGGGCGAGACGTCTGGCCGGCCCCACGGCGGACCTCGAGGACATGGTGCACGACGTGTTCGTGGTCGCGCTTCGCCGGGGCTTCAGCTTCCAGGGCGACGCCACGGTGAGGACTTGGCTGTTTCGGATCACCCACCACGTGGTGCGCAATCGGATGCGCCGCAGCTTCGTGCGCGGGCTCTTGCTGCGTCGACGCCAGGACGAAATGGCCGCGGCCTTGCCCGCACCTCCGACGCCCCACCAGGAGATGGAGAGACGCGAGGACGAGCAGCGCCTGTACCGGGCCCTGGACCGCCTGCCGGATCGCCACCGCACGGCGCTCATCCTGTACGAAATCGACGGCCTCTCCAGCGACGAGGTGGCAGAGCTGACCGGCGCCACGGTGGGCACGGTCTGGGTCTGGCTGCACCGCGGACGCGCCAAGCTGGCCGAGTACCTCGCGGGGACGAAACCATGAGACGCCCCGACGCCGCTCCCGCACGACTGCTCGGCCTGCGCCCCGGCGACGATCCGGCCGGGATGGCGCGGCTCGTGCGCAGCTCGGTGAACGCGCCTTCGGATCCCGTCCCGCAGGTCAAGGGGCGCATCCGCAGCACCTTGCGCAGACGATCCGCGTGGCGGCGCCGCTATGTGCGGGCCAGCGTCGTCGGGGTCGTCATCTTCCTGGCCGGCGGCGTGGTGGGCGCGGTGGTCCAGCCCATCATCCGTTTTCGGGAACGACACAAGGTCGAGTCGGTACAGAACATCTATCCCGTTGCCTCGACTCGGGCACGGGGTCACCGACTGGCGCGGCCGCCGGCGTCGCAATCGCTGATCTCACTCGACGAGGAGATCGATCTGTTCGCAGAGCTCGACGCGTCGTCGAACGAAGCTCCGCTGCCAGCGGATGACCTGTGGACGCCCGAGGAAGCACCCGCTCCGCTGGCGCCACCTGTCACGAGCCCAAAGGGCACCGCTGGAACGACGTCGTCCTCGGCGTCGCCACGGGTCGCCACGCAGCCGGCTGTCCGGTCGGAAGTCACGCCGCCCAAACAGCGGCCATCGCTCGCGCTGCCCGCGGGAACGGCAGGGGTGGCGCGCGAGGCGATTGTCCCTCGAGGTCAAGACGGACCTTCAGCGCCCAGGGCTCTGCCCTCGCGCCAGTTTGTCGACGGGTTTGTTCCCAGCATCGCGATGCTCGAGCCACCTCGGCAGCCCGCGCCACGGATCGAGGCCTCGGCACCAGCGCAGCCAGGAGCCACCCCATCGGGATTCGCCCCGCTCGCGCCGGCACCTGCGCTGGGCACGGCACGACCTGCGCCTGCCCCGGTCGTGCCAGCGACACACGCGCCGGCCCCACTGCCTGCCAGTGAGCAAGCCCTGCTCGCCCGGGCGCTCCACAGCCTGCGCTCGCAGCGTCGCCCCGACGAAGCGCTGTCGATCCTCGATGCATACGCGACCCGCTTCCCTCGCGGAAGCTTGGCCCCCGAGGCCACGCGCCTGCGCACCGAGGCGCTGCTGGCCCTCGGCCAGAAACCCGCCGCGCTCGCCGAGCTGAGCCGCGATCTCGGCAGCGGTGCGGTGGGCGCCGGCGAGACCCGTCTGGTCCGCGGCGAGTTGCACGCGAGCGCTGGACGCTGGCGCGAGGCGCTCTCGGACTTCGACGCCGTGGCCCGGGCTCGACTCATGCTCGCGCACGGCGCGGCCCCGTCGGCGTCGGCCAGGCAAAGGGATCACCTGGAACGAGCCCTGTGGGGCCGAGCATCGGCACGCAGCCACCTGGGCGATCACGCTGGCGCCGCCGCCGACCTGCGCGAGTACTTACAACGTTTCCCGCGCGGCAGATTCGCCGCACAAGCCGGACATCTGCTGGGCGAGCTGCGCTGAGTATGGCGCGCGTCCGTCACCATCCGCTCGTCGCGTCCGCGCTGCTCGCCGCTTGCTTTGCTTCGCATCGCGCGTTCGCGGTCGAAGCCCCGGGCGCAAGCAGGACCGAGACGCAGCCGCCACTGCTCGTCACCAGCAACACCGACTGCCCATCGGGTTCCGACGTGTTGGCCGCGCTGGCCGCAATGGCCCCGCCCGCCGAGTGGCCGCACGGTTCGGTTCGCATCCACGCCACCACCGATCTTCTACTCGTCGATCTGATGTTCGAGGAGTCCGCCCGGCGGGAGGTGTCGGCGCCCGCGGACTGTCACGCCCGAGCAGCGACGGTGGCGCTGGTCATCGCCACGTGGACTGGCAAGCTGCCGAGCGACGCAGCCGCGATGCCCGTGCTTCCTGGCCCGGCGCCTGCCAACGCGAGCACGCCGGTCGCCCCAGCGCCGACCACGCCCGCCCCCACGCCGCCCCCATCGGTCGTCACCCAGCACGAGCTCGGGGCCGGACTGCTCGTTGCCTTCTCCGGCGGCATCGCCCCCGGCATCGCGCTCCACTTCGCACAATCCCGGATTCCGCGTGGACTCGGCTGGCAGGCCGCCCTGACCCTCCCCGCGCGGCGCGACCGCTCCGCCGCTGGCGGTACCACGGGCTGGACCCGCGCCGCCGCCAGCGTCGGCCTTTCCGCTGGCGCGCCGCTGGCAAGTTTCACCGCGACCATCGAGGCCGGCATCGCCGGGGCCTACACGCTCACCAGCGGCCAGGGATACAGCATCGACCAGGGCTCCGAAGCGCTCACCGCAGGCGCCTTCGCCGGCGGGCGCCTCTCTCTACCTTGGCGTCGCCTGCACCTGTGGACCGAGCTGCGCGCCTACCGCTGGCTCCTTCCCCAGAAGGTCGCGGTCACCACCGCCGAAGGGCTGCCCGTCGCAACCGTCGACCTCCCCTCCTCCGACTTCCACTGCACCGTGGGCATCTCCTACGTCTTCCGCTGAGGCGTGCGGCGACGCCTGTGCTTTCGTGAGGACCGAAGGTGTCCTTGAACTTTCGCACCGCGCTGCTAGCCTGGTGTGCCATGAGGACGGCTCGGGCGACGACGCTGGCTTGTCTGGGGGCACTGCTCATCGGCTGCCGAACGGCCCCCGCGCCGGGCTCGCAAGAAGCGCATCCCGGCAAGGTCCGCGAGGCGAGCACCATCCCGCTCGATGAGCGCTGCACGCTCGTGGCCACGATCATCACCGCGGCCCAAGCACGCGTGCTCGACGCCACCATCCAAGTGAGGGGCACCTGGGCCAGCCGCAGCGGCGGTGCCGGGCCATTGTTCGCCCCTGGTGAGCGATGCTCCGGTCGACTGAGCGTCGGAGCATCGACCTCGGAGCCCGCGGATGGCGGCCTCGCCGTGTCTATCGCGTTGTTGGATTCGGACCAGGGATGGTACGCCTTCAACGCGACGGGGGCTGTGTCCCTGGCCGGCCAGATCGCGAAGGACGCGGATGGAAACTGGCGGACCGACGGTCCCTCGTCCATCCAGCGACAGCCGAGGCGTTTGGACAAGACCCCCGAGGAGCGAGAGCTCGCCTCTGCCGTGGCCCCGGGCCAGGCCGAGGCATGGTTCGAGATCGACACCGGCGGCGATATCATGGGGGCCCCCCCCAGGGAGGCAGGGCTCGCGGTGGTGTTTCGCTACGCCAAGCGCGAGTTGCGCCAAGTAATCGCGAGCTGCCCCGAAGCCGTCCGTGGAAGCGTCTTGGGCGACATCGTCGATCCCGTCCTCGATCTCGTCGGATGCGACGGTGTGTTCCGCTTGATCCGACGGAGCAGCGACGTGATCGTCGAACGCGACGAGGGCGATGGCGCATCCGCGACCATCGTGACATCGATTCCCATCCCCCCTGGCATTCGCGAGGTACGGGGCAAAGCCAGCTAGTGGCTTCGCTGACGCCAAGCTCGGCGCGCGGGCGGCCGGGGATGCCTCCAAGGCGGCGTAGCCGAGCGCACCGGGCGTCTTCGCTCGGTTGCCAGCGAGGAGGGACAGGGTCCCGCGACTGGCGTGCATGGGTTCCCTCACTGCGACCGTATTTACTGCCAGTCGCGTAAGGACCCGGATGCCGAGCGCGCCACTGGACGCGCGTGGCGCGGCCTATGGCGCGCGGCCGCCGAGCGGGGCATCCCCGGCAAGCCCGTAGAAGCCGAGCGCCGCTTTCCCATTGCCACCTTTGCAGGAACGAGCACCAGCGGCAGCCTCTAGTCTACTGCCAACACCACCTCGTTGATCCCCTCACATAGCCCGCTGTCCGCCACGCGCGTCCCGTCCACGCTCGCCACGGGCACCGCTCCCATGAGCGCGTTGGTCACGATCACGGACTCCGCGCGCAAGAGCTCCTCCACCGTCACGCGCCGCTGCTCCACCGGCATCCCGCGTGCAGCGAGCACCTCGCACACCGCCTGCTCCATCGTGCCAGGCAGCACGTGCTCGGACAGCGGCCTGACCAGCTTTCCGCCCATCACGCACAGGACGTTCCCGGTGTTGGTCTCCGAGACCGAGCCGTCGGCGTTCAGAAGCAGCGCCTCGTCGGCCTGCTGCTTCTGCGCCCACTTGCCTGCCAGCCGCTGGAACATGTAGTTGGTCGTCTTGTGATCCGCCAGGTGCGAGTGACGCCGATGCGGATACACCCGCAGCGCGAGGCCGGTGCGCCCGGTGCCGCTCAGCCGATGAACATAGGCACGCGCCGTCACCACCAGGGTCGGCTCGGACTGGCCGGGCTTTCCGGCGCTGGCCATGATCTTCACCGCGGCGGTCGTCTCCCCGAGATGGCTTCGCGCGACCACCTGCTCGATCACATCCCGCCAGGTGAGATCCGGGAAAGGCACCGCGAAAAGCTCTGCCCACGCTCGCCGAAGGCGCGCGAGGTGGGCATCGAGCCGCAGCACCCGCCCGCGCTCGACCCGTAGGGTCTCGAAGCACCCGTAGCCGTAGCTCACCCCTTCGTCCTCGACGGAGAGCTTGATCTCCGACACGCGCTTGAACTTGCCGTTCCAGTAACCGACCCGCTCGTGCGCGGGCAGCACCACCGGCGCCGGCGTCGTCGTGTGCTCGAGCGCGCGCATGACCGTGCGCCCCTTGTGCAGAGTCTCGTCGAACTCGTCGGGGCCGTTCGAATCGAAGACGCAACCGCCGCCGACCGAGAACACCAAGCGCCCGTCGGTGATGGTGGCCGTGCGAATGGCGATGGAGAGGTCCATGGTGCCGCGAAAACCCAAATAGCCGATCGATCCGGTGTAGATGTGGCGACGTACCGGCTCGAGCTCGTCGATGATCTCCATCGAGCGGATCTTGGGACATCCGGTGATCGAGCCGCCGGGGAACGTGGCGCGAATCAGATCGACGGTGTTCTTGCCCTCGTCGAGCTGACCGACCACCACGCTGACCAGGTGGTAGACGTTCTCGTAGGCCTCGACGCGCTTGTGCTCGCTCACCCGAACCGACTGGGCGGCGCACACCTTGCCGATGTCGTTACGGAGCAAGTCGACGATCATCGATAGCTCGGCGTCGTCCTTGGTGCTCGTCACCAGCTCCTGCCGCAAGGCCTTGTCCTCGTCGGGGGTCTTGCCACGTTTGCGGGTGCCCTTGATTGGACGGGTCTCGACCTTGCCGTCGGCGAGCTGAATGAACCGCTCGGGCGAGGTGGAGACGATCTGGTGATCGCCGGCCTGCACGAAGGCGAAGAACGGCGCTGGATTGGCCTCGAACATGCCCTGAAACAGCGCAAAGGCGTCGCCCTCGAACGGCGTCTCGAAGCGCTGGGACATGTTCACCTGGTAGACGTGGCCACGCACGATGTAGTCGCGAATCGCGTCCACCGCGTCGACGTACTCCTCCCGGGACATCCCCGACACCAGCCCTCCGACCCGAGCCTTGCCAGAGCGATGGGGAGGGCTCGACCGGGCGAGCTCGGCCTGGAACTGCGCGAGCCGCTGCTTGGCGCCCGCCAGGCCGTCGTCGAAGATCGGCGCGTGTGCCGTGGTCGTTCCCCGCTGACGATCTTCGACCACGAGGATCGACGGCGCCACCATGAACAGACGCGGCAAGCGCAAGTCGTCGCAGCTCGTCCGCGGCAGGACCTCGAGACAGTCCTTGAGGTCGTACGACAGGTAGCCGAGCAGTCCCGACGACAGCGGCGCGAGCTCCTCCGGGCCGGGCAGGCTGTAGCGCTTGACCACGGCGTCGAGCATGTCGAACGGATCCAGCTCGCAAGTTAGCTGCTTGCCCGCGAAGTCGGCCGTCACGACGCCGCTGGCTTCCCTGAGCGTCAGCCAGGGCCTGATCCCGAGCACGTTGTAGCGAGCGGAGTCGAGCGAGCTGCCGCTCAGAAGCCCGATGGTGCCGGGCTCGTCGGCGAAGCGACTGACCATCTCGACGAAGGGCTCGCCAAGCGCGATCTCCGTGTGGTGATTGCCGAGCATGCGCGTGGGCAGCCCAGCGATGAAGTCCTCCAGGCGGTTGCTCGCGGCGCTCATCGCAGCTCGCTCCGCAACGGACCCGTCTTGAGGAAGTTCTCGACCATTGGAAATCCGTGCTCGGTCATGAAGCTCTCGGGGTGGAATTGGACGCCGTGCAAGGGGCTCGTCCGATGCGACAGTCCCATCACCACGCCGTCGGAGGCGCGCGCGGTGACTTCGAGTGAAGGGTGGATGTTGGTGACGGCCAGCGAGTGGTAGCGCGCGACCTTGATCGGGCTCGGAAGGCCGGCGAAGACCCCGCGCTGTTCGTGGCGGACCTCGCAGGTCTTGCCGTGCATCGGCAGCGGTGCCCGCACGGTAACGCCGCCGAACGCCTCGTTCATGGACTGCATGCCGAGGCACACTCCGAAGATGGGGATCTGCGCGTGCAGCTTCGCGATCAGCTCGACCGAGATGCCGGCGGCGGCGGGATCCTTCGGCCCCGGGCTGACCACGATGTAGTCGGGACGCTCGCGTGCAACCTCGGCCACCGTGATCTTGTCGGCCCGGATGACCGAGATCGTCAGCGGATAGGCCCGGAACATCTGCACGAGGTTGAAGGTGAAGGAGTCGTAGTTGTCTAGAACGAGAAGGCTGGCCGTGCTCATGTCGGGGGGGCCTCGGGAGGGGTAAGAGCTAGAGCATCGTAAATCCGCCGTCGACTGGCGTGTACGTTCCGGTCATGAATTGCGACAAGTCGCTCGCCAGGAACAGCAACGCACCCGCCACGTCGCGGGGCAGGCCATTGCGTCGCAACGGACAGCGGGCCGACGCCGCGTCCTTGGTGTTGGGCGACAGGTTGGCGGTCGCGTCGGTCAAGATGAGGCCGGGCGCCACGGTGTTCACCCGAATCCCCTCCGGCCCCAGCTCGCAGGCCAGCGAGCGCACGAACGAGTCCAAGGCCGACTTCGCGGTACTGTGCGCGATGAAGCCGTTGCCCCAGGTGCGCGACATGCTGCTCGACACGGCGACGATGCTGCCCCCGCCGCGCTCGATCATGTCCGGGACCACGGCCTTGCACAGGTAGAAGATCGACTTCAGCTCGCCGTCGAGCTTGCGCTGGAAGTCCTCCCATTCGTAGTCGACGAACGAGCGCATCTTGAACCCGATGGCGGCGTTCGAGATGAGCACGTCGATCTTGCCTAGCTTGGCGCGCACGTCTGCCACCATGCGATCGATCTGCGCCGGGTCGGTGACGTCGGCTTGGAACAGCTCGGCCACCCCGCCCTCGGATTCGATCAGCTCCTTGACCCGCGAGGCACGTACCTGGTTGCTCACGTAGTTTATCGCCACCTTGGCTCCGTGGCTGGCCATGAGGCGCGCGGTGGCGCTCCCGATGCCGCGGCTCGCGCCGGTGATGAGCACGACCTTGCCGCGCAGAAGGCCGCCGCCGGGAGCAGCCTCGTTGGCGGTCGGTCGTGGCGTCTCGAGACCGTCGAGGACCGGGTTGTTCTCCTGGCCGTTCGACAGGCACTCGGCCAGATCCGCCAACTTCGGCAACTCGAAGATCTGCGACATGGCGACGTCGAGTCCGAGCTTCTCCTTGAAGTAGCCGGCGACTCGCGCCGCCGCCAAGGAATCGCCGCCAATCTCGAAGAAGTGCGAGCCCCGGCCGATCTCCTCGTTCGAGACGCCGAGCACCTGCGACCAGATGGCCGCGATGTTGCGTTCTAGGTCCGAGATCGGCGCCTCGTACGCGTTGCTCTGCTGGCGCTGCCCCATCTCTGGCTTGAGCGCCCGTCGGTCGAGCTTGCCGTTCGGCAGCTTGGGCATCGCCTTGACCGCGATGAGCGAGGCAGGAACCATGTACGAAGGCAGCCGCGCGAGCAGGAACTGGCGGAGCTTGCCCGCGTCGAGGTCCTGCCCGCTGGGAACGTAGTAGGCGATGAGCTGGTTGCCGTCGCCCACCACGGCGCGCACCCCGATGCCGGGAAACTCGCCGAGGATCTTCTCGACGTGGCGCACGTCCACGCGCTGGCCGCGGATCTTGACCTGGAAGTCCCAGCGTCCGATGTACTCGATGTTTCCGTCGGGCAGGCGCTTGACTACGTCGCCGGTGTTGAACAGACGATCGCCGATGCTGTCCTCGAAGGTGTTCGGCACGAACTGCACGGCGTTGAGCTCGGGCAGGTTGTGGTAGCCCTCGGGTATGCCGACGGTGGCGACGTGCAGCTCGCCCGCGACGCCCTCGGGGACGAGGCGCTTGTCGCGGTCGAGGATGTAAAGCCGTGTCTTCTGGATGGGCCGTCCCACGGGCACGAAGCCCTCGCTGCTCTCGAAGTCGGCGGTGTCGTAGTAGCAGATGTCGTTGAGCTCGGTGCAGCCGTAGTTGTTGATCAGGCGAGCGTGGGGCAACAGGATGCGGAACGTGGTCACGATCTCCGCCGTGAGCGGCTCGCCCGCGGTGATGCACATGCGCAGCGCCGGCAACGTCGTCTGCGACCTGTCCAAGTACTTGAGCACGGAGTCCAGGTGCGACGGAACCATGTTGATACGCGTGATCTGGTGGCGGGCCAGCGTCGCCACGAACTCCGGCGTGTCCTGCACGACCGCCGCATCGATGAAAACCTGCGGCGTCCCGTTGAGCAGGCAGGCGAACAGCTCCTTCACCGACGGCGCGAACGCGATGGTGGTCTTCTGGCCGACCACGTCGCCGGCCTCGAAGGGCCAGTTGGCTTCGATGCTTCCGAGCCAATTGACGAGCTGGCGGTGCAGCACGCGTGCGCCCTTGGGCAGCCCGGTCGAGCCCGAGGTGTACATGATGTAGGCGAGCGCCCCCGGATCGGCGACCGACTTGGGCGCGGTCTCGGGTAGGCTGGCCAGGGCATCGGCCACGGCGTCGAGGGCGAAGCGGCGGGTTGGCTCGATGCCGAGCCTGTCCAGCGTCGCGGAGGTGCCGATGAGTAGCTTGGGCGCGGCGTCGGCGATGATCTGTCCCAAGTAACTCTCGGGGTATGCGGGGTCGAGCGGCACGTACGCTGCCCCGGCCTTCCACACCGCCAAGAAGCTCGACAACACGGGAGCGCCACGTTCGAGGCAGATACCGACCACGTCGCCCGGACCGACGCCTCTTGCGAGTAGCGCGTGCGCCAGACGGTTGGTTCGGGAAGCCAGCGCCTTGTAGGTCAGCGGGCCGTGGCGATCGGTGCAAGCCAGCTTCTCGGGCGTGCGACGCACCTGTTCGTCGAAGCGCTCGACGAAGGTCGCCTGGCGCGAGGACCCCGGCAACGAGGGACTGTCCACGCAGATGTGGTGAACCTCCTCCGGGGTGAGCATGGACAGGTCGGCCAGCTTGCGGCTGTCGTCCTCAAACATGGCACGCATCACGTGCTCGAGGTGCGCGAGCAACCGCTCGACGGTCGCCTTGCGATACAGGTCGGCCGCGTACACGACCTCGACCTCGAGCCGCTCGCGGTTGCCGGTGTAGGACAGCTCGACCTCGCAGCGGGCCTGGGCGTTCTTGATGGTCCGCGAGTCGCCGTCGGTGGATTCCGGCGTGTAGGCGCTGAAGCGAACACCACCCGGCATGGCCTTGTCCATCCGCGTGTGCGGAAAGTTCTGGTGCCGGATCACGAGCGGCACCAGGGCCGCGCCCTTCCCGCCTTGAGCGATGCCGAGCGACTGCAGGATGCGCTCGAAGGGGACGGCCTGGTGCTCGAAGCCGGCGACGGCCACCTTCCGCACCTCCGCCATGTACTCGCGAACGGTGAGGGTGTCGGACATCCGCAGCCTGAGCGGCAGGATGTTGATGAAGAAGCCGATGAGACCTTCGAGCTCGGGCAACGGGCGCCCCGAGGTGGTCGTGCCGATGCACACGTCGGACTTGCTGGTGTAGCGGCCGGCGACGATGGAAACGCCGGCGAGGAGCGACATGAACAAGGTGGCGTTGTGCTGCTGCGAGAAGCGATCGAGCGCGGCCGAGAACTCGGCGTCGTAGCGATGGACGAAGGCGGCGCTGGTCTCGCACGAGGTCGGACGGCGGAGGTAATCGGTGGGAAGCTCGAGCGCCCCCTCGTAGTCGTCGAGGCCGTCACGCCAATAGGCGATGTGCGCTGAGATGTCCTGCTTGCGTTGCCACACCGAGAAGTCGGCGTACTGAATCGGCAGCGGATCGAGATCTGGCGTGCGCCCCTCGCAGAAGGCCTGGTAAAGCTTCTGCAGCTCGAAGAAGAAGATGCCCTCGATGGACCACCCGTCAGCGACGATGTGGTGTACGTTCACGAGCAGAAGGTGCCGGTCAGCGGCCAGACGCAAGAGCTTCGAGATGACCACGGGACCGCGCGCGAGATCGAAGCGATGCTCGGCGACTTGCGCGACGTGAGAGGACACTTGGTCGGCGGTCGCGACGACGACTGGAAGATCGAACTCCTCGGGCGGCGACACCAGTTGCGCCGGCGCCTCACCCGGCGCCGCGACGAAACGCGCGCGCAGGTTCTCGTGTCTCTGGATGATGGCGCCCAGGCTCTTCGCCAAAGCCGCGACATCGAGGGCGCCCTCGATCAGGAACGTGACCGGGATGTTGTAGCTGGTGTCGTGCGGGTTCTTCTGGTTGAGGATCCAGAGCCGTTCCTGAAACCACGAGAGCGAGGTTCCGTCCGTCCCCCGCCGAGTTGGTCGGATGATGGTGTACTGCATCGGATCTTGCCTTTCCGGAGACTCCTAAGATTGGGCACGCCCGCGGGACAGGAGATCGAATCTGTGCCGAAACTTACTCGACGAAGCCGACGGTGACCGACACAAATCCGCCAGCCCGACAATGGGGCGCGTGCGAGAGTAGCACGTCGGGCCAACGCCGTTCAACGACCGATCTCTTCTTCGATCCAGTCTTTCAGGTTGGGGAGATCGGGTTCGTCGGTGAAGCGCCGCTCGTTGATGAAGATGGCGGGCGTCCTGCGGATCTCGAGGCCTCGACCTTCGGCCCGATCCCGCTGCACCTGACCACGAACGTCCTCGGATCCCACGTCGGCCAACCAGCGATCGAAATCGAGGCCGATCTGCTTCGCGAGAGATTCGAGCAAGGCGGGTGAAATTTGCTCGGAATTTTCCCAGACCTTCTCGGCGAACTGCCAGAACTTGTCCTGCTTCTGCGCCGCGACGGCGCCCAGGGCCGCGTTGACCGAGTTGGTGTGGCCGCCGAGGGGATACTGCTTGAAGTACATCACGAGGTCGCCGGGGTAGGCAGATGCGAGCGCATGTAGGACGGGCTGCACTTCCTTGCAGTGCGAGCATTGGTAGTCGGCGAACTCGACCACACGCACCCGCGCAGACGCGTTGCCTTTTCTCGGGGCAGTGGACACGTCGATGAACGGGACACGCGGTTGGCGGAAACGCTGTCCCAGTTTCTCCACGATCTCCGCGTCCGAGAATCCGGCTTCCGCCAGACGCGCGACATAGCGGACCGCGAAGAACGAGGCGCGGCAGGCGCTGTCGTGCTTGACGGAGCTCTGCAAGCTCTCGCCCTTGCCACACGCCGACGGCTCGCGGCTGACGACCTGGTCGTAGATCTTGCGTCTGGGCTCGTCCAGCTTGCTGAGGTCGAACTCCGCCGGAAGCGGAGGTTTGCCCGTAGAAGGTTGGCTGGCTTGCGTCGGGCTGGATTGCGCCCCAGGTGGAGGCGTCGGCGCGGGAGGTGAAGGCTGGGAGGGCTTCTTCGTACATGCGCCAGCAACCAGCGCGACAACGACGAACAAGCCTCGTACCATGGGTGCTGGCCGGGGCGTCATAGTATTGGTCTCTCCGAGAACATCCCGACAGACCATACCGAGAACAGCGAATCCCGGCTACTGATTACGCAGCTTTTCAGGACCTCTGCGGCTCGCATGGTCGAGAGCCGGTCCCTACCCGCGCCGACACCGACCGCGAAGGGCAGTGGTCCCGCTCGGCAGACCGGGGCGCGGCCCCAGTGCAGTCCGCGTAACCAGCCGGCGGGAGCAGGAGACGGTTCCGCGGGCGCACGAATGTGGCGCGGTTCTGGCAACGGCGGGTTCACATGCACATTCTTTGGACTCTCATCGTCGGACTCGTCGTCGGAGCGCTCGCGAAGCTGATCATGCCGGGCCGGGACCCCGGCGGCATCATCGTAACCATGTTGCTGGGAATCGGCGGAGCCTTCGTGGCCCGCCTGCTCGGACACGCCGTCGGCATGTACCGCAGCGAGGACACCGGCCCAGGAATCATCGCGTCCATCATCGGGGCCATCATCATCCTGGTCATCTACCGGCTGGTAGCACGCCGGCGCACCACGTGACCCGGTCTTCCCCGACTTGAAAATTCGACGCGGACGGCTCAACGTCTCGCGTCCCCATGCGCATCGCGCTCGTCTATCCCCCCACGGCCGACCCCACTGCACCTTATCTGGCGGTGCCCATGTTGACGGGCTTTCTGCGCGCCCATGGGGTGGAGGTCTTGCCCATCGACGCCAACGTGGAGGCGTTCGACGGCCTTTTGCGTGCGGAGCCGCTTCGGGCCTTGCGCGACCGCATCCACGACCGCCTGGCGTCGCTCGACGCCCGCCCTGCTCTCGACCATGAGGCGCAATTGCTCTACGCGACGCTGCTTGGTGCCCTGGGCGATGCCCACGCGGCACCTCATGGCATCGCCGAAGCGATGCACATCGTGCGCGATCCAAGGCGCTTCTTCGAGGCGCGGCACTACTCCCGAGCCGTGGACACCATCGACGCTGCGCTGCGGGTGATCTCGGCGGCCTATGCGCCACTGCGCCTGGACTTCACGGGTTACCGCACACCGTTTGCGTTGCTCGACCCGGACGAAATCGCCCGTGACGCCGAGCCCGACCGGGATCCCTTCGACGCTTACGTGCGCGGTGACCTGTTGCCCCGGTTGCGCGACGCCGCGGTCGATGTCATCGGCGTTTCGGTCTGCTTTCCGGGACAGCTCCAGCCGGCCTACGCCTTCGGGCGCAAGCTGAAGGCGGCGCTGCCCGAAACCCACCTCACCTTGGGAGGCCCGGCAATCACGCAGCTTCTGCTTCGTTTGCGCGGCCCGGACCTCGAACGCGCCCTCGGACCGTTCGATTCGGCCGTCGCGTTCGAAGGCGAGCACACCTTGCTCGCCCTGCTCCGCGCGCTCGAGGAACGACGCGGTGAAGATCCGGACCGGGTCGTCGCCGGGATCCCCAACGTGGTCCATCGCGATCGACTGTCAGCCGCCAAGTACGTCCCTGGCCACGCCAACCTGGACATGGCCGAGCTGCCCGCGCCCGACTTCACCGGCTTGCCTCTGGATCGGTACTTCTCCCCCAAGCTGGTGCTGCCCTACGACCCGACCCGTGGCTGCTACTGGGGCAAGTGCGCCTTCTGCCACTATGGGCTCACCGCGAAGGGAACCGCCAGCTACCGTGAGCGGCCAGTCGAAGCAGTGGTTTCGCACCTGCGGGCACTGTCCGAACGGCACGGCGTGCGCCACTTCTATCTGTCGCAGGATTCGGTGGCGCCGAAGACCCTGCTCGGGCTCGCGGATGCGCTCGCCGAGGCGGGCCTCGATCTGCGGTGGGCGACCGACCTCAAGCCCGAGAAGTACCTCACCGTCGAACGCGCACACGTCCTGCGTCGGGGCGGCGCCGTGGCCTGTGCGCTGGGCGTCGAGTCGGGCAACGAACGGGTCCTCGCCCTCATCGGCAAGGGCGCGCCCGTGACCGTGGTCAGCGATGTGATCCGCAACCTCGACCAGGCGGACATCGCGGTCGAGGCCATGTGCTTCACCGGCTTTCCCACGGAGACCTTCGCCGAGGCAAAGCAAACGCTGCGATTCCTCGAAGAGCGACGCGAGCAAATCGCGGGGTTCATCGTCGGCGAGTTCGACCTCACGCACGGGGCGCGGGTGGCCCAGGATCCCGGCCGCTTCGGCATCGAGGAGATCTGGCAGGTGGAAGGCGACAGCTTCGGTACCGGGCTCTTCTATCGGGAGACGCGTGCGTCGCGACGGGGCGACGAGGCAGAACGCCTCGACAGATCTCTCGATCGGCTCGCCTCCGGCTGGGTGCTGCGGCGGTACCCCTGG
This sequence comes from uncultured Myxococcales bacterium, assembly GCA_964647025.1. GTDB lineage: Bacteria > Myxococcota_A > Polyangia > Fen-1088 > Fen-1088 > Fen-1118. Next base: position 65,510 of record CAZYFU010000011.1, on the reverse strand, counting down.
GCAGGAGCGCTGTCCACCGCGCACTCCGTGCTGTACTACGACCGCTTCGGCAAGGGCGTGGCGCGCGAGCTGGCAGGCCGGGCCACGGGCGGCGTGATTGGCGCCCGCCCTTTCGAGCACAAGGCGCGATTCGATCCTGGCGAGGCCGCCGCCGCCCATGCGGCCGAGGCCGAGATCTGGGGCGAGCTGGTCTACGACCGCCGTCGCGTCTCCAGAGAAGACTACGCAGCGCTGGCGGCGCGACGGCCCGCGATCACCCCCAGCCCCGGGCGCTATCACATCGTCGCAGGCCGCGATCCGACCCCGCTCGGCCCAGGCAACGGCCGGCCGCGACGTGGACGGCGCCCCTCGAACCGCCAACGCCCGGGTTGATCCCGAAGCGCGAGAACCTTACCCGGTCCGCTACACCTCCATACACGGGAGCGTTGACCGAAAGACAATTCGGATAGCCTGTTGGTACAAATCTCAGTCGGTACTATTCTGTCATCATGGTCAAGTCGGGGGGACCGCGAGCCATTGAGAGCCTACTGAAGCCGGGGCAGGTCCTCGACCACAAGTATGTCGTCGAAAGGCTAATCGGCGTGGGCGGTATGGGCGCGGTCTGGGCTGCCGTGAACAAGCGCACCGCGAGGCCCGTGGCATTGAAGATGCTGCTGCAGTCTCTTGCGGACGACGAACACGCCCGTGCGCGATTCAAGCTGGAGGCACTGGCCGCCGGACGAATCAACCACCCCAACGTGGTGACCATCTTCGACGTCTTCCAGTACGAGGAACGCGACTGCATGGTCATGGAGCGTCTGACCGGGGAGAGTCTCGCGGAGCGTCTGTCTCGCACGGGCCCCCTCGATCCGGAGGAGGCGTTTCCCTTGCTTCTCCCCGCCCTTCGAGGCGTGGCCGCCGCCCATGCCCATCAGGTCATCCACCGGGATCTCAAGCCGCATAACATCTTCCTGTGTGGCGGGCCCGACGGAGAGTACGTCACCACCAAGGTGGTAGATTTCGGCATCTCGAAGATCCTGCAAACCGTGACGAACACGCGGGACTTCACCAGCACGGGAAGGTTCATGGGGACTCCGGCGTACACGGCCCCCGAGCTGATCCAGGGTGACGGCGTGGCCGGACGGCGCACCGATGTTTATGGTTTCGGGGCGATTCTCTACGAAACGCTCACGGGACATCGTCCCTTCGAAGACCTCAAAGGCATCGTCCTGCTCAAAAGCATCGTCAACGATCCGCCCGCCCGCATCGCTTCGTTCCGGCCCGACTTGGATGCCAATGCCGTCGCACTCGTGGAACGCGCGATGGCCAAGAATCCCAAGGATCGGTACCGCAGCGTCGAGATGCTCATCGGCGCCATCGAGTCCCTGTTGCCGGCGGCGTCGGTCCTGCGCGCGCTCACCCCGGTGGTCGGCGTCCCCATCATCCCCAGCCGAGCGCCAAGTCAGGAAACCGCCGCGCCCAGGCGCCTACCCTGGATCGTCGCCGGCGTCGCCTCGACCATCGCGGTCGGACTGGCGACGTGGATCATCGTACACGGGCCGTAGACTTTCCCCCTTATCTTCCTCCCGGGGCGGGCCGAAGAGCCTTCTGACATGGCTGACGTCGGCGGTATCCAAGGTATCAATGGACTCGAGCCCCAGGCCCCATCTGGCCCCCTGACAGTCGCCGCTGCGCTGGCGGGTCTTCGGCGCAACGCCTACACCAGCGTCGAGATCACCGACACGGTGGAAAGCATCGCAAAGAGTCTGGATTACCTCCAGAACTACGCGGCCAAGATCACGGCGTTGTCCACCAGCGACGACAACAAGAGCCTGGCGGTGACTGGCGCACAGTATCTGAGGGACGACGACATCCTCGCCCTGTGGGGCGCCGGCAGTGGCCAGACCGTGACAGTCAGCGCGGCCAAGGCGACCATCTTCGGCTCATTGGCGGGCTATGTGACCTCCGTCGCCGTGGCCGACTCGCGCTTCGCCATCCAGAGCAACATCGACGCCTTGCAAACGGCCGCGGTCAGTGGGGTGCTGAGCGAGATCGTCCAAACCGGCAGTGGCGGCTACCTGACGCTCACGGCGGCCCAGGTGGTCGCCGATCAGGCGGCCTTGAGCAAGATCAAGAACAACGCTTACGCGCTGGCCGTCACCAACGCCAGCGTCAGCGACGTGCTCGGGCTAGGTAGCGATCCCGCCTTGGCGAGCAACAGCAAGGTCAAGAGCATCGCCATCGTCGACTCGACGGACGCCATCGCCAACAACCTGGACGCCCTGCAGAGGGTCGGTCTGCGCATCAAGAGCGTCGCGCAGACCGACGAGGCGACGCACATCGAGATAACCGGAGAGCAGTACAAGCGCAACGCAGCCATTCTGCGCAAGATCATCACCAGCGACATGCTCGACATCATCGACGCGTCGGCATCGCAAGTGAGAGGGATGGCCGCCGACCAACGGGTGGTCACGGTCGAGATCCAGGACACCGCCAGGAACATCGCGCGCAATTGGGCCCTGCTGCAGAACATCACCGACAGCCTCACGTCGGTCGTGGTGACCGACCAGGACAGCGCCATCAGCATCACGGCCGACCAGTTCGCTGGGAGCACGACCCTGCTTGGCAAGTTCAGCGATGTCGTCGGCCAGACCTACAAGCTCGCCATCACCCGCGTCGGCACCGCCGATGCAGCCACCGTGGCCAACGGCCACAATGTGGAGAGCGTCGCTGTCCGCGACACCGGCGCCAACTTGGTCGCCAGCCTGGCGGATCTGCAAGACCTCAACGCCAGTGGCAAGCTGAGCGGTGTCACCGTGGCCGATCCGCGGTTCGCCATGAGCATGGACGTCGCGCTTCTGCAAGGTGACGAAGCAGCCGCAACGCAGGCGATCCTCGACAAGATCACGGGCGGTAACTACCGCATCGCCGTGACCGGCGCCACCGCCGACGACGTGGCGGGCCTGGCCTGGAACAAGCGCCTCGTGTCGTTCTCGGTCAGTGACTCCAGTGCCAACATCACCTCGTCCCTCGACACGCTCTACCAAATCGGTGGACGGCTCACGAGGATCTCCCAGACCGATGGCGGCGTGAGCTTCAATCTGACCCAGGCCCAGTTCGATTCGCGATCATCGGTCTTGTCGAAGGTGTCGGGCGGCTACACCGCCGACATCACGAACGCCACCGCAGCGCGGGTGATCGCCGACGCGAAGAACATCCACGTAGGCACCGTGACGGTATCCGACACGGGACGCAACATCCTCTCGAACTGGGCCCACCTTCGTTCGCTCGGCTCGATCCTTACGAGCATCAGCAGGAGCGATGCGGGGGCGTTCAACATGTCGACCGAGGACTATCTTTCCGGCGTACACGACGGGTTGGTGGACAAGTTCGGCGGCAGCGCGACCTTCGCGGTCACGGGCGCGACCATCGCGCAGGCCCAGACGGTCGCCGCGCACGAGGCGGTGACCCAGATCGATGTCTCGGCCGAAGCGGCGACCATCGAGGACAACCTGACCGCGCTCGAAACCCTGGCCGAGACTGGCAAGCTACGCACGATCACGAACCAGACCCCCACGGTCAGCTTGAACCTGGCGGCCACCGACCTCACGGCAAACGCGCAAGCCGTGCTCGACGTGATCAAGGGCGGTGCCTACAGCCTGTCCCTCACGGGCGTGGACGCGGCCGATGCCAAGAGCCTGGTCACGACCAACCACAAGATCGTCAGGATGGACGTCACGGGCGATGCCGCGTCGATCGCGGCCAACCTGGCGGACCTCACCAGTCTCGGCAGACGTCTCACCACCATTACACAGACCGATGCGCCGTCGCAGTTGCTCTCGCTGACAGGCGCGGCCTTCGAGCAGAACGCTGCGACACTGACGAAGATCCAAGGCGGATTCCTGGCGGTCGTGTCCCAGGTCAGCGCGGCCAAGGCTGCGAGCCTCGCCGCCGACAACCGGGTGAGCAGCCTGTCCGTGACCGACACGGGGACGGCCATCTCGGGTGCATGGGCCTCGCTGTCCCAGCTCGGCTCGAAGTTGACGGCGGTCACGCAGAATGGCTCGTCTGACCTGCAGATGACCATGACCGACTGGACCAACGGTCAAGCCTTGAAGGACAAGTTCACCACCAGCCCCACGTTCTCCATCTCCGCCGTACTCACCTCGCAGGTCGCGGACCTCGCCGCCAACACCGCGGTGAACGCGATCCAGGTGACCGACACGGCCGCGGCCCTGTCCGCCACGCTCGCCTCCCTGGCCGACCAAGCCAAGGTCACGCAGCTCGTGGTCAGCGACCCGACGGCGGCGATGCAGATGACGGCGCAATCCTACGCCGACCAGGCCACCATCCTCGGCAAGGTGAAGAGCGGCGCTTACCTGGTTAGCCTCACCGAAGTGACGGCCGCCAACGCCGGAGCTCTGGCAGCCGACGCTCACGTCTCTGCGATGGCCATCAACGACAGCAGCGCGGCGATCGGCACCAACTTCGCCGCCATCGCGGCGGCCCAAAACCTCGACAGCATCACGCTGACCGACGCGGGCGGAAGCATCACGCTGACCGCAGCCCAGATCTTGGGCAACAGCACCACCCTGAACAAGATCGAGAGCTCCTTCCAGCTCGCAGCCACCGACGCGGCGATGGCTGATCTCGAGAGCCTGGCCAACGTGGCCGGGGTGACTTCCTTGGGTATCAGCGACACGGCTGCCAACGTGTCGACCAACTTCGCCGACCTCATGGCACTCGGCGACTCGCTCACCGACATCACGCTCACCGACGCGACGCCTGTCCTGGCGCTGTCCCAGACCGACTGGACCGCCGGAGCGAGCGTGCTCGCCAAGATCGCGAGCGACTACCAGGTCGACGTCAGTGACACCACCGCCGGTGATGCCGCGACGATCGCAGCGGAGAGCACGGTTCGCAACGTCAGCGTGGCGGACACTGCAACGAACATCGTTGGCAACTGGGACGCGCTGGTCGCCCTGTACAACGAAGGCGCCGGCAAGCTCGGCGGCATCTCCTTGACCGACGGCGATCCGCTCGCCCTCACGACCGAGCAACAAGCGTCGGGTGAGGCGATGATCAACGACCTGCTGGCGAACGAGACCATTCTGCCGGCCTAGGCGCGGGCTGGCCCTTCTCGTCTCGCGCCAGTCGGCGAAGCCTCTGCGCCGCGCGGAGATCCCTGGGCTCCAGGTTGGGGACGCGCTCGATCCAAGTTGTTCGAGGGGCGGGTGCCTCTGCCGAGGTTGTGTCGCCCACGATCACGGCGGCCGCCCCTATCCAACTTGGCACTGGAAAGGGATCGAGCGCCCAATAGGTGTTGCGCGCACCGGCCGGCGGCCCATAGCAAGCGCTCCCACTGTCCTGCAGGCGCAAATCGCCGGACAGCTGCTGGAACAGGTTCTCGAAGGGAGCATCCCGGTGAAGGTCGAGGTCGATTCTCTTGCCGCGAATCGGCCCGGACAGCACGTTGCCGGTCGCCCGGTGGGTGAGGGTCAGGTCGTGAATCAGCGCGGCCTCGAAGCTGAGGTCCGACAAAAGCACGTCCGAGCAGCTCGACAGGGCCACGCCATGGTGGCCCTGGTTGCCCTTGGCGTCGCCGGGGCGCGACGATGCGAAACGCAGCTGCGTGAGGGTGAGCCACTTGGATCTCCGCCCCACGAACACCCCCGAGTCGCAATTGCGCACCTCCACGTCGCGGATCCAGGCATGGACGACGTTGGGACCGAATTCCACGGCGTTGTACCCGCGTTCACGATGGTGGCCAGGATAAGGCGTCGCCGGAAAGTCGATGGCCAGATGCTCGATCCCCACTTCGCGCACCACCGGCATCCGCCAGAGGGTCGGGGCCCACGATGGACTGACGTCGGTCCGCAAAGGCTGGGTCAGAAACACCTCGTTGCCCTGCACACGCGCGACCTCGAAGGTCCAGTCGAAGATGCGTGAGGCGCAAGTCGATTGCAGCGGCGCCGCCCCCGACTGCTCGGCCCCGGGCTCGCCGAGCAGATGGCGCTCGAGCGAGCGCTGTCCATCTTCGCTGAGGCGAAGAAAGAGGACCTCGCCGGCGCGGATCGTTGTGGCATCGGCGACCTTCAGCCGCGTGTCTCCGCGCTTTGCCGCGCTCGTCACCTCTGTCAACCTTCGTTCCGAGCCTTTGGGAGAGACCTGGATGAGCCCTCCGCTCCAGGAGAGCTTGTTGCTCTTCGGCAGCGCGGACAGCCGCTGGAGATCCGCGAGGCTGGATGCGAAGTGCAGGACCGAGCCTCCTTGGCCGCTGCCCTCGCCCCGAAGCACGAGCCCGCTTCGGGTCAGGACGAGCTGCCCCGTCAGTCGGTACTGTCCCCGAGGCACCAACAGCACGCCGCTCGGCGCTTGGTCGAGCGCGCGCTGAAACGCCGCCGTGTCGTCGGCCTTGCCATCACCCCGCGCTCCGAACGCTCGCACGTTCGCGGTGACCTTCGCATTCGGAAGCTCGCCACCGGCGCGATAGCCGGCCCAGGAGAAGTCGGGAAGCGGACCGCCCGGCTGGTACGACTGCCCGGCCGATCCCCACAGCGAGGAATGCCCGGGGCGCGCGGCGGCCGGCCCAGCTGGCGCGGCCAGCACGAAAACGAGCGAGAACGCCGTTGCCAGGGCTAGCATCGAGGCGAATCTACCGCATTCCGAACGCGGCCCGCGCGGCTATGGCCCCGCCTTGCCGTCCTCCGCAGAGAAGACCAGCTGCCGCAGCTCCTCGGTTTGCGCGCGCAAGTAGGCGGCCTCGGCCTTGAGGCGCGTCAGGTCGAACCAGAGGTAATCCCGGTAGGCCCGGACCGAGTCTCCCGGCGTGCTCTCGAGGGCCTGGTAGCGCTTCTCGAGGTCGGCGAGCAACACGCTGTTCTCGCTGGCCCGCCTGGACTGCTCGTCGAGCAGCCCGCGCAGCTTCGATAGCAGCACCTGCACGCGATCGTGGATCCCTTCGATCCCGAAGGCGGCCCACCCGGCACGCCCCTTCTGCGCCTGCGCCTCCAGTTTGGGCTGGGTGAGCGATCCCAAGCTGTACGTGAAGGTCAGGGTGGCCAGGATGGGGATCCCCTCGCGCACGCCGAACAAGCGATCGTATCCCGCCCGCAGCGACAGATCGTAGCGTCGGCTGAGACGTACGCGCGATTCGCTCTCGGCCGTGAGGCTCGTCGCCTCTCGGTAAGAGTGCATCAGCGCCGCGGCTGGCTCCTGAGGCACGGGGTGCTTGCGGGCCGCGATCGCGACCCGGGCCCGGCAGGACCCAAGCTCCGACCTCAGCCCGTCCACTCGCAGCGTGGTCGCGTTGACCGCCTCCACCGTGGCCTCCTGGCGCGACAGCGATCCGCGCAGGTTCTCGAGGACCCGCTCCGCCCTGGGCAGGGCTTCTTCCAAGACCGCGATCTTCGCCTGCAAGCCGGGGATGGAGTCCGGCTCGTCGTAGTGGGCAAGGAACGCGAAGAGGTCGCTCTGGCTCCGATACAGCGCGCACTCGGCCCGGGCGCGATTGCGGATGGCGATGCCCTCGTTCAGATCGGCGAGGCTGTAGCTGAGGCCGGCCTGCAAGCGCCACAGGACACCGGCGTCCTTGGCGGCTATGCCGAAGTCCGTCGCGCCGTCCGCGTTGGTCAGCAACCCTCCCGACACGTACAGTCTGGGATAGAGCTGTTGCGCGACGGAGGAGGCTGCCGCCCCCAAGACGTAGTCGCAATACGCGGGGACCGACACGGATTCCTCGGGCCCGGCCCACGCGGCTGCGGGGACGGTCAAGCACAGCGCGACGCCGACGCCGAATCTCACGGCGCGGGCGGTGCTGCCATTCGTTGATCTAGAGCCAGAGCGGCGCATGTTCGAGGAACAACACTTGGTTTCGCGCAGCCTGCTCGCCGGCATCCTGCAACTTGATTTCGAGCATCACACCGCGTTCGTTCTTGGACGCGATCGGCGAGTGCTGGGTGACCTCTCCCGGCAGAACCCGTTCGACCTGCCCGACCTTGTGACACCAGAGCATGTCCAGTCTGCAAGCGAACACCGGAACACCCGGGCGGGCCTTGAACAGGTTCTCGTACGGCACGAACGCCACTGTGACGTCTCCGTGCAGGGCCTTGAGCAACGGGTCTTCCGAGAGCACCTTCAGCAAGTCGTCGTAGCGCCCAATGGAGCGGTCCAGGGTTGCCAGTGCCTCGCCATAGGACTTGATCTCGTCCTGCGCTTTGGCGAGGTCGAGCGATGCGCGCACGTACTCTTGCCGCAATCGCAAGGCGTCGACGTTCAACGGCGCGGAAGCAGGCGCCGCCCGCATGGCCGCCGAGAGCAGCGCATCGGCCTCGCGCTTCATCTGGTTTTGGCGCGCGGCCAGGTCGGAGGCCTTCTCGGCCAAAGCCAAGTTCGCTTGCGCGAGCTGGCCGAGCTGCAAGCCGCCCGTGACGTAGCGGTCGCGTGTCGTGAGGCCAGCCTGAAGCTGCTCGTCGAGCGACTTTCGCGAGACGTCCGAGAACTGCTTGGTGGCCTCGACGACCTGGTTTCTCACCGCATCGAGCGTCCCGGACAACGCATTCAGCCGCCGCCGCTCGCCACGACGCGCCTTCGCCTCATTGAGCGCCGCCTGCGTGAGCGCCTCGCCGATCGATGCCCCGACCTCGACCCGCCGCTCGGCGTCCCGAAGGCCGACCTGGAGCGAGGAACGCTCGACCAGCAGCCGCTCTCGCTGGGTGCTCTGTTGAACGATCTCGGCGTTGAGGCGGACGATGCGATCGTCGGTCGCCGACAGCAGCGCGGGGGCGATCCAACTGCGGTTGAACAGATAGAAAACCCTGTTGAACAGAAAAGAGAGCAGGCCGAGGAGGATCGCCGTCAGCACGACGAAGCCCACCATCCGGTAGGCGCTCACCACGAGCTTGCTCCACACGAGCGCGAGCGGCCGCCGTCTTGGTCCCTGGGACCGCACCGGAACGGAGTCCGTCAGGCCGATCTCGGCGCTCACGCGCGCACCTGGCTCTCTACCACGGCGGCGGGAAAGGCCACCTCGGTCGGGGGAACGAGGTCGATCGCACAAGCCGCCGCCGGGACCCCGTCACCGCGCAACCGCGCACGGGCAGCCTCGACAGGCCGGGCGGTCGACATGGCATCTACGACGCGACCGTGACCGCGGGTTTCCCAGCTGCTCGAATCCAGGGTGAACATGGCCAAGGTCGTGCACACGATGTACGTCACCGGCATGACCACGGCCATCGCGAGGAAGGACAACGGATGAACGCGCATCTCCCGGGGCAACTGCCGCGCGTGAATTGCGTACACGGTGCCCAGCGCGGCCAACACCAGCAAGTGAAAGGCTGCGAGCTCCCAGAAGGTGCCGTTGGCGATCTTCTGCATCACGACGATGGGATAGGTGACCAGCAGCGCCCCGGAAGACAGATAGTGCAGGCCCACGACCGGGTGCAGGCGTGCGGCGTGCGAGATGCCGCCGATGATGTCGACCAGGTTCGACCGGCGCCAGCGCAATTGTTGAGCGAAGTACTTCTTGTAGGTCGGCGGGGCAGTCGTGGAGCAGACGGCGTCCATGGTGCAGTAGGTCTGGTAACCCGCCTTGATGATCTGGCGGGTCAGGAAGCGATCCTCACCGTACTTGATGGGCACGCCGACCAGGTTCCGATTCTCCAGGATGGGCTCCAGCTCGAGCAGGACGCTGCGCCGGTACGCCGTGAGACAACCGGACAGACACATCACCGAACGGAACGCTCGCTCCAGTGTCTTGAGGTACTCGTAGCCGAGGAAATACTTCACTGCCTGCATGCGCGTAAGCCAGGTCTCGTGGGGATTGGAGATGAAGACCCTTCCTCCCACGGCCGCGATGCGGGGACTCGTGAATCGCCGAACCAGGGCGCGGATGGCCTTGGCATCGACCACGACGTCGGAGTCGATGGAGACGATGATTTCGGCATCGGTCGCCCGCACGGCGCGCGCGATGCTTTTGCGTTTCCCCAGGTTCACGCGGTTGCGAAGCACGGTTACGCGGCCGGGACTCTGTTCCGCCGCCTGGCAAGCCCAATTGTAACTGTCGTCTGTGGAACAATCGTCGATGACGATGATGGACAATTTGTGGGCGGGGTAGTCCAGGGCGAGCATGCTGCTGATCGAATCGACGATGCCTCGGCCCTCATTGAACATTGGTGTGACGATACACACGCTCGGTTCGAAGCTCTCGTCCATGATCTCGAATCGCGAACGGCGCACGATCCGCAAATAGACGCCCACCAGCCAGCGGTTGGCCCATACGAGAAGCACAAGCAAATATAGAGGTAGTTCCATCAGCTTCCCCCCGGCGCGAAGAGATCCGAGGTTTGGTCCAACGTTTCTTTGCGTAGGACAGCGCGGCCTAATATCCCCGTGAATTGCACGCTGTCAAGGACCATCCGGAAACTGGGAAGTGACAGACACGTGTCGCACGTGGATGCCCATTTCGAGCGATAAATCCTGTTGCCATCCCACCACGCGATCGAGTACACGTTACCCGCCATGGCGAGGCTTGCGTCACTTCTCCAAGACGTCAATCGGCCAGCCTCGCCGAAGAGACTGAGCTGCGGCTCTCCTCGGCAATCGTGAGGCGCGATGGTGAAGGCATTTTTTCAAAGGCCGGTCAAAAACGGCTTTCTCGCAAGGCTTGGCGTCCTGGGCGTTCTGGTTCTGGGGGCGGGCTGTGGCTCGTCGTCCAACGAGCAGCCCCTCCAATGTCTGCCCCAGCTCACTGTCTGCGGCGCCGAGTGTACGAACCTGCAATTGGACGTGGTCAACTGCGGAGCGTGCGGACATGTTTGTGGAATTGGCGAATCGTGCTCGCGGGGCGCGTGCACCAAGGTGTGTGCTCCACCGTTTCGCGTCTGTGACGTCGACCCGTCAGCGGCCTGCGTCGATACGATGTCGGACCCGATGAACTGTGGCGCCTGCGGACACGGCTGCGCGGCCGGCGAGACTTGCTCGGTCGGCACCTGCCACGTCGGCTGCGCGGGCGGCGGCTACAGGGTCTGCGGCACCGAGTGCGTGGACACCTCGTACGAAAGAGCTCACTGCGGAGACTGCGGCGTGGTTTGTTCCGCAGACCAGGCCTGCGCCGAAGGGGTTTGTGTACCGGCCGCGCTGGCGCCCCAGCCCAAGGTGATTGTCAGCCTCACCGCGGACGATACCTACGCCGAGCAGTTCACCTTCATGGCGCCCGTCCTCGAAGCCCATGGCATGCGCGCTGGCATCATGGTCAACGCAGGCCGCATCGGCCTGCCGGGCGATCTCTACCTGAGCGACGCGCAAGTCGCCGAGCTGCAAGCCGTCGGACACGAGATCGGGTCGCACGGCCTCACGCACCAGCATCTCGTCACCGCGCAGAACTTGCCGTCTCGGATCGCTCGCGAGATCTGCGACAGCCGTGTCGACCTGATGGCCCGTGGTCTCCGCGTAAGGACATTCGCCTATCCTTTCGGGGAGGTCGACGGCACGGCACAGTCGTGGGTCGCAAGCTGCGGCTACACGGCGGGGCGCCTGGTGGGCAACCTCCACGGTTCGGTCCGGTTCGAGACCACGCCGCCGGCCAGGGCGATCGAGTTGCGCGCGTCGTCCTCGATCACCGGCGTGCACACGCTCGCAGACGCGCAGGCCTACGTCCTCGACGCCGAGGCGCACGCGGATGGCATCGCGCCCGCCTGGCTGATCATCAACTTTCACCGGTTTTGTCCGGGCGCGGCCTGCAATCCCGGTCTGGCTTGGGACACCGAGCTCTTCTCTCAGTTCGTCGCGTGGGTGGCCGCGCGCAAGCCGCTCGGCACGGTGGTTCGCACCATCGCCCAGGTGCTTCCGGGACCGCTCCTGCCTCCCGTGGCGAGCAACACGCCGCTCGTGATCAACGGCGATCTCGAGAGCTACCTCGGTGGCCCGACGTCGCCCCCGGATTGCTGGACCTACGGACGCTCGGGCGACAACACCGCGAGCTGGGCCCGCGTTGCCGGCAAGACCGGCTATGGCCAACAGCTGCTCGTGACCCAGTACACGAGCGGAACCAACACATTGCTACTATCCCGTGGTCTGACCCAGACGCCCGACTACAAGAGCTGTGGAATCCCAGTCAAGCCGGGACGCCATTACCAGCTCAGCTGTTGGTACCGCTCGGACGTGCCTGTCGCGTTCACGCTGTACAAGAACGACGACCTCGACGACATGGTGAGCCCGTGGATGACCACGGACGCGAGCCCGGCCAGCCCTGGAGCGTGGGCACAGAAGACGTTCGGGATCACCGTCCCGGATGGGATCGTGAAGTACAACACCCTCTTCTATGGGCCCCACGTGTCGGGGGTCTGTGCGTCGGGATGCCTCAATGGCAGCGGCACGGCGACGTTGCTGGTGGACGATTGCACGGCGATCGACGACACGGACGCGAGCGGAGGGCTGTGATGATTCGCTCGTGGACGTGGCTCTTCGCCGGGCTGCTGGTGGGCTCGGGGGCGTGTGGCGGTGATGACAGCACGCCACCGCCGTCGCAACACGCGCTCGACGACCGCATGGAGAACATCTTCGCGGTCCTCAGCCGAGGCGCTGTCTCGGTCGCCGACAAGCTGCTGGAGAACCGCTGGAACCTGGGCAGCAGGTTCGAGATCGCGACGCTGCCCGAGTCGCTGACCTGGACCGAAGACCCGTTCCAAGACCCGCAGTGGCGGTTCGTCTTCTACAGCCTCAAGCCCACCTCGAACCTGCTCTACGCGTACTACACCACCGGCGAGCCGAAGTACCGCGACAAGCTTCTGTCCATCCTGGAAAGCTTCGTCACGTACGACGCCGGGCGTGCCTTGGGTCAGCCCTACGATCGAACCCGGTTCGACCATCGTCACGGATCCGCGTTGCGCGCCATGGTGCTGGTGAACACGCTCGTGAAGCTGCAACGGTCGGGAGACATCTCCGAACCGCTGGCCCGCGCGATCGAGGCGGCCATTGCGCGCCTCGGGGCGTTCCTGGCCCTGCCATTGAACTTCGACCCCGACTACAACCATGGCTTCACGGAGGCCTCGGCCCTGGCGCTCATCTCGGCCAACTTTCCCGATCTGCCGGCGGCACAGTCCTGGCAAGACACGGCCATCGGCCGGTTGTCGTCGCTGATGGTCAATTCCGTGGATCGCGACGGCGTCGAGCTGGAGAACTCGCCCTTCTATCACTTCTACGTGCTCGGTCAGACCTATCAGATCAATCGTTGGGCGCGGCGCCATCGCGTTCCGCTACCACAGGACTTCGAGATTGCGATGAAGCAGATGGTAGCGTACGCGACCTTCGTGCTTCAGCCCGACGGAAGCATTCCGCTCGCCGGTGCGAGCGTGGAGCTCGACGTCGACAGTCTCGACCCGGCCGTCTACGGCAACCTCGCCGCGGAGTTCCCGGAGTTCGCCTTCGTCTACTCCCTGGGCGCGAGCGGAACCGCGCCGGCCCAGCGGGCGGTCCTGTTCCCCGAGTCGGGGCAGGCCTTTCTGCGCTCCGGCTTTGGCAGCGATCCCGCGCAGGTCCCGCTGGAGACGCACATCGCCTTCAACGTCGGGCGCTGGAGGACCAGCCACAGCCACCTCGACGTCCTCGGGCTCGACTACTTCGCCGCCGGGGCACGCCAACTGTGCGACTCGGGCCTTTACACCTACGACCCCGGCCCCGATCACGCGTACTTCTTCGGAACGCGCGCCCACAACACCGTCGTGGTGGACGGTTCGGATCAGTCCACGTCGGGGCCGGTGACGGCGGGGCTCACCGCCAGCAGCGATGGTTGGGCGTACCAGTCGGGCTCGCACGCACTTTATCCTGGCGTGCTTCATCGACGGTCCGTGCTCGTGCTGGAAAGGGATCTGACCTTGGTGTACGACAGTCTCGCGAGCGATGCGCCCCACGACTACGCACAGATCTGGCACCTGCCTCCGGGCTACAGCGCCGCCGCCTCGGGCTTGGACAGTACGGGTGTGGCCGCGGACGGACAACCGACGGTCGTGATCAGGCAGGCACTCGGCGCCGGGCTGTCGCTATTGCCGATCGTGGGAGCGACGGAGCCGATGCAGGGCTGGTACTCCGAGGTCTATGGAACGATGGTGCCCAATACGGCGCTCGAGTACCACGCCACCGCGTCGAGCTGGCACTACGCCACCCTGATCGCGACGGGCCCCAAGGCCCGGACGCCTTCCAGCATCTCGGCCAGCATCGGTGAGGACGGAACCCTGACTGCGGTGGTGTGTGGCGGACAGCAACCATGGCTCGTCTCCATCGTGAAGCAGGTGGCCGACGGAGAGGCCGTGGCCGTGGCGGGCACAGCGGCTTGCGGGCAGTAAGGCGGCGCGGCGCCCGTCCCACCGCTGACCACGCCAGCGCTCCCACACATCGGGCGAACAGTGCTATATGGCCGAGTCATGCGCACGTGGTTGCCGCTCACAGCCCTACTCTTCTTCGTCTCCTGTGGAGGATCTTCCTCTTCGGAGCACCCTGACAGCGCACAGGTCCCGGCCGATGCCGCGCCGTCGGTGGACGCGCCGGCGCTCCCGGCCGATACCGGCACGGACAAGCAGGCCATCGACAGCGGAACGCCGATGGATCTCTCTACGCGGGCGGACATCGCGCAAGATGCGAACGCTGCCGACCACCCGGTTGCAGTCGGGCCCGACACGCGAACGGCCGACAGCGCGGGAAGCACCAGTCCCCTCGACGGCTCGGGGTTCGACGCCGGTGCGCCGACCGCCGACGGCGGCGAGGCCTCGTCACGCGATCCCTTCGGCACCAAGATGCTGAAGGACACCCTGCCGGGCGGCAAGGTCTGGGTCTCGCAATGGCACAACGGCGTAACACGCAACTTCACGACCGCCGACCCCAAGGATCCCTGGTTCGACACCAACCACGGCACCGCCAAGTACAAGGTTGACGGAGAGGGCATCCTCAAGATCGGCGGCAGTGAGCCGCGCATGTACGTCCACGATCCAGCCAACAGCGACCAGTGGCGCAACCTCGAGATCACCATGTACTTCATGCGTGTCGCCGACGACGGCACCGCCTATGGCGGCCTGGTGGCGATGGCCCGCACCAACCACGGCACGGTCGGGAGCGAAAGCAGCAACCTCTGCGACACGCGGGGCATCGACGCTCGCATGCGCTACGACGGCACCATCGACTTCGAAAAGGAGACCAGCCACCCGAGATCGGTGGCGGTGTCCAGCAGAACCTACTGGACGGGCGGCATGCCCAAGAACGTCTGGATCGGCTACAAGTCGCTCATCTACGACCTCCCGAACGGCAACGTCAAGATCGAGCTCTACATCGACGAAAGCGACGGCGAGGATGGCGGCCACTGGGTCAAGCTGAACGAGCTGGAGGACGACGGGACCAATTTCGGCGTGGGCGGCACCGCATGCAAACCGGGCATCGACCCGGCGGCCAAGTTGACCGCCGCGCCCACGCGCGAGGGCTCGGAGAGCGGTCTGCCGAACCTCTCCGTGTATTTCCGCAGCGACGGCGTGGCGACCGACGGCCTCCTCTTCAAGAGGGGCATCATCCGCGAGATCCAGCCATAGCAGCCCGGGGGGCCGCGCAGACGGCTACTTGATGAAGTACACGTCGTCGATCCAAATCTCGAAGTCGTTGGGTCGGGCGACGCCGTCGACGTACCTGGCGCTGATCTGCCAGGTGATGGAGGTCAGGTGTCGGGTATCGAGCTTGTCGTCGGCGGTGTGGAAGCCAGGATTGAAGAAGTCCTGCTGGGTGTCGGCGAAGAGGATGTCGAATCGCTTCCAGGTCGTGTCGATGCGGTAGTCCTTGTACGCCGGGAAGTCGGAGTCGCCGAGCTTCACCAGGTACGGGCTGCAGTTGCGCCTGGACCCTGACTCGAACACGCAGGGGGTGGCGCTCGGGTCGACGGTCCGGGGATCGGCACCGCCGTCGGTGTAGATGTCGGGGAAGCTGATCTTGACGCCGTCGATGGGCGCGCTCGCCTTGGCCCAGAACGAGATCCCCCGGTACTTGGACGCGTCGTAGGTGCCTTTCGCCCCGCCGCTCTTCGCCATGAGGTCCGTGCTGATGGCAGCCCCCCAATCGGCGAAGCCGCCTGCCTTGGTGTGGAACGAGCCCGGGCCCGAGCACTGATCGTTGCCGCTCTCTTGACTGATGGGGTATGCGGCGCCGTCGACCTTGGCCGGCACGAAGGTGCCTTGGTCATCGCCGTAGACGTAGAAGCTGCCCTTGCGTCCATCGGCGGAATTCAGCCGACCGCTGTCCCGGAAATCTGCGATGAGCTCGTCGGTGCCGGCGATGCAGGGATTCGGGGTGTCGCCGGGCTGCGTCGCCTGAACCAAGTAGATGTCGTCAATCCAGAAGTCGGCGTCAACCGCGGCGGCGTCATCGCTCTGTGGACCGTCGACTTGGAACCCGATGATGTAGACCGCGCTGGAATCGAGCTTGCCCGAGGGAGCCGCATGGCCCCAGCCGCGCTGAGACAGCTCACTCCACTTCACCTCGTACCGCTTCCAGGTGTCGGTCAGCGAGAGCGGGCGCGAGAAGGCGTCGCCGCACTGGTCGGCGGACGCGTCCAGCTGACCGCACCGCCCACCGAGAGCGTCGGTCTCCGCATCTTCCACCAGGACTTTGAGGCGGGTGGCCTTGCTGGCCATGGCCCAGAACACGAATCCTTGGAAGGCGCTGAGGTCGACGGGAGCTCGACTCGCCATGCTGGCGGCGGTGCCCGAGCTCTGCGCCAGCCAGAGCCCCTGTTCGCAGTAGCCGTACAAATCGGCGACATGGCATGCCAGGTGTCCTGCGTGCAGGCTGGTCACGCCCTCCATCGTCTGGTGGGGCGCCGGCAACGCCGAGTACGCGTACGGATCCGGGGACATGGTGTTCGAGGCGTGGCCCGAGCTGCGCCAGCCGCCCCAGAATCCGGGTACGGCGCCGATGCCCGAGGCCGAGAAAGGAACGGGGCCGTTCGGGGCAGTGGTGCCTTCCATGTCGTCCAGGAGGACGTAGCGAACCGATGGCGTCACGGGCGACGCGTCCACGGGGCTGGAATCGACGCCTCCACCGGCATCGAGACCGACACCGGCGTCGTAGCCCGCGCCAGCCCCGGCACCATCGCAAACGCAGGCCGACCACGTCTTGTCCGCTCGGCACACCTGGTCGCCTCTGCAAGACCACTCGCCCACGCATCTCCTCACCGACGCTGGCATGCACGCCTCGGACACGGCCGACTTGCCCTTGTCGTCGGCGCTCCCGCACTGCACGGTGGCCAGCGCCAACAGGCTGATAACGAAAAGCTCGATAGTTGCTCGCATCCTTGGTCTCGGCCGGTATGTGGCGGGTATTGTGCACACGGAGCACTCTGGCGCACCTGAAAAGGAGGAGGCGTGCGACATTCATCGCAGCCGACCGTGGCCGCCAGGGCGTTGCCTCGGGCTTGCTTCCCGTGTGAGGATGCGGCCATGCGCAGGTGCACGATGTTGAGGCTCCCCCAAGCCGCGCTCGGCGTGGCCCTTCTCTCGGCTCTCGCCTGCGCGACGGCTCGGGACCAGGGCGGTGACTCGATCGAATGGCGCACGGGAAGCAAGACCGGCAACCCCTTCGAGATTCGACTGAACGCGAATGGAACCGAGCTTGGGGCCTCGCTCCACAATCGGTCGACCTCGAAGCAGTCCTTTCTGCACGACACAAACCTGCAGGCGAGCACGCTCGAAGTCCTTGCGCCAAATGGCATGCGTAGCAGGCACTACGACTCGCGCTTGCTCATGAAGCTCGACAACAAGCCCTACTGCCATCTGTTCCAAACCCTCATGCCGGGCGACAAGCTCGATCTCGGCGCCGTACAGTTCCGGAAGTCGCGCGACGGGTACTCCGGGCAATGGGGGCCGTTCAACTTCGACGAGCTGCCCGCAGCCGATTACCAAGTCAGGGTCATCTGGCACAGCGAGCGAGGCCAGTGTCTCGACGAGAGCACGGGCAAGATGCGCGCGCTTCCTTCGGTCTGGCGAGGCATGGTTCGCTCGAACCAAGTGACGTTGCAGCTGCCCTGACACGGCCAACCGACGCCACCAGCAGTATGATGATCGGCCGGAGGCCATCATGACGCTTCACTATGTCGGCATCGCGGTAGGGCTGGGCTTTCTGGTCGCGTGTGGCAGCAGCAAGACCGCGTCCAACGGGAGCGGCGGCGACGATGGGACCGGCGGCATGCCCGACCTCGGGGGAAGCCCCGGCCAAGGTGGACGCATCGGCACGGGCGGCGACGCTCGGGGGACCGGCGGCGTCTCCGCAGTTGGTGGAAGCTCACCGCTGCCCGGCGCCACCCTGTTCCCGGCCAGCGCGCCGTGGTACCAGGACGTCACGGGCGCGGCGCTCGACGCCCAGTCGACTTCGGTGATCGCGGGTCTGGCCGCCAAGGGGGGCTGGGGCGCTGGCAGCTTCCGCATCGACTTCTCCATCGAGGTGCTCACGGCGGACGCCAGCGTGGCCGCGCGCTCGTTCACGCGGACGGACGACTTCTACGATCCCGACTGCGACTTCGTGCCAGTGCCGGTGCCCGCGAACGGACGCCTCGAAGGCGAGAGCAACTACAGTTGTTCCTCGGACGGGGATTGCCACCTGATCGTCATTCAAGGCACGAAGCTGTTCGAGATGTGGAGGGCGGACATCACCGGCGGTACCGCCACCGGCACGCCGTTTGGCGGTGGCTGCTTGGCGGTGTGGGACCTGACCCGTGACTATTGGAAAGCGTCGTCGTCGGGCTTCGCCCGAGGCGAGCAATGCACCAGCGCAGACGCTGCCGGCTACCCGATCGCGGCCCTGCTGTTCTCCGCGGACGAGGTCGCGTCGGGCAGCCTGAACCACGCGATTCGCTTCATCCTGCCCAACGACCGCATCCGCAAGGGTGAATACGTCCACCCCGCCACGCACTCCGGCGCGGGAAAAGGCACGCCGAGCGCTGACACGGTCCCCTACGGTGCGCGCTTCCGGCTCAAGTCGACCTTCAACCTCGCCAGTCTGCCCAACGAAGGCGCCCGCACGGTGGCGCGCGCTCTCCAGCGCTACGGCATGTTCCTCTCCGACGGAGGCAACATCGCGCTCACCGCCCAGGCCGACACCGACAGCGAGACGAAGTGGGACGGCTTGCTCGGCTCCCGGGATCTGTCGTCCATCCAGGTGACCGACTTCGAGATGATCGACGGCGGCACCCGGATCCCGCTCACCTTGGACTGCGTGCGCACGCCGCTCTAGCGCGCCCGCGCCGTCGCGGACCATGGTACGCCGACTCCTGCCGGGATCTATTCGACGACGAAGCCGACCTCGCCCAGCGTCTCTTCGCCGAGCACGACCTCGACCAGGTAGCTGCCCTTGGCGGCGCCGGGCATGCGCGAATTCATGCTCCACTTGGGGGACCGGATGTCGAACTTGGCGCGACGGAACTCCTTTCCGTCTCGCTTCCACACATGCTCGACCTGCTTGCCCTTGGCACCGGTCACCATCGACCAGACGTAGATCAACGTGCCCGGTTTGAAGCTGGCGGCTTCGCCGGTCGGCAGGCGGTTCTCGACGCCGGTCGCCGCCTTGACGTCGGCACGGGCGCCCGACGGGGCGGACGGCTTGCTGGTGTCGTCGGCTTTGTTCTCGACGGCGGCGGGGGCGGCCTCTTCCTCGGCCCTGGCGTGCAAGGCGACGGTCGTCGAAACGGCCAACAATACGAACGATACAAGCAGGCGCTTCATGGGATCTCCTTGGCTAAGGCGCACTATGACGCAACAACTTGGCCCTGCTGTCAAACGGGCGCCCGTGGCAGACTGCGCGGCACGAGCCGTTGCCGCCGACCGACACACTGCCTGACTGCGTCTCGGCCAGCGTAGATGAAAGGTAGCTCGCCATGAGAATCCGCCACGCATCCCCTTGGTTCGTTCTGCTCGCATCGCCGTTGCTTCTCGCCGTGTGCGGAGAGGGAGATCGGCAGGGAGGAGTCGACGCAGCGATCGCCGGCACCGGAGGGACACCGGCAGCGTCTGGCGGACGCAGCGCGGGTGGCGCGGGCGGCGCGGGCGGCGCAAGCAGCACGACGCCCGGAGCTGGGGGCAGCGGCGGCGCTGGCCCGGCCCGCGACGCCTCGGTGGCAGGCGCCTCGGGTTCGGGCGGAGTCGCCGCGGACGCGCGCCCGCGCGGCGACGCTCGCATGCAGCCCGACGTTCCTGGTGGCGGCGGCACGTCCGCGGGCGGTAACACCGGCAAGGGTGGCGGCACGGGATCCAGCGGGGGGGCCGGCGGAAAATCCACCGTGGTCGCCGCCCCGGGCACCACGCTGGTAAAGGTCGACGCCACGACCAAGCATCAGACCTTCGAGGGCTGGGGCACCAGCCTCGCCTGGTGGGCCTACCAAATCGGCGGATGGTCCAGCGGCAAGCGCAACCAGTTGGTCGACCTGGTGGTCGATCCGGTAACCGGGCTCGGTTACAACGTGTTCCGTTACAACATCGGCGGTGGCGATGCCCCAGGCCACAAGCACATGGGCAAAGACCGCCAGATGCCGGGCTTCCAATCGAGCGACGGGACGTGGGACTGGAACGCGGACGCGCGACAGACCTCGGTACTCTCCCGCATCCTCGAAAAGGGCGAAGGCGTCATCATCGAAGCCTTCTCCAACTCACCGCCCTACTGGATGACCAAGAGCGGCTGCGCCTCGGGCAACACCGACGGCTCGAACAACCTGAAAGACGATCAGTACCCGGCCTTCGCCGACTACCTGACCGAGGTCACCAAACACTACCGCGATGTCCTCGGCATCACCTTCCGGACCTTGGAGCCGCTCAACGAGCCCAACGCCAACTGGTGGAAGGCCGAGGGCGGTCAGGAAGGCTGCCACTTCGGCGCCAGCAGTCAGCAACAGATCATCAAGGCGGTCTCGTCGGCGCTGGCCACCAAGGGGCTGTCCGAGACCCGCGTCAGTGCCTCCGACGAAAACAGCATGGACGACGCGTACAGCATCATGAGCAGTTACGATAGCGCGACCTGGGCGGCCATCGCGCAGATGAACGTGCACTCGTACGCCGGCTCGAAGCGCGCCGAGCTGCGCGCCCTGGCC
Source organism: uncultured Myxococcales bacterium (assembly GCA_964647025.1). Classification (GTDB taxonomy): domain Bacteria; phylum Myxococcota_A; class Polyangia; order Fen-1088; family Fen-1088; genus Fen-1118. The sequence goes on along the minus strand of CAZYFU010000011.1, from coordinate 44,431 downwards.
GTCGGCAAGGCCAGGCGCCTCTGGCAATCAGAGAGCGGGCCCTTGAGCGTGGAGCTGGCCAGCAACACCGACGCGGCCATCTTCATGGCTGGAAGGATCATCCAGGACCTGCGCGAGCTCGAGCCCGCGGCCTGGCTCGAATGGCAAGTGGTCGACCCCTCGCCCAACTGGACCAGCTTCACGGTGAACGACTCGCAGCAGAGCTTCGCCCCGGTCAAACGTTTCTACATGCAGTCGGGCTTCACGCGCTACATCCGCCCAGGCGCGACCTTCGTGGACATCCGCAACGCGGACATGGTCGCCGCCCTGTCCGCCGACGGCGCCACGCTGACCATCGTGGCGCGCAACGGTGACAAGACCGCCAGCAAGGGATTCACCTTCGACCTCACCACGCTCGCCTCTGTGGGGACCAGCGTCGAGGTCCATCGGACCTCGGCCAGCGAAGACCTGGTTCATCTCGCACCGGTGGGCGTGCAAGGCTGGAGCTTCTCGGCGACGCTACCGGCTTACTCGGTGACGACCTTCGTCGTCCCGCTGCAAAGCGCGCCGATCTGACGAGCGCGCGCATCGCGGTTCAGCTTGGCAAATCGCCCTGTCACGGACGCGACGACGCAGCCAGCGGGGTCGCCGGCCCGACGTCGGTGACCGGCCCGAGGCCGACACCCAGCTCCTGCACGGGCATGACGCCCACCGAAATCGAAAGCGAGTCCTCGATCGACCGGACCAGGTGCCACCAGCGCCGCGGGATGTAGAGCCAATCCCCCGCGATCAGCCGCGATGAGTACGTGGTCGAGGTCTCGTTGCGAATGACGCTGAAGTCGAGCTGCGAGGTGCGGGTCACATCGCGCGCGACGCCCACGGTCTGCGCCACGAAGACGTCCTCGAAATCGAAGTGCCAGCCGAAGGTCTGTGTACCGGCCGGTGTGGCGTATAGCTGGACCTGAACCTCGCCGGACAGCTCTTGCGCGAAGCTATTCCTGACGTTGGCGAAGACGGGGCTTTGCCGTTCGCTCCTGCGGATCACGAGCCCAAGCCCCTGACGCAGGAGCCGCCGGGCGGCGTCGAGCGAGCGGGGTTGCTCGACGGGAATCAGGCGCCCACAGAAGGCAACCAGCACGTCGGGCGGAGGATCGGCGGCCAACACCTTGCCGAACGTCTCCCAGTCGAGCAGCGAGACCGCGGACGCTGCCACGCCCGGATGCGCGCACGGCAGGCGGCCCAAGTGCTGCCGCAAAAACGTTTCGAGAACGTCAGGTCCCAGCCAATGGCGAAGCATGCACGGCTCTGATTGCAAAGCGTGGGCCAGGAGCGTGGCCGACTGGCGGCAACGTCAGTCGATGACCTCGCAGACCACGCTACGCCGGCTTGGTCCTACGTCGGGCGCGACGGATCCTCGGCGACGACCAACTGGCCAAGGATATCTGCCAAGATGTCTTCGTCCAACTGGTCCACGTCGGCCGAGCGTGGGACGCGCACTCGGCGGTCGGGTGGCTTTGCCGTACCACCACCACCTGCTGCTGCCTCAACCTGATCCGAGGCACGCGCCGCTGGCGCGACTTTCTGCGCAGGCTTCCGCCGCCGCAGCCGATCACGCCGCAGGAATCGTTCTGGATCTCGAAGGTGAGGCCATGACCATGCGAATGCTTCCAGCTTCCGTTATCGCGTTCGCGCTCGTGTTCGCCACAGGGGCGGCACGCGCCGATCCGCGACGCTTCGCCGTCCTCGTCGGCGAGAACGTCGGGGATCGGCACGAATCGATCCTCCACCACGCCGAGGACGACTCGGTCCGGGTGGCCCAGACCCTGCGCACGCCCGGGGACTTTCCGCTCGACCAGGTGCTGGTGCTGAACGGGGTGACGGCCTCGGAGCTGCGTGACTTCATCATCCGGCTCAACATGCGGGTGCGCGAGCAGGGTGGTCGACGCTTGCCGGTCGGGCTCGCTCATCAGGCTCAAGGGCGCGCAGCCGGGAAAGCCATTCTCCGTGACCACCATCGACCGAGCACCGCAACCGAGAACGCGCAAGAGTCGATGGCACTCGGCGGCTCCTTCTTCACGCACTATAGAAACTCCGGCCTGCTCGGGGCGGGCGACCTCAACCGCGACGGAGCGGTCACGCTGTCCGAGCTTTGCGTCTTCGCCTCGTCGGAAACCCGTACGGCCACGGTGTCGAGTCCGGCTGGCCCGCAGACCCCGGCCTTTCAGTTCATGCTGGGTGGTCGCCAGGATCTGGTGTTGACCCGGCCGGCCCGGCGAGATGCGCGCATGGGAATCTTGGAGTTCGCCGAGGCCACAGGCCGTGCGTAGCCAGGAGTAGCCTTGCGGGAGCGAGACCGACTGGCCCGTCGGTCTCCAAGGCGTCCACGTCGTGGAGCGGAGGCGTTCGCCTGACTTATCCAGGACAACCCCGGCCAGCTTCAATTGGAGGTGCGTCCGATTGACGACGTCATCGAGCTCTCCCCGCTGCCTGGGCCGGCGCCCGACTCGTGGACAACGGAGCGCGGGGCCATGCAACGCCAGCTCGTCCTCGCCTGCGGTGCGGCCATCCCCGGTGAGGACCTCGGCTCGCGCATTTCCTTCGACACGGCGTCGTCGCTCGCGTGGGCGCCCGACAGCAGCTTCCTCTACTATCCCTCGGTCCCGTCGGAGCAGGACTGGACCCAGGCGGTGGGTCTGCCACGAATTCGCATGAGCGACGCCGTCGACTCCGAGCTGACGATCATCCCGGGTGGCCATGGCCTCCAGGTCGGGCAAGGACTGTCTCGGGCTCTTCGACACCGTCTGCACCTACACCCTGCTGCGCGTAACCGTGACGACCGGCGCAGTGCTGGCGGTCGCCACTGCGCCCGACGCGTTCCCGGTGGCCCTGTCCGCCGACGGTCGCCAGCTCGCGCTCGGCACGCCCAAGGGAGTCTACGTGAAGGCTCTTCCGCAGTAGGAAGTTACCTCCGCTCCCCCTGTTCGAGCTTCGTCTCCGCGGGCACCGTCGACATTTCCCGGCCAGAATGGGGCACATGCCAGTGACGTCTCCACCGGGCTCGGGTTACGACGTGGTGGTCGTCGGGTCGGGCCCGAATGGTCTTGCCGCGGCCATCCAGCTCGCCCGGGCCGAGTTGTCCGTGTTGGTAGTCGAGTCCAAGGCGTCACCGGGCGGCGGCGTGCGCAGCGAGGCACTCACGGTGCCGGGTTTCTCCCACGACACCTGCTCGGCCGTGCATCCCTTGGGTGTCGGGTCGCCGCTCTTTCGCGCGCTCGACCTCGGCAGGTTCGGCCTCGAATGGGCGGAATCGCCGGCACCGCTGGTCCACGTCCTCGATCATGCGACGACCGTCACCCTGGAACGCTCCATCGAGGCCACCGCCGAGCAACTGGGCGAGGACAAGCGGGCATACCTCGATCTGCTGGGGCCGTTCATCGAGCGCTTCGACGATTTGCTGCCCATGTTGCTCGCGCCGCTGCGCTTTCCGAGGAAGCCCCTGCTGCTCGCGCGCTTCGGCTTGCTCGGCCTTCGTTCCATCGCCAGCGTCGCGCGTCGGTTTCGCGGCCATGCGGCGCCCGCGCTTCTCGGAGGGATCGCGGCGCACGCCATGCTGCCCATGCACGCCGCCGGCACCTCCGCGTTCGCCTTGCTGCTCGCGCTCGCCGGCCACCGCTTCGGATGGCCCGTGGCGCGCGGGGGCTCGCAGGCGATCACCCGAGCGCTGGTCGCGCTCTTCACCGAGCTCGGGGGCCGGCTGCTCGTGAATCACGAGATCCGCGGCATGGCGGATCTGCCGCCCGCGCGCGCCTACCTATTCGACGTCACACCGAAGCAGCTGCTCGACATCGCGGGCGATGCCCTTCCCGCGCTCTACCGAAGCCGCCTGGCACGCTTTCGCTATGGTCCGGGCGTCTTCAAGATGGATTGGGCGTTGCGCGAGCCCATCCCTTGGCGAAACCGTGCCTGTGCTCGGGCCACCACCGTCCACCTCTCGGGCGACCTCGACCAGATCCACCGCTGCGAGACCGCGCTCCTCTCGGAACGGGTGGTCCCCTACCCGTTCACCCTGGTGGTACAGCCAACCATCGCCGATCCCAGCCGCGCCCCCGTCGGACGCCACACCGCCTGGGCCTATTGCCACGTGCCGAACGGCTCGGACGTGGACGCCTCCGCGATGATCGAGGGCCAGATCGAACGCTACGCGCCCGGTTTCCGCGGCGTAGTCATCGCGCGCTCGGTCCGAGGACCGGCGGACATGCAACGCTACAACGCCAACTACGTCGGTGGCGACATCAACGGCGGCTCGGCGAGCATCGGGCAGTTGTTCTTTCGCCCGGTCGCAGGGCGCGATCCCTACGCCACAGGGGCGAGCAACATCTTCATCTGCTCCTCGTCGACACCGCCGGGTGGTGGCGTGCACGGCATGTGCGGCTACTGGGCGGCCGAAAGTGTGCTTCGCCACGCGTTCCACGGACGCAGCCGGCGGGATGTACGCTGAACCAGCAATCGGTTAGATTCCATACTCCTTAGTTACTCCGAGACAGAAGGAGATCCCCATGCTGCCATTCTCTGAAGCACTGCTCGAACGACTCAAGAATCGGCAAGCGGTTTTGGTCGCCGGAATGGGCGCAGCGGAGTTGGCGGACCTTCCCGGTTGGAAGGCCGTGGCGTCGGCGCTGGCCGGGCGCGTGGCGGACGATGCGGAGAAGGAGGCCATCGTCGCGCTGATCGAGTCGGGCCAGCTCGCGGCCGCCATGGCGATCCTGCGCGCCACCCTCTCGCCAGAGACCACCGTCGAGGTCCTGCAGGCGCTCCTTCCGGTGCGCGGGCAAGCGCCGGTCGCCATCCAGGCGCTGGCCGACGCCCCCTGGCGGGGCATCATCAACACCGGCCTCGACTCCGTCTGGGCCGCCGCGCTCGCCGCTGCCCCCGATCTCTCGGGACGCATGGTGTTCGCTTCCAGCGCGTCTGCGCTGGAGGGCGGACGTGGGCGATTCCTGCTGCAGCTCTTCGGACGCCCGGATGTTCCGTCGTCGCTGTGCCTGGCGCCGTTCGAGCTGGGCACGGCCGTGGTGGCCAGTGGCGCGGCCAAGTTCATCGAGGGTCTGCACAAGAGGTGGTCGTTCGTCTTCGTCGGCTTCTCACCCTGCGATCCCGACTTGGCGTTGTTCGGGCGCGTGCTCGCGACCAGCCCGTCGACCATCGAGCACTTCTTCGTGGCGCCCGAGCTCTCCACCACGGACGCACGCCGCGTGAAGGGGGAACACGGACTCACCGTGGTGTCCCTGCGGGCTTCCCTCGAAGAGTTGCTCGGAGAGCTCGCCAGCGCGTGCCAGGCCGCCGGCGACAAGCCCACCGTCGAGGACGTGGAAGCCTGGCTCGAACGGCTGACCGCGGATCCCGGGGACCAAGAAGCGCAAGCCATGCTCGACCAGGGCCTGGCCAAGCTGCACGAGAACCAAGAGTGGGAGAGACTCGTCGCCGCGCATGTCAGCCGCGCCGAGATCGAGCCAGACGCCAAGGACCAGGCAGCCGATCTCTACGAGGCCGCGACCATCCTGGACAAGGAGCTGGGCGCAGCCGACCGGGCCTACCCCGTGGCGCTGATGGCGCTGCACCTGACCCCGTACGACGGCTCGCTGCTGAACGACGCCAAGCAACTCGCGGACAAGGCCGGGCAGGCCAAGGAATTCCTCGATGAGCTGCGCCAGATCGAGAGCCAGGCGACGGATCCCGCGGCGCTCGGCACCATGAGCCTGGGCGTCGCCCGCATGCTCGCCGCCGATCCCACGCGACAGGAAGAGGCGATCGCGGCCTACCAGAAGTTGGTCGATCGGGATCCCGGGAACGCCGAGGCGATGGCCAGCCTGGAGTCGCTTCTGCGCCAAGCCGACCGGTGGGAGCGCCTGGGTGACCTTTACCAGAAGGTGCTCGAACGCGAACCTGGAAACGCCCATGCGCTGGGCCGGCTCGAAGAGGTCTACGAGCGCACGCAGAAGATCCCGCAGCTCATCGAGCTTCTGCAGGCGCGGTTGGCCCACAGCCCAGACGACAATGAGGCGCGCAAGCGGCTCGAAACGCTGTACGAGGAGAACCAGCGCTGGCAACCCCTGGCAGCCATGTACGAGCGCGGCCTGGAAAAGGATCCCGACGATCGAGACGTGCAGAGCAAGCTCGCCGCCATCTACCACAAGACGCAGCAGTGGCAGCCGCTCGGCGTCCTCCTGGAACGAGACCTGGCGAACAACCCGGACAGCGCGGAGGCGCTCTCCAAGGTCGAGGACCTCTACCGCAAGAGCGAGCAGTGGCGCCGCCTGGCGGACCTGCTCGAACGACGGGCCGAGCGACGTGAGCCTGCCGGCGCGCGGGCCCTACGGCTGGAGCGCGCGACGATCTTCGTCGACAAGCTGAAGGACATCGACGCCGCGTTGGCCATCGCGCGTATGTTCGCTGGCGGTGACCCATCGGCGGCCGAGGAGATCTACGGCAAGTGCCTGGATCGTGACCCCGGCAACGCCGACGTGCTCCTCGCCCTCTCGGATCTCGCGGCCGACCGGGGCGACCATCTGCGGGCGGCGAAGTTCATCTTGGACGCGGCGGAGCGGACGCAAAACCCGCTCGAGCTGGGACGCCTCTTCGCCGAGGCCGGCAGCATCTACCTCGATCACGTCGCCGATCCGGGCAAGGCGACCGACCTCTTCCAGCGCGCGCTCGCCGCCGACCCCGAGCAGACCGCCGCCGCGGGGCGCTTGCTCGCCATGCGAGAGAAGGCGGAAGACTGGCCCGGGGCCGAGCCACTCATCGACCTCTTGGTTCGCAAGGCACCCGCCGAAGGCCAGGCCGAGCTCCTGCAAAGGCAGGCGCGGAACGCGCGCAAGCTGGGCAAGACCGACAAAGCGGCCACCGCCATCGCGGCCGCGAGCAAGCTCGATCGTCAGTCGGCGAGGCTGGCGATGGAGCACGCCGACCTCCTGTTCGAGCAACAGGCGTGGGCGGAGGCGCGTGGCGAGTACCTGCGCGCCCGGGAGCTCCTCGGCGAAAAGGCGACCGTAATGGCCGACCTGGCCGAGAAGCTCGGCGAGTGCTCGGCCCGGACGAACGACCTGGACGCGGCCATCCGGTACTACCAGGAGGCGCTGGCCATCACGCCTGACGCCCGCAGGACACTGGAGACGCTGGTCGATCTGCACGCGTCGCGGGAACAGTGGAACGAGCACGTGGAGCTCAAGCGGAAGCTGCTCACCCACGCGGACGGCGACGGCGAGAGCGCGCGCATCCTGGACGAGATCGGCGACGTCTTGCAGGAGAAGCTCTCCGACTGGCCAGCGGCGATGGCCGCCTACCGGAAGGCGCTGGAGTTGCAGCCCGAGCGGCGCCAGACCTTGTACAAGACGCTCGACTACTACACACAAGAGCGACAATGGACGGACGCGCTCGAAACCCTGCAGAAGCTATCCGCGCTGGAGGCCGATCCCTCGGCCCGCGCCAAGCTGGCCTACGCGATGGCCGCCATCCACCGCGACGAGCTGGGCGACAGCGAAAGGGCGCTGGAGATGTTCTCGAGCGTGCTCGACCACAGCCCACTTCATCCCAAGGCCTTCGAGGCCATCGAGAAGCTGCTTCGCAATGCCAAGGACTGGGAGGATCTCGAACGCGCCTACCGCGAGCAGATCAGCCGTCTGCACGAGGACGCGCACATCGAGGTCAGGCTGCGACTGTTCGACGCGTTGGCCGAGGTCACGCTCAAGCTGCACGACAAGGAGAGCACGGCGGTCACCCTCGAAGCTGCTGCTGCGATAGACCCTCATAACGTCGAGCGACGCGAGCGCCTGGCTAGCCTCTACTTCAGCATGGGCCCCTCGGCGGCGGACAAAGCCATCGCCTCTCACCAGGCCCTCTTGGCCAAGCAGCCGACCCGGCTCGATTCCTACAAGGCCCTGGCCGCGCTGTTCTTCCAGACCGGCGCCCACGACAAGATGTGGTGCGTGGCCGGCGCGATGACCTGCTTGGGCAAGGCCGATCCGCCCATGCGCGCGCTCTACGAGAACTACCGCCCCACGCAGACGGCGACCGCACCGGGCAAGCTGACGGAAGACCTGTGGCGGCGCGTGGTCCACCCCGACGAGAACCCGAACCTAAGCGCGCTCTTCGCCTTGCTGTCGCCCGTGTTGGCCATGACCACGGCGCAGCCGCACAAGACGGCGGGCTTCGATCGCAGCGCACACATCGACGCCTCCGGCGCCAACTGGTCCTACGCGGCGGCACTTCGCTACGTGGCGAGCACTATCGAGGCGCCGTTGCCCGAGGTGTACGTCAAGCGCGATCTGCCGGTCACGGTCACCGTGGTCAACCTGAAGGACAAGGGCATCCTGGTTCCCTCGCTGGTGGTAGGACTCGGCTTCGATCAGCTCTCGTCGCAAAGCCAGGTGGTCTTCGACCTCGCCAAGCGCATGGTGGGGCTCCGCCCCGAGCGCTTTGTCCGCGTGTCCTTGGCCACGGCGTCGGCGCTGGACACCTCCGTGCGCGCGGCGCTGCAGCTGGCCGGCTCGCCGGTGGATCCCGGCGAGCACCGCGATGAGGTCGAGCGGATGGCCAAGCAACTGGACGAAGGACTGCCTGCGCCGATGCGAACCGAGCTCAAGGTGCTCGCGCGAAAGTACCTCGAATCTTGTGGCGGCCAGGTCGACGTGGGCCGATGGCTGGTCGCCTCCGACCTCACCGCCTCCCGCGCGGCGCTCGCGATCTGTGGTGACGTGGGTGCCGCCGCCCGCGTGCTGGCGCTGGAGCCGACCGGCCAAAGCCCGATGCCGGTCGCGGACCGCATCAGCGATCTGCTCGGCTACTTCGTCAGCGAGGATCACTTCGTGGTGCGCGCGGCCCTGGGCCTGCAGGTCAACCTGAATCCGGCGCCCCCGCCCGCGACGCAGCCCACACGCCGCATGAGCCACACGCAGATCAAGACCGGCGTATGAGGAAGCGCTGCCTACCGGCGCTTTTCCTGCATCTGGCTACCGGGCGAAGCGCTCGTCCGCGGTCATCGGTCCATTGACCGCGCTGTCCCCGGCGAACCAACCGATTCGCACGTCGCTATACGCATCGAACTCGGGCACGTAGGGCTTGATGTCGAGCAGCGGGGTGCCATCGAGGATGTCGATCTCCCCCACGCGCAGGACACAGCCGTCCACGCCGAGCAGACGAACCGACGACATCCCGATCGGATTTATCCGCGCAGGCACGCGCGTCGCGAAGAGTCCGTGCTTCCTGGTGTCGCGGTATGGGACAACGTGCATCTCGGCCGCTTTGGACCGGTCGAACCAGTAGATGAGCCAAATCCGCTCGAAGCCCTCCAAGTCGAGCAGCCCATCGACGAACCGCTCGGACACCTCTACGGTCCCGCAAGCGTCTTTCGCGCTGTACGGCTGAATCGGCGTTCCCTTTTGCTCGCAAAATGGGCTGTGGATGATTCCGATGGGCTGAATCCTGAGTCCGGGGCTGATGGCGTCCATGGTTAGACCTCGTAGATGTGTCACGGTCGGCCCCAATGTAGCATCGGCCAGGAGAATGGGCACCACCCGAGCATCCGACTCGGGAGCCAGGATGTCGGGTAACATCGAGCAATGCCTGCCCCTCACCTCGAAACCTCGGTCGACGAACCGCGCGCACGACGCCCGACCTCATCAGCCCGGAACGAAGTCGGGCCGCTGTCGAACGCGCTTCTGTACCTCGCGTTCTGTCTTCTGGCAGCCACGGGATGGGTCATGACCTTCAGACTCGACGATCGGGCGCATGTGCTGCTTGGGCTACACAAGCAGGATTGGGCCCACGTCCACGCCATCACCGCGCTCAGCGTGCTTTCGCTGGTGATCCTTCACCTGTGGGTGAACTGGGGCTGGCTCAGGTCCATGGTGATGCGACTACGCTGGCCAACCCTGTTGGTTGGACTTGTGGGGTTGGCCATGCTGGCCGCTGCGCTGCTTGCGCCCGTGCACTGAAGGCGGCGGCACCAGGGTCGATCCGTCCCGCTGAACTCGGGCGCGCCCGCACCGCCGATCTTGGGGTCATTTCCCCCGAGCGTTGTCTTCGTTTCGTTGCAGTTAACTTTGCTTTACCTACAACTGGTTTCCTTGACTCCGACGCCCCGCTTGGCGTTGACTGGACGGTGTGAATGTCCACATCACCTCGATCCCCCTCCAGTCCGAGCGGTGTCCGGCGTCTGGGGCCGAGCAGGTAGGTCGGCTCGGCCATGGAGGCTCGCGCACCGTGGTCGAGGGCATCACTCTCACAGCGTTGCTACACGGGACGCTGTTCATCGGACTTGCCTCCCTCCATTCCAGGGCCGTGCCGCAGGGCCAGCCGGAGCTCCCGCATACTCCGCGAGCCACGCCTCTGATGGTACAGCTCCACACCATCGAGCGACCGACGTCGGGCGGCGCCGAACGCGCGGCGCCCCAGGGGGAAGCCCACCCGACGCAGAGGACCCCGACGGCTGCGCTACCTCGACGCGCCAGCGTCCGTGCCAGGCCATCCGCATCGCAACCAGCAGCCATGCCCCCCCAACCGCGTGCGGTCGAGGAATCTGCTGCGCCCCCCGAAGAAGTCGCAGCGACCGAGACCGCGGCAGGGGTCGAACGGGAGGGAAGCGGTACCGATGGCACGACGGCCGCCGGTGGCGGCGGAAGTGCGGGCCTGGCACCGAGCAATAGATGCTGCGGGAGCGGGCCCGCCGGGAATGGTTCACCAGCTCCGCGCTCGCCGGTACGCACGCCAGCGCGGCCCGTCTTCAGTCCTCGCCCCACCTATCCTCGGCAAGCGCGGCTCATGGGCTGGGAGGGCAGCGTAGCCGTGCGCGTGCTCGTGGATGCGCAGGGCAACGCAGCCGACGTCAGCGTCCTGGTGGGCAGTGGACAGGACGCTCTCGACCAGTCCGCCGTGGCGGCGGTTCGCCGTTGGAAGTTCCTGCCGGCCATGGAGGCGGGCAAGCCCGTGACGATGGTCCACGACCTCCACATTCGGTTTCGACTCGACGACTGACTATTCGGCATACGCCGGCAGAAAGGACACCATGCAGACATCGTCCCAAGCGAGCGGCCACGAACACACGGCGAAACCAGCCCTGGTCCGCCCTGCGAGGAGTCTCCACATGTTGGCGTACGTGGCTTGCCCCATCCAGCAAGCGATGCGCGACCACTTCGACGCCCTGGCCGCAGGACACCGCAAGGCGAGCGGGGAGGCGCTCAGCTGGCACATCCCCATGGGCTGCAACGCGGAGGATCCCTATGCGGACCTGGTTCGGGCCGAGACCATCGGCGAGCTCCCCGGGGTTACCGCATCGGTGGGCTTCGGCGACTTCATGACGCCCACGTTCTTCGAGCGCTTCGTGAGCAGGGGCTGCTTCCAGAGCGCGAACCCTGGTCGTGTTCACCCTGCCTTCGAGAGCAGCGGGCTCCTCGACGCCGAGGGCTGGTACACGCCGTACTCGGTCTGGGCTCACGTCCTGCTGGTGGACCTCCACAATCTCGCGGGACGCCCATTGCCCACTCGATGGAGTGGTCTCCTCGACCCCTGCTACGCCGACCAGATCGTCTCCGACGGGGCCCACCACCAGCGCTTCGCCCAGATTCTGCTGCTGCACTACTACAGATTCTTCGGCGAGGCCGGGATGGTGCGACTGGTGAAGAACATCCGCGAGACCGCGCACCCTGCCGAGATGGCGAAATCGGCCGGAACGCCGGCAAGCAAGGGCGCGAGTATCTACATCATCCCGTGGTCGTTCGCCCACGCGCGAAGGTGGCCACGGCACATGCGCATCGTTTGGCCCGAGGAAGGCGCGCTGGCGAGCCCGATGTACGCTTGGGTGAAGGCGGACGCCTCAGCCACGGTCAAGATGATTGGCCGAGAGCTGGTCGGCGAGAAGCTCGGCAGAGCTTGCGCCCAAGCGGGCTTTCCCTCCCTCAATCCCGGCGTCGACAACCACTTGCCCGATGACGCCAGCTTCTGCTGGTTGGGGTGGGACTACGTACGGACGCACGACACCCAGAAACTCACCGAGCTCACCTCCGACATCGCCGAAGCGGCCTGGCTGGCGAAGGGCGCCTGATTCATGACCAGCCTGGTAACCGTCTCGGGCCCCCCCTCGTCAGGCAAGACCTCGATCATCATCAAGACCGTCGCGGCCCTCCGCCGCGATGGCCTCGACGCCGGTGTGGTCAAGTTCGACTGTCTGTCCACCGTCGACGGCGAGGCCTACGAACGGGCCGGCGTCCCGTCGGCGGTCGGGCTATCCGGCAACCTCTGTCCCGACCACTTCTTCGCGAGCAACGTCGAGGAATCCTTGGCTTGGGGCGAGAAGCGGGGACTTCCGCTCGTCATCATCGAGAGCGCCGGCCTCTGTAACCGATGCTCGCCGCACATCAAGGACATCTTCGCCGTCTGTGTGATCGACTGCCTGGCCGGGGTCAGCACGCCCAAGAAGATCGGGCCGATGCTGAAGCTCGCGGACGTGATCGCCATCAGCAAGGGCGACATCGTGTCGCAAGCCGAGCGCGAGGTGATGGCGTTCCGGACCAAGCAAGCCAACCCCAAGGCCACTATCGTCGCCGTCAACGGGATCACGGGCCAAGGCTCCCAGGAGCTGGCGCAGCTCATGCGCAAGGGCGCCGCCACTTCGGCCAGCATCGTGGGCAACCGCCTCCGCTTCAGCATGCCGATGGCACTCTGCTCTTACTGTCTGGGGGAAACCAAGCTCGGCGGCGAGTTCCAGCGAGGTTACGTGCGCAAGGTGGACTGGCCCGGAAGCGACGAGGGTCATGGTGGCTGAGGCGGCTCGGGTGTCGTTTGCAAGCACGCCGATGACGGCGCTCATCGCCCGGTGCCCCACGGTCGCAGACTTCTTCCGTCAGATCGGCATCGACGACTTTCTGGACTACGCAGACCTCTCCGCGGTACTGGACGCCCATCCCGAAGGGCACTTCGAGAGCTACGGGCTCGACCGGGAAGCCGTGCACGAGATGTTCGACGCGTTCGTTCGACGTATGGACGCACTCAAGGATGACGGCACAGCGAAGGTTCGCTCCATTGCAATCCTGGGTGGCCACGACAAGTCCGGACGCCCGGAGGACCTTCGACTCGATCTCTCGCCGGGGGAGATCGTTTGTGTCGTCGGGCCGACCGGTTCGGGAAAGAGCCGGCTGCTCGCCGACCTTGAATGCCTCGCCCAGGGCGATACGCCCACGGGGCGACGCGTGCTCGTCAACGGTGAAGCCCCGGATCCGAAGCGGCGCCACGCCGCCGAGCACAAGCTGGTGGCCCAGCTCTCGCAGAACATGAACTTCGTCCTCGATCTGTCCGTAGGTGAGTTCGTGGCGCTGCATGCAGAGAGTCGGATGCTGCCCGACCCCGACACTGCGGCACGCACGGTCATCACCTGCGCCAACGACCTGGCGGGCGAGAAGTTTTCCGCGGAGACCTCCGTCACGCAACTGAGCGGCGGCCAGTCCCGCGCGCTCATGATCGCAGACACCGCGCTGCTCAGCCCGTTGCCCGTGGTGCTCATCGACGAAATCGAAAACGCCGGCGTGGACCGCAAGAAGGCGCTTTCGCTCTTGGTGAAGGGCGAGAAGGTGGTCCTGATGTCGACACACGATCCGCTGCTCGCCTTGATGGGAGCCCGACGCGTGGTCATCGAGAACGGCGGCATCAAGAGCGTCCTCGTCACCAGCGACGAAGAACGCCAGCACCTGGCCCGGCTCGAGAAGTGGGACTCGGGCGTTCTTTGCCTGCGCGAGGTCTTGCGCTCGGGCGGCCGCATCGAGGGCCAGGCATGGGAACGATTCGAATCCACGATTTCACACAGAGACTGAGGAAAGGGAAGCCATGGACCTGCGTAAGAAGCTCCTGCCACAGGGCAAGGTGGTGTTCGCCTCGGCGCTCGCCTTGCTAGCCTCCGCCCCCCGCGCGGCGGTCGCCGACGAGAGCGTGTTCTCGCTGGGGGAGATCGAAGTGGTAGACCAGTCAGAGAAGGACAAGAACACCAGCAACGAACGCATCCTGGTCGAGGAGATGCGCGAGCGTGGCAAGGATACGCTGAACGAGGCCGCAGGACTGGCTTCGGGCGTGACCCTCTCGGTCACCGGCGCCCGCAACGAGGGGACGCTCTTCGTGCGCGGCCTCGACATCAAGCACGCGCCCATCTTCCTCGACGGAATTCCCATCTACGTCCCCTACGACGGATATCCCGATCTGACTCGCTTCACCACCTTCGATCTCTCGCAGATCGTGGTCTCCAAGGGCTTCACCTCGGTGCTCTACGGCCCGAACACCATGGGTGGTGCCATCAACATGGTCTCGCGCAAGCCCGAGCGCGCGCTCGAGGGCGACCTCAGCGCCGGGTACGGCCTCAACAATGAGATCCGGAGCTTCCTCAACGTCGGAACCCGGCAGAAGAACTGGTACTTGCAGGGGGGCGCGTCCTACACGCATCGGGACGACTTCCGACTGCCGAACCACTACCCAGCCGATGCCAGCCGGGACCTGGACGGCACCCGGGACAACTCCTATCGCAGCGACAGCAGGCTGAGTCTCAAGGTGGGTTACACGCCGAACCAGACCGACGAGTACACGTTGGGGGCCGTGTACCAGCATGGCGAAAAGGGCGTGCCACCGTACGCCGGCGCCGACGCGCGAAACATGGTGCGGTACTGGAAGTGGCCGTACTGGGACACCATCGGACTCTTCGTCAGCACGAGGACCAAGATCCGGGACAAGTCCTACGTCAAGGCACGGGCCTACTACGACATCTTCAAGAACTCGCTCGACAGCTACGACGACCACACCTACACCACGATCAGCAAGGGCTATGCCTTCAAGAGCCACTACGATGACTACACGCTTGGTGCGTCGGCCGAAGCCGGGACCTCTCTGCTGCCGCGTCAGCAGGTGAAGCTGGCCGTCCATTACAAGAGCGACGTCCACCGCGAGCAGAACGAAGGCAGCCCCGAGCTCCACTTCCGCGACGATCTGTTCTCCGTGGGGCTGGAAGACACGGTGACACTCACCGATCGGATGTACCTCATCGCGGGCCTCAGCGAGGACGTCGTGCGAGCCGCGCAGGCGCAGAACATGGACGCGCAGAAAGTCGTGACAGCCTTCCCGCGCAAAAGCACCTCGGCGTTCAATCCGCAGCTCGGGCTGTTCTACGCATGCGGTGAACGCGGCACGCTTCGGGCCAGCGTCGCCCGCAAGTCACGCCTGCCATCCATCAAGGATCGCTACTCCTACCGCCTCGGCTCGGCGATTCCCAATCCGGATCTCGCCTCCGAACGGTCCACCAACTTCGAGCTAGGCTTCTCGGGCAGACCGATCTCGCGCCTCAAGATCAACGTCGCCGGCTTCTACAACCGTGTGTCCGACTACGTCCTGCTGGTCACCCTGCCCGACCCCGTCACCGCTGGCAAAAACACCACGCAGAACCAGAACATCGGAAAGGTGGAGATCCTGGGAGCCGAGGGCGAGGCCGAGGTCGCGGCTCACCGCATGCTCCAGCTCGGCGCGATGTACACGTACACGCACGCCAAGAACGAGACCAACCAGGACCGGCTGATCGGCATTCCCCGCCACCGCGCGACCGGTTTTGTCCGAGTCACGCCGCTCACCGGACTTGGCCTCATCGCCGACGTCGAATACAACTCCCGCCGATTCAGCTCGTCGGACGGCGTCCAGGTGGCTGGCAGCCACTTCGTCGCCAGCGCACGGGCGCGCTACGAGCTGCCGATCGGTCTTTCGGTCCAGGTCGAGCTGCGCAACCTGTTCGACCGCAACTACGTTCTGCAAGAGGGCTATCCGCAGCCCGGCCGCACCATCTTCGCGAGTATGGGGTACCGACTATGACCGACGACGAAGTCTTCGACTTGGTGATGGGGCTCGACTGGAGCCAGGCGTGGCAAGCCGGGCGCCAGCGCGCGCAGCACCGCTGGGATGGCCGGACGTTCTGGAACGCGCGAGCGGCGTCGTTCGCGAACCACGCGCGGCAGACGCCCTACTGCGATGACGTGCTCGCGCTGCTGCAGCCCGCGCCGAGTTGGACCGTGCTCGACGTCGGATGTGGGGCTGGCACCTTGGCGGTCCCGCTTGCGTCGAGGGTCAAGTCGGTCACGGCCATGGATATCTCCGACAAGATGCTGGAGCTGCTGGCAGCGCGATGCAAAGAGCTTGGCATTGGCAACGTCAATCCAGTCCTCGCGGGATGGGACGACGACTGGCAGAGCGCCGGCGTCGGCGAGCATGACGTGGTCATCGCCTCACGGTCGTTCTTCGCCTCGGACCTGCGGGCCGCCATCCACAAGGTGACCAGTCTGGCCCGGACGAGGGTGATGATCGTATCCCTGGTCGGCGACGGCCCCTACGACCGCGCCATCTTCGACGCCGTCGGGAGGCACCTCTATCGCGGTCCGGACTACCGGTTCATCACCAACTTCCTGGCACAAGAGGGGATCTTCGCCAACGTCTCGTTCATTCGCGAGACGGAGGACAAGACCTACGCCACGCTCGACGATGCGGTCCAGGGCATGAGCTGGATGCTCGACGGTATGACCCCGGCCGAGGAGGGCTTGCTGCGCGACCACCTCAGGGGACGCTGCGTGCGACGGGGCGACGCCCTGGCGCTTCCCAAGCCCAAGGTCACGCGTTGGGCAGCCATCTGGTGGGACAAAGCATGAATCGTCGATATCTGGTCGTGAGCATCGTCCTCGTCTGCGCCACCTTTGCCACGCAGACATTGGCGAAGGACGTCGAGGACGCCCGCGGACGCAAGGTCACGCTGCCAGACCGAATCGAGAAGGTCTTCGCCACCTCGCCCCCTGGGACCAACCTGATCTACGCCCTCGACCCGCAGCTTCTGGTCGGGTTGAACTTCCCGCTGTGGGACAGCGAGACAAAGTACACCGTGCCGCGTTTGCAGACCTTGCCTGTCATCGGAGGCGCGGTGGGCATGGGCCGCACCATCAACCAGGAAGTCCTGCTCCAGTCGAAGCCTGACGTCATCATGATATGGGACTTCAACGAGACCGCGATAAATGCCGAGTACGAGGCGATCTTCCGCCGCATGGGCATACCGTGGGTGTTCGTGAAAGCAGATCGCATTTGGGATTGGCCGGACGCGCTTGCCATGGGGGGCAAGATCGTCGGCAGGGAGGCACGCGGACGCGAGCTGCAGAGCATGGCCAAGGAAATGCTCGGTCAGGTGAAGGCGGCAGTGGATGCACTACCGAAGAAGACCTCCCCGACCGTCTACTACGCCGAGGGCGTCGACGGGCTCGCAACCGAAGGGCGCGGCTCGTTCCACACCGAGCTCATCGAGGTGGTTGGGGCGCGCAACGTTCACGAAGGAAGGAGGCTCGCGGCCCACGGCTACGGTATGGAACGCGTCTCGCTCGAACAGGTGATGGGCTACGATCCCGACGTCATCCTGGTCAAGGAAAGGCCGTTTTACGACGCCATCTTCAAGGATCCGCGCTGGAGGAACCTGCGGGCCGTGCGAGAGCGTCGAGTCTTCCTCATCCCCCACGAACCCTTCAACTGGTTCGACCGTCCGCCGTCGTTCATGCGCGTGCTCGGAGCGCAATGGCTCTTCTCGATGCTTCACCCCGGACGGCTTCCGGTGGACCTGAAAGCGCGAACCAAGGCCTTCTATCAGGCTTTCCTCGGCGTGAAGATCAACGACGGCCAAGCCGCCGAGCTCATCGGCCGATGAAGCGCGGCCGATTGCTCTTGCTCGCGGGCCTACTCTTCGCGGTCTCGCTGGTGTCGCTGTGCCTGGGGAAGCTCAGCCTCGGCCTCGGAGAGACCGCATCGTTTCTGGTAAGAGCATGCGTAGGCCTACCAGGCAGCGATGCGGCTCGCCACGATGTGCTCGAGAACGTGCTCTTGCAGATTCGGCTTCCCCGCCTGCTGGCCGCGCTCCTCATCGGCGCGGCTCTCTCGACGGTCGGCACCGCCCTGCAGGCGGTGTTCACCAATCCCCTGGTGTCACCCAAGACCACGGGCATGCTGGCCGGTGCATCCTTCGGAACCGTGCTGGGCGTGCTGGTGGCCGAGCAGTGGATCGTCTCCCAGGCCTTTGCCCTGCTGTTCGGGTTCGCCGCGGTCGGACTGGCTGTGCTCATCTCGAAGATGGCACGCAGCGATTCCATCCTGATGTTGGTGCTCGGGGGGATTGCCAGCGATGCCCTGTTCATGGCGCTGACCATGACCGGACAATACTTCGCCGATCCGTACACCAAGCTGCCCGCCATCGTGCACTGGCTGATGGGTAATCTGGCACTGGTGCAGAGGTCCACGGTGTTGGTGGTGGCGCTCCCGATGCTCGCGGGGATCGGCATTCTCTGTCTGTGCGCTAAGCAGCTGAACGCCCTCAGCATGGGCGAAGACGAAGCGCGCGCGCTGGGCGTCTCGGTTCGAATCGTCCGCTTGGCCGTGCTGCTGGTCTCCACCATGCTCGTCTCCCTCGGCGTGCTGCTCGGCGGGGGCAGCATGGTCGGATGGGTCGGCCTCATCGTGCCGCATGCGACGCGCATGCTGATCGGCCCCAACAACGTGGTGCTCCTGCCGGCCTCCGCGTTGGTCGGCGGCACCTATCTCGTGGTGATGGACGACATCTCACGTTTGGCCTTCAGCTTCGAGCTGCCCATCGGCGTGATCACGTCGCTGGTCGGAATCCCCTTCTTCATCTACGTGCTCAAGGACGCACGGAAAGGGTGGGCATGATGGAGTCGGTCTTGGAGGCTCGACAGCTCCAGCACACCTACGGGACCCGCGTCGTCCTCGAAGACATCTCGCTTCGCTTCGCCCAGGGACAGCTGGTTTCCATCCTTGGTCCCAACGGTTGCGGGAAGACCACCCTCCTCAAGCTTCTCCTGGGCTTGCTCGTGCCGCGAAAGGGTAACGTGTTCTTTCGGGGCGAAAACGTCCGTGGGATTCCGCGCCGGAGGTACGCCCGCAACGTCGCCTACGTTCCGCAAAGCCACCGCACCGCGTTCCCCTATCTGGTCGAGGACGTGGTGGCCATGGGCCGACTGCCCCACCAATCCATGTGGCTGCGACCATCGCCCGGCCAGCAAGCCTGGGTCGAGCAAGCGCTGGCGAAGCTCGAGATTGCTCATCTTCGCAAGCGCCCCTACACCGAGATCAGCGGAGGCGAACGACAGCTCACCCTCATCGCCCGGGCGCTGGCCCAGGGGGCCGACACCATCATCATGGACGAGCCGGCGGCCGCGCTCGACTACGGCCACCAGGTCCGACTCCTCGAACAGCTGGCGAAACTCTCGCAAGCAGGCCTGACCTGCATCAAGTCCACCCATACCCCCGAGCACGCCTTGTGGGTCTCCGACCGGGTCATCATGTTGCAAGAGGGCCGCATCGTCGCCGACGGACGGCCCCGCGAGCAGATCACGCCCGCCAACCTCCATCGTCTGTACCGCGTGAACGTCAGAAGCACGGCGACCAAGGACGGGTGGCTCGCTTACGTACCTGCCGACTTCAGCGGATGGGCCGAGCGCTGACGGGGCTCACGGGTTCTGCGGCTCGACCAGGCGTTTGACGAAGGCGGTCGGTGGTGACCTTTGCGCATCGGATACCGGCAGGCACGCAACCAGGCGACCGGCCTCCATCACCGCCACGCGGGACGCCAGACTCAAGGCATCGCCGAAGTCGTGGGTCACGATCAGCGCGGGGATTCGCAGCTCCTGCAGGCTCGTGCGCAAGAGCCTTCGGACCTCGTCCCGAGCGCCGATGTCCAGCGCCGCAGTCGGCTCGTCGAGCAGCATGGCCAGCGGCTCGGATGCGAGGGCGCGCGCAAGGGCCACGCGCTGACGTTGGCCCCCTGATAGCTGGTCGGGACGGCGAGCGGCGAGGTCGGCGATGCCGAGCCGCTCCATGTGCTCGAGCGCCAGCTTGCCCCGAGCACGCCGGTCAGCTCGCGCGCGACGGCAGGCGATGGCGAACTCCACGTTTCCTTGCGCGGTCAGGAACGGGAACAATCCGAAGTCTTGCGGCAGATAGGCCAGTCGCCGCTCTTCGGTCGGGCGACAGAGTCCACTGGCGGAGTCGAAGATCAGCTCGTCACGAAGGACGATCCGGCCCTCGTGGGGATGGCGAATGCCGAGGATGTTGAGCAGGAGGCTGCTCTTGCCCGAGCCGTTGGGGCCGACCAGCGCGATGGTTTCGGCGGCCACGTCGAGGGATGCGTCCAGGCAAAAGTCACCGACGCGGGATCGCACGAAGATGGAAAGCATGGGGGGATCCGGCTCGCTCATCGGCTCGGCGAAGCTCCGCGGCCGAGGCTAGCCGGGGCTTGATTGATCCGGCGGAGAAACAACAGCAATCCAAAGGCGAACACGACCAACAGCAACGACAGCGCCTGCGCGGTCCGCAGATCGATCTCGAGCGCGGTGTAGATGGCAAGCGGCAAGGTCTGCGTCTTCCCGGTCATGTTTCCCGCGAACATCAGGGTTGCGCCGAACTCCCCCAGCGCGCGTGCCCAGCTCATCGCGGCCCCACCGATCAAAGCCGGCTTGGCGAGCGGCAAGGCGACTCGAAAGAACAGCCGCGGCGGAGACGCGCCAAGACTTCGTCCCACGGCCAGGAGGTCCTGATTCAGCCTGGAGAAGGCCAGCGTCGCCGCGTGCAGGTAGAACGGAGCCGACACGAAGACCTGGGCCATGACCACGGCGATGGTGTTGAAGGTCGGCGCGAAGCCCATGCGGTCGAGCCACGGTCCAAACAAGCCCCGCCGTCCGAACGCCAAGAGCAGCGCGATGCCCCCGACCGCCGGCGGAATCACCACCGGGAGCTGCAGGAGCGTCTCGAGCCATTTGGCCGAACGCCACTTCGAACGCGCCAGCCACCAAGCCAGGGGCGTTCCCCCGAGCACGACCAGCACGATCGAGATGGCCGTGGTCTCCATGCTCAGCCGGAGAGCCGGCAAGGTCAGCGAGCACTCGAACCCGCGCAGGATCGCGAGCGGCCCGCCATCGAGCACCAGCGCGATGAAGGGGACGACGAGCAGCGTGCCGAGCCCGACGGCCAGGACCGTCATCCCGAGCCGAAAGACGATGTGTCGCCCCGGCCTGCTGGGGGAGGCGCTCATCGTTTGGCTGCCTGCGGAACCGCGGCGCCCGCCGACCGGAAGCCCGCCGAGCTGAGCGTCTCCTGCCCACTCGGCCCCAGCACAAGACCCAGCCATTCCCTCGCCAGATCCGGCTGGGGGGCCGCTGCCAGGAGCGCGATGGGATACTCGGCGATCACGTTGACCATTTCTGGAATGGCGATGGCGGTGACCTTCTCCTTGGCGGACAGCGCGTCCGTCTTGTAGACGATGCCAGCGTCCGCTTCGCCCAACGAGACCTTGGTGAGGACCTGACGAACGTTGAGCTCGCGCGAGCGGATGTGATCGAGCACGCCCTTGCGAAAATTGGCCCCGTAGTGACTTTCGCTGTTGCGGAGAATGGTCTCGGCATACGCCCCGATGGGCACCTCGGGAACGCCGACGACGATGCGCTCGGCCTTGGGCAGATCGACGAACCTGGCCAGCTTGGCTGGATTCGCCGCTGGGACGATGACCACGGGTTCGTTGCGGGCGAAGGGCATGGGCTCCATTGCCAGCTTCTGCGCACGCAGCTTGTGCATATGCTTGGCGTCCGCCGAGGCAAAGACGTCGGCCTTCGCGCCGTGCTCGATCTGAACCCGCAGCTCCTGGCTGCCGGCGAAGTTGAGGCGAACCTTCACGCCCGGGTGCGACTTCTCGAAGCCGTCGGCCAATTTCTGAAAGACCTCGCGCAGGGACGCGGCGGCGAACACCACCAGCTCTTTCGAGTCGGCTGCGCGCCCCTGGGGGACGACTCCGCCGACCAGCGCAGCGACAAGGACGCCGGCCAGGGTGGCACGAAGGAGGGCTCGTCTGGTGAAACTCATGCATCCACTCCTTTGACCGTGTCCCCCGTCTTGTTGGCGCGGTATCCAATCATCGCGCCCACGTCCTTGCGGAACCGACTGCTCGACAGACAATCCAGCATGGCCTGCACCCTCTCATCGGAGGCGACCTCGGCAGTCAGGGCCAGGTCGAAGCGGGATTCGGCCAAGGGCACGAACGTCAGACCAAACGGTGAGGCCGCAGCGCGCGTCGCGACGCCGGCATCACCGATGCCACCGGCGACCAGTTGGGCGACGGCGCGATGGCCTCTCGCCGTGGCCACCACGTTGAGGTTCGAGATCGAAAGCCCCACGCTGTCGAGCGCACTCTCGAGCAGCTGTTGCGCGCCCGCCCCCGCCTCGCGGGCGACGATCCGCATGCCCTTCCTGGCGAGGTCCGCGACGTTCTTCACCTTCTGTTGGCCTCGGCAGACGATACCGAGCTCCCACGTGGCCAGGGTCACCAGGACCATGGGCGTGGCGCCGAAGCGGTCACGCACGGTCGCGACGTTGAGGTTGCCCGCGCTGAGGTCGTCCATGTGCAGGCCCGCGACGTGAACCCGCCCCGCGGCGAGCTCGTCCAAGGCGGCCCGACTGGGGAGGTCCATCCAGTGCAGCCTCGGCCCCCGCAGCCGTTCTTCGAGATGGCGCCCAAGCAGACCGAGGGCCGGATCGCAGCCTGCGACGAAGAAATTGCGACCGAGCGACTCGAGATCCCGAAGGGGCCGAACACGGGTGGCGGAGATCCGGGCCTTTCCCGACGGGATGGCCGCGATGCCATCCGCGGGGGTCCCGGGCGAGAAGATCTGCTCACCGTCGAGAGACCGGGCGATCCACTGCCTGCCGACCAAGGCCAGCGCAACCCGGGCTCGACCGGAGCCGCCGACCGTCGCGACGGCGTCCGCCACCGGCAAGTCGCGCACGAACTGGACTTCGATGCCCTTCGCGTCCTCGTCGAGGGCGAAGATGTCCTCCACGCGACATTGCAGGGTTCGGGCGAGCGTGAGGGCGATCTGGGTCGAGGGGATGGTGGTTCCGGCCTCGATGGAGCTGAGCGTCTGACGACTCACGCCGATCCGGGCCGCGAGGTCCCTTTGTTGGATCCCCTGCCGCTGGCGGAGGGTTCGCAGACCGCACCGAAGGGAAGACGACATCGGCGGATTGTGTCCCGCGCGGGGTCGAGGTGTCAAGCCGACTTGACTTGCGTCGCTCCAAGGCCCCACGTCCGCATGGGGGCATGGTGGCGACGACTCTTCTCCCGTCACCGCACGTCCGGACAGGGTTGACCTGACCGCAACAAACCTGCTGGGAGACGGAACGCCAGCAGTTGCTTCGGTGTGATGGGGTCCTTGTGGCCGCGGCAGTACACGTGGATGCGGCTCAGCACGACGTCGAGGTTCACTGCCCCAGGGTCGACGCCCATCTCCCGGTATGCGGCACGCAGGGTAGCGCGCCCCGCGTGCTTGCCCACGACTATCTCCTTCCCAGCGCGGCCCACGGTGGAGGCGTCGAACAGCTGATAAGCCCGCGGGTCCTTCTCGATCCCCGCGCAGTGAATCCCCGACTCGTGACGAAACACGTTCGAGCCGAGTACCGCCTTGCTGGGGGCCAGCGACCACCGGGCGGCTCTCGTCACCAGATCCCCAAGCGGTGCGAGCCGGGAGGTCGCAATGTGGGTCGCACGCGGCGAGCTCGTCGCGAGCGCCATCACGACCTCCTCGAGCGCCGCGTTGCCAGCCCGCTCGCCGATGCCCGCCACCGTCACGTCGACGGATCCCGCGCCCGCCTCCAGGGCTACCACGGCGTTCGCCGTGGCCATGCCCAGATCGTCGTGCGCATGAAATCCGATCTCCATGCCCTGGGCAAAGCCCACCGCGCGTCCGACCAGACGCATGGTCGCGGTCGGGGTGAGGATGCCAACGGTGTCCGCCAGGCGCACGCGGTCCGCGCCGGCGTCGCGGGCAGCCCGGACCAGCTCCTCGATGAAACCTGGCGACGCACGGCTCGCGTCCTGCACGCCCACCGACACGAAGGAGAATCCGCCACGCGCATACTCCACCAGCACCGCGAGCTCCCGCAGCACGCGCTCTTCGCTCCACCCGAAGCACTGCATCAGTATGGCCGATCCGGGGAACGACAGGTGCACCGCGGAGACTTCGCATTCGGCCGCGGCGTCGATGTCAGACCGGCGCGCGCGACACCACGCGGTCAGGCGCGCGCGATCGTCGAAGTCGAGCAGGGAACGGATATCCGCGATTTCCTCCGCGCCCATGGCCGGAGTCCCCACCTCGATCTCGGGCACGCCCGCCTCCACCAACGCCCGCGTGATGGCGTACTTCTCGCCGCGTGTGAACGAAAACCCGGCGGCTTGCTCGCCATCACGCAAGGTCGTGTCCACCAGCCAGACGGCGTCGCGATTCATCCGCAGCCTCCTCCGCCGCCGGCACAACCGGTGCCACAGCTCTTGAAGCTCCTGCGCAGGGAGGGCGGAATCGGCGTACCGCCGTACACCGAAGCGAGCCCCTCCTCGATCATGCCCTCCATCTCGACTATCTCGATCCCCTGGCCAGTCAGGACTCGGCGAGGCGCGGAGCCCACGCCGGTCGTCAGCAGGGCCCGGCAGTCGGACAACAGATCGGCCAAGTCGAGCCATCGCTTGATGCCACTGCCAGCCTCGGGAGCCGGTCGCACCGCAACCGGCACGAACAGGCCATCCTCCTCGGCGAAGACATGGAACGTCTCGGCCTCGCCCACGTGCTGATTGACCAACATGCCTTCGCGCGACGCCACCGCGACATAGGGCCGAGCCCCACCGGGTTTGCTGGCCACGTAGGCGAAGTCCTTCGGATCCGGGACGTTCAGGGCAGCCTCGCCCACCAGACCACATGCATCCGCTCGACAGCGCGTACAGTGCTCCATCTGAGGCAACGAGACGGCCGCGGCCCTGCGTGCCTTGGTCATGAGGGCTGCACTGGGCTCGCCCAACGATTCGAACGGCGTACCTTTCACTGGGACCATGGCCATGGTGTTCATGATGTCGGCGCCCATGGCGCGCACGTGCTTCGCGATGGCGCCAATCTCGGCGTCGTTCACGCCGGGAAGGACAATCGAGTTCACCTTCACCGCGACCGTGGTCTTGTGCAGCTCCTGCAGGGCCTGCATCTGCCGGGCGAGCAAGAGCTCCGAGCCCGCGAGGCCACGGTACACTCTGTCGCCCATGCGCACCCACCGGTAGATCTTGGCCCCGGTCACTGGATTCATCGTGTTGATCGTCAGGGTGACGTGGCTGACCTTGAGCTCGACCAATTCGTCGATGTGTTCGACAATGCCGAGCCCGTTGCTCGCCACGCACAGGAGAATGTTGGGAAACTCGGCCCGCACCAGACGAAGCGTATCCATGGTTTCGACAGGATTGGCGAACGGATCGCCAGGACCGGCGATTCCGACGACGGAGAGGGTGGGAAGCTTCCGGTACACTGCCTTGAGGTACGAAAGGGCCTGGAAAGGGGACAGCAACGTGCTGGAAACTCCGGGGCGGGTTTCATTGGCACAGTCGAAGGACCGGTCGCAGTAATTGCACTGGAGATTGCACCTTGGGGCTACCGGCAGGTGCACGCGGGCCGCCTGCTTGTAGACATCCGGGTTGAAGCAGGGGTGGTTGGCCACATCGAGCTTTGCCGCAAAAACGTTCAATCCTCGGACACGCTTGGCTGTTTCGAACATGTCGGGTCTCCTTGCACGTCGGATAGTGCAAGGAGCAGACCGATCAAAGCACGGTCTTCACGCGATAGATCCCACCGATCGCCAGGAACTCGTCCTCGCCCTTGAGGATGCTCTGGGGAAAGAGCTGGCTGTAGAAGAACACCTTCACGAGCGGAACCTTCGTTCCCCACACGGTCGATCCGAACTCGAAGGCGCGCTCCGAGTCGGGCGTGAAGGAGCTGATGTTGTTGAGCCGGACGATGCGTTCGCGCGGTGAGATCACCTCGAGCGTCTGGTAGTCGTCGGGATCGTGGGTGCCGCGGTAGAGATCGAGCCAGGTCTCGCCGGGATACGCCCGTTCGAGCTCGTACTGGCAGTAGGCATAGACCAGATCCAACTGGGAATGGATGGCGTTGCTTCCGGCCATCCCCTTCATTCGGTCAATCGCAAATGCCAGAGCCCCCTCTTGCGTGTCCGAGGGGACCCTGCCCCTGTGGTAGGTCGGTCGCAGGCCGATTCGGCTCTCCACCCAGGACTTGAGAACCGCACCCTCGATGGAGTTCGAGTCCACGCCCCAGCCCCGCAGGTAGCGAACATACGTATTGCGCAGGCTCCGCTTGGCGTTCTTGGTGTGGTCACGGTCCAACTCGTCCAAATGGAACTTGGCCGAGAGGTAGGCGTTGAAGGCCTCGGTCCGCGCCTTCGGCTCCGAGAAGACGTCGAGATAGCGAAAGAGATCGGCCGTGCTGTGGGCCACGGTCTGCAACTCGAAGCGCTGCGGCTTCTCATTGAACGCCAGACTGCCGATGAACCACGCCGGCAGGTCGCACAGGTTCCACGTCGAGCTCCAACTGTCACTCACGCGCCCCTCCGTGGCCCTGGCTGGGCGGGAAGACCGTGATGGGTTCGCCGTTGGCCAGGGGCGAGCGATCGACCAGCCTGTCGGCGAGCCCGAGCAGCTCGTCGCGCACCTCGGGATCCAGCCTACGCACCCACTCCCGGGGAATGCTCTCGAGCCCATAGTACGCGCCAGCGATGGCGCCGACGATGGCACCGGTCGTGTCGGCATCTCCGCCTTGGTTCACGGTCGCGACCACGCACTCCTCGAAGGACGACGTAGAGAAGAGGAAGTGCAACACGGTCTGAACGGTATCCACCACGTACGCCGTGGCCATGCCGTGGTAGGGCGCGAAACGAAAGCCAGGGAACTCCGCCACGGTCGCGTTGGCCTGACGCCGCAGCCGATCCATGGCGTGCCCAATGAGCGCCAACTGGATCAAGCGGCCCACCAGCAGCGACGCGGCATCGGAGACAGGGTGGTGATGGGTGATGTGCGCTTGCCCGATGGTCATCTCTTCGAGCAGACGTTCGTCCGCCAGCGCGGCCACGGCCACCGGCCCCATGCGCATCGCCGCGCCGTTGCCCGCGTCTCCTTCGCTGGGCGGCCCATGCACCGTGCCTTGGTTGATGAAGCGGGCGATACCTCGTCGACAGGTGTTGCCCACGTCGGGTGGCTTCGACTGGTACCAGGTGACGAACCGGCGGGCGATGTCCTCGGGAGAGTAGCCCACGGTGACCAGCGAGCGCGCGATACACAGCGACATCTGCGTGTCGTCGGTGACTTGGCCGGGCCGAAGCCGCAACCAGCCGCCGCCGATCAACTTGCGGTGGATGCCGTACGTGGCCTTGATCTCGCCGGCGGTCATGAACTCGACCGTGGCGCCCAGCGCATCGCCTACCGCGAGGCCAACGAGGCACGCGCGTGCGCGCATTCGCACGTCCGGCAAGTGGGCCAGATAGCCTGACGGGATGCCCATGGGGTTCAGAGGTACGAGAAGCCGATCGGTGAAGCCGCTTGTTTCGCTTCCAGCAAGGTGTTCACGATCCCGTCGAAGAGTTGCATGGTCCCTCGGTACCCAACCAGTATCAGTCGCCCTGCGCCGATACGGTCATGGATGGGAAACCCGGCTCGCAGAAGCGGAACGCCGAGCGCCCGGGCCATGCGGTAGCCCTTGCTGCTGCCGATCAACAGATCTGGTTTCAACCCGCGGCACGCCTCCTCGATCGCGCCGTAGTGCGTGTCTTCCAGGATCACGCGCTCCTCGTCCTTGGGCAGTCCCTCCAGCGCCGGCCGCAAGGCACGGTTGCGGGCGCCCGTTGCACACAGGATCGGACGGGCGCCGATCTCGGCCAGGAAGCGGGCGATGCCCGCCACCAGCTCCGGATCGCCGTAGACCGCCACACGCTGCGCGAACACGTACTTGTGCCCGTCCGCATAGGCATCGAGCAGTCGTCCCCGTTCTTGTTGCAGCCACGCTGGCGCCGCGTTCCCGGACAGCTCGGCCAGCGTATCGCTCAGGGCGTCGGTGGCGCGCACTCCGATGGGCAGCCCTACAAGCCTCGCGGAACAACCGCGCTCGGCCAACGTTTGGCTCGCGCGTGCCGCCTTTCCAGTCAGCGCGAAGTCCAAGGTCGCGAGCGAGCGCGGCATCTCGGCGACGTCTTCGAGCGGCGTTCCTCCGTCGGGCAAAGGGCGGTAGTGGTCCAGGATTACGCCGTCCAGGGTGTCCGAGTAATCGGGCAACATTGTCGCCGACAGGCCGAAGCCGTTCACGATCTCGCGCAGATGACGAAGGTCGGCTGGCGAGACGATGGGCGGTAGCAGGTTCACCACCTTCTTCTTGGGACCAGCCACGGTCGCCAACCTCCCGACCAACGCCGCCACCATGGCGTGAAAGCCCTCGATGTGGCCGTCCTTGAAGCTGGGCGTGGATGCCCCCACGATGGGCGCGTGACCGGGGTTCCTTTCGAGGAAGCTGCCGAGCAGACGCTCCACGTCCTCGCCAATGGTCTCGGCCACGCAGGTGGTGGCCACCGTGATCAACTCGGGCCTGTACTGACGGTCGATGTTGGCGAGCGCCCGGTGCAGGTTGGCCTCGCCGCCAAACACGGTCTGCGATTCGCCGAAGCTCGACGAAGCGATGTCCATCGGCTCGCGGAAGTGGCTGATGAGGTAGCGGCGGATATACGTCGCACACCCCTGGCCGCCGTGGAGCAATGGCACCGTGCCGCGAACGCCCGCGCTGGCCAGCGCAGCGCCCAGAGGGGCACACAGGGTACACGGGTTGACGGTGGCTTGTGACTCACCCAGTGCCGTGGCCGTGCAAGTCATGGTTCCTCCGTTCCGGTGGCCATCGCATCGGCGACGCGACGGTCTCGACGAGGCATCAGGGCCCAAATCGGTGAGGTGGCGGTGGCGTGGATCTCGCGCGCGAACGCCACCGCGCCCTGAAATCCCGCGAGCGGGATCTTGCGCTCGTGGTTATGGTCGCAAAAGCCGATGCCCAGCTTGTAGGCGATGGGCCGCTCCTTGACGCCCCCGATGAACACGTCGATGTCCTGTTCGACCAGGAAGTTGGCCAGTTCGAGCGTGTTGGTGTCGTCCACCACGATGGTATTCTCGTCGCAGACCTTCTGCAGCTCCGCGTACTCCTCTTGGCTGCCGGTCTGGGTTCCGGCCAACGCCACCGTCACGCCTAGCTGGCGCAGTGCCCGAACCAGCGAGAACGCCTTGAAGGCACCGCCGACGTACAGTCCGGCTCGCTTGCCTTGGACGTCCCGCTTGAAGGCCTTGAGGGCGGGCAACACCTTGCCAATCTCCTCGCGCACCAAAGCCTGGGTACGCATCTTCACGTCGCCGTTGCCGAGCTTCTCGGCCACCTCGTACAGCGCCTGCGCGGTGTCCTCGATGCCGAAGAACGAAACACGGATGAACGGGATGCCGTACTTTTCCTGCATCGCCTTGGCCAGCGGGGTCATCGAGCCCGCGCATTGAACCACGTTCAGCCGTGCACCGTGGGCGCGGCGGATCTCATCGACGCGGCCGTCGCCGGTCAGCACGGACACGACCTCGACGCCCATACGCGCGAAGTACTCCTTGATGATCCAGCTCTCGCCCGCCACGTTGAAGTCACCGAGGAGATTGATCGACGAGGGGCCGACCGCGCTGGCGTCGGCCGTTCCGATGAGATCCAGCAAGGCGTTGGTGGCGGCGTTGTATCCGTCCCGCTTGGTCCCGCGGAACCCCTCGGCCATCACCGGGATCACCGGAATACCGAGCTCATCGGCAACGCGCTTGCACACCGCCGGCACGTCGTCGCCGATCACGCCCACCACGCAGGTGGCATACACGAAAGCGGCCTTCGGCGCGTGGCGATGGATGAGCTGTCGAAGCGAGGACTCGAGCTGCTTCTCCCCGCCGAGGATGATGTCCCGCTCGCGCAGGTCGGTGGAGCAGCTGATCCGATGCAACTCCGGTCCCGACGACAGCGCTCCGCGGATGTCCCAGGTGTAGGCCGCGCAGCCCACAGGCCCGTGAACCAAGTGAAGGGCGTCGGCGATGGGGTACAGGACTACCCGCGAGCCACAGAAGGTGCACGCCCGTTGACTGACCGCCCCCGCGGCGCTGGCCCGGTTGCAGTCCAGAGCAACCGCCACCCCCTTGCGGGTCTTGGTGACCTGGCCCTCTCGCTCGTCGAGCACTCTGAATGGCATCGTCGTCTCCGTGTCAGCCGGTGCTGGTGACCGGCCGTCTGATGTTGACCAGCGCTGGAGTCTTCCTGCGCACGAAGGGTTCGACCACGGCGCCGTTGACGAAAGCATCGTGCGCCGCGCGCAGCGCCTGGGCGTATAGCACGCGGCGCTGCGCCTCATTCCGAGGAGGCGGCCGCCCCTTGTCGATCTCCACCATGGCCTCGCCGAAGCGCTTCAGGATGTGCACGCGGTGAACCCGCAGCACGCTGGCCAGATAGGTCTCCCCGAGGAACGCGAAGAGATCCTCGGCTGCCTCCATGTTCCCGAGTTCCTCTGCAAGCATGCTCGTCCCTATGCCAGCAGGGGTTCGAAGCTGAAGGCCTTCTTGGTGCAGGTTCGCCCGCAGGCTTCACACCCGATGCAGTTGTCGGGGTTCTTCACCGAGGCGAACATCTTGGCCGACTCCTCCTCGTCGACCTCTTTGGGCGCCAGCACATCGTGGGCACAGATCTTCATGCAGCGTCCACACCCAATGCATTTGTTGTCGTCCACGGTCTTCACGAATCGGGGGGTCCATTCCTGCCGTCCCCGGGTCAATCCGGTGATGTAAGACATCGGTCGTTCCTTTCACTCGTCTTCGGGCTGTTCCACGAGTCTTCGCTTGGGTTCCATGCCCATCGCCTTGGCCAGCCAGGGCGGAGCGTTGCCCCGCAGCACGGCCTGCAAATTGGCAACCAGCTCGGCGATGGGCACCTCCGAGTTGGTCTTCATGGGATGAATGTGTCGGGCGACCAGCTTCGCGGCCGCCGGACCACCGATCTGCAGGCTGCAGGCGATCGAGCATCCTTCCAGTGCCTTCGCCTTCGCCCGGATGTGATCCTCGTTCTCGATCTCGCGTAGCCACTGCTCGATACGCGCCACGCGCTCGGCCTTGTCGATCTGGACGTCCCAGATATGGAAGGCGGTCGCTTGTCCGAAGTGCTCATTGACCTGCAACCCGTCACTGCTGGCGAAGGCGACTTTCATGGGACTACCTCATCATCTCGAAGTGACGGTTGTCGGAGGTGTCATCGACGATGTCGATGAACTTGTTGCAGATCTCCGACACCATGTTGATGACGCCCTGGTAACCGATGAGTGGGCGCCTGTGCAGGTTCACCCGGTCGATGATGGGGAACCCGAAGCGGAAGAGCGGAATCTTCGCGTCGCGGGCGATGAACTTACCATGGGTATCGCCGATGATGGCGTCGACCGGGTCGGTCATCACCAGCGATCGCAGATGCCACAGATCGCGATTCATGTAGACCTTTCCGGCCTTACCGAAGGGCGAGGCGCCAAGCAAGGTCTGCAGCTCGCGATCGAGCTTCTTCGATCCCTTCGAACACAGGATGTGATACGGCACCGCCCCCATCTCCAGCAGGAACGAGACGTACCCGAGCAAGTAATCCGGATCGCCGTAGACCGCGAACTTCTTTCCATGGATGTACTGCTGGGAGTCGGTCATCGCGTCCACCGCGCGACCGCGCTCTGCCTTCACGCTGGCCGGCACGTCCTTGCCGAAGAGCTCCCCGAGCTTCATCACGAACGCGTCGGTCTTGGCGATGCCCATCGGCATCGGCATCGAGACGTGCTCGCCCGCATATTGTTCTTTGATCCAGGTGAACGCCTTGGAGGTGGCGAAAGGCGCGACGGTCAGCGTCGCCTTGCCGTTGATCGAGTCGGCGGCCTCTTTCAGATCGGTGCCTCCCGGATAGAGTCGGTAGGTGCCGTCGTTGGGAGAGTCGAAGCTCTCACTGATGTCGGCCAGGAACGTGAACGGAATGCCGAACGCCTCGAAGTACCGTTTGTACTCGCGGTAGTTGCCGGTGTTGGCGTCGAATCCCGCGATGAAGTTCAGCTTGCCGGTGCAGCGCCCTTCCACTGCCTTCCCCTCGGTCAAGGTTTGCAGGATCGACGTCAGCATCGAGTCGTAGCCGTGCACGTGCGAACCGTTGAACGAGGGCGTGTTGGCGTAGGGGAGGAGGAAGTCCTTCGGAATGTGTCCCTTCTGCCGGGCGTTTCCGATAAACGCGGTCAGATCGTCCCCGATGACCTCGGGCATGCACGAGGTGAACAGCGCAATCATCTCCGGCTTGTAGAGGGCCACGGCGTTCTCCAGTCCCTCGTGCAGGTTGTTCTGACCGCCGAACACGGCACCGTCCTCCGTCATCGCGTCCGACACGGTGGGCGCAGGCTCCCGGAAGTGGCGATTGAACGTCGATCGGTAGTACGACGCGCAGCCCTGCGACCCGTGCACGAACGGGAGCGTGTTGGCGAAGCCGTGGGCAGCCAACTCGGCCCCGAGGGGCTGACAGCCGTGGGCGGGATTGATGACCAGCGCCTGACGGGCGAAGTTCTTCTCCTTGTACTCCTGGGAGTTGATCCAGCACGAGACGCGGTTCTCGTCCTCGGGCGTGATTTCCGTGACTGGTTTGATTGCGAGTCCAAGATCGTTTGCCATGACGTCTCCTCAACTGTCCTAGAAAGGTGCCTTCACGAGCTTCCAGGTCGGGCTGTTGACCGCGAGGTCGATGTCGCGGGCGAATACCGGGAATCCGTTGTAGGCGTGGTAGGGGCCCGAGTAGTCCCAGCTGTGCATCTGCCGGAAGGGCAGGCCCATCTTCTGGAACACATACTTTTCCTTGATGCCGCTTCCCACCAGGTCCGGCTTCAGATCGTGGACGAACTGCTCCAGCTCGTATTCGCTCACGTCGTCGTAGATGACGGTGGCTGCCGGCATCTCCGGCCCGGTGCGCTCGTAATCGTCGCTATGCGCGAACTCGTAACCGGAGCCGACGACGACCATGCCGAGATCTTCGTAGGCGCTGACGGTGTGACGGGGACGAAGACCACCAACGTACAGCATGACCGTCTTGCCTTCGAGGCGGGGGCGGTACTCCTCGATCACCTTCTGCATCATCGGGTCGTATTTGGCGATGACCGCTTCGACCTTGGCCTTGATCGTCTCGTCGAAGCGCTCCGCCAGCTTGCGCAGGCTTTGCTTGATCTTCGTCGGCCCGAAGAAGTTCAGCTCGAGCCAAGGAATGCCGTACTTCTCCTCCATGACCCGGGCCATGTAGTTCATGGAGCGGTAGCAGTGAATGACGTTCAGCTTGACCTGGTGGGTGGCCGCGATGTGCTCTAGCTGGCCGTCACCAGTCCAGGTGGCTTTCACGTTGAAACCACACTCCTCGAGCATGGGCTTGACCGCCCAGGCATCGCCGCCGATGTTGTAGTCGCCGATCAGCGCGATGTCGTAGGGCCCCGCCGGCTCCGGGAAGGTCCGGGTCTCGATGACGAAGTCCCGGATGGTGTCGTTCGAAATGTGGTGGCCGAGGGACTGGGACACACCGCGGAAGCCTTCGCAGTTGCAGGGGATGATGGGAGTGTCCAGCTCGGCCGACACGCGTTTCGCCACGGCGTTGATGTCGTCGCCAATCAACCCCACCGGACACTCCGACAGGACCGAGATCCCCTTGGCGAGCGGGAACAAGTCCTTGGCTTCTTTGAGAGCAACCGCCAGCTTCTTGTCCCCGCCGTAGACGATGTCCTTCTCCTGGAAGTCCGAGGTGAACTGCATGGCGAAGCTCGACACGCCGGGGACACCGGACACGAGATTTCGCCGCGTTCCCCAGGAATACCAGCCGCACCCGACCGGACCGTGCGAGATGTGCACCATGTCCCCGATGGGTCCCCAAACCACGCCCTTGGCGCCCGCGAAGGCACACCCGCGCGCGCTCATCACACCCGGGACTGTCTTTCGATTCGACTTCACGCAGGCGCTTACCGACTCGGGGTCATTCGGCGCCAGGTGCGGCGCTCGCTTGGCTCGGCCCTTCTCCGGGTAGGCGGCGAGCGCCTTATCGATCATCGCCTGCGTCGATTCCTTGGTGATTCCGTCGACCTTTTTCGCGACCGTACCTGACATCGTTGGCTCCTTGTTTTGCTACTGGGCTCTTCTCTGATTGCTGGCTCTTGGTCTTTTTTGGGGGCCCCTAAACGGTCGCGGTGTCTGCGGCGGTCTTGCCGACGTTCGGATCGTCGTCCGCGATGATGCCGTACTCCATGAGCAACTCCTCCAGCTCCTCCATCGCGAGGGGCTTGGGGATGACCAGCATCTTGTTGTCGACGATCTTCTGCGCCAGCGAGCGGTACTCGTCGGCTTGCTTGTGCTGGGGCGAGTACTCGATGACGGTCATGCGGCGCAGCTCCGCCCTCTGGACCTCGTTGTCCCGGGGGACGAAGTGAATCATCTGGGTGCCCAGCCTCTTGGCCAGCGCCTCGATCAGCTCGGCTTCCTTGTCGGTGTTGCGCGAGTTGCAGATGAGGCCGCCCAAGCGAACCTTGCCCGACGTCGCGTACTTCAAGATGCCCTTCGAGATGTTGTTGGCGGCGTACATGGCCATCATCTCGCCAGAGCACACGATGTAGATCTCCTGCGCCTTGTTCTCGCGGATGGGCATTGCAAAGCCGCCGCACACGACGTCACCGAGGACGTCGTAGAACACGAAGTCCAGATCGGGCGTGTACGCACCTTCCGCCTCGAGAAAGTTGATCGCCGTTATGACGCCGCGGCCGGCACAGCCGACGCCCGGCTCGGGACCACCCGACTCGACGCACTTCACGCCGCCGTAACCCAGCTTCATGACGTCGGACAGCTCGAGATCTTCCACTGTGCCGCGTTCCCGAATCATATCCATGACCGTCGATTGCGCCTTCGAGTGCAACATCAAGCGGGTCGAGTCGGCCTTCGGATCGCAGCCCACGATCATGACCTTCTTGCCCAGGGCCACGAGACCCGCGACGGTATTCTGCGTGGTGGTCGACTTGCCGATACCGCCCTTGCCGTAAATTGCGATTTGCCTCATTGTGTCCTTCCTATGTCGTTTCGTTGATTCGAAGCTCGCTGGCTCTTCTCGACGACTAGGCTGTGCAACCAGGGTGCCAGGGCACGACCCACGCAATTCCGGCACGGCTCCCCTCCTATTCGACAAATTCCGCGAATGTCGGAGGGACATCCGTCGAGAATGTCGATCGGGCCTTCTGTGCTCCAGCTGGCGTGCGCTACTGCCGGGTGCCGCCACGCGGGCGACGGCCCGGCGCGAGGATGGCGAGGTCGATGCCGAACTTCTTGACCTTGTACCGGATCATGCGCTCGCCGACGCCAAGCTCGCGGCCGGCCGCGCTGACGTTCCCGCCGGAGCGCTTGAGCGCATCCACGAGCATGTCGCGCTCGAGCTGGGCCACGTTCGATCGCAGCGAGCCATCCACGTCGCCTGATAGGGCGGTCGGCATTTGCAGCGTCGGGGGCAAGTCGCGCCCCTGAATCACACTGTCGCGGGACAGAAGGACTGCGTGCTCCATGCAGTTCTCCAGCTCCCGGATATTGCCCGGCCAGTGGTAAGCCACCAGCATGTCGATGGCGCTCGTCGCGATCCGGCGCACCGGCTTCTGCATCTTCGTCGAGAACTTCTCACAGAAGTGGTTGGCCAAGGCCATGATGTCGTCCTTCCGTGCGCGCAGCGGCGGCAGCAACACCGGAAAAACGTTGATTCGATAGTACAGGTCGGGGCGAAAGCGCCCTTCCTTCATCATGGCCTCGAGGTCGCGGTTGGTCGCGGCGAGCAAGCGCACGTTCACCCGGATGGTCTTGTTGCTGCCCACGCGCTCGAGCTCTCGCTCTTGGATCGTGCGCAGCAGCTTCACCTGTACGGCTGGGGAGAAATCGCCAATCTCGTCGAGAAACAGGGTACCGCCGTTCGCCTCCTCGAAGCGACCGGCACGAGAGAACAACGCCGAGGTGAAAGCGCCCTTCTCGTGACCGAACAGCTCGCTCTCCAGGAGTCCTTCGCTGAGCGCCGAGCAGTTCAGCTTCACGAATGGACCCCGCGCTCGGGTGCTGAGGTAGTGAATCGCGGCTGCCACCAGCTCTTTGCCCGTGCCGGACTCGCCGCGAATGAGCACGGTCGTGTCCGCCTCGGCGACCTGGTGGATACGCGCATACACCGCTCGCATGGGCGCCGAGTCGCCCACCATGTTCTCCGGACGACCGACGGTCTCGAGCTCGGAAATCAATCGCTTGCGCTCATCCTCGAGGGCGGAGGTCTCGGCCCGGAGCTCCCGTCTGCGCTTGATGTCACTCGCGATCAGGCCGGCGACCACGCCCAACACACGCTCCGCGTCCTCCAGCAAGTCGACGTCGCGCTTTGGCAGGTCGACCGACAGGGTGCCGACGATCTCCTGGCCGATCAGCACCGGCACGGCGATGAAGCTCCACCCACTCGGCCCCTTCGGATCGGCGAGCGCGCCCTTCCGGCGGTGCACGCGGTCTTGAAAGCGAGGCTCGTCTTCGATGCTGGGGATGATGAGTGAGCGCCCGGCCTCGATCACGCGGCCGAGGATGCCCTCGCCGCGGCGGTAGCGAGCCCCATCTCGGGGATGGGTACCCGACGGACGCAGGGCCTCGACAAAGAGCTCGCTCCCGTCGGGCGAGAGCAGCATCACCGTCGCGCGGCGCATCTCCAGATGCTCCTCCAGGAGGCGGAGGATCTCCCGCAACATCTCCTCCTGTGACGAGATCGACGCCAAGGCACGTGCCACCGCAGCCAGGGCTTCCAGCGACTGCACGTGGCGGCGCGAGCCAGCACGACAGATCTGACAGGAGTCGCCAAGAGGTGGAAGGCGGTCTCTTTCTGCCGGTGTCATCATGCCATCGTGGATGCGGCAGGGCGCTTGCTCGACCTGCGCTCGAGGCTGAGCCGCATGGGTTGCATCGCCGACGGACGGAACCCATGGCGCATGTAGAGTCCACGCGCGCCTACGTTGTCGGCGTCGGTGAGCAGGCTGATGCGGGTGATGCCCTGCTTGCGCGCCCATTCGACCACCGACTGCAACAGACGCGTTCCCAGACCGCGCCCGCGCTGCTCGGGCCGAACCACCAGGTCCTCGAGCCACGCCGCCCGGCCGCCCTCGGCAGTGCTGATGGTGAACAGCAGACTGGCCATGCCCAGCACCTTCCGGTCCTGGGTCAGGACGAACACGCGGCCCAGCGAAGGCCGCGCGAGGATCAGCTCGATCGCGCGCCGCTGTTTTGCCGGCGACGGGGCGAAGTCCGCTTCCTGCGCGAACAAGAGCGCCAGGAGATCCACCATCGAGCCTACGTCGGCGGGGCGAGCCTGGCGCACACGCGCAGGTCGCCCGGCGAACCGCGCGTCATCTTCGTGCAACGTCTTGCCTCGTCCTGCGTTCATCGGGTCCCTCCACTGTATCTGGCCCTGTGTAAGCGGACTGTTTCGATGCCATGAATGTTCGCCCGCACGACAGTGCAAGCCCTGCGGGAACACGACAGAGAACACATCCGACGGGACTTTGTCCAGCAACCGGCGCGAAAGATCGGCCGCGATAACCCCAGGTTTCCGCCATGTATCGTCGAGGGAAAAGCGCCGAAAACTCTGACCTGGGCCCATTGCAGCCGTCGAGGTTAGTTGCTCTTCTAGGTCTGCATCACTTGGCCCTGGATTCTTGAGAAGGAGAGATCAATGCGACTTTCGTCCACAGTAGTTGTGCTCTGTTCGGTGCTCCCATTGGCGGCCAATGCCCAGACGCCCGAGGCCCTCCCCGAGGCCCAGCCCGAGTCACCTGCGTCGGCCCCCGAAGCGGCACCGGCACCGGCGCCAGTGCCAGCGCCCGAGGCAGCGGTAGCCGTTGCGGCGCCGGCCCCTACCCCGGCCCCCGAGGCGGC
Source organism: uncultured Myxococcales bacterium (assembly GCA_964647025.1). Classification (GTDB taxonomy): domain Bacteria; phylum Myxococcota_A; class Polyangia; order Fen-1088; family Fen-1088; genus Fen-1118. The sequence goes on along the minus strand of CAZYFU010000011.1, from coordinate 6,477 downwards.
GCCGGTCGCGTTCGGCTGGGAGGGACTGGTCGATGCCTACTACATGTACAACTTCACGGGCGATCCCAAGACCCAGGGGCCTGCCTTTCGCAACTTCGACACCCAGGCCAACAGCTTCACCTTGAACTACGCCAAGCTCGGCGTTCACGCGGACACCGACTGGGTCACCTTCCGAATGGACATCGGGGCCGGCCATACGGCCTCGCTGATCAACATGGGAAGCACGGGCGCCTCGGGGGGAACGCCGGTCTCCGAGGGCGAGGGCGTCTACGGCATGGGGTTCCTGGTGCAGCAAGCGTACGCGCAAGTGCGACCGACCTCGTACCTGTCGATCGACGCCGGTAAGTTCGTGACCTCCGCCGGTGCCGAGGTCATCGAGGCGAACAAGAACTGGCTCTACAGCCGCTCGTTGCTCTTCTACGGCATTCCACTGCTTCACACCGGTCTCCGTGTCAACCTTGCGGCGCTCGGGACCATCGCGGCGCCCGAGCTCGTGATCTCGCTTCAGGTCGTGAACGGATGGAACAACGACCCGGACGTCAATTCGGACAAGACCTTCGGCGGGAACATCACCTACACGCCGGCCGACCTGGGCCTGACCGCCTCGGTTACGACCTACATCGGGAAGGAAGCGTCGGGCGCGAAGACTCGCATGGTGTTCGACGGCGTCTTCCTCAAGGACATCGGCGATCTGTCGGTGGGCGTGAACATCGACTATCTCAAGGAGGGTGACACGAACTGGTTCGGCGTGGCGGGCATGGGCCGCTTCGTCATCAGCGACTCGTTCTACGCAGCCGCGCGCGTGGAGTACGTCAAGAACAAGAACAGCATGTTCGGTGCTTTCGAGGCCAGCCTCTACGAGGGCACGGGACTTCTCGCGTGGACCATGGACAAGCACTACGAGCTGCGCGCCGAGGTCCGCGCCGACCTGTCCGACCAGGAGTTGTTCCTCAAGGGCACCACCCCGAAGAAGAACCAGGTCACCGGCATCCTCGCGGCCCTCGCCTACTTCTAAGCGACCCGGATACCGTTACCACCCTTTCACCTGACCGAAACCTCCTGGCAACCGGAAGCGAGGAATGATTCAGCCATGAAGCGCATCGAAGCCATCATCAAGTCGTTCAAGCTCGACGAGGTCAAGGACCGCCTTTTCCAAATCGGCGCACGCGGCATGACGGTCTCCGAGGTTCGAGGTTTCGGTCGCACCGGCGGCAAGCGCGAAGTCTACCGAGGGTCCTCCTATACGGTGGACTTCGTGCCCAAGGTGCGGATCCAGATCGTCGCTGAGGACGAAATGGTCCACCCCATCGTCGATGCGATCGTAGGCGCCGCGCGCACGGGCGAGATTGGCGATGGCAAGATCTTCGTTTCCCCGGTCGCCGACGTCATTCGCATTCGCACCGGAGAGCGGGGGCCCGAGGCGGTCTAGCGCCGCACTCCGCGAGCGTCGCCATGCCGGAAGTCATCGATCAGTCCGCGAAGAGCTCGGCGCAGCCGGCGCGCAAGCTCGACCGCCGACGCGACGACGCGGCCCGCTTCATCGAGCGCTTCGAAGCGCTGACCGGACACCGGGTGAACTCGACCAGCGTCGAATGCTTGCCGAGAGCGTTCCTGGCGCGGGTGGTTACGTCACCGGACGTCCTGGTCGAAGAGTACGGCTACGAGCTCGAGCCGCGCACGCACAACGCCCTTTGCCGGTACGAACCCGGCCGCCACGCCCACCACTGGACCTTCGGACGACTGCTCGAGATTCGCGGCTTCGGCGTGTTCTCCCTGCTGGACTTGCTCGAGGTGCTGGCCAAGCACGGCATCTCCTATAGACCCTAGACCCTAGACCAGCCAGGTCACGCCGCCCGGCGCCGAACCTTCGGCTTGACGTTCTCGCTGCGGCAACGGAGGCTGTAGCGGTCCATGGATCTTTTCGAGCGTGCGCAGGACAAGCGTTTGAGCGCGGACGCCGCAGCGACCCTGGAGGGGACGATTGAACGAATCGTGTTCTCCGGGGGTGGCGGCGAGTTCACCGTCGCGCGCCTCAAGGTCGGCAAGGAAGTCGAGCCGGTTACCGTGGTCGGGAACCTGTTCGGGGTTCCGGTGGGAGCGCGACTGCGCGCAGCCGGGCACTACGAGGACAATCCGCGCTTCGGCCGGCAATTCCGCGTGGTTTCATACGCCGAGGTCGCCCCGACGACCGTCGATGGCATCAAGCGGTATCTCGGGGCCGGCCTCATCAAGGGGATCGGCCCCGAGTTCGCGAGCCGCATCGTCGAGCGATTCGGCGAGAGGACGCTCGAGATCCTCGACGCACGCCCCGACCGCATCCGGGAGATCCCCGGCATCGGACACACCCGGGCGCTGGCCATCAAGAAGGCGTGGGCCGAGAAGCGCGGCCAGCGCGAGGTGATGGTCTTCCTGCAAGGTTACGGCGTGTCCCCGGCCCTGGCCGTGCGCATCTACAAACGCTATGGCGCCGATGCCGTCAAGCGCGTGCGCGAGAACCCCTACCAGCTGGCGTTCGACGTCTGGGGCATCGGCTTCCTGTCGGCGGATCGGCTGGCCATGTCGCTGGGCATCGGCAAGGAGACCGACGTTCGCGTGGAGGCCGGCGTGCGCCACGTGCTGGAAGAGGCCGGCGGTCAGGGGCACGTGTTCCTACCGCGCAACCGCCTGGTCGAGGAGGCCGGCCAGCGCTTGGAGATCGACCTCGACCGCATCGAGGCCGCGGTGGACAAGCTGTCGCGACAAGGCGAGGTGGCGGTCGAACGAACCGAGAACGACGACGAGGCGGTGTTCGAGACCAGCCTGTGGCGCGCCGAAAAGGCCACCTGCCAAGGGCTGCTGCGGCTCCTGCGTTCGCAGCGGCGCCCCCTGCCGGTCGACCCAGACCGCGCGCTGTCCGACTACGAGCGTGAGGCGAAGATAGGGCTCGCGCCCCGTCAGGCCGAAGCCGTGCGCCGCGCGCTGGTCGAGCCACTCCTCGTCATCACCGGTGGACCGGGCGTGGGAAAGACCACCATCGTCCGCGGCATCGTCTCGACCTTCCTGCGCTGCCGACAGCGGGTTGCGCTGGCCGCGCCGACCGGACGCGCCGCCAAGCGCTTGCAGGAATCCACGGGCCAGCCCGCCTCGACGCTGCACCGTCTGCTGGAATGGCGTCCCGCCGAGGGACGCTTCGGTCGCAATCAGTCGAATCCACTCGACGCAGATCTCCTGGTGGTCGACGAGGCATCGATGATCGACGTGCGCCTGGCCGCCGATCTGCTGGCGGCCATCGCAGCCGGGACGCGCTTGGTGCTGGTGGGCGACCAGGATCAGCTTCCTTCGGTCGGGCCGGGCACGGTTCTGCGCGACACCATCGCTTCCGGCGTGGTTCCGGTGGTCAGGCTCGACGAGATCTTCCGTCAGGCCGCGCAGAGCCTGATCGTCACCAATGCCCACCGGATCCACGACGGCGAGATACCCGAGTTGGGAGAAGCACCGGCCGAAGGACCGCAGGCCGATCGACGCGACTTCTTTTTTCTCGAAGAGGAAAATCCCACGGCGGCCGCGGAGCTCGTCCGCGATTTGGTGGTCACGCGACTGCCGAGGCGCTACGGCTTCTCGCCGTTCGAGATCCAAGTGCTCGCGCCCATGCACCGGGGCGAGCTGGGAGCGGCCAACCTGAACAAGCTCTTGCAGGAGACGCTCACGGCCGGCGCCGAGGAGCTGCAAGCCGGTATACGTCGCTTCCGAGTCGGTGACCGTGTGATGCAGCTCCGCAACAACTACGACAAGGACGTCTTCAATGGCGACCTCGGTCGTGTGGTTCGCGTCGCCCGCGAGGCCTGCGAGCTGGTCGTCTCCTTCGACGAGCGCGAGGTGCTCTTCGAGAGCGACGAGCTCGACGAGCTCGCGCTGGCCTACGCTGCGACCGTGCACAAGTCGCAAGGTTCGGAGTACCCTGCGGTGGTCATTCCGGTGCACACCCAGCATTTCGTCATGCTACAGCGCAGCCTGCTTTACACCGCGGTCACCCGGGGCAAGAAGCTCGTGGTGCTGGTTGGCACCAGCAAGGCCCTGCGCATCGCGGTTCGCAACGCCGAGGTCGCCTCGCGTTCCACGCGGCTCTGCCAGCGTCTGGCCAAGACCCACGAACGGGGTGATGGCTAGTGCGGGGCCTATCCGCCGCATGCCTTTTGCTGCTGGCGATGCCGGGCGTGGCGGCCGCGCAGGACAAGCCCGGGGATTTGTTCGTGCTCGCGGTGAATGGCGGCGGCGACAAGCAGGACAACTTCGCCTCGCACCTCGGCCACCTCCGACAGTTGGTCGAGCTTCTGCACACGACCGGAATTCCGCGCGACCACATCACGATCCTGTCGAGCGACGGGCCTAACCCCACGCCTGACCTGGCCACGCGGGAGGCGGATCCTGGGAACGCTTGGCTCTTGCAGGGGACGCGCCTCGACCCGATCCTGCGCGACCTCACGAGCTACGAGAATTCGGTGTTGCCCGGCGTCGATCTGCGGCCGGCCACTGTGGCCAGCTTGAAGAAGGCCGTGGCCGAGCTACGCACGCGCATGCGCGCCGACGACACGTTGCTCGTCTATGTCACCGACCACGGCTCGCAGGGACCGCGCGATCCCCTCGGCAACCGGATTACGTTGTGGGGGGGGCGCGAGTCGATCTCCGTGCACAAGCTTGGCGCCGTGCTGGCGCGCCTGCCGAGCACGGTCCGCGTCGTCTCACTGATGTCGCAATGCTACTCCGGCGGCTTCGCCTACCTGCACGAGGCGCGCGAGCGTCGCCGCGTACCGAGCGGACGCACCTGCGGATACTTCTCGTCCACGCCGGATCGCCCCGCCTACGGCTGCTATCCCGAGGTGCGCGGACAGAAGGCCATCGGCCACTCTTTCCAGTTTCTCTCGGCCCTGGCCCGCCGCGGGCGGTTCTCCCAAGCCCACGCCGACGTGCTGGTCACCGACGAGACTCCCGATGTGCCCCTGCGCAGCTCGGACGTGTTTCTCGCCGAGCAGCTCGCCCGCGCCGCCGGCTCACCGTCGCGAGAAGCCGCCTTCGTCGCGCCCCTGCTCGATCGCGCATTCTCCGACCCTGCCCTGTCGCCCGCGCTTCGTCAGATCGAGCGCCTCGCGGCCATGTACGACCTCCAGCGGCCATCCAGTCTGGCGGATCTCGACCGTCAGTCCGAGGCGCTCTTCGATCTGCTCGACCAGATGGACGCCTACGCAAAGACCTGGGCGGCCGCGCTCGGCGACTTCAACCAAGCCAACCTCGATGGGTTCTTGGTTGCCAAGCCTGCGTGGCGAGCGCGCCTGGAAGAACGAGCCCTGCGGGGCCTGGAAGGCGCGGCCTTGCGGTCCCTGGCGACCGCGCTGCTCACCGAGCTCGAGCAGTTCGTCCTGTCGGACGCCGGACGTGCGGCCGAGGCCGATCGACTGGTGACCGCGCTGTCCACGGCCGACGAAATCAGCTACCGCAACGAAATCAGGATCGCGGCGCTCCTGCGTATTCGCTTCATGCTGACCACGGCAGCGGGACGTGTCTGGATTCGCGACAGGAACGCACAGGCCAAGGCCCTGGAGGCGCTCGATCGCTGCGAAGACCTCGCGCTACCGATCAAGGCCCCGATGGCCGACACCGCCGAGACACCGATTACCAGCAGGTTCCCTCCGCTCGCACACGACCGCCAGCGCGTCAGCACGACCAAGCCGGGATGGCTCGGCATCACCTTCGTTCCGGTCAGCGCCGGACGCCGAAAGAGACTCGGGCTCCCCGATGGCGCCTCGCAGATCACCTCGGTCCTGCCCCGTTCGCCCGCCATCACCGCCGGACTGCGCGCCGGCGACATCGTCACCGCCGCGCAGAATCGCCCCGTCTCGCACAAGGGCGACCTGCGTCCGCTGATTGCCTCGACACGTCCGGGCACTGCCCTGGCGGTCGAGGTGCTGCGCGGAAAGAACCGCCTGTCGCTCAGTCCGACGGTGGGAGAGTTGCCCGCGCCGAATGACTAGAGCTTGTCGGGAAATTCGGAGAGCAGAGCGCGATGTCAGGCCATCCCATGAGTTCGGCGCGGGCAGCTACCGGATTTCGCCCGTAGGCGGGACCTTGGTCCCCTTGTCTCGCTCATACCGCCAGGGCAAATCCCTTCTTTCCGGCAACGCCGCGAAGGAGCTTGGTGAGGTTCAGTCCAAGCACAGCTCGCTGGCCGCATACGCCCATCATCGCGGCCGAGCGTGCCGCCGGCCGGTTGAATCCGTATTTGGGGCACTTGATGGTACCAATCGACCCTTCGACCATCGCGCGTTCCAAGGTGCCGACCGACCGTGTCGCTTCCGCTGCGCCCGCGGCGAGGCGTGCGAGGCGGCGGCCCTGGAAGGCGTGCTGGTCCTCAACCTTGCACCTGAGCCAGAGGTACTGGCCCTGCTCAGACTTCTCGACCGCCTGTGTGCCATGCTCACGCGCCTGGCTGGTATGGGTGACTGG
>CAZYFU010000010.1:0-85912 GCA_964647025.1 uncultured Myxococcales bacterium | reverse complement strand
CGATGCGAACCGCAATTCCCCATTCCCGTGGGGGCAGAACTCGATTGCCCTGCCCCTCCCCAGTTGACCGCTAGGCAAACCCGGGTGTCACCGCCTATACTGAGTGGGTCTGCCTTCTCCCCCGTCCCCGATCACTATCCAAGCGAGATTGTGAGAGAGCCGTTTGTATCGAGATCGGGAACGGGGGCGAAAGCAGACCTTTCAATCAGAAGACAGGGAGTGGGAAGGAACGAGGAGGAGTCGGCCGGGACAGAGGCAGCGACAGGGGCGCAAGCTGGTCGAAGCTCGCGCGGGGTGGAGTGGAGGGGTATGGTGCATGGCCATCGGAGGGTGTCTGCCTTTGTCCCGGCCCATCGGTAACTGCCAGAGTCTTCTCCACGACTTAGAGGGTAGTGGATCGGACATGGATAAGTAACCGATCAGCCTTCTGATTTGCATGTCCGCCTGGCGTCGGATTGGCTTGTCAGTATTTGTCCTACAGACGCGTCGAAGGCAGGTCCGGTTTCCATCCATTACAATCGAGCCCGTGACAAACGATCCCGGGAAAACAGCATCCGTCCGCGACCGCCTGATCGTGGCTTTGGCGGATCCGGACGTCGCCGGCAAGGCCGGTCGAAACGCCGCTGCGCTGGTCGCCCTGCACGAGCCGGTGGCGGTGTTCGAGTGGCTGGGATCGGGCAAGGGGCTGGTGTTGCTGGACCAGCACGCGGTCGGCGAAGACCTCGGCATGCACCTCGACCGCATCCTGCACGCACACGAGCGGGGGCTTCTGTTCGTCGTCGTGGCGGGCGGAGACGCCAGCGTAGCCGAGGCGCTCAAGGCCGCCGACGATCGCCACCGCAACCACGACCAGATCGGCTTCTACCATGTGGACGAGCAAGGCCTTACCCGGCGTGTAGCCGGCCGCGCCCTGCCCGAGTTGGAAAAGGCAACCCGCGACCTGCCCGACATCCCGCCGCTCTCCTTGGCCGATATCGAGGGCATCGCGCAGCGTGGGCGCAAGGAACGCCTGGAGGCGATGGCCTTCGTAAAGGGAAACACGCGAAGGTTTCCACACCTCACGGTCGCGCTCATCGTCCTGTGCGTACTGTTCTTCATCGTGAGCAGCGGCGGCGATCCGCGGGCCAGACACGTCTACCAGATGCTCGCGAACAACCCCGATGCCGTCCGCAGCGGCGAGCTCTGGCGCTTGTTCACCTACGCGCTTCTGCACGACCAGCGCAACGCCACCCACCTCATCGTGAACATGTTGTCGCTCTACAGTGTCGGCTCCTTCCTCGAGCCGCTGCTCGGACGCAAGCGGTTGGCCCTTCTGTATTTCGGCACCGCGGTCGCAGGCGGGATCGCAAGCACCCTGCTCACCGGCGCACCGTCGGTCGGTGCCTCGGGCGCGGTGTGGGGGCTGATAGGCGCCACGCTCGGGCTTCTGCGCGGGCGACACCAGTTCTTTCCCGCGCTGATCGCGCGCGGCCTGCGCCAGCGGCTCATCGTGCTCCTCGCGATCAACGTCGCGATCTCGTTCCTCCCTGGCATCGATCGCTGGTGCCACTTCGGAGGTGGCCTGGCCGGCTACCTGATCGGACGGCTGTTCACCCGCTGGCCGCCCAAGCAGGCGAGCGAGGGGCAAACGACGCTAACCAGCGAGGGATAGTCCGCGCACCGGGAAGAGACACGGAGGGCCGCTCCCGCAGAAGGCTCGCCATCCTGGACGAAAAGCCACACCGTGTCTCGAACCCGCGATATACAATTCCGGCCTCGGAGGGACCATGCGACTCGTACGCAAGCTGAGATCGGTGGATGATCTGGAGCCCACACGGACCGGTGCCGTGGAAGGCCACGTAGTGACGGTTGGGCCGGGCCGAAAGGCGGGCTTCCGCGACGAGTCCGGAAGGACCGTCGAGGTGCGCGTCCCGAGCCAGGTCGATCGACGTTGGCTCGAAGCCGCCGTGGCGCTGGCACCAGTGCCCGCGATCTCCGTTCTCGCCGAGGGAATGAGGACTCCGGTGCTGTGGTGCACGTTCCCGGGTCCCGAACACGAATCGCTCGACGACCACATCAAGCTCGACGCCAAGACCATCGAGCTCGGCGCCAGCGAGTCGGTGACCATCCGAACTGGCAAGTCGCTCATCACGGTGTCCGCGGCGGGCGAGGTGCAGGTGCGCGGCAAGAACATCCTCTCTCGCGCGACCAACATCAATCGCATTCGCGGCGGCGGCGTCCGCATCAACTGACGACGGCAGCATGGGTTCGATCATCAACCTGACGTCCTACGCCGTGGGCGAGCATGCCGGGAAAGACGCCGAAGGCATGCCCATGTTCGTGGCCATCGTGAAGGCCAGCTTCACGTGGCAAGACGATGGCGCGGCCACTTCCGTCGCCCCAGCGCCGATCCAGGTGGAAGACCTGTTCGCCGGCGACCCCGCCACGTCCGGGCTGCACGCAGCATCCGACGTTTCCCCGCCCAAGCCGCGCGTCGACGTCCTGCTGCAAGGATCGCTCGCGTTCCCAGCGCCGGTCACCGAGGCGGATGTCGCCATTCGCGTTGGCGCGCGCCTGCGCAAGACCGTCCACGTCTTCGGCGCGCGCTTCTGGCTGCCTGGCCTCGTGCACGACATGGTGCCGTCGAAGCCGCAGCCGCTGGACGGCCTGCCCATCGCTTGGGAGTTGTCTTTCGGCGGCTCCGATCCCCAGGACACCCGCGCCACCGAGCTGCGCAACCCCGCGGGCACCGGCATCACCAAGCGCCCCGCCGAGCTGCAAGGCAAACGCGCGCCGAGCTTCGAAGACGCGCAAGCCCCCATCACGTCGAGCAACGATCGCCCTCCCCCACGCGGCTTCGGCCCGATTGCAGGTCACTGGCAGCCGCGCATCGGACTGGCCGGCACCTACGACGAGGCCTGGCAGGCGTCCCGCGCTCCGCTGGCGCCGAAGGACTTCGATCCCGCGTACTGGAACGTGGCTCCGGAGGATCAGCAGCTTCCCGACTACCAGCCCGGTGAGGAAGTACGGCTCTACAACATGACCGAGAAGGGCACCGACGTCTTCGTGCTGCCCGAGCTGGAGGTGCCCGTGATGTTCAGTGCGCGCGAAAACGCGCTCGAGACCCACGCCCAGGTGGACACCATCGTCATCGAGCCCGCCGAGAGGAGGTTCTCGCTGGTGGCTCGTGCGGCCTTCTCGCCGAGGCCGAATCTGCTGGGCATGGGCCAGGTGGTGGTTGGCCAGCCGACCGCGGCCTGCGTTCGCGCGCTCGAGTCGGGCAAGGTCTACCGGGTTCCGTACCGATGGAGGGCGGCCTGATGATCGCCGTCGAAGCGGCCGGCGCGATCACGCCAGTCGGGGCCAACCTGACCGACAGCATGATCGGGCTTTATACGCGCGTGCAGCTCTTCGACGACCTGAACGTCCTCGACGAAGAGGGCGAACCGCTGAGTGGAATGAAGATCCCGCTTGCCGACGCCCCCGACGGACCCGATCGGCTGCTCGCCATGGCCAACGCCGTGGTCGACGAAGCGACCCTGGCGCTCGACGCCACCACGAGGATTCCGCTGATACTGTGCCTGCCCGAGGCTGCTGCGTTCGCCGACTCGCCACCCGACTGGCCGGTGGAGCTGCTTCGGAATGTGATCGCGAAAGCAACCGTTCCGCTCGACACGGTTCGCAGTCGCGTGATCGCGCGTGGGCGCGCTGGCGCGGTCGAGGCGCTGGGCGTGGCGTTGGCGTTGCTGAAGGAGCCGACGGTTCCCTATTGCCTGGTGGGCGGAGTGGACTCCGCCGTAGACGATGGGCGGGTCGAAGCGCTGGTTGGCGACAGCCGTCTTCTCACCGTCACCAACCGAGATGGCTACGTCCCCGGCGAAGGCGGCGCGATGCTGCTTCTCGGTAGTCGCCCCGGCCCGAACGCCATGGCCTGCCTGCTGGGCGCCGCCGAAGGCAAGGAAGAGGCTTGTCGCGGCAGCAATCGCCCGATCACCGGCGCAGGATTGCAGGAGGCGATGGCCAAGGCACTGGCCCAGGCCAAGCTCGACTTCGAAGGCCTCGACTGTGTGGCCCACGACTTCTCCGGCGAGCAACGCTACTTCGAGGAGCTTCTGCTGGCAAAGGCTCGTGTGTCCCGCGGTCGCGGTGAAAGCACCGTCGAGGTTCCCGCGTTCTCCACCGGCGAGACTGGCGCCGCCGCAGGCTTTCTGCCCATCGCCATGCTGGCCTTCCTGCACGCCAAGGCCGTGCACGAGCGGGCCAGCATGGCCGTGCTTTCCAGCGACGGCCCCGAGCGCGGCGCCGTCGTCCTCGGGGCGATCGAACGAAGATAAGGGGACCTTCATGGCAGACAACGTCTTCATCAACGGTCGCGCCGCCGCCCACAAAGGGTCGATGGGCAAATCCGTCGCCTTTCCCGACGTGTGCCTATGCCCGCCAGCGCCGCCCTCTGGCCCCATCCCCACGCCCCTGGTCAACACCGCCCAAGCCGCCGACCTGGACGGCTGTGCCGCCACCGTCACCGTCGAGGGCAACCGCATCGCCAACGCCCAATCCTTCGTCGCCAAGTCCACCGGGGACGAAGTCGCCCGAAGCACCGGCGGCGGCATCATGACTCAAGTCACGCAGGGCAAAGCCTACTTCCAGACCTTCTCGATGAACGTGATGATCGAGAACCAACCCGCCGTCCGCCACCTGGACCTGGTGACGAACAACCACGCCGCGAAGATGGCCGGCAACACCCCACCCGTACCGTGGATGTCGAAGATGCTGGCGGGACCGGGGGCGGCGCCCGGGGAGATGGAGAAGGTGGTTGGGAAGAAGAAGGATTGGATCACGGTCGAGGTGATCGATCAGGACGGTCAGCCAGCACACACCATCTCGTACAAACTGACCTTACCCGATGGCAAGCAGGAAGCGGCGAGGGTGCCACACGGAGGCCGCGTCACCATCCGCGGTATCGAGAAAGGCTCGTGCTCGATTGAATTCCAAAGCCTTCCAGTTATGTCGAAGCCGATACCAGGGAGCAACAGGGCTGCCCAACTGTACAAAGGTGAGCCGCTCCGCCTGGCCGCGGGAAAGGAGCATCTCGTTCAAGTCACCGTTCCACGGGTACTCTGCATGACCCTACCCTTTGATCCACGCGATCCGCAGTACGCTGGCCACACCTTCGTGCTACGCAGTGAAGACGGGAGCTATGAGGAGCGTCAAGCTGTGGACGACGATGGCTTCGCCGACGATCGAAAACTGACCCTCGAGTTCGCCAACCTCCTGCCCGACAAGCAGTACACGCTTGTCCACCACAACGAAGCAGGCATCATCGGGACCATCTTCACCGACCGTAGCTACGATGACATCTTTCCTCCGCCCTCCCGCAAGGTGCTTCCACGCCGAACGGCGCCCAGAGCCGAGGCACCAGCAGCGCTGGCTAGCTCCCAGCACCGGGCGGGACGCTGGGATGACGCCCCACTGCTAGAGCTTGGAACTGACGAGAAAGACAGCAGCCCGGACGAGGGGGATCAGCCGTGAGGGCTCGCTCAGAGGCTGCGACCAAGGGCGACTACCGGCGCCGGGAAGACAAGGTCGTCGCCACACACTTCCATAGTACGATCGTCACATTCCGCCTCTATGACAAGCTAGGCAACGGCAGCACAGAAGGTTCCTACATCGCCGGGCCCCATCCCAGAGGAGGCCGGGCGGCGCAGCCAAAACAGGAACAACAACCCTTCTGGATCTATCTGTTTCAAGACAGCTGGGGCCCCATCGAGCTGACCCATCAGGTCTACGTCGACGAACAGGGACGATACAGCTATGCAAAACAGCAGGACCTTCCTGCCGAGCGGAAGTCAACTGACACAACCCGAAGCGTCGTACTCACCACCTCCGATGCCTACGACAACCAACGACGTGCCTACGAGTACCATGTCCTGCTATCGCCATTTCCGATCCCTCAGCCCCGCCTCGACCTAGTCATTCCCAACGGACGGATAGAGAAAGGCCAGACAGACAAACGGAAGAAGTTCCTCGAGTGGTCGAAAGAGCGCTCCCTCACCAGGATCGTGTTCAAGGCCAATCAGGAGAAGTCCACGTCGTCTGTGCTCGTTGAGCTGTGGGCCCCTTGGCTCATGGCCGAAGCCCTCACGGACGACTACAACGCCGCCATGGCGCTCTATGGGAAGGCATTCCTAGACAACGGGGATGTTGTTCAGGTGGCGACCCTGGTCAAGAGTCTCGAGCACGCCATAAAGTTGGATGACTACGTCTCCACCACCAACCTGGATGACTTCATCAAGAGCCTACCCAAGATGACCGAGGCGGGGATGACTGAGGCCTGCGTGAAGGCGTCAGACCGCCTCGTCGAGTATCTGGATGCGCCTCCCTTTCAAGAGATGTTGTTCGACATGTGGACGGACAAGTCGGGTGACGCCCACGTTGCACTTCTTCCCTGCCTCGCCTATTGCTACCGTGCCGTACCGGCAGACAAGTTCGGCGAGAAGCTCGATCGGCGACTGTTGAACTACACGTTCAACCAGTATGACTGGAAAGCTGGCACCAAGCATGTGCGTCGAGCCATCAAGGCCCTGATCGAAGTGAATGCAACCTTTGCCAACGCCCTCAAGATGGCCCGAAAGCACGGCGCAAAGGCTTCGTCAGCGGCCAAAGCCACCCTGCACCTCTACGTCGATGGTGCACGCTGGTGGGTCAAGAAGCTACTGGGCGTCGAGATACTGTGGAATAGTGAGCTCGATCGATGGGACGATCTAAGCATCGAGACGATCAAGAAGGCAGCGGGCAAGGCCCCCTTCTTGACTTGGATAGGCCATACCTTCGAGGGGCTCAACGCCGGATTGGCACTTTGGGCTCTACATCGCGACCGCAAATCCGCTCGCGCATGGGTGGGCTTGGTCGGGGCGTGCTCCTCGTTCCTCTCTTCGAGTATCAGAGTGATGGAGAGATATACAGCCGACCCTGCCTATGTCCGACGAATTGACAAGCAGATTGCGGAGGCGTTTGCCGGAAGCCCTACGCTTCCACTGGAGAGTGAGCGGCGAATGCTCCAACAGTGGGCAGGTCGCAAGCAGGCACTGAAGATCGCCGCTGCGGTTCGTTCCAAGGCAATTGTGACAGCCAGCCGAGGTTTTGGTTTTGTCAGCGGTGCGATGGATGCCATCGGTGCCTACATGGATTTCTCCAAGGCTCTCGACCAAGGAGACGAGACAGCCGCGCAGTTTCATTTGATGACTGCGGTTGGGGGAGCACTGTTGTTGCTCGGCATTTTTGCGGGACCAGCGTTTCCGGCGGTTCTGCTCTGGGCCGGGGCCCTCGGGCAGGTTCTGGAGTTGTTCGGTTCCATCGGTGGAGCGCTTGCGCAGGGCAGTGACTTGGAGATATGGCTTCGCTTCTGCAAATTCGGCAAACGCAACGCCTTGAAAGACGCTTCGAGCAGGCCGGATTGGACGGGAGGCTACAGTCTCGGCGAAATCGCCCAATCGCCGAGCCGTCAGCTCCGCGCCTTCTACAGGATCGTCTATCAGATGGAGATCGAAGCCGAGGTAATTGAATTTGATCGCATTGAAGCACAGCTCTCCGTCGTCGCAAAATTCCCCTATGGGTATCCCAAAGAGAGCCAACTGTACATGCGAATTGAAGTAGCGCGCGTCGATGGCAGCAGCGGCGTGTTCAGGCCGTTCGCTCCCTGGCCCAAAGCTCGCCCGCCACTGCGCTATCGTGGCACCCAAACCCAAGAGGGGCACATGTACGATGCCGGCAGCGTATTGATTGGTGCCAAGTCCATCACCATCTCGATCTGCCTCGACACCAACGGGCAGTTCGAGATGTATCCGGACCAATTGATCACCAAGACGTTCCTGGTCGATGACCTCCCCCACCACAAGGCTTGATGGCCGCGCAACTCTCACCTGACCAGCGCAGGCTGCTCAGGCGTGTGCTTGGTGCCCGATTCTTGGACGATGGAAGACTCGTTCTTCCGCTGCGGACGGGCATGAGGGCGCACGGAGGATACGAGGTCTTCAACTTGCTGGCTGCGATGAGCCTAGTCTTCTGGCTATTTGCGGAACCGTATCGTGGAGACATGACCGGCTTCATCACGTTCCAGGAGTTCGTCTGGGGCGTCCTCGTCATTCAAGCGTGTGTCTTGCTCAACCTGGTTGTCCCGCGGCGGCTCGAATTCTTGCCCGGCTCCACCATCGCCACGCTCCACCAGAGAGGACGGGCATTCCCAATTCTCATCTCCAAGACCAACGAACGACTTCCTGCACAGGGAACTCTCTTGGAGCTGGACGGTGGCCACTTCCGGCTCAGGCCAAGGATCTTCTCCCGACGCCCGAAGGTCGAGGCGGCCGTCTCTGCGTTGAACGCCTGGCTTGGACCCAAGCAGACGGCGACGGCCTCTGAAGGTGATGAGGAAGAGGTGCTGGAGGGTGCTGGTCCGTTCTTGACCCTCTTCGACGTCACGAATGTCCGGTCAGACACGATTCAATTTCGCGCACCGATCAGTTCCGACAACAACGGCGAATTCGTGGTTCTTGCATATGTCATCTGCGCGATGACCATCATGGTTCTATCCATGATCGCCGCGCCCAGCGTGAAGCTTCCCCTTGAAGCCGGCGATGTCGTGGCTATTGGGGTCTGGTCGCTCTCCATACTATTCGCGGTTCTCTTCCGGGTGGCGCGACCGCGTCTGACGGCTGTGGCTAGCAAGGGCATCCGCCGTCGAACCCTTCGCGGCGAAATGACCTGCCCTCCCTGGAGCTGTCGATTCAAGGCCCGTGAGCTGCCCTACGCTTCCGAGCTCTGCCCTGACGAACGCAACATCCTGCTCGAACATTGCTCTGGCCGATACACGCTTCTCGACTCCAGGCGCTATAGCGTAGAGCAGCTCTCCGAGTTCGCAAACCGAATGAATGCCTTCATCTGGGGAGGTCCAACCCAGCCCCACGACCCAGACCATCCTCCGCCTCCGCCGGACCCGATGTTCGTGGGACGAAAGATCCTGGTCGATGACTGATCTCGCCTCGGTCTTTCAGAGGCTGAGGTCTGATCTTTGCTGCGGTTTCGGCGCGACGAGCTCACGAAGACACTCCACGAGGCTCTCGCCGTGACCGTATTGAGGCATGCAACCCCACGCGAGCCCCCCTACCTTGACATTGCCGCCGGGGTCTCCACCAATCGACTCCTGATGAATCATTTCCGGACTCACCCGGCAGTTGCGCGGGGCACCGCGTCCCTCTGAGTAGAGCGTGATCCACCCCTTGCCACGCCAGAAGGTCATCACGTTGTAGGGCGACATCTCCCGGACGAGAATGAACGGTCCAGGCAGACTCAAAGACCAGAAGCACGTCCAACTGATGAATGATGATGGCACAATCTCGAACAGGATGAATCCCCGGGGGAAAACCAGAGCCCCTACGAGTCCCAGCATCATTGCCGTCATCGGCACCAGAACCGTCCCCATGGTAGCCAAGACCGCGAACGCGACCCTCTTGACTCGCACGTTCCCGGCACCTGCAATGGACACACCCTCATCGTCGTAGCCGACGACCTCCACGCCGGCGGCTTGTAGCCTCCACAGACACTCCTCGCTCGGCCGTCGGTTCTCGGAGGCGTTGGTGAAGCGAGCCAGGATCTCGGAGGCCGCCTGCTGATCTGCCGAGTCATGCAGCCCCATCTTCCGCCAGGGTATTGTGGTTGAGGCAAAACCGGCCTCCGTGGGCGCGACTCCCGCAGGCAGAAGAACCTTCCACTCACGATCGCCCAGTCGCACGGTCACACCGGTCTCTCCCCGTCGCAACACCACCCATCGCTGCGCGCAGTCCGCGCGACGCACTGTAATGGCGACGATAGGAAGCCCCACAAGAATGAGGATCATGTACAGGTACCAAGGCTCGGTCGGCGGCGGGTTCAGAATCCAGCGTCCCAGCCAGCATCCGAACATCAGTCCTTGGCCAAGCAACCACAGGGCACCTATCCAAATCGCGGTCTGCCACCCTGTCGCCTTGTTCTTGAACACTATCTCGTCGTCGGTGAGCTTCTGCACGTGGAACATTCGCACGAGGAGTCGCTTCTCCTCGTCGGTCAGTGCGGGTGCAGCGGCCACTTCCACGGTCGCAGTATGCCACCGCCGCGCTGGCAATGGGCGGTCGTGTCGAAGACGTCCTCGCACGGCTGCGACATAGCGACCGGGTGCCAGGACCAGGTCATCGTCACGCTGGCTTGCCGCGCCGGGAAGAGCCACCCTTCCCAGGTGATCCGTATCGCTTGCAATCGCGCTACTGTCGTCGGACGCTAGGGCGCGATGAAGCTCGTCGTTCTCCTCGCCTGTGCTTGCGCTGGTCTCGGCTGCGGTATGCGAACCGAAATGATCTCATCGACCGATGCCCAGGTCCCGTCGCCGGACCTTCCGCTCGACAGGCCAGTCGACTTGCTGAGGGAACGCCCCACGGACCTGCCGCCAGGGCCCGACGTGGCGCGGGATCTCGGCCCCGATCGATTGCCCGACATCCTGCCGGATCTGCCACGCGATCTTCGGCGCGACCTGCCGCCGGATCTCCCGCCGTACTCGTTGCCCGACCGCCCTCGCGATCTGCCGCCGGATCTGGTGTCCGATCTCCGGCGCGACCTGCCGCCAGACCGCCTCCCGGACCTTCCTCGCGAGCGGTTTCGCGATCTCCCGCCGGAGGTCCCTTCGCAAGGCGACGCCCTGTGCCCACCGGGCAGCACACAGTCGTGCACCTGCGATAACGGGCTGCTTGGTACGAGGATCTGCCTGGCCAACCTCAGCTACAGCGAGTGCGGCTGCGGCACCGAGGCGCTCATGCGGGTCAAGACCGGGATCATCGGCACATGGACGGGCACCGTGACCACGCCGTTCTGGCCGACCTATCACGCCACCATAACCTTCGACAGCTACAGCCACTACGCGGCGAAGGCTGCGCCCGATGGGAACGGCGTCTCTGCCCTGTATTACGGAGACGATGGAGATTCGCCGGACAGGCGCTACGACATCACGGACATCCAGGCCAACGGCGACGCCAAGGGGACCATCGACGTGTGCTTCGATGTGAGTGGCTGCAACAACCTGAGCAGCATGGAGGCTATCAAGCTGTCGGCCGACCTTTCGCGGCTGTCGTTCTACATCATGTATCGGTACGAGTCGGGTCCTCTGCAGTATGACCTGACCCGGGTGAACCCGTAGCGTCGGTCGCGGCTGGCGGCAAGGGCCGTCGATCGGCAAAGTGCGCGTACACGGCGGCGGCGGCAGCCTCGCTCATCCCGGGCGCCGCCAGCAGCTCCTCCAAGGTCGCCTCGCCGACCTTCTTCAGGCTGCCGAAGTGGGCCAGCATCTTCCGCTGGCGGATGGGACCAATCCCGGGAATGTTCGCCAGCGCGGACCTGAGGGTGCGTCTCTTGCGCTGCTTCCTGTGAAAGGTCACCGCGAACCGGTGCGCCTCGTCCCGAAGGTGGGCGAGCACGAACATCTCGGCGCTGGATGGCCCGATGGGGATGGCGTCCTTGCCGTGTGCAAGGAACACGCGATCCGGCCGCGAGCTTGGCTTCTTTTCCAGCTTGGGGGCTGCGGGCGCTGCCGATGCGGTCGGAGCGATGGGCTCGGAGCCCGTGACCTGCTCTGACGATCCAGCCTCGTCACCCTCGCCCGCCGCCGACTCGCGCTCCTTGGCCAGCGCAACGATGGCCAACCCTGCCCCTGGCCGCACGTCGATACCGACGTCGCGGGCCGCCGCGAGCGCGACGCCGAGCTGTCCCTTGCCACCGTCGACGACCAGCAGATCGGGCAAGCGCCACGGGTCGGTCTCTTCCTTGGCCTCGCGGCCGCGCCGGAACCTGCGTGACAGGACCTCGTACATGGACGCGAAGTCGTCGCCACCGGTGGCGTGCTTGATCCGATAGGTGCGGTAGCGCCCGCGCGCGGGCTCGCCGTCCTCGAACACGACCATGGACGCCACGGGATCCGTGCCCTGCACGTGCGAGATGTCGAAACACTCGATGGTGCGCGGCGGTTTGGCCAAGCCCAGGCGCCGCTGCAGGCGCGCCAGGGTGGCCGCGCTGTCCTTGCTGCGGTCGCGACGAGACACGAAGCTGGCCGACGCATTCTTCTGGGCAAGCTCCATCAGGGCGCGCCGAGGCCCGCGCTGGGGCGAGATGACCTCGACCTTCTTGCCGCGCTTCTCCGACAGCCAATCCTCCTTCACCTCGGTGTCGGCGATGGCGAACGGCAGCAACACCTCGGCGGGCGGCGTGGCCTGCAGGTCGTAGAACAACCCGACGAAGCTCGACAGGATCTCGTCGTCGGGGAACTCCTGCCTGGCGAAGGAGAACGCGCGGTTGCCCACCAGCTTCCCTTGTCGGACGAACATCACCACGACCTCCACCGCGTGGCCTTCTCGGTGAAAGCCCACGACGTCCTGGTCGACGAAGGTGTCCAGCACCACGCGTTGCGATTCCAGCACCGACTCCAGCGCGCGGATCTGATCGCGAAGCGTCGCCGCGCGCTCGAACGCCATCTGTGACGACGCCTCTTTCATACGCACGTGCAGATCGCGCAAGAGTTCGTCGCTCTTGCCTTCGAGAAACAGCCCGACGAAGCGCACCTGCTCGGCGTAGTCCCCCGACGGCACCGGCAGCACGCACGGCGCCAGACAACGCTTGATCTGGTACTGCAGACACGGACGCTGGCGGCTGTGCAGCGTATGGTCGGTGCAGATGCGAAGCTGGAAGTGGCGGTTCACCACGCGCAGCGCCTCGCGACACGAGGTCGCCGAGTGATACGGCCCGTAGTAGTACGCGCCGTCGTCGGCGATCTTGCGCACCACCTCCAGCCTCGGCCACTCTGCGCGTGGGTCCAGGCGCAGCACGAGGTAGTTCTTGTCGTCGGTCAGCTTGACGTTGAAGCGCGGCTGGTGCTGCTTGATGAGGTTGTTCTCCAGCAGCAGTGCTTCCTTCTCGTTACCGGTCACCACGGTCTCGATGTCGGCGATGATGCCTTCCAGCAGCGGCACGAAGGCGCGCGTATCGCCGCTGGCCGGCTGGAAGTACTGGCGCACCCGCGTGCGCAGGTTGGCCGCCTTGCCGACGTAGATGATCTTGCCGCGCTTGTCCTTCATCAGGTACACGCCCGGGCTCGTGGGCAGGCGTTCGAGAATCTCAGCGAGGCTGCGCTCGGCGGGCGCTACTTCGGCGTCGCGCAGCTCGGGCGTCGGGGCTTCGGGGTCGTCGACTTCGGACACGAAACGAGTCTACCTTGCTTGCTTCGGGGGTGGCACGGGTGTCGCGCGCAGAGCCGATGGACCGCGTGACGCAAGATGGGATGTCGTCGTGCCCGCTTCGACGGCGGCACCAGGCCCCCCGGGCGAACAGCGGCGGCTACTCTTTTGTCTTGTCGAGATTCAGGATCGGATCGTCGACCGCGGGTGGCGTGCCGGTCCCTTGAGAGAGCAGAGGCCAGGTGACCGGGGCTCGGCGGGCCGCGGCGAATTCAGTCGAATCTGTTCTCCGTCCAGGGCGACGTCGTCGTTCGCGCGCAACTCGATATCGCCGAGTCGCGCCTCGATCCTTTGCGCGTGTGCCTCCGAGTGAATGCCCCCCCAGCCTGCATCCGGATATCTCCGCCGATGGACTGCTCGAGAAGCTCCTCGGTGGCGGCCAGCTTGAACGAACGCGTTCGCATCTCCACGAGCGGCCCCTCCTTGCCGAGGGTCATGCGCAGACAGATGGTTCCGTCTTGTCCGATGACGGACAACACGTCGTCCTCGTTCTCGCGATTGCACGCTAGGGTATAGCCCGAGCGGAGAAGGACGGACTGGTTGGTCCGATCGACCAGCGCGGTGCATTCCTGGCTCGCGTCGGCCTGGGTATCTTGGTCCTTAGGGTCGGCCATGGTCGTGATCCTATTCGTTCTGCGCACAGGTGGAGCGATGAATGCGCGTGGCGTAGTAGATGGCTCCTCCGATCACGCCGACGCACACGAGCCGAGAAGAAGGCCGTCCCGAAAACTCAAGGCTTACGGCCGGGCATGCTTTCCAGCAGAAGCAGACGCTCCCGATCAGCGGCGGCGACGGCGAATCGCCAGCAGCGTCGCCAGCGCGAGCACAAGCCAGGCCGCGGACGAACCGCCGCGGGCGAACGAGCAGGTGCACCCCTGGCCGCCCAGCGAAGCCGCAGGTCGGGACGGGCCGGCATCTTGGCTGGCCACTGCCGTGATGGTGTCCGTCGCTGGCGAGGTGCCTTGCACGGTATGGGTCGTCGTGGCCGTATCGGTCGCCGTCGCGGTGGAGGTCGGAACCGGTGTCGCGGTCGCCGTGGATGTGACCGCGGTTGTCTCCGTGGTCGTGGTGGTGGTGGTTCCCGGAATCGTGAAGGTCGACGAGCCGGTCATCGATGGCACCGGAACCGTGAACGTCTTGGTTCCGGTGCCAGTCGCCGTTCCCGTGGGCCACACCGTGGTCATGGTGGCGGTGCCCGTGGTGTAGATGATCGTCGTGGTGTTGGTGGACGCGACGGTCCTCGTGGTGATGGTTCCGGTGGCGGTCAGCTCCTCGGTTCGGGTCACCGTGGTGCCGTTGGTCGCGAGTGTCGCCGTCCGGGTGCCCGTGGGGATCATCCCGACCAAGGTGGCGGTGGTGGCAATCGTCGTCGTCGTGCTGGTGACGATGGTCGAGGGCACGGTGACGGTCAGCGTCGCCGTCGTCCCCGGGGTCGCCGTGGCCGTGGTCGAAGCAGTCACCGTGCTCGTGGCGGGCAAGCACAAACGCATCGGCTTGCAGGCGGTGCCATGGTCACATTGCCCGACCGACGGACAAAGGCCTTCGAGCTCCGTGCATTGGGGCGGCGCTGCGTCGGGGAGGCGGCGGCCCCCACAGTTGAACGTGGTCGTACACGCCGAGACCTCCTGACAGCTCAAGTCCTTGGGACAATCCTGGGGCACGTTGCAAACCTGGGCCCGGCAGTAAGCGCCGCCGTGGCTGGTGGTCGGCATCGAGCCCGCAGGGCAAGATTCTGGCGGAGGCGGAACCACGTCGGCCAAGACCGGCGTGCCGAGACACAGGACGCCGACGGTGGTCGCGAGAAGCAGGCTGCGCATGTTGTCCTCCGCCGGAAAAGTACCACGGCCGCGGGGATTGGCGGCGATCAGGTTGTAAGGGCAGTCACAGCGATGGCCGCCCCGTCGAATGCTCGCGAAGCGCTTCGCAACGCTGCCGGTAGGCGCCCGACAGATCCTCGAACGCGAGGGGCGGAAGACCAAAGGCCAGACGTAGGGTGTTCTCGAGCGTGTGCGCCGCGTGCTCGGCGCGGTCGGCGATCTTCACCAGCTCGTCGCAGCCGACGGCACCGGCGCGGGCCTGCTCCTCGTCGAGTGGAAAGCCGTGGACGAGATGGAATACCAGGTGCCCCAGGCGGGCCGCGTTGGCAGAGACGGCGTGATCCTTTTGCAGGACCACGACACCATTGGTGTGCAAGACGCCCTCCGGCACGTTCCCGTAGCAGACGACGGGCTGGCTTCCGAGCGCGTCCCGCAGCCCCTTGCCTTCCGCGTGCGCCCCAAGCCGTCGAAGCACCGCCTGCGTCCGCTTGGGCGCCAGCTTGGCACCAGTGGGACAGATCGAGCGTTCGCGTCCAACCTGGGCGGAAGCCACCGAGACTCCCGAGAACACCGCCGCGATCGCCACGAGGGCAGGAAGGATGGGCGACATCCTCGCGAGTGTAGAGAGCCTCGGCGCACGGAACAAGTGACGGCGCCGTGCCGACGATCACGAACAGCGCGTCCAGGGCAGCATCCGGGGTTGACGCTCGTCGGTATCCGTCGAAAGATCGCGCATCCATCTCCCTTGGCGAGCGAGGCATGCATGCGCAACACGGCAGCGGCGGCAACGAAGCGCGGAATCATCCACACGATCATCGGCGTCGGGATCTGGCTTTGTGCTTGTAGCTCGAGCACCTTGAAGAAGCCGACGGTGGATGCCTCCACCGGTACCGACGGCATCCTTGCGTCGTCAGGCGGCGCCTCCGGGCACGGAGGCTCGACAGATGTTGATGCGCCCAGCGGGAACGGCGGTTGGCCAACCGGGAGCGGTGGCGCATCGGGCGCTGGCTCGGGCGGTACGCTCAGCGGCTCGGGCGGCGCCGCGGGGGCGACCGTGGTTGGTCCCGGGACCGGCGGCGGGGCTGGCTCGACCATGGATGCCGCCACGGCTGGGGCTGGCGGCAGGCAACCCGACGCTGGCATCGATACGACCGATCGAGCAGACGTGCCGGTCGATGTGGCGGATGCTCCCACGCTCTTCGTGGACGGCGGGTCCATCGTCGACGGCGGCTGGGGCGAGGTGGGCTCGGCGTTGGCCGACTTCTGCGTGGGCAGCCAAAGCAAGGTGCTTTACGCGGGCAAGACGTACGAAGCGTCGGCGACCACCAAGTGGACCGATCCCTTCCTGAGCTGCTGCCAGGTCTACGCGGCCCGGGTTCACACCAGCGAAGCCGTGGGGCAAGACTTCGAGGTGGTGGTGAGCATTCGGGGGAACATCGAAGGCGGTGGCGTCATCCCCGTGCCTTCGACTTGGGCCCCGATCATGGCGACCCTGAGGACAAGCTCCGTGTCGAACGACGCTGCGGTCGCCAAGGATTCGGTAGTGACAGGGTCGGTCTTCATCGGTGGCCGACCTTTGAGCGATGATGCGTGGACCTTGGGCGCGTGCCTTTCGGTGGACGATCCGGCCAGCCCCTTCTCGGGCACCCAGGTGTATGTGCCCGGCGTTCCCGTCGCGCCACACGGATGGGCAAGCCGGTTGCGATTCCTGCCGCTCAGCGATTCCAACGTCGCCATTTCGTCCGTCGAGACAAAAGATCTCCAGTCCCTGCAGCTAGCCAATACCCCGCTGCTGGATCTGATGGACATCGACTACGTCGACGCCGACACCAAGGCGTGCAGCGAAAACGGCCAGGCTGCCTGCAACTGGGTCGGCCTCAACACCATGCTCTTCTCCGGAACGACCTTGGCCAGCAAGGTGACCAGCAGCGCGCCCGGCATGCCATTCGTCGTCGAGGCCGACGGCGAGCGCATCTACCTCGGCGTCTTCCAAAGCATCATCTCGGCCTACGCCCCACGCGTGGCGCGCGTCGGATTCGAGGATATCCTCGCCGATGGCTTTCCCATCTACCCGCCGCGAGCCGGGACGTCAGAGCCCGACCTGCGCAACGATCCGCGAATCCTCAAGGTGCTGAGCGAGGCGGGCAAGCTGATTCCTTGAATCGGCCGACCAGGTGCCCGGCCACGCTCGGTCGGTTCCAGCAAAACTGACGCTGCCGCAGACGACGAGGCGCTCGCCTTCCCGTCAAAGATCACACCACCCGACCGGCGCATCCTCCCCGAACGAGTACGGCCGCGCCTGCTTGACCACCAGTTGCCTCTGCGGCCCCATCAGCTTCCACTCGATGTCCATCGCGAACCAGGCATTCTTCTGCTCGGGGTCGATGAGCTGTCGGAAGTGCTCGTGGATCCGCTCCAGGCTGCAGGCCACCACGTAGACCTCGCTGACGGACAACACGGGCACCCCGCGGTTCAGGCTGCTCACCGAACGCATCTCGATGTGCGGAGAGCGCGACAGCGAGTAGGTGAACTCGTCGCTCGCCACGCCGGGCGCGGGGTTCGTCACGGCGGCCTCGCCCACCTGCGCGTTGATGTAGAACTTGTCGCCCCGGGATGGTTCGAGGATGTCGCGGCTGATGGCCACGCCGTTGGCTCGTTCCGACGAGAATGCCTCGTGCACCAAAACCGCCATGGCTACCCCGCTCTGGTCGATGTTGTAGTACTCGCGCTCGGCGTAGGCCCGGGGCGTCCACAGGCTGGCCCACACGGTGCGGATCGCGGTGGCCAGCTCGTCGTACGAGGCGTCCCAGTCAATCCCTTCAGAAGTATAGAGGCCGGCGCCGTTGAATTCCGGCAGGTCCTCGGTGTTGCTGCTGCTGCGGAACCGTACACGCTGGCCGGGCCAGGTGGCATTGATTCGTTCCCGAACCGACGCGAGCAACTCCGCGTCCACGGCAGCCGACAGGATGTCGGCCTGGACCAGGCCAAGCCCCGCCTCGCGTACCGCCGGATCGGCCTGGAAGCCCGGATCCTGGCGCAACTCTTCCAGGCGTGCATTGGCACCGCTGCGCTCGAAGTGCTCCAGCGAGTGTGCGAAGGGAATCGCGAAGGCCCCCGTGGGAATCCGCGGCTCCGGGGCATCGGCCGCGGACGGTGAACACAGCTGGATACGCCCGAGCTCGGCCAACTGCGCCGCCTTGCTCCCGACCGAGGGCGTGTCCTCGATCCCGCGCCCGTCGAGCGACACGAGGCCACGCACGCTGGTGTCGAGCCGCGGAATCGCGGCCGGTCCCTCGGGCTTGTGTGCGTCCCAGAACGCGAGTGCCTCGGCGGGATCGGCTTCGGCCAACAGGAAGTCGGCCCCTCGAACCTCCAGCCGAACCAACTTGCCGAGCAGGGCCTGCACGCGAGCGTCGGCGCGGGCGTTCTCGAGCGCCATGTTTGGCGTTCCTCGGCCGCGACTTAGGACATTGACGTGCGACAGGGGCGTCTGGAACGCCTCGGTGATTAGGCCGGCCACCACGGGAATGGCATACGGCACGCGGTTGGTGACCAGGATGTCGCGAGGACCGAGATGGGCCGCCTCGATGGCATCGGCATCCACGTAGCGAAGCGTCCCGTAGCCCACGGTGGGTACCAGCGGCTGGAAGGTCAGCCCCCGGAATGGGGCGTTGGTGTCCACGATGGGGACCTGCCCCTCGATCTCCTTCATCCTCTCGACCTGGCTCGAGTCCTGCGGTCGCAGGGCCCATGCCGTGGGATTGTCCACGTGACGCAGGACCGAGTAGAAGGCGTGCAGCATCTGCGCGGGGCTGATGACGTCGCCGGGGGTGAACTCGACCGTGTGCAGGTTCGAACCCGCGTACTTCACCAGCGTGCCGAGCAAATAGCGTCGCCCCTCCACGCGGAAGTACTCGGTCGAGCTGAAGTAGTACCAGCCGGCGTTGAAGATCTGCCGCCCGTCAGGACTGCAACGATCCACGTGCTCTTCTTCCTGGATGTGCTCGCGGACGAAACTGTAGTGGATGTCCCAATGGACCGAATTGAGCAGCGCGACCACGTCGCCCGAGGTCATGTCGATGACGAACTCGACGGCGGATTCGCCCACGTCGCCTCGCCTGGCTGCCAGCGCGGCGAAGTCGTTCGGCGTGGATAGCGCGCGCAGGTGATCGCCCACGGGACGCGAGGGCAGCGCCACGCAGCCATCGTTCGGCGCTCCAGGCGACGGGGCGACACAGAATCGAAAGGCGCCGTCAGGATCGGGCACGCGCGCCAGCGCTGCGCCCTCGGGATAGTACGAGAAGTCTGCCCGGTCCACGGCGGCGCCGTCGGTGAGCGACCAGAGGGTCACCACGCCTTCGAAGCGCCCTGTTGCTGCGACGGCCACCAAATCCGCGTCGGTCAGGCTGACCACCGCGCGCTGGCCGCTGGCGAGCGTGGGCATCGGCCAGGGGAGCCCGGCGCCGTCGGTGGCGGTCGGCCAGGGATCTCCCACCCTGTGAGGCGCGACACGAAGCTCGAAGGTCGACAGATCGACGGCGGTGGCGGCGGTGTTGAGCACTTCGATGAAGCCAGCCGCTCGCAAGGCCAGCTCGGTGAGCATGAGCGGCTGCGGCCGGGCGGGCCAAGGCGAGGGCCAGGCATAGGCAGCGAAGTGCGTATCCTCGGGAAGCTCTGGCGTGTTCGGAGGACCGCAACGGGATCCGTTCTCGCGCTCGGGCGTGGCCCAACCACAGTCGCTGAAGGCTCCGGTCCCGTCGGGGATGCGCTGGTAGGCATGGTGCGCGGCCAAGGCCGGGACCTCCACGCGGTCCACGACCACGCCGGCGCGAATCAGCTCCAGCGCCTCGCCGTCGGCGTCGATCTTGAGCCGCAGGTGGTTCGGTCCCTGCTCGGGCTGTCCGTCGGCCCACAACAAGACAATCTGATTCGGCTTCAGCATGCCCCTCGGCAGCGGCACCGTGCGCGACGAGTCCCGCAGCAGGTACTCCCCGAGGTCGAGGGGCTCCTTGCCGACGTTGATGAGCTCGACGTAGTCGTCGGTCTCGCCGGCCTCGTCGACCCACACGCCTTGGTTCTGGCTGACCACTTCGTTGATGCGAATCTCAGCGACGGAAAACGCCCGGGGCTTGTCGCTCAGGCCGCCGCAGGCGACGGCCAGGACGGCTTGGACCACGGCCAAGCCCACGAATGCAGATCCGTGATTGCGGACACAACCAGCGCGCGCCTTCACGT
Source organism: uncultured Myxococcales bacterium (assembly GCA_964647025.1). Lineage (GTDB taxonomy): Bacteria > Myxococcota_A > Polyangia > Fen-1088 > Fen-1088 > Fen-1118. The sequence goes on along the minus strand of CAZYFU010000010.1, from coordinate 65,580 downwards.
CTGGATTATGCAGTGACGGTCGGACGGATGCGGAGATTGTTTTCGTGCTTCACGTACGCCTATTTCGGCACCGACGGCGGCCGCTTGGCAACCTGGGGGGCGTCCCGTGGAATGCTGTCGATCCATCCCGCCTTCGACTCGGGAAACGCGTCCGCGTATGGAACGTACGGCTTCACGTCCAAGATGGGCGTGCCGTCCAGGAGGTCGACACCTCGCACGTGCAAGTCGCAGCCGTCGACCTTCACCAGGCGGACCGCGGACAGTCCGATGGGATTCGGGCGATCCGGCGAACGCGTCGCGAACAGCCCGCGCCGTTCGCGGTTTCCCCGTGGGGGCCGGACCATGGGTGCCCAGGTTCCGCTGCGGTCGAGCCAGCTCACCACCCAGATACGCTCAACGCCAACCAGATCCGCGAACGCGCTCGCGGGGATCATCGCGGCGTCCATGCGCAACACAGCCTCCGCGTCAGAGTCCAAGGCAGCAGCCTGCTGGGGCGTACCGAAGCGGCGCTGGTAGGGCGAGCTGACGCGACCTATCGGCTTGACGGAGAACGTTCCTATCGTCGACATGGGCGGTCGCAAGACTGCCCCAAGCGCCAAACAGAAGCCAGTGGCCGCGCGCGTCCTACACGAAGGGTTGACGAATGCGCTCCTTTCGCGGCTAATTCGATCGTCATGCTCCGTGTTCTCTTTCGCATCCTCGCGGGCGCGACGCTGGCCCTGTTGCTCGGCGCTGCGTCCAGCGCGTACGCAGCGTCCCGCCCCGTCGCCTACCTGACCTGGTACGGCCAGTCGTGCTTCATGCTCGAAAGCGCCAATGGAACGCGCGTCGTGATGGACCCGGTCGCCGCCAACATGGGCTACCTGCCGCCCGCGGATCTGCACGCCGACGCCGTCACCATCAGCCACGACCACCCCGACCATGGCAACCTGGCCCTCCTGCAAGGCAAACCCCGGGTGTTCCGTGGGCTGACCGCGGACAAAAAGGGCTGGGTCAAGATCGCGGACAAGGTCAAGGACATCACCATCCGCTCGGTCGGCGTGTACCACGACCAGCAGCACGGCGCCGAGCACGGCCTCGACACCGTGTTCATCTTCGAGACCGGCGGCGTTCGCATCGCGCACCTGGGCGATTTGGGGCATCCGTTGACCGACCAGCAGATCTCGGCCATCGGCTCCATCGACGTGGTCATCGTGCCGGTGGGCGGGGGCACGACCGTGGATGCCCAGACCGCGACCTACGTGGTGGACCAGATTCGCCCGCGCCTGATGGTGATCCCCATGCACTTCAAGACGGACGTCTCGACCGCCAAAGAGCTGGCGCCCGTGGATGCCTTCCTGGCGGGGCGGCCCAATGTCCGGCGGGAAAAGTCGAACCGCATCGCCATCACCGGCTGGCGCTACAAGCCGTCCGCCGAAGTCGTCGTACTCGACTACAAGTAGCGAGTTTTTGGGATTGGTGAGGCGGAGGCCAGGCACCGCTTCTGCTCGGCCATGACATAATGCCGGCCATGCGTTTGAACCGGTTGCCGCGCCTTCGCGTCCCCGCGCTCCTCGTCCTTGTCCTCGCCGCCTTCGCGGGCGGCATGGTGGTCTCGCGTCCCCTCGCCGCCGGACGTTTCGACCCGTACAACAAGCTCAGCGTCTTCACCAAGGTGCTCGCGTACATCGAGAACAACTACGTGGAAGACATCCCCGAGACCGACCTCATGTACGGCGCGGCCCGCGGCCTGACCGAGGCGCTGGACCCGCACTCGCGCTTCATGGATCCCGGGGAGTACGAACGTCTCAAGCAGGAGACCGAGGGCAACGCGGAGATCATCGGCATCGGCATCGACCTCGAAAAGCGGAAGCGGGGCTTCGTGGTGGTGTCGCCCATCGAGGGCTCGCCAGCGTGGCGCGCCGGCATCGAGACCGGCGACCTGATCGAGCGCATCGACGGCGTCGAGGCCGGACCGCTCGACTGGAACGACGCCATCTCGCGCATCCAGGGTGCCGCCGGCAGCGAGGTGGTGCTCTCCATCAACCGCCGGGGTCGACCGCTGAGCTTACGAATCAAGCGCGAGAAGTTCGAAGTGAAGGCGGTCGAGTGGCGGATGTTGGCCGACGGCTACGGCTACATCAAGCTGCGCGTGTTCTCGTCCATCGTCGACGCCAAGGTGTTGGAAGGTCTCGAAGACATCCAGCGCCACGCCGAGAAGACGGGCGGCATCAAGGGCCTCATCATCGACGTTCGGCACAATCCCGGCGGGCTGCTCGACCAGGGCGTGAAGGTGGCGGACCGCTTCCTGTCCGAGGGCCTCATCGTCCGCACCGTCGGCAAGGCGGGCAAGGAAATGGACCGGCAGATGGCGCACAGCCGAGGCACCTGGCTGGGATTCCCGATGGTGGTGATGGTGGACGGCGCCACCGCCTCGGCCGCGGAGATCCTCGCCGGCGCCCTGCAGGACCACGAACGCGCGATTGTGCTCGGCACGACCACCTTCGGCAAAGGGTCGGTCCAGACCGTGATGACGGTCGATGGCTGCGGGGCCCGGCCTTGCGGCCTGAAGCTGACCGTGTCGCGCTACTACACGCCCAAGGGCCGATCGATCCAAGGCCACGGTATCGTGCCCAACATCATCGTGGACGCAGCCGCGCCGCCAGCCGACGTCGACGATGGAACCATGATGAGAGAGCGAAACTTCGACCGCCACTTGCGCAACGAGCAAGGCGACAAGCCGGTCGAGGTGAAGCGGCTTTCGGACCATCAGCTCCAAGTTGCACTCGACTACCTAAAATCGTGGGCCGTGTTTTCGAAGCAATCTGTTAAAAAGGGCTAGCCTTGCGGCGCTCGCTGCGCCGCGTTCAAAAAAAGGAGAGCACGATGGTTTCCTGTCCACGATGCGGACACCAGAATCTACCCAGCGCAACAGCCTGCTCCCAGTGTGGCACCCCCCTGCCAGGCGTGGGTCCCACAGGCCGCGTACCCGCTCCGATGGCCGACGCCGCCGAGGAATACGCGCGGCAGATGGCCGCCCGCGAAGCAGTTCGCAGGCGCAACCGCATGATCGTCGGCGGCGTCGCCCTGATCGTGATCGGCTTCGTCATCTTCAAACAAGTGCAGGACCGCAACCGCAAAGCGGCCGCGCAGGAGAAGCTCAACTACGCCGAAAAGTTCGTCGAGCTCGAAAAGCGCGAGACCGGCGCCTTCTGGAACTGCGTGATGGCGAGCGAGGTCGACATCGGCATGTTCCAGAAAGGCGAGCAGTTCCAGCAGCGCATCGAGTCCGCTTACTTCACCCAGCAAAAGACCTTCGCCGACTACCTCATCACCGAGTGCGTGCCCAAGATCGAGCGCGCGCGTCAGGCATTCGGAGGTCTGCGCGACGCCCCGCCGGAGCTCGCCGGCGCCCTCGACAAGTACCGCGAGACGCTGCCCAAGCTGCAGTCGGGCATGGAGGACTACTCCGAGAAGATCAAGGCCCGCGGCACCACCAAGGACACGGACCAGCTGATCCAAGAGCTCGGCACCGCATGGCATATGACGCCTGACATCACGGCCGAGACCGCCGCGTTCGAGAAGTTCCTCTACTGCGCGATCCCGGGCCTGGCCAAGATGAAGGATGCGCAAGAGGTGCTGGAGTACATGAGCGACGCCTGCTTCAAGAAGGATCCGGTGGCGTTCATGGATCGCGTACGCAAGGACTGCGGCCAGTTGCTGGTGGTCGAGGACAAGGAAGCCAAGGTCGACGCCAAGTCGGTCCCGACCTGGAAGAACTCGCACAAGGCAGGCGGCATCCTCGAAGAGGAGATGCGCCAGATGCAGGCCTGGGAGAGCTGCAGCAAGAAGTCGCGCAAGGGCAAGAAGAAGGAGGACCTCGAACAGTTCCTCATGGCCGTGAACGACTACATGGCCGCTCGCTCCGGCGTCGCCAACGCCGCCCGCGGAATCGCGGAGTCCGTGAAGTAGACACCACGTCCTCTCGTAGAAGCGGGCGCCCTCATCCGGCGCCCGTTTTCATTTTTGGGGTGAAGCTTTCCGCCGCCAAGGGTTGCGCAAGCCCCGCGCCGGGACTCTCCCGACTACTGCACGACGGCCATCATGGGCGCCGGAACCAGGCCGAGGCCGAGCACCAGCACCACCAGGAAGGCCAGCACCACGCCGGTCGCCAGCGAGGGATAGCTCTTGAACTCTTCGGGGCGCTCGCGGAAGTACATGGCCACTACGATGCGCAGGTAGTAGTAGACGCTGACCACGCTGTTCAGCACCGCGGCGACCACCAGCCAAATCAGCTCGGGACGTTCGACGGCGGCACGGAAGAGGTAGAACTTGCCGAAGAAACCGCCTGTCGGAGGGAACCCCGCCAGCGAGAGCAGGAACAAGGTCATCGCCAGCGCCAAGGCCGGGCGACGCTTCGCCAGCCCGGACCAATCGTCGACCCGCAGCCGCTCGTCACCGCGACGGCCAACCCACGCCGCTACCGCGAACGCACCGAGGGTCATCGCGCTGTAGGCCATCAAGTAGAAGATCAGCGCAGGCCGGGCCGCGGCTACGCCGAAACCGAGGGCAGACACGCCCACGAGCAGGTAGCCGGCGTGCGCGATGGACGAATACGCCAGCATGCGCTTCACGCTCTCCTGCCGAATCGCAGCCAGGTTGCCGAGGGTCATGCTGGCAAACGCCACCATGCCGATGATGCGTGCCCAGCCAGCGTGTCCCTGGGACACCGCCGGATCCGCGAAGGCAGTCCCGAACAGGCGCACCATGCCGACCACGGCCGCCGCCTTGATCCCCGTGGCCATGAAGCCCGTGACCGGGGTGGGCGCACCTTCGTACGCGTCGGGCAGCCACATGTGGAACGGCACCGCGGCGACCTTGAACAGCAGTGCGACCAAGATCAGGTACACGCCCACGATGAAGAGGGGGTTGCCCCCTGCCGTCGCGGCCCGCGCGCCGATCCCCGCGAAGGAAAGCTCGCCGCCGCTCGTGCCATACACCAAGGCCATGCCGTACACGAAGAACCCGGTGGCCATGGCGCCCATGAGGAAGTACTTGAGCGCCCCCTCGGCACCTGGGCTGGAACGGTAGTGACTGGCGACCAGCACGTAGGCAGCCAACGACATGGTCTCGATGCCGATGAGCAGCGAGAGCAGGTGCGTGGCGTGAACCACCATGATCATGCCCGAGGCCACGAACAGCACCAGGGCCGGAAACTCGTCACGCTCGAAGGCGTGCTCGCGGGAGAAATTGTGGAAGACCACCAAGGTCATGGCGGTGACCACCGCGATGAGCAAGTCGAGGACCAGCGCGGTGCGATCCGCGATCCACATGTCCGCGAGAATGGGCTTGCTCTTGTCGGCATCTGGTAGGCACACCGCGGCCGCGACCATCACGGCGACGGAAGCGGCGACCGCGATCCACGTCGTCGCCACGCGTGCCCGCGCCCCCAGCATCACGCCGAGCACCAGCACGAGACAGGCCGCACCGCCGGTGAGAATGAGCGGCATCAACGACGCCAACAACGAGATCATGGCCGACCTCCGTGCACGGCACTGTCAGATGCGACGAGCCGCATCGAACCGCCTGGCTTGAGCATGCGGGCCGGCGCCTCGGGGGTGCGGCGGCTCTCCGCAAGCCGCGTGCGGTACGTGGCCACCAACCCGTCCACCGAACCGGCGCTGCGGTTCAAGATGGGCCCGGGGGCAACGCCCAAGCCGAGAGCGAAAACGACGATGATGCCGAAGACGACCTTCTCGGTGAGGTCGAGATCGCGCACGTGCTCGTCCTTGTTGGCCGGCTTGTCGAGCGGACCGAGCATGGTCTTCTGGTACATGGTGAAGAGGTAGACCGCAGCCAAGATGACGGCCGTGGTCGAGATGGCTGCCAAGAGCGCCGGGTTGGCGAAAGCGGGGACTTGCGCGGTCTCGGCCCAGACCTTGCCAGCATTGAAGGTGCCTATCAGCACCATGAACTCGCCGATGAAGCCGCACAGCCCCGGCAACCCGGCCGATGCCAACACGACGACCAGGAAGACCGCTGCAAAGACCGGCATGCGCGCCCACAGCCCGCCGAAGTCCGACAGCTTGCGCGTGTGCCTGCGCTCGTAGAGGATGCCGACCGCCAGGAACAGTCCGCCGGTGGAGATGCCGTGCGCGAGCATCTGGTAGATGCCGCCCTGGATGCCGGTGGTGGTCACGGTGAGGATGCCCAGCACCACGAAGCCCAGGTGCGACACCGACGAGTAGGCCACGAGCTTCTTGATGTCGTCCTGCGCGTAGGCCATGAGCGCGCCATACACGATGCCAATCACGGCCAGCCAAGCGATGAGCGGCGCGGTGTCGTGAGCAGCCAGCGGGAAGAACGGCAGCGCGAAGCGCAGGAAACCGTAAGCGCCCAGCTTCAGCAAGACCGCGGCCAGGATGACCGAGCCGCCGGTCGGAGCCTCGACGTGCGCGTCGGGCAGCCAGGTGTGCAGTGGGAACAGCGGCACCTTGATGAGGAAGGCCAGCGCGAAGGCGCCAAAGCACAGCAGCTGCGTCTCGCGGGGCAGCATCAAGCGCGACCAGGTCTCGTAGTCGAAGGTCCACTGGCCGGTCAGGCGGTGCACCACCACCGCCATATAGAGGATGGCCGCCAACATGAGCAGCGAGCCCACCAGCGTGAAGGTGATGAACTTGACCGCGGCGTAGATGCGCCGCTCGCCGCCCCAGATACCGATGATGAAGTACATCGGGATCAGCATCACCTCCCAGAACACGTAGAAGGTGAACATGTCCAGCGCGACGAACGCGCCGATCATGCCCGATTCGAGCACCAGCATGGCCGCCACGAACCCGCGGTTCTTGTCGCGCACGAACCCCGTGGCCTGCGGCGACAGCAACGTCACCACCACCATCAGGGTCGACAGCATCACCAGCCACAGCGAGATTCCGTCGATCGCCAGGTGGAAACGGATGCCGAGGCTTGGCACCCAAGCCCAATCGGAGTGCAGCTGGAACCCCGCCTGCCCGCCGTCGAAGGCGGCCAGCACGAACAGCGACTGCACGAAGGTGGCCAGCGCGACGGTGATCCCGTACCAGCGCAAGAGGCGTGGGCGATCCCCCGGCAACAGGAGGGCCACGGCGCCGCCGAGAAAGGGCAACAAGGTGGTGATGGCTAGGCTGGTCATGGTTGTCGGAGCTCGAAAGGCCGGGTGATCACGCGGCGGGTCTGCCAGCGAGAGTCCTCGATGGTGATGGTGACCTTCTGGTGAAGGTCACCGCCGTAGATCCAAGTCGCCGACGGCGTCGAGCCGGCGCGGTCGGGCCGCCCGTCGCCATCGAAGTCGAAGCTGTACTTGAGGGCATCGCGGCGGGCGCCGGGATCCACCACGTCCACCTTGACCGACCGCCCCTCGACCTTGATACGGATCTCGTCAGGTCGAGCGGGTCGCGCCGCCACCCAGACCACCACCGATGCGCCGATGGCGAACGCCGCCAGGTAGCGCTGGACGTCCCCAGCCTGGAAGAAGCGGAACACGCGCCCGAGCATGTCGGCCAGGAAGGTCCATCCACCGATCAGGATCTTGTCGATGAGGATCCGGTCGACCAGCTGGAAGACGATGTCACAGACCAAGCGGAACGGACGCAGGAGGAGCTTCGCGTAGAGCTCGTCGACGCGGAACTTGTCTCGCACCAGCGCAACGAAGCCCGGCACCTTCTGCACGAACGCGTGCGCAGGCTGGCGATAACCGCCGCCGAAGAACAGGTAGGCGAGCCCGATGCCGCCCAGGGCAACCACGGTCGAGGTCGCCATCACGCCCCACTCGAGCGCATGGGATACGTGCATGGGCTCGCCCACGGCAGGGGCCAATAGAACCGCCAGGGTGCTCTCGCCGTGCCTGCCCAGGAGCTCGCGAATCGCCGGCGGTACGGACACGAAGCCCGACAGCACCGCGCCCGCGGCGAGCACCACCAGCGGGAAAATCATCGACACGGGGGACTCGTGGATGTGCTCTTGCACGTGCCCGTCGGCGCGACAGGGACCGGTGAAGACCAGGAAGTACAGGCGCGACATGTAGAACGCCGTACCCAGCGCCGCCACGAGCAGCAGCCCACCGACGAGCGGGCCGACCCAGGCGAGGCCCTGGCCGTAGGCATGCGTGGCGAAGGCGCCTTCCAGGATGGCGTCCTTGCTGAAGAAGCCGGAAAAGATGGGAACACCGCAGATCGCCAACCAGCAGGCCTGGAACACGCGCGTGGTCCACGGCAGCCGCTTGGCCAGCCCGCCCATCTTGGTGATGTCGCCCGACCCGCTCATCGCGTGCATGACCGAGCCGGCACAGAGGAAGAGCCCGGCCTTGAAGAACGCGTGCGTGAACAAGTGGAATATGCCGCCCGCGAAGTTCGCGGTGCCGACGCCAACGAACATGAAGCCGAGTTGGCTGACCGTCGAGTACGCCAGCACCTTCTTGAAGTCGTTCTGCGCGAAGCCGATGATGGCCGCGAACACGGCGGTCAGCGCGCCGACGATGGCGACGATGGCCAGCGCCGCGGGCGCCAACATGTACACCGCCGACATTCGCGCCACCAGGTACACACCCGCGGTGACCATGGTGGCCGCGTGGATGAGGGCCGACACCGGCGTGGGCCCCGCCATGGCGTCGGGCAACCACACATAAAGAGGAAGCTGCGCCGACTTGCCCGCCGCGCCGATGAAGAGGAACAGGCCCGCCCAGAACGCCACCGGCAGACCGAGCCACAGGGGCGCAGTCAAAGCCGAGCCTGCCTTGGCGGCATCCAGGATCTCGGGGATGCTGAGGCTGCCGGTCGCCCGGAAGAGCAGGAACATCCCGATGAGGAAGCCGAAGTCGCCGATGCGGTTGGTGATGAAGGCCTTCTTGCCGGCGCTGGCGTTGGCGCTTTCCTGGTACCAGAAGCCTATCAATAGATAGCTGGCCAGGCCCACGCCCTCCCAACCGATGAACACCACGGGCAAGGTATCGCCCAGGACCAGCAGCAACATCGCCCCGCAGAACAGGTTCAGATAGGCGAAGAAGCGGGCGTAGTCCTTCTCGTGGGACATGTAGCCCACCGAGTAGACGTGGATCAGCGTCCCAATGAACGTGACCACCAGGCACAGCAGCCCCGACAGGGCATCCATGCGCAGCGTGAAGTCCACGTTCAGCTCGCTCGTCGCGAACCACGGAAACACGGCATCGACGAGCCCGCCCGCCCGAGCCGCCGGCGGCAACCCGAAGAAGAACGCATCGAGCGAGATCACACACGACGCGAACACGGCCACCGTCGCGATCGTATGGATGACCCGCTTGGAGTGGCGCCGCCCGAACAGGATCAAGTACGCCGCCCCGAGCAGCGGCAGCAAGGGAATGAATCGAAGCTGAGAGAGCATGGTCAGTTCCGGAGCTCGTCGATGGTGGCCAGATCGATCTTCTTGTTCACGCGGTAGATGGACACCACGATGGCGAGGCCGATCGCCGCCTCGGCCGCCGCCAGGGCCATGATGAAGAACGCGACCACGTGCCCACGCTGATCGCCCAGGCCTCGCGAGAACGCGAGCAGCGCCAGGCTACCTGCGGCGAGCTGCAACTCCACGCTCATCAGCACGAACAAGGCGTTCCGCCGCATGAGCACGCCGGTGGTGCCGATGAAGAACAGGGCTAGCGAGACCAGAATGTAGAAATGACCTGGCATCAGACGGCGCCTCCGTCGTTTCGCGTGGGTGGCCTGGCCAAGACCACGCCGCCCACCACCGCGGCCAGTAGAAGCAAGGAAATCGCCTCGAAGGGGAACAGGAAGTCGCTGAACAGCAGGCGCCCCACCGCGGCCACGTTGCCGAAGTCGGGAATGGGCGGAGGCGCGGTCGCGGCCAGCACGTCGCTCCCGCGCTCACGCACGACGATCCAGGCGGTCTTGTAGAAGAGGTAGCCGATGGCGAGGACCGCGGCAGCACGCAGGAACAGCCCGCGCAGCGCGATCGGCTGAGTCTCGTCGCGGCTGACTATCATGACCGCGAAGATGAACAGCACCATGATGGCGCCCGCGTAGACCAGCACCTGCAGGACGGCCAGGAAGTGCGCTGACAGCGTGGCGTAGAGCCCAGCCGACGCGCAGAACGTGGCGATGAGCGCGATCAGCGCCCCGACTGCGCTCTTGCGCGTGATGGTGACCAGGGCACCGCCCAAGACCCCGGCGGCCAGGACGAAGAAGGCTATCTTCTCGAGCAGCGAAGGTGCCGCGGTTGCGAAGTTCACGGGGTCTTCCTCCCAGAGGTGAGCTTGGCTTCGAACTCGGGCCGGAACTTGGTCAGGAATGCGAGCATGGGCCAAGCCGCCGCCTCGCCCAGAGGGCAAATGGTGTTGCCCGCGATGCCGACCGCGATGTTGCCGAGCAAATCCACGTCGCCGGGCCTGCCTTCACCATCGGCCAGCCGAGAGCAAACCCGCGAAAGCCACGCCGTGCCTTCGCGGCAAGGGGTGCACTGACCGCAGGACTCGTGGGCGTAGAAGCGCATGATGGTGGCGCAGAAGGAGACCACATCCGTGGTCTCGTCGAAGACCACGATGCCGCCCGAGCCGGCCATGGTCTTGAGCCGCTTGCCTCCGCCCATGTCGAACGGCACGCCGGGCTTGGCTTCCACGTCCTTGATACGGGCGTCGGTCATCAGACTGTCGAACTCGATGGGCACATCGATCTCGCTGGCGTCGAGGACCGGCATGGAGCTGCCCCCCGGGACGATGCCCTTGAGCTTGCGCCCGCCCACCATGCCTCCGCACACCTCGTCGATGAGCTGGCGGAAGGTGATCCCCATCGGCAGCTCGTACACGCCGGGGCGATTGACGTGGCCGCCGACGCTGAGCACGCGGGTCCCGCCCGACTTGCCCATCCCGAGCTTGGCGAACCAGGGCCCGCCCTGGGTGACGATGGCGGGGATGTTCATCAGCGTCTCGACGTTGTTGACGATGGTGGGCTGGCCGAACAGGCCGCGCACCGCCGGGAAGGGGGGCTTCATGCGCGGCCAGCCGCGCTTGCCTTCGAGCGAGTTCAGAAGCGACGTCTCCTCGCCGCAGATGTACGCGCCGGCGCCCCGGTGCACGGTGATGTCGAGCTTGTAGGGTCCAGCCGCACTGGGCTGCTCCTTGCCGATGAGCCCAGCGGCATACACCTCGTCCACGGCCTCTTGCAGGATCTTGGCCTCGGCGCCCAGCTCGCCACGAATGAAGATGTATGCGTGGGTACAGCCGAGCGCATAGGCCGACGCGGCCACGCCCTCGATGAGCAAGTGCGGGTCGCCGGAGATCAGCACCCGGTCCTTGAAGGTACCGGGCTCGGATTCGTCGGCATTGCAGACCAGATAGACCTGTTTTGCGTCCTTGGGCAGAAATCCCCACTTCATGCCCGTGGCGAAGCCCGCGCCTCCGCGCCCCCGCAGGTTCGACGCCTTGACCTCGTCCACGATGGCCTGCCGCTGCATGCTGAGCGCCTTCTTGAAGGCCTGCCAGCCGCCGTGGGCCTGGTACACGGACAGCTTGCGAATGTCGGGCACGCCGAGGTTGCGGGTGACGATCTTCTCGCCCGGGGTGGGACGGAAAGCCTGGCGGGCGTCCACGGGCTCGAACTCGGGCCCACGCCGGCCGGCCGGCGCGGGCTTGTCCCGCAGCTCGGCCAGCAGCGCATCCAGTCGCTCGACGGTCAAATCGCCATGACGAACACCGCCGCTCACCAGCGAGGCGCCGCGATCGCAACCGATCAGATTGTCGTCCTCGTCGAGGCTGAAGGCTCCGTCCGCCGTGCTCTGGCCGGCCCGGATCCCCAGGCGCTTGTGCACGTGGTCGAGGGCGTCAAACCCTGCCCTCGCGATGCAGCCGAGGTTGCTACACACGTGCAGGCTGTGCCGCGCGGGCGGGCTTCGCCTGAACATCGTGTAGAAGGTCACGACACCAAATACGTGTGCTGGCGGTAAGTCGAGCAGGCGAGCCACCTGCTCGAGAGCCTCGTCAGAAAGATGACCAATTTCGTCCTGAACGAGGTGAAGCACCGGAATCAGAGCTGCTTGCGCGTTTGGATAGCGCCCCCGAACCCGGCTAACCGACCGTAGCGTTTGCGAAGAGAGATCGATGGCCATCAGCCTGTCTGCACTTTGAGTTGTGAAAAGCCTAACGTCAACCTCCGGTTGGCACAAAACCAAACCCTGTGGTCGGCGGGGAGGTGCCGTGTTAGGGTTGCGTCCTTCATTTTTCCGACCTTTGATGATGGTCAAGCTGTTTTGGATTTGCCTGGCCGGTGCTATCGGAACCGGCGTTCGGTATTTGGTCGGCCTTTGGGCGGATGAGCGTCTCGGCAGAGCCATCCCCTACGGCACGTTGCTGGTGAACGTGGTCGGGTGCTTCCTCATCGGCTTGGTCATGCAGGTCTCGCTGCGGACCACCGCCTTCTCTCCCGCGCTGAGGCTCACGCTGACCACGGGCTTCATGGGGGGCCTCACCACCTACTCCAGCTTCAACCACGATGTCGTCCGCTACCTGCAATCCGGCGCGTACACGACCGCCGTCCTCTACTTCGCGCTCACCGTAATCCTCTGTCTCGCCGCCGGCTCGCTGAGCGTCATTCTGGCTGGCGTGCTGTTTTCGCCTTGAGGAGCGATTGGCGGGCGATTGGAGGGTGATTGACGGGTAACGGGCTCGTCGGTTTCCCGAGTCGGTTCTCCGACGGCAGTCATCCTGCTTTGCGCCCGGCATCGCGGCCCACCGCATTCTTGGAACGCCGTGAAAGCGGAGCGGAAACGCTGGAGTAGGGGTACAATGCGGGCCCTGTTCGTCGTCCCGGACGGCCGATCCAATCGCGGACAAGGCATGCGCAAAACACCTGCAGGCCGACAACGAAAAGGACCGAAGAGAATCCGATCGCGATCGTCCGCGACCGTCGAAAGAAGCCCGACCAAGAGCTTCAGGGTGCGGATCGTTCCGCCGATTACGTGCGGGAGGATGCAGATACGGATTCTCCTCGTCGACGACGACAAAGCTGCGCGAGAAGCACTCGCGCGTGTGGTGGCGTCCCTCGGCTATGAATGCCTGGCCGTGGAGAACGCCACGCGCGCGCTCGATGCCCTTTCATCGAAGACGTTCGAGCTTTGCGTGATCTCGCTGGGACTGCCAAGCGAGACCGTCCGCAACGTGGTCGCCTCGGCTCACGCGCGAAAGATGGCCATCCCGGTCGTGGTCCGCGCGGCCCTGGGCACGGTGCGCGAGATCGTCTCGGCGTTTCGCATGGGCGCGGTCGACTTCATCCCGCAGTCCTTCCACGACGAGGTCTGCGGAGATGTCATCGAGCGTGCCTTGGCAGAGCGCGGACGCGGCGTTGCTCCGCTGCGGACCAGCGGCGCGACCTTGGTTGGCGAGCATCCCGCCATGCACGTCGTGCTCGAACGGGTCGACCAGGTCGCGGACTCCGACGCCAGCGTCCTCATCCGCGGCGAAGACGGCACCGGCAAAGAGGTCGTTGCCCGTTTGATCCACGCGTGCGGTACGCGTCGCAACGGACCGTTCGTGGCCATACGGCTGGCAAACGGCGAGAACAAGCTCACCACGACAGACATGTTCGGCGCCCCCAATGTCTCGGGCAAAGAGGCTCCGACAACCGGCCAAGGCAAGCTTGGGGAGGCACTCCGCGGCACCCTCTTCATCGACGAGATCGCGAATCTCGCGCGCGAGCTCCAAGTGGGCCTTCTGCGACTGGTCCGGGACGCTGCGAGTCGCAGACGAGCGGACGTGCGCATCATCGCAGCCACCACCCGAAACCTCGAACAGGCGGTACGCGAAGGCTCGTTCATCGAGGATCTCTACTACCGCCTCAACATCATTCCCATCGAGATCCCGCCGCTGCGCGAGCGCCTCGAGGACATCCCGATCCTGGTCGAGCACTTCCGCCGCGCCGCCAACACCTTCCGCGGTCGGGAGACGCCGCCCTTGCCACCCGACGTGCTGGTCAGGCTCGGCGAGTTCCCGTGGCCCGGCAACGTACGACAACTGGAAAACGTCGTCGCAAATCTCGTGACCACCGCCAAGGATCGCGGAGTCACTGTGTACGACCTGCCCGCCAGTCTGCGCACCGATGTGAAGGCGCTTGGTCCGGCAATCGTAGACCTACCACCTCACGGCGTGGATCTCCGACTCCTACTCACCCAGCTCGAAGACCGCTTGATCGGTCAAGCGTTGGAACGAACCGGCGGCAACAAGAACCGCGCCGCGGAATTGCTGGGCATGAACCGCACCACCCTTGTTGAGAAGCTGCGCCGCCGAACCGTGGCCTGATCACCTGCCGATCCGATCGTCATTGGCGCCACGTTTTCCCTCGCAGTCGTCAGTGGCTTGACGGTTCGATCCCCCTCATGACGTCATTCGGATGACGATCCCGTCGAGGCCGGGTCACAACTGCCAGGATATTGGCCAGGTTAGCGAGTCCACTTTCCTGGCACGGCGGCTGCACACCGGGTCGGCATGCCAAAAGCGAAGCGAGCTCGGGTAAGTAAGCAACGACGGCCGGCAGCGCACAAGGCGGCCAAGAAGCGTACCAGTGAACGCAAGCTTTCCCCGAAGGCGCTCGCAGCGCGACGCCGTGAGTATGCGGCCAAGTTCTTCCCGTACATCGAGAAGGTGGCGCGTCGGCTCGCCCGTCGCCTTCCAGCCCACGTCGAGATCGACGATCTGGTCTCGGCAGGCGTGATCGGACTCATGGAGGCTGCCGAGCGCTTCGACCCCAAGCGCGTCGATCGCTTCGAAGCCTTCGCCGAGTTCCGCATCCGCGGCGCCATGCTCGACGACCTGCGCGCCCGCGACACGCTTTCTCGCGATATGCGGCGCCTCTCGAACGAGCTGCGTGAAGCGACGCGCAAGCTCGAGTCCCAACTCGGTCGTACGCCCGACCAGGGCGAGCTCGCAGAGACCCTCGGCCTCAGGGTAGACGAGCTGTATACCCGCCAGCAGAAGCTCTCCGGATCGTCGGTGGTCGGTATCGACGACGCGGGTCCAGATTTCCTCGAACGCACGAGCGACAACAACTCTCCCGATCCCTTCGAGCTCACCGCGCACCGGGAAGCGCTCGCGCACTTGGTCTCCGGCATCGACGATCTGCCCGAGAAGATGCAGCAGGTGCTCTCGCTCTACTACTGCGAGAACATGAACCTGAAGGAGATCGGCGAGATCCTCGGCGTGACCGAATCCCGCGTCTGTCAGATCCACGGCGAAGCCACGCGCCGCCTGCGCGAGTCGCTGTCGGACATCGAAGACGCCGTCGCAGCGTAGTCCGAAGGCGCCAAAGCCGTCTCCACCGAGCGCGGGGGCCTGGGTTGGGTCCCTAACTCCTTGCCATCGTTCGACTTTCGAAAAAGTCGAAAAAACCTCTCGGATCCTCTTAAGGATTTCTCACAGGGGCCGATGTTCGAGTACATGGCAGCACCAACCAACCTACAAGTGCGCAGGGGTCCACTCAGTGCGCCGTCCACGCCCAGCGCAGAGTCGGTTTCGCGGCGCATCCGAGTGGAAGAGCTTCGTCGTCAGGTCGCGGAGGGAACGTACAAGGTCCACCCACAACGCCTCGCGCTCAAGATTCTCGTAAAGGCGCTCCGGGACCAAACCTGAGCGACAACTGACGCGGTCGTGTTGCTCCGCCCGAGCAGGTACGGCCGCCCAACTGCGGCGAGACGCGCCGTTCGTGCGCGATCACCGCCGCAAGCGCAATCGACGGGCTGGTGGGCAACGCCCTCCCACTGGCCGCCCGTTCGGCCAACCGGCACTGTTCGTCCAGCTTTCGTAGGGCAGCCAGCTTGTCCGTCTGACCCAGCTTGGCGCCATCCACGGCGCGTCGAAGGGCTCCGAGCGTCTCGTCGTAGACCTTGAGCGGCACCGGGAACGGGTGCCCGTCCTTACCTCCGTGGGCAAAGGAGAACCGCGCAGGGTCGGAAAACCGACACGGCGCACCGTGCAAGACCTCCGCCACCAGCGCCAGCGCGAACAGCGTGCGCTGGCCGATGTTGGGGGTGAGGAGCAGCTCGGGAAAAGTCGCCGGGCCCTGCTTCGCCGCCACGTGCAACGCGGCCCCCAGTCTGCGCAGATCGAGGTTATCGGCGCGCACGTCATGGTGGCTCGGCATTTCCAGCACGCGTTCGACCTGAGCCACGACCTTGGCCGGATCCGACACCGCGAGCGCCACGGTTTGTTGACGCGACGCCGCGGCCGCACGATCCGTGAGGTTGACGATAGGCGTGGGTGCCGGCTCGCCCTCGATGGCCGAGTGCGGCTGGTCCACGAACGAGCCCGCGCGATCCCAGAGCCAGTGGTAGCGGCGCGCCTGGCGTCTTGCCGGGTTCATGCCCTGCTGGACGACGACCCATTTCCCGTCGTCGGCGACGATGAAGCCGTGAAGGTACAGGTCGAAGCCATCCTGCACCGCCGCGCTGTCGACCTTCGCGACCAAGCGGCTCGCACGCACCAGGCCGGCGGCGTCGACGGACAGCCTGTCGCCCAGGGCGCGCAGCTCATCGGGGGTGCGCCTGGAGTGTCGGCCTCGACCGCCGCAAACGTGGATGCCGAGCTCGCCTTCCACCGGGGCCAACCCGCGCTTGAGCGCCCCGAGAACGCTGGTCGTGATACCCGACGAATGCCAGTCCATCCCCATCACGCAGCCGAGCGACTGAAACCAGAAGGGGTCGGCCAGTCGGCGCAAGACCTCGTCGCGTCCGTACTCGATGACGAGTGCCTCGACCATGACCCGGCCAAGGCGCGCCATCCGTGCGGCCAACCACATGGGCACGCGCCCGCCATGCAGGGGCAAATCCGCGGTGCCAGTTCTCATGCTCGCGGAGCTTTGCTCGGCAGACGCGCTATTCGCCCGAGAAACGGACGTACGTGTGCTCTTCGCCGTCTGCGGCCTTCACTGCCTTGAGAATCGCCTCGCAATGCGCTTTCACCTCGGCCCGCGCCGATCCGCGCAGCTTCTTCTCGAGCTCCGTGACGACCAGCGGGATTTGAATCTGGTTGAACAAGGTGTCCCCGAACGGGTCGACGAAGCGCAAACAGGGTGAAGTCGGGTCCTCGCGATCCGGGAGCAGCTTCTCGGTCAGGTTCCCGTCGTCGAGAACCTCGTCCTGAACTTCGCCTGACTCTGTCTCTACGCGAACATCGATTCCCATGGTTCCCTCCGATGGAATTCGTCTCAGCCTCACTATACGTTCGTTCAGCCAGAGCCGCAAGAATCGGGCGGAACGAAACCAGCTGCCAACCGCGGACTCACCGTCGAGGAGAACTGCACGCAGGCGAGCCGATGCGCGACGGTCCACCGTGGCTTTCACACCACAGTCCGACGGCCCACCGCTGCGCCGACGCGCACAAGTCGGCAGAAACAGCGGGCGAGTCCCCGCTGCACGGCCGGCACAAAAGCTGCTACCGTCGGGCGCCATGCGCATGCCAGCTCCTTCTCGACACTCGACGAACAGTGTCCGCCACACCACGACCGCCTTGATTGCGTTCGCTGCGTTCCTGTCCTACGCGTGCGGCGGATGCCTCTCGAACGAGTACGTGATCCCCAAGTCGGAGCTCGCGCGTCTGGCGTCGTTGCCCCCCGAACAGCGGGGGCAGAGCGTGCGCGTGGTGCAACAGCTCGGCGAGCGCCGCGCCGACGCCATCGATACGACCCAGCCCGCACCGCAGGCGCAGCCGTACGCGCAGGATGGGTATCCACCACAAGAGCCGCAGCCCGACGCGTACGTCGAGAGCGGACCGCATGTCGGCGTGGGCGTGATGGTCGCACCGTTCCCGCCTCCTTTGGTTCCGCCGCTCGTCCCGCCGCTGCCGGGGGTGGCGCACCTGGGCCGCACTGTTCCCGGCCCACGCGGTCCGGGCGTCGGGATGCCCAGCCGACCGCTCTCGCCACCGAAACCGGCGCCCACGGCGAACCGTGGCCGCAAGACCGGAGGAGGCGGCAGCGGGCACGACGAGCTCGTGGTCATGCTGGTCGTCGTCGCGCTCGCTGCGACGGTGGGAATGATCGCCACGGAGGGCGTGCGCTACGACGGGACCGTGGCCATGTACCCATGGCAGAGCGTCCACTTGAAGGACCCTGCCGGACAACAGCGCGAGGTGCCGTTGGCGCAGCTCACGCAAGCCGACGTCGAATCCAGCACGGAAGCCAAGGTCATGGACGACGAAGGCTGGGGCTTGGTGCGGCTCGGACGCGCGCCGCTCAATCGACAGGGCTTCGCGTGGAAGATGAACCTCGGCATCCTGCACTCGACGCACGCCAGCTTGAACGCGGACGGCGTGGCCGGCGACATCCAGTTTGGCTACTTCCCGCACTCCATGGTCGGCATCCTGGCCAATTGGTCGCCCGCGGGGGGCCAAGACGTCGACGGCAACTCCTTCTCGCGCCACAACCTGTCGCTGGAGGCGCAGTTCTTTCCGCTCAGCGTGTGGCGACTGCATCTCGGCGGCTTCGGCCACGCGGGCGTGATGTATGCCAACCACGACCTGGCCGGCTCGCGCAATGGCCCCGCGTTCGGCGGCGGTGCCATGCTCGAGCTATCGCTCACCACCCGCCTGGCCTTGACGGCGCGCTTCGACTATACGTCGGCCAAGGTCGGACTCGCCGACCAGGCGTGGCAAGGCGCGCAGAGCTTCACCTTCGGCGTCGCCATCTACTGAATCGGTCCGTCGCGCGAGCTGGCGGTTTTAGCCAGCCCGCAGGAGATGCCGGGGCCGCCTTGGGGCCTTTTGCTTAATCGGGCGCGTCCCGTCTGCTAGATTCCGTCCGTGTCTTGGCGATCCAACTCGCCAGAAGCAGACGGCGTCGAAATCACCAATCCCTCCGACGGCGGGTTCTGGTTCTGGCTGTTCAAATTCTATGCGTTCGCGGCCTTGTGCCTGGTCGGACTCACCATCCTGTTCGGCATCGGCCTTTACGCGCACTTCGCCAGCACCCTGCCCGCACTGCCCGACTTCGACCGCTACCGCCTCGAGGCCGCCGCATCCACCCGGGTGCACGCCTGGGACGGCACCGACTTGGCCGAGCTGGCCAGCGAGCGGCGAGAGATCCTCCCGCTCGAGGCTTTCCCGAAAAAGCTCCTGCAAGCCTTCGTCGCCATCGAGGATCGCCGCTTCTACGAGCACGGCGGCCTCGACTACCGCGGAATGCTTCGCGCGTTGGTTGCCAATCTGCGGGCAGGCCACGTCGTGCAAGGGGGCTCGACCATCACGCAGCAGGTGGCGCGCTCGTTCCTGCGCTCGTCGGAGCAGACGATGCAGCGGAAGATCCGTGAAGCCATCCTCGCGCGTCGCCTCGAGGCACGGTACGAGAAGGATCAGATCCTCGCTCTGTACCTGAATCAGATCTTCCTCGGACACCAGTCCTACGGCGTGGCTGCCGCCGCGCGGCGCTACTTCAACAAGCAGGTCAGCGAGCTCGACTTGGCCGAGATGGCGACCATCGCAGGCATCGCGCAGGCGCCCTCGCGGTATTCGCCCCTGATGGCGCCCGAGGTGACTCGCGTGCGACGCGACCAGGTGCTGACCGCCATGGCCACCGCCGGGGTGATCGACGAGCCCACCGCCAACAACCTGCGCGCTCGTCCGATCGCCGTACGCCAACCGCCCGACATCTTCCGCGAGCGCTCGCCCTACTTCACCGAGCACGTTCGCCGGGACATCGCGAAACGCTACGGTGAGAAGGCGCTGTGGGAAGGGGGGCTCGACATCGAGACCACCCTCGTGCCGTGGATCGACGGGGCCGCGCAAGAGAACGTCGACTTCTCGCTCCGCAAGCTGGACAAGCGCCAAGGCTGGCGCGGCCCGGTCGCCCACCTGGGCGGCAGCATGTTGGAGGAGTTCCGTCGTCGAGCAGCCGCACGCTACGGCGCGACGCCGCCGGCGGAGGGTCAGCTGTATCTCGGGCTCGTGGAGAGCGTGACGGGCGGGAAGGCTTGGGTCCGCGTCGGCGAGAAGACCTATCCCCTGCCCTCGGCGGGAATGGACTGGGCCTTCCCGTACAGCGTGGTGGACTCCACCAATGGCAAGACGCTCACCGGCACGGGTGGCGTTCTGCACGCGGGCGACGTGGTCTGGGTGACGCCCATGCACCGCTCGACGCTCCGGCGCTTCTCGGACTGGACCTACGACGGCGCAGGCGAGGTTCAGTGGATGGCGGCCTATGCCGATCGTCCGGCGCCCGGCAGCAACGTCACGCTTCGCCTCGAGCAGACGCCGCGTGTGCAGGGCTCGCTGTTCTCGTACGATCATCGCACTGGCTACGTGGTCGCGATGGCGGGCGGCCACGACTTCGATCGCTCGGAGTTCAACCGCGTGGTCCAGGCCTGCCGACAGCCAGGCTCGACCTACAAACCGATCTACTACTCGCTCGCGCTGGACCGCGGGTACGGGTTCGCCTCCCTGCTCAACGACACGCCGCGCGCGGAGGTCGATCCCATCACCGGCGAAGTCTGGGTGCCGCAGAATCTGAACAACACCGTCGAGTACCAGGTGAACCTGGAGTACGCCCTGGTGTGGTCGAAGAACGTGCCGTCGGTGCAGCTATTCAAGCTGGTGGGGGGCAAAGATGTGGAGGCTTGGGCGCGCAGGCTGGGCATGACGACGCCGATCATTCCGGACCAGGCCCTGGCCCTCGGGGCGTCCTGCACACGCATCGATGAGCTGACCCGCGCCTTCTCTGCGTTCGCCCGCAACGGTTCGTTGTCCGATCCGGTCTACGTTCGGCGCGTCCGCGATCGCTCGGGCAAGCTCCTGGAAGACAACAGCGCCGCTTCCGATCCCATGGCCTCTCCCGACGAGAGGCTCGATCGCATGGTGGCGTTGGCTGGCAAGCGCATCAAGGACGTGATACCGCCGCGTACGGCTTGGCTGACGTCCCAGTTGCTCCGCCACGTGGTCACGCGCGGCCACGCGCCGTCGCTCCGGAGCTCGGGGCTCTTCGTCGGCGGCAAGACAGGCACATCGAGCGCGACCATGGACACCTGGTTCGTGGGCTACACCTCGCGCTGGATGACGACCGCCTGGATCGGCGACGATCGCCGCGAGCGACCGCTTGGCTACAAGGACGCTGCCTTCATGCTCACGGTTCCGATGACCGCGCGGTACCTCTACGAAGTCACCGCCGGCCAATCGCTCAAGGACATCCCTTGGGAGCGTCCTGAAGGGGTCAGGGCAAACGACACCGGTGGAAACCTGCGAACCACGATGGACGAGGTGAAGGCGGACGCGAGGGGCTCGTCGAAAAGGGGGGCCAAGAAGAAAGGTTGACCACGGTTTCGGACCTACTCCCGCGAAAGCTCACTGTTTTCGCTATGCGATCGATCCAGGCGACGCGACGGGCCACGCGCGCTACACCTGGGATCTTCGTACGGGCTCGAAATCAAAGCGCATTTGTACTACCCTGTACGGCTTCAGCAGCGGCACGTTGCCGCTGCAGCCCTAGCGACTAAACGATCATGCCTACGCCTCCGACCCCGCCTCCACCCGTAGCCAAGCCGACAAAACGATCGGGATTGGCTTGGCAGGAGCTGAATTCGTTGCCCGCAACTCCGCCGCCCCTGACGGATCCGAAGGCCGTGAATCCACCAAGCGTAGTTCCTCCGCCTGCTCCCCCTCCGGTGGCCCCGAGCTCGCCGCCGAAGCCAAGTCGTGCCCGAGCGCTCATGACCGGCCGGGGATTCGTGGTCGCGGGCGCGGTCGCCGTCGCTATCGTTGCCGGGCTTTTCGTGTTCTTCCCACGCGGAAAGGGCAAGCGCCCGCTTCCACCTCCGGCCCCGGCCGTGAGCACCTTGCCAGTCGCGAAGCCCGCAGCCCCGCAAGAAATGCCGACCTCGGCAGCCGAAGAGCCCGCGCCCAGCGTCGCCGCTCCCCGGCCTGAACCGCCAGCGCCAGGCAAGCGGCGCATCGAGATCACCGTGCAACCCGCCGAGGCTTCGTTGCTGCTCGACAACCGCCTCGCTGGCGGGAACGCCATCAAGATGGACGTCCCGAAAGCGAAGACCCCTCACGTGGTGCAGGCCAGGGCGCCTGGCTACGCCCCGTTCAGGAAGGTCATCACCTACGCCAACGACATCTACCTCGACATCAAGCTCGAAAAGGTCGAAGCACCGACGGCCCAACCTCGCACGAAGACGTACTCGCCGACGGCCGCGCCCAAAGAGACGAAACCCGAAGTGAAAGAAGTGAAGACCGACCCGAAGCCGGCACCTGCCGCTGTGGCTCCCGTCGAAGACTTCGGCATGACCTTGCAGCGCCCAGCCATCCGCCGACCAACCAAGAGAATCGACGAAACGGATCCCTACGTGCCATGAAACGGAACGCCTCAACACTGGTAGCTGGTTTGCTGTTCTTTCTCTCGGCCTCTGCGATGGCCGCGAACCCAGCCGACAATTCGAACGCAACCGAGAAGGCACGTGCGAGCTTCCACCACGCCGTCCAACTCTACAATGAAGGCAGCTTCGAAGCGGCGCTGGCCGAGTTCCGCAAGGCGTATGACCTGACGCCGAACTACCGACTGCTTTACAACATCGCTCAGACCTACTTCGACCTGCACGACTACGTGAGCTCATCGAAGAGCTTGAAGCAGTACATGCAAGAGGGCGGAGCCGAGATCTCCGCGGCTCGTCGGGCCGAGGTGAACGATCTGTCGCAGAAGCTCGAAGAACGTATCGCCTACATCGAAGTGGTGTGCAACGTCGAGGGAGCGGACATCCGCGTCGACGACATGTCCGTGGGCACGTCCCCGCTTCCATCTGCGGTCGAGGTGAACGCCGGGCCCCGACGCATTTCTGCCGTGAAGTCCGGCTACGCCGTGGCAACTCGCATGATTACCGTGGTCGGAAAGGAAAAGTCCACGGTGACCATCGACATCGCCGAGCCAGTCCTGTCTCAGTACGACGATGCGCTCGCGGGCGGTCTAGCGCAGCGCGATCTGACCAAGCCACCGTCGAGAGTAGCCCTGGCCACCAGTGCCCTGGTCGCGGGTGGGTGCGCGGTCGCTGCCGGCGTCTTCGGCGTCCTGGCGTTGCAGGCCAAGGACGACTTCAACGGTGAGCTCGACAAGATTCCGAACACCAAGGCCAACGTTGATGACGCGCGCTCCAAGATGAAGACCTACGCGTACCTCACCGACGCATTCGGTGCTGCCACGCTGGTCTCCGGAGGTGTGGCGCTGTATCTCCTCATCACGGAAAGCAGCTCGAAGAAGGCCCCCAGCAAAGTAGCCCTGGCACCGACCCTGGGCGGCATGTCTCTGCACGGCCGCTGGTAGATCGACACAACCATGACGACACCTCCTCTCGCCCCTGCGTGCACCATGATTCGATACCGCCTCTTGTTGTCTTTGTGCCTGGCTTCGTCGGGCGCGGCCCTGTCCGCTTGCACCGTCGTCGTCGACAGCGATCGCGAACAGTGCAAGACCGACCGGGACTGCACCTCGCGCGGACCTGCCTACGCCGGTAGCATCTGCAGCCATTCCATGTGCCAGCCGGATCCCACTTGGGCTTGCCTCGATCGCTCGGAGGTCGACGAGGTCCCAACTGGGAC
This sequence comes from uncultured Myxococcales bacterium, assembly GCA_964647025.1. GTDB lineage: Bacteria > Myxococcota_A > Polyangia > Fen-1088 > Fen-1088 > Fen-1118. The sequence continues at coordinate 42,023 of CAZYFU010000010.1, read as the reverse complement.
GGTCCAGGTGGCCATGAGCATGACGGACCTGCTGAGCACGAACCCGGTAACGGGCGTGCGCCTCACCCTGTGTGCGAAGCTCGACGCCAACTGCGATTTCCCGCTGAACCAGTTCCAAAGCAACGAGGCCGGGCAACTGGTCGTCGAGTTGCCGGTGGGTTTCGACGGCTACTTCCAAACCGAGGGTGGCGGCGTGTACCCGACCATGTTCTTCCCGCCGAATACCCGCAAACAGCGCGCGCCCAGCGAGCTTCCCATGGTACCGGCGAACTTCTTCCGGACCATGGTCACGCAGATCAGTGGACAGAATGTGGCGCCTGACCGCTCCGTGGTCATGAGCACCGCCCTCGACTGTCGGGGCAAGCCCGTGGCAGGGATGATGCTCACCAGTCCGCAAGTGGACGAGCTGACGACCAGCTACGTGCTGCAGGACTCCCTGCCGTCGAGTATCGCACTTACCACCGACGGCACCGGCGCCGGTGGATTCGTCAACATCAAGGCCGGCACCGTCGTCGTCACCTCGACCATCGCGGCAACCAATCGGGTCGCGGGCACGGTGGCGGTACAGGCCCGTCCCGGATACCTGTCCATGGCACTCGTCGTGCCAACCGGGGGCTAGCCCGCCGGACGGAGCACGAAGGGGCCGGGAACCGGGTCGAGACTCGGCTCCCGGGTGCGAATCAGCGATCCGCCTCTTTGCTTCCGACCACGGTCAGGTTCATGCCGATCTGCACGGACAGCGGCTTGCCGTCGACCATGATGGTCGTCTTGCCGTTGTAGTACCAACCGAACGAACCAGTGGAGAACTCTCGCTTGTCCGCGATGAGCTCGTTCGCGCCGATGGTGATCTTGACCGCCTCGGCCTTCTCGAGGAACTGCGACTTGGAGATTGGGCAGGGTGACTTCGCCATGATTTGCGCACGCTATCACGATGGCAGAAGTCGGCAACACTTCGACGAGCCCCGGCCCTATGGGTCGGTCTCGACCAAGGCCGCCAACTTGGCCAAAGCCATTCGCCAACCGGTCGTGCAGCACGAACACGTCTGTTCCCCCCGCCGCATCGACGAGCGAGACACCAGGCGCATCTTCCCCTGAAGGGCCAGGTCGGAGGTCTCGAATTCGAGGACCTGCTCGACCTTCCGCTCGGGATCCAAGCTCACGAAACGACCATGGTAGGTGTCGGTGTGTTGGCTGGTCTTTCCGACCGCGTCGGGCGAGTCGTAGGTCAGCGACACGCGCAAACCACCACCAACCTCGGGACGAAAGTCGTGCATACGAAGGCTCATCCCATCGGGAACCATCCAGCGGGCGACGGCATCCGTGTTCGTGAGCGCGTGGTAGACGCGGCTCGGTGCCGCATTGATGTGCCTGTGAACTCGCGTCGTCCCCACACACGTTCGATTACCTCCCGTCGTCGCTGGTTACAGCGAGCCCCGGTCCCCGATGTCCGTCGCCCCCGCGAAGAAGCCGCAACGCACGCCCCTGCGGGCTTTCGCCGTTGCGACCTCCTTGCTCCTTGCGCGGCGGCCCCCTTGCCATCCATAAAGAGACGTGACCGTCGAACTTCTCGCGCCAGCCAAGGACCTGGAGATCGGCATGGCCGCGATCAATTGCGGCGCCGACGCCGTGTACATCGGGGCCAGCCAATTCGGCGCGCGCGAGGCCGCGGGCAACGCGTTGGCCGACATCGAGCGCTTGGCCGAGCACGCCCACCGCTACTGGGCGCGCGTCTACGCCGCGGTCAACACCCTCCTGCGCGACGCGGAGATCGAAGCCGCGGTCAAGCTCTGCCACGGACTTCACGCCGCTGGCGTGGACGGCCTCATCATTCAGGACGTGGGGCTCCTGGAGTGCGAGCTGCCCCCCCTGCCACTCATCGCCAGCACGCAGATGCACAACCACACGCCGGAACGTGTGGCTTTCCTGGAGGCGGTCGGGTTCTCCCGGGCGATCCTGGCGCGCGAGTTGGATCTGGAGCAAATCCGCGAGATCCGCGCCGCGACCTCGATCGAGCTGGAAGCGTTCGTCCACGGCGCCCTCTGCGTGAGCATGAGCGGCCAATGCACGCTCAGCTATGCCTTGGGTGGCCGCAGCGGCAATCGCGGTCAGTGCGCACAGCCCTGCCGGCGTAGCTACCGGCTCGTCGACGACGGCGGCCGCGCGATCGCACCCGAGCGGCACTGGTTGTCCTTGCGCGACCTGAACCTGACCGCCGAAGTCGGACACCTGCTCGAAGCCGGCGTGACGTCGTTCAAGATCGAGGGCCGCCTCAAGAACAAGGCCTACGTGATGAATACCGTCGGCCATTATCGTCGGGTGCTCGACCGCCATCTCGCCGACACCGGCCTTCGAAAGGCATCGTCGGGCGGCATCGATCTGGGCTTCGAGCCCAATCCCGACAAAACCTTCAATCGCGGCTACACCACATACTTCGTGCGTGGTCGAGGTGAAGACGTCGCCTCGCCCGATTCGCCCAAACACGTGGGTGAGCCCATCGGGAAAGTCGCGGCGCTCAGCCGGGACTCGTTCGTCCTCGATCGCAGCGCGCCCTTGCGCAGCGGCGACGGCATCACGTTCTATGGCGGGGCTCTCGACCTGGAAGGCTCGCTCGTGAATCGCGTACAGGGACGCACGGTCTTTCCGCAGACACTCGGGCACCTGGCGCCTGGCACGCGCGTGTTCCGCAACCACGACCACGCGTTCGCGGCCCAGGTGGCCAAGAGCCAACCCGTGCGCAAGATCGCCATCGAGCTGCGGCTCGCGGAGAGCGACGACGGTCTCGTGCTCACCGGCACAGACGAGGACGGCGTACGGGCGCGAGCCACCCTGGGTTGCGAGAAGTTCGTCGCCGACAAACCCGACCAGGCGAGCCACGTCACGACAGAACACTTGGCCAAGCTCGGCGAGACCGAATTCGTCGCGCGCGCGATCTCGCTCGACTGGCTGCGCCCCCTCCACCTAGCGGCCAGCGTGGTGAATGCCCTTCGGCGCGAGCTCGCGGCCGAGCTGGCCAAGGCGCGCGCATCGGCCCGACCGCTGGCGAGACGGCGCCCCCCGTCCGACGACGCCAGGTTCCCCACAGCTCGACTCTCCTTCCTGGGTAACGTGCTCAACGGCAAGGCCGAGGCGTTCTATCGGCGCCATGGCGTCACCGATATCGAGCCCGCCGCCGAGAGCGGGCTCGGGCTCGAAGGGCGAACCCTGATGACCTGCCGCTACTGCCTCAAGTACCAGCGCGGCCTATGCCCGCGCGAGCACAAGCCCAAGGTGCCGCCCGCCGAGCCCTGGTACCTCGTCGACGACCAAGGCCGCCGACTCCGACTGCAGTTCAACTGCCGAGAGCGCAACTGCACGATGGAGCTCATCCTCGAAGGCGCCGCCGAAGTGGTAGAAGAAGATGGTTCCGCCCGACGGCGGTGAGATCCACAGCTCGCGCACCGAGCGCTTCGCTTCGGGATACGCCGCCGCCAAGTCCTTGAGCGTGAGAGGGCTCTGTCTGCGCCGCCAGCATAAATCGAAATTCGTCGCGTTAGGGCGGCGAAATCCCATGCCGGGAGTGGTAAAGAAGCACCGTGGACTTCGACTTGACGGACGCACAAAAGGCGCTGCGTGACAAAGCGCGAGACCTCGCCATTCGCGAGATCGCACCGGGCGCAGCCGAGACCGATCGCCAGCAGCGCTTCCCGCAGGAAGCTATCAGGCGCTTGTCCGAGGCTGGCCTGCTCGGGATCACCACGCCCACGTCATCGGGTGGCGCTGGCGGCGACCACCTCGCCTGTGCTCTCGCCGTCGAGGAGCTGGCCAGCGCCTGCGCTTCCACCGGGCTCCTCGTGAGCATGCACAACCTCCTCGTGTGCGAGCCGATTCGACGTTTCGGATCGGACGCGCAGAAGCGACACTGGTTGCCGGCATTGGCGACGGGAGCGAGCCTGGGCTGTTTCGCGCTCAGCGAGGCATCCGGGTCGTCTACCGTGCAGGGCCTGAGCACGAAGGCGCGCCGCGAAGGCGACGGCTGGGTCATCGAAGGGGCAAAGACCTTCGTGACCGCGGGCCCGGCCGCCCAGTGCGCTTTGCTGTTCGCAGCGACCACGTCCGAAGGGAAGCAAGCGCTGTCGGCCTTCTTGGTCCCGACCAACACCCCGGGCGTCGCCTTCGGCCCCGCCTACAGCAAGCTCGGCCTACGCGGCGCCGTCGCCGCGTCCATGACGCTCGATCACGTCAGCGTTCCCCAGGCTGCCCTGCTGGGCGCTGAAGGACAGGGCAGCGAGATCGCGCAATTCGCGAGCGAGGGCAATCGCATCGGCGCCGCGGCGTTGGCCGTGGGCATCGCCAGGGCAGCCTTCGACAGCGCGACGAAGTACGCACTGTCGCGGAAGACCGACGGGCAAGCCATCGCGGACCACCAGACCATCCAGTTCATGTTGGCCGAGATGTCCACACAGATCGATGCCGCTCGCCTTCTGACCTGGCGGGCTGCCAATTGCCGCGACGTCGGCAGCGCATGCGGGGCGCAAGCTTCGATGGCGAAGCTGCTGGCATCCGAAGCGGCAAGCCGAGCTACGAGCGACGCAGTCCAGATTCTGGGTGGCAATGGCTGCCTGGCCGAGTTCCCGGTCGAGCGCTACTTCCGCGACGCCAAGGTCACCGAAATCTATGAAGGGACTACCGAAATGCAGCGACTGGGCATTGCATCCAATTTGCTAAAGGACTAAGACCGTTGTGTTTCTCTCGATCCACCTTATGCGGAGGGCCAAGCGATGAGGATGAACGCGATCTTGTTCGCCATGGGAACCTGTTTTGCGCTCGGTGCGTGCGCCACCACGGGCGAAGAAGGCAAGCCTCTACCCGTCGTCGTGCGCGGTGGTGAAGAGATGACCATCAACACCGGTGGCATTCCGCCGGACAAGCAGGCCGACATCTTCTTGGTCCTGCAGCAGCGCGACGCCTCCGCGCGCAAGTGCTACCAAGACGTGCTCAACGAGAAACGAACGCGTGAGTTCAAAGGCACGGTCAAGATCATGCTTTCGCTCAATACGAACGGCTCCGCCAAGAACGTGAAGATCATGGGCGGAACGCTCAAGAACAAAGAGGTCGAGGACTGCCTGATCCAGACCGTGAAGGACTTCGAGTTCCCCAAGCTCGATCGTCCCGGGGACGTCCAGTACGACTACACCTTCGAGCCCCAGTACTGATCGCCCTTCCCGTTACGCGAACGCCGAGGTGATCCCGCCGAGTGGGATTGTCCTCGGCGTTTTGCTGTCAGACGCCCAGGAGGCCAAAGATTTGCGTGCGTCGCCCTTCCCGCACAGGTGTTTATTGTCGCACACACACGCCCAAAAAATCGCCGGGCCCATCAGATTCAAGCTAACCATCGAGGCGACCGAAGGCTCCTCTACAGGAGAGAGGTGGGTCGAAGCGGGCATGTCTCAGCCTGCGTGATCACCGCCCGAAGTTGCTCCTCGAGGGTTGTTTTATGGTTGAAAAAATGTATAATGCCTTACTAGAGATGAGGCGACATTTTCTACTGCTGATGTGTGTAGCAGCAACCGTTGCCCTGGGGTGCGCGAGCGAACCCGAGATTCGCCCCGACGATCCGCCCCGCAAACAGGCGAGGAAGGGCAACCACAGGGGATGGACAGCGGGCGAAGTCGCCAGTGACGACAGGAGCATGGGGATGGAGATGTCCGTCGGATACCTCGACGAGCATTCCGTCGACCGGGCCATCAGGCCGCACGAGCGCGCCATGGCCAGCTGCTTCACCCGCGCCGGTGAAGCACGGAAGTATCTGTCCGGCGAGATCGTCATGCGCTTCGTGGTGTCGGCGACCGGCGCGACCTCGGATGTCCAAGTGATCAGGAACGGCCTTGGCAGCTACCCCGTGGAGAGCTGCCTCGTGCTGCAAGCCAAGCAGATCGTCTTTCCCGCGCCCGAGGGCCGTCGCAGCACGGATTTCGAGTACTCCATGAACTTCACCTCGACGGGCGAACGGTCGGTGGTGCCATGGAACGGGGAAGAGATGGCCCGACACCTCTACGAGATTTCCTCGGACCTCGCGGACTGCGGCCGGATCGGCGGATCGGACGTGGATGTCATCGCCTACGTCGAGCCAGGGGGAGCCATCGGCTCCGTGGGCTTCGCATCCCAGGGCGCGCTGGATCCTACAGCGGCCGTGTGCGCGGTCGCGCTGATGCGGAAGGTTCGGATCAACGACGCGCCCACGTCCCACTCCAGCGTCGTGCTACGCGCGACCTTCCCGATGACGCTCGCATTCGAGCGTCCTGCCGGCGTCACGCAGAAGCTGACGAAGCGCTCGAAGCGCCGCTGAAGGGCAGCGCTACCGCCGCCCGGCCGCGAACGCCGTGCGGGTCAGGTTGGCCACCACATTGAGCAGCCGCTGCAGCTCCTCCACCGCGAGATCCACCCGTAGCTCGAGGTTGGCCCCATCTCTCGACACCTCGGCGCGCCTTATCAAAGGTGAGAAACCACTCACGAGCACCAGCGGATTGACCAACAACTGCCTGCGCCATCCGGGCAGATCCTGTTCCCAGCGCTCCGCGTCGGCCTCGGTCTTGAACTCGGCGATAATCTGGATGTAGGGCGACTGCGCGCCCACCACCAGGGTCAGGACTTCCGGCGCGGGAGCTGCGCCTTGCGGTGACTTGTCGTCAGCGGTTCCTTTCGTGGCAGGAGCGGCCAGGCTCGACGGTGCCGGGCCGAAGACGTTGGTCGCAGACATCATGAACGCCGCGTCCTCGGGCACCGCCGTGTCCTCCGCGTCGATGCGTTCGACGATCTCGCGCCATGCGACGCGCGGGGGGGCTTGTGGCAGCCGGGGTTTGCCGTCGCTGACGCCGCCGTCGATGTACAGGTTCGCCCTGATCGTCGGGTTCGCCGGATCCACACCCAGCAGCTGCGCGGCGTAAGCGGGCGTCGCGATGATGGCCATGTTGGGCTCGGGCAAGACCAGGATACGGTCGTCGCGCTCGAAGCTCGACAAAGCCGGGTCCACCTTGGGCTGCTGGCGGATTCCCACCGGCCGCCCGTCCACGGTCCGCCAGCGGATGGCCTTCTGCGCGGCCTTGGCGCCACGGTCTAGGCCCCCCTTGATCGAGGCGTCGCCCAGGTGATGGCGAGCCGCGAGAAACGTCACCGAGGGATCCGCGGGATTCGGCGTAGCGATGAGTAGACTGTCGAAGTCGCGGTAGAGGTCGAGACCGCTGCCTTCGATCAATCGCTTCCGATCCGGCAACAGCATCAGCAGTTGGTCCAACGCCGCCGTGGTCTTCTCCGCCTCCGGAGAGGCGCGCAGGCGGTCGAGACGCAGGAGAGCGATCACGCGCGAGCCTTCGGGGCCGTTGCTGCGCAGATCGCCGGGCCGACGGCGTCCGCCATCGATGCTGCCGGCGTCCATCGGCTCTCGCTTCGGGCTGGGTCTGGGCTGGGCATCCGGAGCGCCAGCGTCTTTGCTCACGACCACCGTGACACCATTCTTGGCCGCAGCGGCGCGATGCTTGGGCTTACGCACGGGCAGTGGCGGCTCGGACGCCCGGGGTGGCTCTTTGCTGGCCGGCGCGCCAAGCGGCAGTTCCTTGACCAGATCGATGGCGATGGTCTGCACACGAATCGGCGGCGCCATGGCGAACATGCGCCACGTGCTCACGCCGACCGCGGCTGCTACCAGGCCCACGTGCACGGCCAGGGACACGCCCGCCGCCAGCAGGGATCGGCGAACTGTTCGCACCGTCGTACGCCTCGTGGACCGCATCGCTCCGTGTCTTCGACTACCGCCGACTACTCTTCGATGATGCCGTAAGCAGGCCGGAGTCGCGCCGCCGTCACCGCCGGGTGCGGTGCCTGCGCCACGGTCAGCAGCGCGCCGTCTCGGGGTCGCATCTGCGCGATGTGCACGAGGCTCGCGGCCAAGAACATGCCCGACACGCGCGCTTCCAGCTCGGGGCTCTTGGTGGCATCGAGGGACACCACGATTCCGCCCGGCCGCAGCGTCGGAAGAACACCGAGGAGCAGCTCAGCCGCAGCTCCCGGTTCTTCGATGTCGATGAGGCTGTCGACGAGCACGGCGCCCACCGACTCGGACGCCAGGGGCAGCTCGGACGCGGCCATTACGATGGTCAGGGGCAGCCCGGTCTTGCGCGCCTTCCTCTGGCTCCGCAACGCTGCCGCGCGCTTCTCCTCCTCGACCAAAGCGAGGATGGGCATCTCGGTGGCGAGGGTCTCGGCGAGCCAGAGGGTCGACAGGACGACCACGGGCGAACGGTCCCGCACCAGGCTGCAGACCCGGGCGAGGGTCGCCTGGCTGCCGAGACTTCCTGACAGCAACGGACCGCGCATGCCGCGCACTATAGGGGCCGAGGGCGGGAGCGGCAATCGCAAATCGGCCGAAAACCCGCGGCCGGGCTGCTAGATTGCGGGCATGTCCTACCTTGCGGCACTCGCCGCTGCCGACGCCAGCTTGGGTGGAAAAGCCCGGTCGCTGGCGCGCTTGGCCGGCGCGGGTTTGCTGACGCCTCGCGGGTTCGCGGTCACGGACGCGCTGTTTCGCACGCTCTGCCCGACCATCGCTCTGCCGGCCACCTTCGGAGACGCCACCTGGGCTGCGCTGGCGCAATACCGGAAGCAGGTCGAGTACGCCCCCTGGCCCGAAGGATTCGCAGCACAGCTCGACGCCCGTCTGCGAGATGTCGGAGCGGACAGGTTCTCGGTTCGCTCGTCTTTCGCCCGAGAGGACATGGCCGGAGCACTGGCCGCCGGCGTGTACGAGTCGTACGTGGACTTGCCGGCTGCCGAGGTGGGGCACGCCATCCGTCGGGTGCTGGCCTCGGCGCTCTCGCCGGGTGCCGCGGCCTATGCCATGGCCCATGGACACGAGGCGGGAGAAGCGCCAGTCGCGGTGCTGATCCACGCCTACGTCGCGGGCCTCGCCGAGGGTAGTGCCGCCTTCGCGCCGGACGCACAGGCAGAACCGGAAGTGATGATTCGCCGAGGGGCTTTGCCGGCCGAGGCGGACACCCTGTTGCGAGCCGCGTTGGAGGAGCTCGTCCGCGGCCTTGGCCCCGCGGAAATCGAGTGGGTGCTGTCCGAGCAGGGGCTCGTCTACCTGCAGGCGCGGCCCTTCCAGTCCAAACCGCCCTCCGTGGAGTGGCTCGGCTGGAAAGACCTCGCCGAGGGAGAAGACCGGGCGGCATGGCGATGGGACGCGGCACACAACCCGCTCCCTTTGTCGCCGGCGCAGGCCGGGCTGGTCGAATTCGTCGACCAGCATTGCCGCATAGGAATTCGGCAGCGCGTTCTGGGCGGCTACCTCTTCTACGCAAGCGACGAACGCGAGGTCCCGCCCGCGCCCGAGCTCACTGCCCGCGACTACTTCGAAAAGCTCCGAGCGGATTTGGAGACAGCGCTCTCGGCGCTTGGGCAAGCGCCGAAGCTGGAGGAGGCGTTGTCGCTGTTCGCATCGGCGTACCAGCGGATCTTCGGTGTGCTGCAACCGATGCTCAAGCGAACACGCCGGCGATTGCAGGACTTCCTCCGCGACCACGCGCAAGGTCAGCTACCCCTGCTGCCTGCCCTGCTTGCGGGCGTTCCCTCCATGGCCGAAGAGCGCCGCCGCCATGCCGCCGCCATTCGTCTGGCCGAGACGGACGCGGAGCGATCCCTGGCCACGGACGCGTACCTGCGGCTGTTCGGCGACGAGTCCGCCATCTGGGACGTGTCGGCTCCGACCTATGCCGAGGATCGGTCGCCGCTGCTGCTCGACCGGGGTGGAGGATGCGAGGCGTGCACGCTCGACTGGCAGGCTGCGAATGCCCAGGTGACCACGCAGCTGCCTCGCGACCGGCGAGAAGAGTGGCACGGACTGCTTCCCTTGGCCCGCGATGCCATCTCGCTGTCGGAGGGAGACGACTGGCTCTACGCGCGGGCACAGGCCGTGATCCGGCGCTCGCTGCTCGCGATGGGGCGCGACCTCCGACGTGCGGGGCGGGTTGCCGACGAGAGCGACGTCTTCTTCGCACCTCTGGCCGTTCTGCGCGGCCTCGGCTCTGGCGTCGAGCGAGACCTCGACCTCGTCGCACTCGCAGCGACGGGCCGCACGGCTTGGCTAACCGCCCGCAAGAATCCGCCACCCGCCACTGCGCATGCCAACGACAAGGCAGCTCGCGGACATGGCACCGGCGGCCAAGCCATGGGTCGGATCGTGCTGCATCGGTCGGGTGAGCTCCGGCCCCTGCCCGCAGACGCCGTCCTTCTCGCGCGGACGCTTCTTCCCACCGAGCTGCCCTTGGTCACGCCCGCTGCAATCGTCACCGAGACCGGCGGCCCGCTCGACCATGTGGCGGCCCAGGCCCGCGAGCGCGGCATTCCAGCCGTCATCGGAGCTGCCGGTGCCGTCGACACTTTCGCGGACGGTGACCTCGTCCTCGTCGACGCCGACCAAGGCCTCGTGGTCAGGCTCGCAGCCAGCTACTCGGACTGAGGCAGATTGCTGGGCGCGGGCTCGGGCGCGACGACAGGCGCGTTGCCGGTGGCCCTGAGCCGTCCTTGGTTCACACGCTCGCGCAACTCCTTGCCGACCTTGAAGAACGCCAGACGCTTCGGTCGCACGTGAACGGTGTCGCCGGTGCGTGGATTGCGCCCCTCGTAGGCCTTGTAGCTGCGAACCGTGAAACTGCCAAACCCACGAATCTCGATACCCTCGCCTTGTTGGAGAGCATTGGTCATGCAGGCGAAGATCTGATCGACCAGTAGCTCCGCGCGAGCCCACGGAAACTTGAGCTTGTCTGCGACTACCGCGATGAGATCAGCCTTGGTCATGCGTCAGTCCTCGTAATGTATCGAAAATTAAGGATTCAGTCGAGAGACCGCGCGGGCAAGGGAGCCGTTGGGTCACCCCGATAGCGATAGGAGCGGAAAAACGAGTACTCCGAGCAGTTGTGGCGCGCGTAAAAGTCCACCACGTCGCGCCATCCCAGCTCTTTTTTGTCGATGCCGTCCTTGATTTCGCGCCAGGAGAAGGTCTGCGCGCACAAGGTCCCTTGCGTCGGAGTGTGTCCCGCCGACGTGCGAGGGTCGTGCAAAATGGCGTTGGGCGGCAGGCGTGACACATAGAAGGCGGACAAGGCCGGCAGCTCGATGACCTCGATGCGGGTCACCTCGATCTGCGCGTCCTTACGATAGAGGCACTCGGTGCGCAAAACCGTCTGCTCAGGCTCGAGAGCCATCGCGTTATGCGCCAGATTCGCCTTCAGAGCGCACTTGGCCTTGTCGGAAACCGAGGTCTCGACGCGATAGGCCAAGTACAAGGGCGTGCGGTTTTCGATGCGCAGGACCAGATGGTCGGTGGTCAGCGTGTGCGACTCGATGGTGGTGGTCTGCTTGCTGATCTCGAGCGAGATGCGCAGATGCCTCGTCTCGACGGGCGCCTTGACCCGAAGGTGCTGCTTGGCGCGCAGCTCGTCGAAATAGGCGTTCGGCTGGGCCAGGTCCTCGTAGGGGGGCGCCTGGATGCCATAGGACTTGGCATCCTGCTCGATCAGCGCCTTGTAGTACAGGACCGAGAAGCGCTGTTCGGAGTTGATCATCGCCGAAGGCGGTGGCGGCGGCTCTGGGCGCTTGGGGGTCGGCGGCGGGTTGCTGGCCGCATGCAGGATCAAAACCCCGAGGACGATGACAAACGCCCCGGTGAGCAGGACAGCCAGAGCAAGCGGCTTGCCTTCCACGGTGGGTTACCCCAGAACGTCGATGCCACCCAAGTATGGACGAAGCACCGCCGGGACGTCCAGCTTGCCGTCGGCGCGCTGGTAGGTCTCGAGAATTCCGATGAGCGTCCGAGGCAGCGCCAGAGCCGACCCGTTCAGGGTGTGTACGAACCGGTTGCTCTTACCGTCCTTGAAACGGATCTTCGCGCGTCGGGCCTGGAAGTCGCCGAAATTCGAGCACGAGCTGACCTCCAACCATTCGCCGCAGCCAGGCGCCCACAACTCGAGGTCGAACTTCACCATGGCCGAGAACGACAGATCCCCGGTGCACATCTCGATCACGCGGTACGGAAGGTCGAGGGCCTTGAGCACGTCTTCGGCGTCGGACAGGAGCCCCTTGAGCTCGTCCATCGAAGTATCGGGATGCACGAACTTCACCAGCTCGACCTTGTCGAATTGGTGACCGCGCTTGATGCCGCGGGTATCGCGGCCGGCCGCCATCTGCTCGCGACGGAAGCACGCCGTGAAGGCGACGTGCTTGATGGGCAGCGAGGCGCCATCGAGGATCTCCTCACGGTAGAGGTTGGTGACCGGGACCTCGGCGGTGGGGATGAACCAGAAGTCCTCGCTGATGTCGCGGTACAGGTTGTCGCCGAACTTGGGCAAGTTGCCGGTACCCACGAGACAGTCGCGGCGAACCATGAATGGCGGCAGGATCTCGGTGTAGCCGTGCTTGCTGGTGTGGAGGTCCAGCATGAAGGAGATCAGCGCACGCTGGAGCTTCGCGCCCCAGTCCTTGAGGACGTAGAAGCGACTGCCCGAGATCTTCACGCCGCGATCGAAGTCGATCACGCCCCAGCGGGGGCCGAGGTCCCAGTGGGCCTGCGGCGTGAAGCCGAAGTCGCGCTTCGTGCCTTCCTCGCGCACGACCCGGTTCTCGGACTCGTCCTTGCCCACCGGCACCGAGGGATGCGGCAGGTTCGGCAACTCCAAGAGCTTCTCCTCGAGCGTGGCCTCCTGCGCCGCCAGATCCTTGAGTAGCTGCTCGTTGCGCTCCTTGAGTGCAGCCCCCTTGGCCTTGATCTGCTCCCGCTGCTCGGGGGTCGCCTTGGCCATCTCCTTCGACAGGCGGTTCTGGTCGGCCTGGATGGTTTGCGAGTCGTTCTTCAGCTTGCGGACCGCCTCATCGAGGGCGATCACCGCGTCGAGGTTCACCTCCGCACCCAGCTTGCGGAAGCCTGCGCGGACATCATCGGGATTTTCGCGGACGAGTCGTATGTCGAGCATGGAAGGCCCGAGTGTACGACGGTTTCGCGCCGGGTTGCCAGTCCCCGGCGCGACGAATGTGCAGGCCCGAAGGACTACAGGATCGGAATCAGGAAGTGGCAGCCGGACGGACAGTGGTCGGCGGTTCCGTTCAAGGCGCCGTCGTCGCACTCCTCGTCATCTTGGACCGTGCCGTCGCCGCAGAAGCCGGCCTGCAGGGTGCAGTCGGAGGCGCAGCTACCGTAGCCGCCCTTGCCGTTTTGATCACCGTCGTCGCACTCCTCGCCGATTTGCAGGACGCCGTCGCCGCAGTCGGGCTTGCATAGGCTGGGCGCGGCGTTGAACCCGCTCAAGGTCAGCTTGTACGACGAGCCGGTGGTCTGCCGCTCGGCTTGGAAGACGGCCGCCTCGTAGACCTTGCCGTCCTGCAGGCCGAGGTTGACGGTCGACGTGGTCGGGGTGGTCGCCACGCCCTGGTCATCGAACGACGTCACCGTGGTGGTGCCGTTGCCGTTCGAGCCGATCGTGATGCTGCCACTGACCGGCGAGTGGATGCCGCCCAGGTCGACTGCGAGCTTGCCGTTGATGAAGACCCAGACGTCGTCGTCACCCACGAAGTCGAGGGTGTAGGTCTGGCTCTTCTCGAACTTGAACCAATAGCGCACCTCGCTGGTGAAGCTGAAGTTGTGCATGATCACGGCGCCGGTGTCGTCGGTCTGTTTCGGCCACGACTTCGAGGCGTCGTAGTACGGAGGAATCTGAGAGTAGTTTCTGTCCTTCGAGAAGTTGTCGTCGTCGACCGGGAAGAAGCAAGGGTTGCCATCCATCTTCGAGACAATGAACCTGGCGGTGTAGGAACCGTTGGTGGCGACGCAGCTCCCTGGCAGCATCTCCTCGCCCTTGGCGGCGAGCTTGTCGCAGTCGGTCTCGGTGGCGTACTTCGACGTGCAGGGAATTGGGTTCCCCTCGTCGTCTTCCTTCTCCGAGCCGACGTTTCCGCAGTAGTAGGCTGGCTCGGTGTTGAAGTACTGCGTCCCGTCCTCCTTGTACCGGTTCACATAGCCACCCTTGCCGTTGGTCCAGAGGGTCAGCTTGCCGGTCGTCGCGTGGTTGACGCCTTCGACGTTGGTGTACCACTTGGCGAACGAAGCGGCGCTTTCGATGTGAACTGCGCTGCCGGTGACCCCGGTGTACACGGGCTTGCCGTTGGCATCGAGCTCGCTCTTGACCAGACCCGTGGTCGGGGTCTTCGAACCGGTGACGCCGGCCTCGAAGTCGCTCGGGTTGCGATAGTTGAAGTCGCGGTACACGGCGGGGACCTTCATCTTGTCGCCGAGGGTCGGCTGATCACACTTGAAGCCGCTCTCGACCTTGCAGTCGGCCGAGCAGCCATCGCCGTCGGTGTTGTTGCCATCGTCACAGTCTTCGCCGAGCACGATCCCATCACCACAACGAGAGGTGCAGACACCGCTCGTGCACTTGGGTTCGTTGGTACATTCGGCCGAGCAACCGTCGAACGGCAGGTTGTTGCCGTCCTCGCAGCTCTCCGCCCCCTCGATCTTGCCGTCGCCACACGTGGTGTGCGTGCACACGCTGGGGTTGCCGTCGCACTTGTACGTGACCTCGATCTTGCAGGCGTCGGAACAGCCGTCGTCGTTGTTCTTGTTGCCATCATCGCACTGCTCGGGGAACACGACCAAGCCGTCACCACAGCGGGCAACCTTGGTGCACGCCGTACCGGGCGTCACGCACTTGTAGCCCTGGTCCACGCTGAGGCAGTTGGCGGCGCAGCCATCGCCGTCGTTGTTGTTCCCGTCGTCGCAGGCCTCGTCCTTGGTCAGCTCGCCGTTGCCGCAGTTGGGCCCTGGCTTGGCGTCGGAGCCGGTTCGCACGATGGGCTTGACGTCCTGCTTGATTCCGATGGCGAGCGCGTCGGGGAGGATGATGGAGGCGTCAGGGGTGCCCCCGCCCCCACTACCGCCACCGCCCGCGCCAGGGGTGATGACGTCAGCGTTGGCACACGCGAGGAAAGGGACGGCTGCTGCCACAAGCCACGCAGGAGATTTGAGCTGCATCGAAAAACTCCAGTGATTCCAAATGTACCCGATCGCTGCCGGGCCTGTGGACGATTCCACAGCCCGCTACGAGCGCTGGAGCACACGTTGTCGCCAGGATCGGAGCACAAAGAGATAACCGCTCGGCACCGCGGAGTGGGAAGGGACGTGTGGATAAGTCCGCTCGCCGCGCTGGTCCATGGAGTCGACGTCGCAACACTTCGCGTCTACAAAACGCCAAGGCGCGTGCCGAATCGCGGGTGACCCCGCGCCGGTCGGGCGCCCCGACCTGCCGCTACATTCCGCTTCTGGCGGTGATCTCGGGCGGACAGGTGACCTGCTTATAGACCACGGACGGGTTGTCGGCCGAGCTGTACCAGTTGGTGAACCAGTTGCAGCCAGCGAGCAGTGCGGGCATGTTGCCGAACACGGACTGGCACTTCTGCTTCATGCAGCCGGGATCGGCCTTGCACGACGAAAGCAGCCCGCCGTACTGGGAGCCGAGGTCGGTCGAGGAGCCCCATTGGTTGGTGCAACCGTTGAACTGCCCAACGCCGCCGCCGGGCACGAGCAGGTCGAACTGCTCGCCGCCGACGTCACCGCCGTCGTTGATCTTCTGCACGATCATCTGCTGCCCCTTGATCGCCCCGCAGCCGGCATTGTTGCCACCGTTGTGGCTGGATCCGGTGAACTGCAGAAGGTAGCAGGTGCCACACCCACCGCCGTGGGCCACGAAGCCATAGGACATGTTCGTGTTGGCGTCGTACCAGGGTGACAGGTCGTAGCACTGGTAGGCGCCGCCGTTCTTACAAACGGACTCCATGTTCCTGTCCGATACGCGCGTCATTCCGTCTTTCTGACAGGCCTTGAGGTTGGTGTTCCACGCGCAGGACGGCTTGCAGCAGTCCCAGTATCGGCTGACCCAGCCGTTGGTTCCCGAGATCTGCGGGTTGGTGGTGCTTGGTCCCGGCACGCCGCCACCGCCGCTGTTACCGCTGCCACCCGCGCCGCCTTGGCTTACGCCACCCGCGCCGCCAGCGCCACCCCGGCTCTGTCCCCCGCCAGCGCCCCCGTTGCTGCTGCCACCCGTGCACCGTCCACAGCTGCGATTGCAGTAGTTCTTGAACCAATCAGCGCTGCAGGTGTTCCATGCGGCCCAATCTGCACACGTCGGCGTTTGTGGCGGAGGCTCGTCGGTGCAATCGCTGGCGGAAGCGCCACCGGCCGCGTTGGTTCCGCCTCCGGGAGTCACGCCGCCAGCGCCAGTATTGCCGCCGATCGCCGTCGTTCCCCCGGTGGGCTTGGCCCCGCCCGCGGCAGCCGTGCCCGACGAAGTGGCACCGCCCTGGCTCATGGCACCGCCCTGAGCACCGCCAGAGGTCTCGCCACCGCTGCCGCCCGACGCGGACGCCCCTCCGGAAGACGACCCACCGTTCGACTGGGCACCTCCGGAGGACGAAGATGAGGACGCACCGCCGCTTCCGCTGCTCCCGCCGTCACCCGGCGTCGGATCTTTCATCGGAGAGCTGGGAAAACAGGCGACGAAGGCAACCGCGGACAGCAACGTGATGGTCGATACTGCACCAAACCGCATGTGGTGAACTCCTGAATCCGACAATGGTGAAGGGGCTGGACAATGAAGTCCAGCGGTAACAACACGCGACGCCCTCGGTTCGAGCAACCGACTTATCAAATCATTCGTCTTTTGCATATCGAGAGTCGGGCCTCCAGATTTTTGAAGGTTCGGAACCGCTCGGTGCACGCTGTTTTCCGGTCGCGCACGCGACAAGTCCAAGGACCGCGCGGACAAGGCTCAGGACGGACCAACCGGCGTTCTTCTGTACGTTCGCTCGACTTTTGCTATCGTGACGCCGCGAGGCCGCATGAAGAAAGAAAAGACATCTGTCCCGTCGAGTGCAAAACGTGCCACGGCGATCGCGCTGCGAAAAGCCCCGCTGCCGCCCGGCGACGACGTCGGTGCCGCGGATTTGGCGAGACGCGTGGGACTGCAACTGCGCGAGAAGCGCAAGGCGCGCGGGCTATCCCTCGACGAGCTCGCGCTCGCCTCGGGCGTCAGCCGGGCCGCGCTGTCGCAAATAGAGCTGTTCAAGAGCAATCCGTCGCTCGGCGTTCTGTGGAAGATCGCGGTCGGCCTCGGCATCCCGTTCTCCGAGTTGATCGGCGGCGAGGAACAGGGCATCTCCGTGTTGCGACGCACCGACGCGCAGATCCTCAGGTCGGCCGACGGTAAAATGGAAAGCCGTCCACTGTCACCAGCGGGATCGAATCCCTGGGTCGAGCTATACGAGCTGAGACTCGCGGCCCGGGCCTCCCACGCGTCCGACCCGCACGCGCCGGGAACGCGAGAGATCCTGGTCGTTCTGAGCGGTATGCTCACCCTGCGTGTGTCTGGCCACGTGCAGGAGTTGGGCCCGGGGGATTCGGTGTCGTTCCGCGCCGACGAGACGCATGCCTACGAAAACCCGGGCACGTCGGAGGCCAGGTACCACAACCTGATCATCTACGCCCGCTGACCCGCGCGAACGGACATCATCTGTTTTACAAGACACTCGTCTTTCATTCTTGACGTCAGGGGTCGCTGTGGTACACCCTCGACTCAGCAACGAGACGAAAGACGAGAAAGGATCGGGATTGATCATGAGCGCGAAGCCGTACCACTTCGAAACTTTGGCCCTCCATGCAGGACAGTCGCTAGACGCCACGCTTTCCCGGGGCGTGCCCGTCTACCGGACCACGTCCTACGTCTTCAAGAACACCGAGCACGCCGCGAACCTGTTCGCGCTCAAAGAGCTCGGCAACATCTACACCCGGCTCATGAATCCGACGACCGACATCCTCGAGCAACGGATATCGCAGCTCGAAGGTGGCGCGGCCTCGGTGGCCGTGGCGTCGGGGACGTCGGCCATCTTCTACGCCATCATCACGCTCGCACAGGCAGGCGACGAGATCGTCTCGGCGAGCAACTTGTACGGCGGCACGTACACCCAGTTCGACTCCATCTTGCCGCAGCTTGGGATCAAGACGATCTTCGTCGACGCCAGGGATCCGAAGAGCTTCGCCAAGGCGATCACCGACAAGACCCGCGCGCTCTTCGTCGAGACCATCGGCAACCCGGCGCTCGACTTCACCGACGTGGCCGCCGTGGCCGATGTAGCTCACAAGCACGGGCTGCCGCTCATCGTCGACGGAACCTTCACGACGCCCTACCTCCTTCGCACCATCGAGCACGGCGCCGACATCGTGGTCAACTCGCTCACCAAGTGGCTGGGTGGCCATGGTTCCGCCATCGGCGGCAGCGTCACGGACTCGGGCAAGTTCCAGTGGAAGGGAAACCCTCGCTTCCCGCTGCTCAACGAGCCGGACAGCAATTACCACGGCCTGCGCTGGGCACACGATCTGCCCGATGCCCTGGCCCCCATCGCCTTCGCCCTTCGCGTGCGCACGGTTCCGCTGCGCAACCTGGGTGCCGCGATCGCGCCCGACAACTCGTTCCTGCTCCTGCAGGGCATCGAGACCCTGTCCGTGCGCATGGAGAAACACAGCGCGAACGCGCTGAAGGTCGCAGAGCACTTGAAGAAGCATGCCAAGGTGGCCTGGGTCCGCTACCCGGGTCTCAAGGACGACCCCAGCCACGATCTGGCCGGCAAGTACCTCAAGCAGGGCTTCGGCGGCATGGTGGTATTCGGCGTGAAGGGCGGCTATCCGTCGGCGGTGAAGGTCATCGACAACATCAAGCTGTTCTCGCACCTGGCCAACGTCGGCGATGCCAAGAGCCTGATCCTCCACCCGGCCAGCACCTCGCACTCGCAGCTCTCGGAGGAGCAGCAGCGCGCCGGAGGCCTGACCCCGGATCTCATCCGCCTGTCCATCGGCCTCGAGCACCCCGACGACCTCCTCGGCGCGCTCGATGAAGCCCTGGCGCTGGCGTAGCAAACGCCTCGCGTCGAGGCTCGGTCGGCTGGGGCGACCTCGGTAGCCCCGGCCATCGCCTCGGCGAGACGACCTACCCGTTTCTTCGCAGTCCCCGCGGGGCTTCGGCCGGCGACATCTTCTCGAGTCCCGCGCGGTTGCGACGACGGATGTTGGGCGAGGCGCCCGTGCCCTCACCGATGCGACGACCGATTTTCTGAATGCGGCCTGTGATGCACCGGTTGCACAAATCCGCGGTCTCGCGAATGCACGCCTTGGCGGGATAGATCTCGTAGTGCACGCGGTACTCGGGCGGCGTCATGTTGGGCATCACGATGTTGGCGCCCCGGGCCAGTCCCAGCTCGCGACCTTCTGCGATGTTCAGCGTGGCCAAGGCCGTGGTGCTGGGGATGTTCGCATCGGGGCACAGGAGCCGAGTCAGCGCCACCACCTTGTACGTCATGAGCTCGGTGGCAGGAACTTGGTCCGGCACCGGCGGCTGGTCGCTTTGCCCGAACGGCGTCGCCGGGTGCGCGATGAACGGCCCCACACCGATCATGTCGAGGTCCAGCTCGCGGAAGAGCAAGAGATCGTTCACGAGGTCGTGCATGGTCTGACCGGGAATGCCCAGCATCACGCCGCTGCCCACCTCATAGCCGAGGGGGCCGAGCTGGCGGAGCAACTCCATGCGAGGCGTCCGGTTCCCGCCGCGAGGCGGGTGCATGCGGGCAAAGAGCTCGCTGTTCGACGTCTCGAAGCGAAGCAGATAGCGGTCGGCGCCGGCCTGACGCCAAGCACGCAGCTCGCCTGGCGTACGTTCGCCCAGGCTCAGCGTGACAGCCAGGCCAGCCTCCTGCTTGATGCGACGGACGATGTCGCTCACCATGTCCACGGTCAGCCCCTCGTCTTCGCCAGCTTGAAGCACCACCGTGCCATAGCGAAAATCCCGCGCCAGCTTGGCAGCCGCCACGATCTCGTCTGGCTTCATGCGGTAGCGGGTGATGTCGAGGTTGCCCGCGCGCAGCCCGCAGTAGTGGCACTGGCGTAAGCAGTGATTCGAGATCTCGATGAGCCCACGCAGGTGGACCTCGTCGCCCACGTGCTCTCGGCGCACCCGGTCTGCCTCGCCCCAAAGCTCCTCGAGCGCGGTCGCGTCGTCGCAGGCGAGCCACCTCAGTATCTCGTTTCGGTCGAGGTCCCTCATGGTGTCGGTGTGACTATTTCTGACATGCAGGGCGGCCGCCGGCCAGCGCCTAATTCCGGCTCGGAGACTCCGATTTGTCATGGCAAGTCCGAGCGCATCCCGCGGGGCAGCACGCTCCGCCGCAAAGCATCAGCGCCCTCCTGTCACCGCCACCTCGGGCCCGGCACAAACCACGGACGATGGAGCTCGATTCGGGAGCCGGGGCGATATACTCACGGAGCTTTGCAAAGAACACCGGATCTGATCCTTGCTTCGGCATCGCCACGACGCCGTGAATTGCTGACATCCGTCGGGCTTGCGCTCACCACGTTGCCGGTCGACATCGACGAGTCCGTTCGTGACGGCGAGCCGGTGCGCGACTACGCCGTGAGAATGGCGGCGGAGAAATGCGACGCCGGCGTCGCTCGCTTGGGCAGCCCCGCCCTCGCCGTGCTCGCCGCCGACACGGTGGTGGCGCTGGGCAACCGTATCCTCGGCAAGGCCGCCGATGAAGCGGAAGCAGGGGCGATGCTCGGGCAGCTCGCCGGGCACAGACACGAGGTGCTGACCGCCTACCGCATCCGCTTCGGCGAACGAATGGTCGAGCGGCTGACGAGCACTTCGGTGCACTTCCGCTCGCTCGACGCAACGGAGATCGCGGCCTATGTGGCGTCGGGAGAATGGCGCGGGAAGGCCGGCGCGTACGCCATCCAGGGCATCGCCGGTGCCTTCGTCACCGACCTGCGCGGGTCCTTCACCAACGTGGTCGGCCTGCCCCTGGCCGAAGCCCTCGCCGATCTGCGCGCCCTCGAGGCCGTCCCCGGGTATCCACCGCCTGCTTTCGGAGTCGCCGTTTGACCCGCCCCGAACAGATCGCAGCGAATCTGCGCGAGGTCCGCCGCCGAGTCGACGAAGCGACGCTCGCCTGCAAGCGCGATCGGGACCGCGTGACCGTGCTCGCGGTCAGCAAGACCGTGGCTCCCGAGGACATCGTCGCGGCGCTCGAGGCCGACCAGGTGAATTTCGGGGAGAACTACGGCCAGGAGTTCCGCGACAAGCACGCCGCCGTCGCGCAACTGCTGCAGGCGAGGGCCGAGCTGCCCGTTCCGCGCTGGCACTTCATCGGCCCGCTGCAAACCAACAAGGTGAAGTACGTTGCCGGCAAGATCGTTCTCGTGCACTCGGTTGGCTCGGCCGAAGTGCTCGCGGCCATCGACGCGAAGGCCGCCGCCCTCGGCGTGGCACAGGGCTGCCTGATTCAGGTCAACGTCGCGGGCGAGGTTCAAAAGAGCGGAGTCTCTCCGGCCGCGCTGCCTGCGGTGCTCGACCGCGTCGCCGAGCTGGCGAACGTCCGCTGCCAGGGGCTCATGGTCATCCCGCCCTACGACGAGAACCCCGAGAGCTCGCGCCCGCACTTCGTGGCGCTGCGCCGCCTACAGGAGGAGGAGCGCAAGCGCGACCGTCCAAACGTGGCCCTCGACGAGCTGTCCATGGGCATGAGCCACGACCTCGAGGTCGCCATCGCGGAGGGCGCCACCATCGTTCGCGTAGGTACCGCCATCTTCGGAGAGCGCACATGAACGAACCTTCGCCTTCGGACAAGCAGCGGTTCTTGGACCTCGCCATCGCGGAGGCCGTTCGCGGCGCCCAGGCGGGCCACGGCGGGCCCTTCGGGGCCGTCGTCGTCAAAGACGGTATCGCGATCGCCAAGGCATCGAACGCCGTGGTGGCGAACAACGACCCAACCGCCCACGCCGAGGTCCAGGCCATCCGTGCCGCGTGCGCGGCGCTGGGGTCATTCAGCCTCGACGGCTGCGACGTCTACGCGAGCTGCGAGCCGTGCCCCATGTGCCTCGGAGCCATCCTGTGGGCGCGGCCACGGGCCGTGTATTTCGCCGCCAGCCGAGATGACGCCGCGGCAGCGGGTTTCGATGACGCCGTCTTCTACCAGGCGTTGGGTGGCGACGCGTCGGTCCCCCTGGTGAAAGAGCGCGTGGAGTCGCCCGACGCACACAGACCGTTCGCCGTGTATGCCGCGCTAGCCGGCAGGGTCCCGTACTGACCGGCGGTCCGCCCTCGGCCGTCGTTCCTTGCCGCGATTCCCCCCCAGCCGACCATCCGTTGTTGGGTAGAATGCGCGCACGATGCGCTTCTTTCCCAGGCTCTCGCTTGGTCTCGTGATGATGCTCTCTGGCTGCGCAAGCACCACACACCCGCCACAGCCGCAGACGAACACGACCGCGCCCGATGCCGCTCGACCAACTGATCCGCCGCCCTTCTCGCCACTCGATGGGCAGGACGTTCCCACCCGTGCCCCCATGGGGCCCGGGAAGGTGCAGCTCGAGGTTCGACAGGCCATCTTCACGGCGGCGTGGACGGCGGTTCGGGACAAGGACTTCGACAAGGCCCTGGTCGACAAGGAGTGGGACGCCTTGCGCGCCAAGTACGAGCCGCTGGCCATGGCGGCGCCCGACGAGCCGACGTTCTATCGCGTGGTGAACCAGATGATGGGCGGGCTCGGACAATCGCACCTCGAGGTGCACGGTCCGGGAGAGGCATCCGAAGAAGAAGACACGCCCGAGGTGAAGACCGGTTCGCAGCCCGCCGCCGAGGTGGTGGAGGTGGGCACCGGCACCGGAGATCCGGGTCTCGTCGTGCGCGACATCGAAGGCAGGGCCACCGTCTTTTCGGTGCGGCCCAATTCCTCGGCCGCTCGCGCTGGTCTGCGGCCCGGTTACCTGGTGACCCACATCGGCGGCAAGAACGTGGCGACCTTGCCTGCGTCCGCACGCGCGTTGCGGCCGGTCGAAGAGCGATTCCGTCTGCGCAGGCACGCCGCCCACCTTCTCTCGGGTCCGGTCGGCAGCAAGGTCAGCGTCCGCTTCCTCGACGGCGACGACCAGCCCCACGAGGCCATGCTGGCTCGCGACCCGGCCCAGCGCCCATCGGTACAGGCGCTGCTGATGCCTCCCATCGTGCCCGAGGTGCGAACCACGCGCGTCGGTGACGTGGGTATCGTGGCCTTCAACTTCTTCTTGCTGCAACCGATCCTCACCGAAGTCCAAAAGGCCATCGAGAGCTTTCGTCGCGGCGGCGCGCGCGCCATCATCTTCGATCTGAGAGGCAACCCGGGTGGATTTGGCGGGATGGCGATTCCAGTCGCGGCCCGACTGGTCTCCCGCGAGATCAGCCTCGGCACGATCCAGTTCCGTGACTTCGCGAACACGCTCACCGTGGCGCCGCCCATCGACAGCAAACCGTTCCTCGGCAAGGTCATCATTCTCACCGATGAGGGGAGCGCGTCCACGTCGGAGATCCTCGCCTCGGGCTTGCAGGAGGCCAAGCGCGCCATCGTCGTCGGCGACAACACCGTGGGCGCCGCGCTCGGCTCGACCATCGAGGCACTGCCGGGAGGTGCGGTCATGCAGATCCCGGTGGCGGGCTTCAAGACACCGAAAGGCATTTCCATCGAGGGGCGCGGTGTACAGCCCGACCGCAGGGTGCTCGAAACCCGCGCGGCTTTGCTCGCCGGCCACGATCCAGTCCTGGACGAAGCTCTGGAGTTGGCGCGCTCGGCGAAGTAGTCCGGGCCGGCGCCCTTGACGGCGGCCGACTTTGCAGCCAAGCATCGCTTCATGATCGCGCTCTTCGTATTGCTTCTCGCCGTCGACGCCGGAACGCCAACTGCGCCCAGCGCAGCCGCGCCAACGTCCGCCACCCCGCCGACGTTGCGCGATGCCAAGGCCGTGCTCGCCGACTACGCCGCCGCCATCGGCGACGAGAAACGCTGGAAGCACCACAAGTGCATTCGCGTGAAGCAGGCCGTGACCGTGAAAGCCATGCAGTTCATCAGCGAAGAGCAGACGCGTGTCTGCAAGGGCGGCAAGATCCTCGGCGAGTCCCAGATGCCCGGCATGGGATTGTTCCGCCGCGGCTCCGACGGCCGGACGGCCTGGGCCGAGGACCCGATCGGCGGATTGCGCGTGTTGAAGGACGCCGAGGCCGAAGACGTTCAGATCGGCGCCGCCTGGAACTCCGAGTGGCACCTGGCCGAAATCTACGCGAAGGTCGTCTCGGTCCCGACGCCGAAAGCCGCCCCGAACGGCCGCGCCTTGGAATGCGTCGAGCTGCAGAAGAAGAAAGGCCAGCCGACCACGCTCTGCCTCGACCGTGAGACGCATCTGCGGGTCTGGGAGCAAGGCGTGCAAGCGTCGCAAGGCGGGCTGGTTCCCTACGTGACCAAGTTCTCGGACTGGCGTCCCGTGGATGGCGTGAAGCTCTGGCATCAGGAGGTCGTGACGGTCGGGCCGGTGACCATGGAAAGCCAGATAGTCGAGGTCAAGTTCGACGAGGCCACGTCGCCGAGCCTGTTCGCGTTGCCTCGGAAGAAGAAGTAGTAGCCCCGCGGCTTGCATGTCCGCCGGCTTGTCCCTGTACCCCTGGTGCTTAATCAGGGCACATGCGACTCGACAAGCTGACCATCAAGGCACAGGAGGCCCTTGCCGCGGCCCGTGACCTGGCCGACCAACGGGCTCACCAGGAGGTCACGCCGGAGCACCTGCTGCGCGCATTGACGAGCCAAGAGGACGGCGTGGTTCCTGCGCTTCTGCGCAAGCTTGGCGTGGACGCGGACGCCATCGGGCGCAAGGCCGACGAGGCCCTGGAGAAGCATCCGCAGGTGCGCGGGAGTAGTGCCGAGGGGTTCGTCGGGAGGCGTCTCAAGGATTTGCTCGACGAGGCAGCCAAGCAGTCCGAAGAGTTCAAGGACGAGTATGTCTCGAGCGAGCACCTCTTCCTGGCCATGCTGGCCAAGGACGTGGGCGAGGCGACGCGCATCCTTCGCGAGGCGGGTGTACGCCGCGACGACTTGCTCAAGGCACTGGCGGATGTCCGGGGCAGCCAGCGCGTGACCGATCCGGATGCAGAACAGCGCTACCAAGCACTGGCGAAGTACACCCGTGATCTGACCGACCTCGCCCGGAAGGGAAAGCTCGACCCGGTGATTGGCCGCGACGAAGAAGTCCGACGGTCGATGCAGGTGCTCTCCCGGCGAACCAAGAACAACCCGGTGCTCATCGGCGAGCCCGGCGTGGGCAAGACCGCCATCGTCGAAGGCATCGCGCAGCGTATTGCCTCGGGTGATGTGCCCGAGTCGCTCAAGGACAAGCGCATCCAGGCCCTGGATCTCGGCGCCCTGATCGCGGGGACGAAGTACCGAGGCGAGTTCGAAGACCGGCTCAAGGCCGTGCTGAAGGAAATCTCCTCCGCGGATGGAAAAGTCATCCTCTTCATCGACGAGCTGCACACCCTGGTTGGGGCCGGGGGAGCCGAGGGTGCGGTCGACGCAGCCAACATGCTCAAGCCGGCCCTGGCCCGAGGCGACCTGCGCTGCATCGGTGCCACGACGCTCGACGAGTACCGCAAGCACATCGAGAAGGACAAGGCGCTCGAGAGGCGCTTCCAGCCGGTCGTCGTGGGCGAACCGTCGTTGCATGACACCATCGCGATCCTCCGCGGCCTGAAGGAACGCTACGAGGTTCACCACGGCATCCACATCCGCGATGCAGCCCTTGTCGCCGCCACCCGCCTTTCCCATCGCTACATTTCGGGACGCCAACTGCCTGACAAGGCCATCGACCTGGTCGACGAAGCGGCCAGCCGCCTGAAGATGGAGATCGATTCATTGCCCGAGCCGATCGACCAGCTCGAGCGGGAGCTGACGTCGCACCTCATGGAGCAGTCCGCCCTGTCCAAGGAGAAGGACGACGCCTCGAAGAAACGCCTGGCCGAGCTGGAGGCCGAAGTGGCCGAGTTGCGCGAGCGTGCTTCGGCCATGAAGCTCGTCTGGCAACGCGAGAAACAGCTCATCACCGAGATTCAGAAGCTGCAAGGCGACATCGAGGGTGCCAAGACCGAGTCTCAGCTCGCACAGCGCAAGGGAGACCTGAACCGCGCGGCCGAGCTTCGCTTCGGCCGTTTGCCCGAGCTGGAGAAGCAGCTCGCGGACAAGAACGAAGCGCTCAAGGCCGCACAGAAGTCGGGGTCGTTCCTGCGCGAAGAGGTCACCGAAGAGGACATCGCCGCGGTGGTTTCCAAGTGGACAGGCATTCCCGTCGAGAAGATGCTCGAGGGCGAGCAAGCCCGGCTGGGTAACATGGAGGAGCGGTTGCACCGTCGCGTGGTCGGACAGAACCCGGCCGTCGAAGCGGTGGCCAACGCCGTCCGCCGTGCCCGCGCGGGTCTTCAGGATCCGAACCGCCCCATCGGCTCGTTCATCTTCCTCGGCCCCACCGGCGTCGGAAAGACCGAGTTGGCACGCGCCCTGGCCGAGTTCCTGTTCGACGACGAGACCCACATGGTCCGCATCGACATGTCCGAGTACATGGAGAAGCACTCGGTGTCCCGGCTCATCGGCGCCCCTCCAGGTTACGTCGGCTACGACGAGGGCGGACAGCTCACGGAGGCGGTCCGCAGGCGTCCGTACTCCGTGGTGCTGTTCGACGAGATCGAGAAGGCGCACGGCGACGTGTTCAACGTCCTCTTGCAGCTGCTCGACGATGGCCGGCTGACCGACGGCCAGGGTCGCACGGTGGACTTCAAGAACACGGTGATCCTGATGACCTCGAACGTGGGCAGCCACCGCTTGCTCGGCGAGCACCCCGACATCGAGGCCGCCATGGACGAGCTCCGCCGCACGTTCCGACCCGAGTTCCTCAACCGCATCGACGAGATTGTCGTGTTCGAGCGGTTGAGCCGGCAGGACATCGACCGCATCGTCGACCTGCAGATCACGCACTTCCGCAAGTTGCTCGTCGAGCGCGACCTCGGCATCGAGCTTCTGCCGGAAGCTCGCGCGTTCCTGGCCGATAAGGGTTACGATCCAACCTACGGTGCGCGCCCGCTCAAGCGCGCCATCATGACCTATCTGCAAAACCCACTGGCCAAGCAGTTGATCGCCGGCGTGTTCCTACCCGGCGATACCATCGTCGTGGATCGAACCGACGACGGGCTGGCGTTCCACCGCAAGGTCACGGACACTCAAACCCGCACATCCTAAGATGAAGGATCTTTACGCAATACTCGGCGTTCCGGAGAACGCGGACACGGACACCATCAAAAAGGCCTACCGCAAGTTGGCCAAGCAGAACCATCCTGACGCCACCGGCGGCGACAAGAAGAAGACCGAGCGGTTCAAGGAAGTCGGAGACGCCTATGCGGTGCTCTCCGATCCGAAGAAGCGCCAGGAATACGATCGCCTTCGTCACGCGCCGGTGGGTGCGGATGGCATGCCGCAGGGCTTCGACGCAGACGCCTTCTCCCAGATCTTCGGCGACTTTCGCAGTGGAGGAGGAGGAGGAGGAGGATTCGGCGATCTCGGCGACCTCTTCTCGTCGATCTTCGGCATGGGAGGCGGAGGCATGGGCGGGGCCCGCACTCGCCAGGGTCGCGGCGCGGACATGCAGGCCGCGCTCGAGGTCAGCTTCCAAGAAGCGGCGCTCGGCACACGACGGAGCCTACGGACCGGCACCGGACAATCCGTCGAGGTCAACGTCCCGCCTGGTGTCGAGAGCGGCGCACGGTTGCGCGTTCCGGGCCAGGGGGCGCAAGGCCCGCGCGGTGGCCGCCCGGGCGATTTCTACTTGGACGTGACCGTCATTCCAGATCCGCACTTGCGACGAAACGGCCAAGACATCGAGCTGACCTTGCCGCTCACCGTGAGCGAGGCGATTCTGGGAACCCAGATCGACGTGCCGACGGTTGATGGGCGGGTCCGCATCACGATCCCCCCGGGGACCTCCAGC
This sequence comes from uncultured Myxococcales bacterium, assembly GCA_964647025.1. Classification (GTDB taxonomy): domain Bacteria; phylum Myxococcota_A; class Polyangia; order Fen-1088; family Fen-1088; genus Fen-1118. The sequence goes on along the minus strand of CAZYFU010000010.1, from coordinate 14,077 downwards.
GGGGCGAAGCTGCGGTTGCGGGGCAAGGGTGCCAAAGCACCAGGCGGGACACGCGGCGATCAATTCTGCCGCATCGAGATCGTGGTGCCCAAGCTCGCCCCAGACGACAAGGCCACGCGTGGGTTGGTCGAGGAGCTCGACCGCCACGGAAGCCCCGGGAAGGTAAGAAGTTTTTGATGTGCCTGGGCCCACAGACACGTTGGCTCACCTACCAGCCCTTTTTGCATTCTTTTTCCTGTCGACGGGCTTGCGGCCAGCCGCTACCCCGCCTAACTTTGGGAGAGACGCATGACCCCGCCTGAAGCAACGAAGTCACTGCCTTTATTGTCCCTGCGAAACCTGGTGTTGTTCCCAGGCGCGGTGATGCCCGTCGAGATTGGACGTCTGTCGTCCTTGAGACTGATCGAAAGCCTGCCCGGGAAAGGCGTCCACCTGCTGGTCGGCACCCAGAAGGATGCCGACGTCGAAGAGCCGGCGGGCAGCGACCTTTACGGCATCTGCGTCGAGGGCGAGGTGGTTCGTATCGTGAAGGCCGCCGAGAATCGCGTGACCGCGGTGTTGCGCGGGATCGAGCGCCGACGGGTGACGGGCTTCGTTCAGGAGAAGCCGTTCCTGGTCGCGTCCTACGAGCCGCTGGTCGAGATCCGCAAGGACCCCATCGAGATCGACGGACTTGGCATGGCCGTGTACGACGTGGCCAAGCAACTCATCGCCATCTCGCCCGACATTCCCGACGAGGCGGCGCAGATCCTGGACCAGAACAAGGACCCTGCGCGGCTGGGCGACATCACCGCTGCCACCGTCGATCTGTCGGCCGAGGAGCGTGCGTCGCTGCTCGTCGAGGTGGACGTGGCCGAGCGGCTTCGCCGCCTGCTCGTGTTGCTCCAGCGCAAGGTCGAGCTCATCAAGGTCAAGCAGAAGATCGACACACAGGTGCGCGAGGAGTTCTCGAAGCATCAGCGCGAGGCGGTGCTGCGCCAGAAGCTGAAGGCCATCCAGGACGAGCTCGGCGAAGGAGATGACGGCAGCGACCTCGAGACCTTCGACGAGAAGATCAAGGCGTCCGGCATGCCCGAGGATGTGGCCAAGGTCGCGCGCAAGCAGCTCGACCGGCTTCGCCAGATGGCGCAGTCGTCGGCCGAGTACACGGTCCAACGGACCTACCTCGAGTGGCTGGTGGAGCTGCCGTGGACAAAGCAGACCACTGACACGCTCGACCTCGAGCAGGCGCGCAGCGTGCTCGACTCGGACCACTACGATTTGCAGAAGGTCAAGAAGCGCATGCTGGAGTACCTGGCGGTGCGCAAGCTGGCGCCCAGCAAGAAGGGGCCCATCCTGTGCCTCGCGGGGCCGCCCGGCGTGGGCAAGACCTCGCTGGGGAAATCCATCGCCCGTTCGCTGTCGCGCGAGTTCATCCGCGTGTCGCTGGGTGGCGTGCGAGACGAGGCCGAGATCCGTGGGCACCGCCGTACTTACATCGGCGCGCTTCCGGGCCGCGTGATTCAAGGTATGCGCCGCGTGGGCACCAAGAACCCGGTGTTCATGCTCGACGAGATCGACAAGCTCGGCTCGGACTTCCGCGGTGATCCCGCTGCCGCCCTCCTGGAGGTCCTCGACCCCGAGCAGAACCATTCGTTCTCGGATCACTACCTCGAGGTCAACTTCGACCTGTCGAACGTCATCTTCATCGCTACGGCGAACACACTCGACACCATCCCGCCGGCCCTGCTCGACCGCATGGAGGTGTTGGAGATCCCCGGGTACACGCGGGAAGAAAAGCTGGAGATCGCCAAGCGGCACCTGGCCCCCAAGCAGGTGACCGAGCACGGGCTCACCGATGCGCAGATCGTCTTCAACGACGAGACCATCACCACCATCATCGAGCAGTACACCCGGGAAGCTGGCGTGCGTAACCTCGAGCGCGAGGTGGCCAACGTCATCCGCGGCATCGCGGTGAAGGTGGCGGAGAGCGAGCCCTACGAACCGAAGCTGACCCCCGAAAAGATCGCCGACCTGCTGGGGCCGCAGAAGTTCTTCTCGGAGATCGCCGAGCGCACCGAGGTTCCAGGCGTGGCCACGGGCCTTGCGTGGATGCCGTCGGGCGGGGACATCCTCTTCATCGAGGCCTCGCAGATGGTGGGCAAGGGCAACCTGATCCTCACCGGCCACCTGGGCGACGTGATGAAGGAATCGGCCCGGGCCGCGCTGTCCTGGGTGCGGACCCACGTGGACGAGATGGGCATCTCGTCGGACTTCGAGAAAGTCGACATCCACTTGCACGTCCCGGCTGGCGCCGTTTCCAAGGACGGTCCGTCCGCGGGCGTGGCGATAACGGTCGCGCTGGCCTCGCTGCTCACCGGGCGCCGCGTCAGCGGTGACGTAGCCATGACCGGCGAGATCACCCTGCGCGGAAGCGTCCTGCCCGTGGGCGGTATCAAGGAGAAGGTCCTGGCCGCGCACCGTGCCGGCATCCGACGGGTCATTTTGCCGGACCGCAACCGCAAGGACGTGGTCGACATTCCCGAGAGCGTGCGCAAGGACCTCGAGCTGTCCTTCGTGAAGCGCATCCAAGAGGTGCTGGAACAGACGCTGGAGCCGGCGCCGGTGGACGTGGGCTCGGGGACCGCGCAGTCGGCACAGACCTCGTTGCAGGCATAGTCAACCCGGGCTTCGAGCCAGGGCTGGCGAGCGCGCTTCGGCTTGGGGCGCTGGGCGGATCCGTGTCAGGCGGCACACCCAGGCGCCAGCTTCGCATTGCACCGAGACCAAGAGTCGGCTAAGAGTGGCGGCAAGCCTGCGTGTTTCGGTCGCATTGGCCGTGCGACGAGTTGCCGGCTGCACAGACAAGGGAGAGGAACGATAGAAAATGAACAAGCTAGTTGCACAATTGGTCCTTTGCGCCGCGCTGGCGTTGCCCACCGCCGTCTCGCTTCCTGCTCACGCCGATAAGCGCCCGACCAATGCATGCGGCTGCTACGGCGAGCTCAACGCGTGCTTCTGCGAGAAGAGGGCGAAGTGCGGCTGCCCCGGCGAGTGCGAGCCCAAAGGCTGCGAAGAAGAGCGCCAGCGGAAGCTGCAGAAGGAAATCGACGAGGAGACCAAGAAGGCGCGGGAGGCCGAGAAGGCCCAGGCCGAAAAGGCGCAGGCGAAGGCCAAGCCGGCCAAGGACGACGAGGACGAGGACGATACCTCGAAGAAGGCAGGCAAGGGCAAGCCTGCGCCAAAGATGACGCCGGCACAGAAGAAGCAGCTGCTCAAGCTGATCGAGGCCTTCCTGGCCGAGCACCCCGAAGCCAACAACAAGATGATGTCCGAGGTTCGCAGCGAGCTATAGGCCAGGGCCTAGATCCCGTCGAGCCTGACCATCGCGTCCAGCGCCGGAAGGGCGTCGAACTCCGATGGGACGTCGAAGGCACCGCCGAGAGCATCGATCGCGGCGTCGATGCTCATCCCTGCCTCGGCCGCCACATCGTAGCCGGTCGGCGCGTCGACGGACGCGACGTCTCTGACCGGGGCATCTGGCAGACGCCATCCGTCCAGCGCCGGCTTGGCATCGGTCGCGCCGCCATCGGGCGCCGGCGCGGGCGTGATGTCGTACGAGAACAACGGCGATGGAAAGACCCACGGCACCCTTTCGTGGTCTCGAAGCTGCCGTTGGCCTTCAGAACGACGTGCCCAGAGGCACTCGACCAGCTGTCGATGGTCATTTCGTAGCTGACGTTGCTGCTGGCCTTGGCCTGGGTCGCCCTGAACCTGGGATCGTCGGGGGTGGAGAGGCCAGCGCTGTGCCCGTCCCCATGGAGCAAGGGAAAGTCGTCGTAGATGGCCGGCGCGTTCGCGATGGTGAAGCTGTGGACGATGTTGCGGTTGACCACGCTTGCGCCCAAGGCCGGGCTCAAGTTGGACAACTTCAGCACGCCCGGCGCTGCGGCGGTCCCGCAAACGCCGCTGTCCGCGCTGGATCCATCGTCACTGTCCCCGCAGCCAGCGATCATGGCTGCACAAGAGGTGAGGCAAAGTATGGCGCGGACAGCCTTGAGCTTCATCAGGGGACGATACCAATGCAGTCGATAGTGCACCAGCTATCACCATTCTTGTCGCCGTTGTCGCATTGCTCGCCCGCGGTGCCGTCGACCTTGCCGTCGCCGCAGAAGTGCGGCTTCTTGCAGCCCGGTCCGCAGCCGTTGGCTTGGCCATACTTCGAAAGGTTGGTGCCGTTGTCGCATTCCTCGCCTGCGTCCTTGTCCACGTTGCCGTCGCCGCAATAGGGCCCGGTCGTGCACTGGGTGGTGCAGCCGCCGTAGGCCGTGTCCGAGTTGTCTTTGCCGTTGTCGCACGTCTCGGTCCCGTTGATCACTCCGTCGCCACACCTCGGCGAGCACACGGTGCGCGTGCGACTGAATTGCCCGACGGTCAGCTTGTAGCTCGACCGCGAAACCCTTCGCTCGGCCTGGAAAATGACGATCTCGTAAGTCTTTCCCACCGTCATCTTGTATTGGGTGGCGGTCGCCTCGTCCAAGGTGATCTTCCCGTTGGCCGCGACGTGCACGCCGCCAAGGTCGACCACGAGCTGGCCGTTCAAGAAGACCCAGACGTCATCGTCGCCGGTGAAGTTGAGGGTCTCCCCGCCCTTGTACTCGAACCAATAGCGAACTTCGCTGGTGAAGCCGAAGTTGTGCGGCTTCTTGTCCAGGTCGCACGTTCCGAGGAAGGGAACCTCGGGACCGTCGGGAGGCGTAGCCCAGCCGCGATCGTCGAGCGGGAAGAACGGCGGCGTCTCCCAGATGTCGTCCGCGGCCGAGTACTTGCCAGAGTGATCGTAGAGGAAGGTCCCGTCCGGTTGGCGAGCCAAGGTCAGGGTGTCGACGATGACCTTCGAGTATGGCGAGTCGTGATACCAGGAATCGAAGTCCTCGGCGGTGGTGGTCATGGACAGTGTCGTGTCGACATCGACGTTGTAGACCGGCTTGCGATCCTCCCCGAGGGTGGGCATGACGATTCCCTCGACCACCCTGCCGGTACCGCCACCAGACGGGCGGGCCACCTCGAAGTTGGGGTGCGGTGGGGGGTCGGTGAGCTCCGCGGTTCGAGGAATCATGTCGCGGAAGACGATGGGGACGATGAAGTCGGAGTCGGCGCCCTCTATCTCGTGCTTGCACTCCCAGTCCTTCTCGAGCTTGCACTCCGCCGAACAGCCGTCGCCCGAGCGTTGGTTGCCGTCGTCGCACTCCTCTTCGGGTAGCTTGAGACCGTCGCCGCATGGGGATGTACAGCCGTCCGTGCCCACGCACACGGGCTCGGCTTTGCAGTCGGTGGTACAACCGTCGCTGGGGACGAGGTTGCCGTCGTCGCACGACTCGGCGCCCTCCTTGATGCCGTCGCCACAGACCGTCTCGTGGCACGCAGTGCCGGCCGTCGGACAGGCAAAACCCGCCTCGACCTTGCACGTGTCGCTGCAGCCGTCGCCCGCGGCCACGTTGCCGTCGTCGCACTCCTCGGTCCCCTTCAGGGCGCCATCGCCACACTTGGGCAGACAGCGCAAGCCGGCCGCGTGGCACTCCCATCCGGGCTCGACAGCGCTGCAGTCGGCCGAGCAACCATCGCCGTCTTCCTTGTTGCGGTCATCGCACGCCTCGTTGCCAGAGATGCGGCCATCGGCACAGACCACCGTCGATGTGCAGGGCTGTCCCGGCACCAGGCATATCCAATCGGACTCTTCCCTACAGTCGGCGCTGCAACCGTCACCTGGCGTGGCGTTGCCGTCGTCGCACTCCTCGGTGCCCTCGATGGCGCTGTTGCCGCAGACCACGGGGACGCAGTTGATCGTGACCGTCGCCGTGCAATAGACGATCGCCCCGTCTCCCACGGGGGGCACGTCGACGGAGATGATCAGGCCATCCTCACGACGGGCGTCCTCGGGGAGCGGCGGCAGGTCGGGGCCGGCGTCGTACCAGACCGGATCGAATGCAACGCCGCCATTATCACATCCTGCGAGCGCCGCGCTCGCCAACAAAGCAGAGAACAGAGTCCGTGAAAGGACGTTCATGACATGACCTCCACAGAGGTAATTGCCGGAAAGGGGTGATTTTCGTTCTGTCATAATTCGCGTGGGTTTCATAGGTGGTCACACGCCCTCGTGCGGCCGCGATCACCGAGCGACGCTATTCGCGAGGTTGTCGGCTGCATACGCCAACTAGCGAACCGCGTCACCCGTGCGCGAGGGCTTCCAGCAAGAGTTGCCGGCCGTCAGGCTCCCGTCGAGAATTTTTCCAAGTAGATGGTCGCCGATGCTGGGACGAGCTGGATCTGCCTCGACGCGCCTTGCAGACAAGGCGGTGCCTGCGGGCTACCAGGCGCGACGATCTCCAGGGTGTGGGCGGGACTCGCCGTGAGCCAATCGTGCACGATTTCGTTGACGTCGTCGTCGGTCATGCCGCAGCCGAGGGCAACCAAACGGTCTATCCCGACCAGGTTGGCGCGGAAGTACTCCAGCCAGCGACGCTGCATCAGTTGCGGGTTTGGCTGGGTCAGCTGCGCCGCGCTGGCCAGCAGCGTCCGACCGAGAACCTGAAGCTGATTCCGAGCGTCGATGTATGGAATCCGATTCGTCACCGCCAGGGTCTCGGGCACCACGCTGGGCAAGAGGCCGGCGTCGAGCAGCCCTTCGTTGGCGATCTGCAAGGCATCGATGATCGCGTCGAAGGTGTCCTCCTTGGGCACCAGCCGGACAAGGTCGCGTCCATCCCCGAAGGTGAAGACGTCCAGGGCCCCATGCAGCTTGAGCAGGTTGATCCCGGGCCAGCCCGCCTTGAAGAACCCCAGCTGTCCGCTGGCCATCTCGGCATCCGTCAGGAGCTGGGCCGTCAACATCGCGATCGGTTGCCCCTTCGCGTTCCGACACGGAAGGCTCACCCGCCGCCCGGAGAAACCGCAACTCACCTCGATGCCGAAGAGCGCGGCGATGCACTCCACCAGCACGTCATGGTTGAGCGAGAACACCCACAAGGGGCGATTCGCCCGCGCCAGGTGCGCCAGTCCCTCGAAGTACTGTAGCCCCTCGCGGTAGGAGTCGCGGCGCTCCACCTGTCGGCGGTACAGCATCTGCGATACCAGCTGCGCCAGCCACGCGTAGAGCCCGTGGTACGCGCTCGCGTACCCATCGCGCGCATCCTCCAGGTACTGCGCCTCCAGGTACCTGAGCAGAGTTTCGTAGTCGAAGGTTTCGGGCGCAAGCCGGCTGGCGACGTCTTCGATGACGTCGTCCGGACGACCGAAGCCGCGCGCACGCCAAGTCGCATTCAGCCGTCGCAGCGAATCCGGATTGAGCCACGCCAACAGCTCGGCGTTCAGATCCGCGCGCAAGGGCATGCCCAACTCGCGGGAAGCACCTGCGCCGAGGAGTAGAGCGGTGAGCACGGCCGCAGACTATAGTTGCCGCGCGGCGACGGGAAGCGATTTCGAGCGGGGGAGCGTCCGCTAGGCGCTGGCCGACTTGCTCAGGTGGTTGTGGATCCCCACGGCGGCCTTCTTGCCGTCTCCCATCGCCAGGATGACGGTCGCGCCTCCCCGGACGATGTCGCCGCCGGCGAACACGCCGGGAATGCTGGTCATGCCGTTCTCGTCGGTGACGATGTTGCCCCACTTGTTCAAGTTGAGGCCAGGCGTGGCTTGCGTGAGCAGCGGGTTCGACTTCGTCCCCACCGCCTCGATGAAGACCTGGCAGGGGATGTCGAACTCGCTGCCTTCGATGGGGACCGGCTTTCGGCGGCCGGAAGCATCGGGCTCGCCCAGGCCCATGCGCTGGCAGCGCACCGCGCGCACCCAACCAGCCTCGTCGCCCAGCACGGCCACCGGGTTGGTCAGCATCTCGAAGCGCACGCCCTCTTCCTTGGCGTGGTGGACCTCCTCCACGCGCGCGGGCATCTCCTTCTCCGAGCGGCGGTACACCAGCACCGCCGGGTTCGCGCCCAGGCGACGGGCGGTGCGCACGGCGTCCATGGCCGTGTTGCCGCCACCGACGACGACCACGCCCTGCCCGCGCAGCACCGGCGTGTCGGCCTTGGCGCCCATATACGCGCTCATCAGGTTCACCCGGGTCAGGTACTCGTTGGCCGAATACACGCCCTTGAGGTTCTCGCCCGGGATGTTCTGGAACACCGGCAAGCCGGCGCCGTTGGCCACGAAGACCGCGCTGAAGCCTTCCTCTTTGAGAAGATCATCGAGAGTCAGCGTGGCACCGATGACCACGTTGCACTCGATCTTCACGCCCATGTCTTCGAGCGTCTTCACCTCCTGATCCACGATCACCTTCGGCAATCGGAACTCGGGGATGCCGTACACCAGGACGCCGCCCGGCCTGTGCAGCGCCTCGAACACGGTCACGTCGTAGCCCAGCTTCGCCAGCTCGCCCGCGCAGGTCAGTCCCGCCGGCCCGCTGCCCACCACCGCGACCTTCTTGCCCGTGGCCGGCGCGAGCTGCACCGACCGCTTCAGGTTCTGGCGCGCCCAGTCCGCTACGTAGCGCTCGAGGTAGCCGATGGCCACCGGCTTGCCCTTCTTGCCGACCAGGCACAGCTCCTCGCACTGGGTCTCCTGCGGACACACCCGCCCGGTGATCCCGGGCAGCACGTTCGCCGTGTACAGAATGTTCGCGGCGCGCTCGAGGTCGCCCTGGTCGATGGCGGCGATGAAGCCGGGGATGTCGATCCCCACAGGGCAGCCCGCCACGCACTCGTGGTTCTTGCACGCCAGGCAGCGCTTGCTTTCCAGCGCCGCCATGTCCGGTGGCAACCCCAGGTTCACCTCGCGGAAGTGGGTGGCACGCTCGTCGGGCGGGCACTCGGGCATGGTCGCACGCTGGATCTTCATTCTCTCGGAGGGCTTCATGGAAAACCTCTTGCTGGGAATCGCGGTTCTACTGTTGCGCCTTCGCTTCGGCCATGGCCGCCTGCAGCTTGCACTGGTGGTCTTGGTCGTCCTTGAGCTTGTCCCAGATCGCGCGCTCGTGCTCGCGGTACGCGGTCAAGCGATCGGTCAACGACGCGAAGTCCACCTCGTGCGCGTTGAACTCGGGCCCGTCGACGCAAGCGAACAAGTTCTTGCCGCCCACGGTGACGCGACAACCGCCGCACATCCCCGTGCCGTCCACCATGACGGGGTTCAGCGAGGCGATGGTGAGGATCTTCTTCTCGCGCGTGACGTTGGCGATGGCCTTCATCATCGGCACAGGGCCTGCCGTGATGACCGCGTTCACGGGCAGCGCCGGATCCGCGATCAGCTCGCCCAGCTTGCCGGTGACGAAACCGGCGTAGCCGTAGCTGCCATCGTCCGTACACGGATAGACGGCGTCGCAGATCTTCTTCAGCTCTTCTTCCAGGATGACGTACGGCTTGGAACGGCCGCCCATCACCGCGGTCACCCGGTTGCCCTTGGCCTTCAGCGCGCCGGCCTGCGGGTAGATGACCGCCGTGCCGACACCGCCGCCCACCAGCACCACGTGACCGAAGTTCTCGATCTCGGTGGCCTTGCCCAGCGGGCCGACCACGTCGCTCAAGGAGTCACCCGCCTGCAACGAGCACATCCGCTCGGTGGTGGCGCCGATGACCTGGACCACCAGTGTGATGGTGCCGCGCTTGCTGTCGCTATCGGCAATGGTCAGCGGGATGCGCTCACCGCCGCTGTAGGCGCGCACGATGACGAAGTGGCCCGGCCGATGTCGTGCCGCAACCCTTGGCGCTTCGACCTCCAGCCGGCGGACCTTGGGCGCCAGCCATTCGGACTTCAGTATGGGAAACATGCGCAATACCTCGCTTCTTGGACGCGGGTCCTTCAAACGGAATCGCGGCCGTTTCTATCACGATCGGGAATCGAGGGTGGGGCCAAACAAGAGGAATGGAGGAATCGATGGTCGGGTTCAGGAGACGACACGAGTCACGGCGCCGTCACGCAACCGTCGAGTACGCTCCTGCGCCAAAAACCACGCGGAATTACACGAATAACTGCATCCGATCTAGACTGCGCCCGAATGGCTTATTCCCCGAGTTGAGACACGAGGCGTGCTTCCCGACGAACCACAGCAGGTGATCGAGGGCCGGTTTCGGCTGGAGGGCGAGCGCATCGCCGGTGGGATGGGTATGGTCCATCGCGGGATCGACTTGTCCACCGGCGAGATCGTCGCTGTGAAGATCTCGTCCAGCTTCGGCTCCCAGCTCGGCGAGCGCTTCCAGCAGGAGGCGAACTGCTTGGCCACCATCGCGCATCCGGCCATCGTGCGCTACATCGCCCACGGCAAGACCTCGCAGAGCGAGCACTACCTGGTCATGGAGTGGCTGTCGGGCGAAACCCTGGAGGACCGCCTGGCCCGCGGCCCCATCAACCTGGGCGCCACCCTCCAGATGATCCGCCGCGTCGCCGAGGCCCTGGCCGTGGCGCACCAGCACGGCGTGATCCACCGGGACATCAAGCCCGCGAACATCTTCCTGCCCGAGAAGGACATGTCGAAGATCAAGCTGCTCGACTTCGGCATCGCCCGCCGCTTGTTCGACCCGCCGGCCTTGCGCTTGACCCAGGCTGGATCGGCTCTGGGCACGCCCATGTACATGTCACCCGAGCAAGCCCAAGGCTCGCTGGACGTGGACGCCCGGGCCGACATCTTCTCGCTCGGCTGCGTGTTCTTCGAATGCCTGACCGGCACCCCGCCCTTCATGGCCGACAGCACCACCGGCGCCCTGGCCCGGGTCGCCACCGAGGAGACCGTCGACGTCGACGCCCGCTGCACCGGCGTCCCCAAGGGCGTGACCGAGCTGCTCCGCCGCATGCTCGCCAAGCACGTGGACGAGCGGCCGGCCGCCATGAGCGACGTCCTCGATGCCCTCGGCCGCCTGACCGGCGAGCTTCGCAACACCGGCGTCATCGCGATCACGCGCAAGGAACGAACCTCGCCCCACGGCGCGTCTCCCTTGGTGGCCACCGGCGAGCGGCGCCTGATATCTACCATCGTGGTGTCGTCCCCGCCCAAGTCCGCGGCCACCCCGCCGCCGCTGGATCGCAACGCGACGCTGAGCGACCTGGGCAACCTGCTCGCGCGCAACCTCTCGGATGCCGAGGCGGATCAGGAGCGCATGAGATCGCTCTCCCACGAGGTGGCCGCCTTCGGCGCGCAGCTTCACTACCTGGCCAACCGTTCGCTGGTGGTCACGTTGATTGGAGAGGTCCAGTCCACGCCCCTGGATCTGGCCATGCGCGCCGCCCGCTGCGCCTTGAAGCTGAAGGTCGCCCGGCCCGACTCCACCATGGGCATCAGTCTGGGTCACGCCGTCCGCGACCAGGGGTGGCGCACCGGCGAGCTCATCAACCGGGCCATCCACCTGCTCAGCACCCAGCACCTGGGCGCCATCCACGTGGAACCCGAGATCAAGCGCCTGCTGGACGCGCGCTTCGAGATCGTGGTCGAGCCCGACGGCCGCGCCCGCCTGCTATTCGAGAAGGGCCTGCGCGACGTGCCCCGTACCGTCTTGGGACGCGAGGTCCCCTGCCTCGGCCGCGAGCGCGAGGTGCGCGAGTTGGAGGGATTTTTCGAGGTCTGCACCGAGGACTCCGAGGCCCAGGTGGTGGTCATGAGCGGCGCCGCCGGCTGTGGAAAATCCCGCGTGGCCCACGAGTTCCTGGAACGCCTGCGCGACGGCGGCGAAGGCTTCGAGCTGCTCATCGGCCGGGGCGATCCCATGCGCACCAACGTGTCGCTCGGCCTCATCTCGCAGGCCCTGCGCGGCGCCGCCGGCATCAGCGGCACCGAGCCCGACGACGTGCAACGCAAGCGCCTCTTCGCGCACACCTCGCGCTACCTACCGCCCAAGACCGCGGCCACCACCGTCGCCTTCCTGGGCGAGATCGCGAACATCCCCTTCCCCGACGACGAGCTGCCCCAACTGCAGGCCGCCCGCCGGGATGCCCGCTTGATGGCCGACCAGACCGTGGCCGCGTGGATGGACTGGATGGAGGCCGAGGCCGAGCACCACCCGGTCTTCGTGCTGCTGGAAGATCTGCACTGGTGCGACATCCCCAGCGTGAACTACATGGACTCGGCCATGCGCATCCTGCGCGACAAGCCCGTGATGCTCTTGGCCCTGGCCCGCCCCGAGGTGGACGAGCGCTTCTACGGCCTGTGGCGGGACCGCCGGGTGCAACGGATTTCGCTCGGGCCGCTCGGCAAGCGCGCCGGCGAGGACATGATCCGCCGGATCCTCGGCGATGCCGCCCCCGACAAGGTCGCGTGGCTGCTCGACCACGCCCAAGGCAACCCGTTCTACCTGGAAGAGTTGTGTCGCGCCCTCGCCCTGAGCGGCGACGTCTCGACCATCCCCGACACCGTGCTCGGCACCGTGCAGGTGCGCTTCGACGCCATCGGCGAAGGCTGCAAGCTGGTCCTGCGCGCGGCCAGCATCTTCGGACAAAGCTTCCTGGCCGCCGGCGTGAAGGCCCTGGTAGGCGACATGCACGACGAGGACGTGGACCGCTGGCTGGAGATCCTGGTGGACAAGGAAATCCTGTTCTCGCGTCCGCTGGGCAGCGGCCGACAGCACCTCTTCCGCCACGCGCTCCTGCACCAAGCCGCTTACGCCATGCTGACCCCCAAGGACGAGGTCTCGGGTCACTACCTGGCCGCCGACTTCCTCGAGAAAAGCGGCGAGCGCGAAGCCATCGTCCTGGCCGACCACTACGAGAAAGGCGAACAACCCGCCCACGCCATCCGCTGGCTGCGGGTGGCCGCGAACCAGGCCATGGAAGTGGATGATCTGGCGGCGGCGCTCACGCGGGTCGAGCGAGGCGTGAAGCTGGGAGCGCAGGGGGACGACCTGGCCGAGCTGCGAGTGGTGGAGTCGGAGGCGCGGTATTGGAAGGGAGAGTATGTGGAGGCCGAGCGTGCAGCCGCCGAGGCCTGCAACTGTGTCGATGCCGCAATCAAGATCCGCGCCGTGAGTGCATTGGTTATGGGACTTGGCCCACAAGCGAAGTACCAGCGCATCTCCGACCTGGCGCAGTTACTTGAGGACAGACCGACCGAACCGCGCCTTATGAACGCGTGGCTCGACTGTCGCGTGAACATAGCCGCCTATCTGGCGAGTGCCGGCGACTACAAAGAGAGAGAGAAGATGCTCGCCTTACTGGAGACGGAACGCCGTTGCCTGAACGAGTACCTGGTTGGACGAATTGAGACCACAAGAGCTCAGGTCGCGCGGATGCAGGATCGTCCGACGGAATACGTAGCCGGAAACCTCCGTGCGTGGAACCTATTTGAGCAATCTGGGCACGTTCGCATCGGGTCAGAAGCCCTCGCGAACGCCGGGATCGCACTTCTTGAGGTCGGTCAGCTTGAGAGTGCGGAGGAGCAGATCCGCAAGGTCATGTCCATGGCCGAGAGACTGGGGTTGCGGCATTTGTTGGGTCCGAGTTCTTGCTTTCTTGAGGCAATACTCGCATATCGCGGACACCTCGAAGAAGGACGGAGATTTGGAGAACAAGCCCTGGTCATCACGACGGAGACTAATGATCAGTACTTCCACCGGTACGCACTATTGTACTTGTCCCTTCTCGAGCATCTTGCCGGCAACTATCGGCAAGCCGAAGAGCATGCGTATCGTGTAGCCGACATGCTGACGGACAACCTGGCTCTCCGCCCGTTTGCCCTGGCTCTTTGGGCGAGAGCGCTGAATCATCAGGGCAAGTCGCCAGAGGCACTTGCTCTGGCCCAGGAAGCATACGACCACCTTCAGACACTCGGGAGAGTCCAGGACGGTGAAGCCACCATTCGCCTCGCCCTAGCCGAGGCCTTGCTTTCTTCATCCAATAGGGCCGCCGCAAAAGCGGTACTTCAGGAAGCACTGTCACGTCTCGGCGCAGTGGCCAGCACCATTGATGATGTCACTTGGCGAGCATCGTTCATCTCTCGAATTCCAGAGCACCGTCGTCTCGTTGAGATTGCCGCCTTGGCCGGACTTGCGGTTCCGGATATTCGGCTCGCATAAATTGGCATAGGGGCCCCGGACGATCTCCGGGGACCCCTGCCACACCACCCGGC
>CAZYFU010000009.1:0-86168 GCA_964647025.1 uncultured Myxococcales bacterium | reverse complement strand
TCCGGCCGGCCCGCAGGATCTCCTGTAGCCATCGACGGCCAGCCCGGTCTAGCCCGAACGGGCGCCGCGACGATGGCTGAGAAACGACTCTATCTCTGTCGCGGAATCCAGGCAGCGCTGCCCTTGCCTGATCGCTCTTCTGATGAACTTCGGCCTGCGCTTGCTCTCCTCGAAGGCCCTGATCACGTACTCGCCGACGATCGAGACGGCCAGGAGGTTGAGGCTGCCGAATAGCAGAATCAGCACAATCACGATGGACAGGCCGTGGGGGACCTGCGGACGGCGCAGACAATCGACGAGCTCGTAGCCCAGGCCGAGCAGCGACAGCGCGGTCATCGTGCCTGCGAAGTAGCCGAGGATCTCGATGGGGAGGTGGCTGAACGAGAAGATCCCCTTCTTCGCCCACCACAAGTTCCTCAACCACCCGTTGCTGGAGTTGCCAAACGGGCGCTTGGGACGAACGTAGTCGACGCCGGTCTGCCTGAAGCCAACCCAGGACCTGAGGCCGCGCAGGAACTGGTCCGTCTCCGGGAGGGCCAGCAGTTGATCGACCACCTTCCGGTCCATCAGCGAGAAGTCGCCCGCATCGAGCGGCATGGGGACGTAGGAGACCCGGCGGAATAGCCTGTAGAAGGCCTTGTAGCACGCACCCAACAAGAATGAGGTCTCGCGCCTGCCTCGACGGCCATACACGACGTCATAGCCCTCGCGCCACTTGTCGTGGAACGCGGTGATGACCTCGGGCGGGTCTTGCAGATCGCCGTCGAGCAGAATCACGGCGTCGCCGGTCGCAGCCTGCATCCCGCTGATGAATGCGTTCTGCGAGCCGAAGTTGCGGGAATGCTCGATGGCCAGCACGTGGCCATCGTTGGCGGCCAGGTCCTTCAACACGGCGTCGGTGTCGTCCGGGCTTCCGTCGTTGACGAAGATGATCTCGTAGTCGACGGCCAAGCCAGAGAAGACGTCACGGAGCCGCTCGTGCAGGATGGGGATCGCCCGTGCGTCGTTGTAGCAGGCGATCACCGCCGAGAGACGCGGGCGCGAGCCCTCGGCCTCGCTACGCACGAATGACCTTCCCGAGCCGTGCAGACAACGCTTCACCGGCGAGCCCGCTCTCTTCCTGATGCCAACGCTGGCTGCCATAGCGGCCGCTCGGATACCCGGCGGCGCAAAGGCCAACGAACGAGTCGAGAGACACGCTTCGCCGCAGCAGCAGGTGCCCCAAGGCCTCGCCGAGGCCACATGCAGCGTAGTGCTCTTCGAGAGTGACCACGCGGCGCTTCTCCCGAATGCTGGCCATCAGCTCGGCGGGCAACTCGGCGATGGGCAACTTGCCCACGGCCCAAATCTCGATGTCATCCAGCAGATCGGCAAGCTCGTACAGGTTACCGAGCACCGGCCCGATGCCGACCACCACGCACTTGCGGCCAGCTTTGATCCTGCGCCACGCTGCAAATGGTGGGATCCCGCCAGGGATGCCGGCGGGCGAATTGAGCCGCAAGTAGTTGGGGAGAGGATCGCCAGCCATCTCTTCCACCACGCTGCTCACATCGTCAGCGACGAGCGGGGCGTAGACGCGCATGTTGGGCAGGACACGCATCACGCCGATGTCTTCGAGGCAGTGGTGGGTGGCGCCCATGATCCCGTTGCCGTAGCCGCCGCCGTGCCCGACGAGCTTCACCGGAAGCCGGTGCAGACAAACGTCGTTCCGGATCTGTTCGTACGGCCGCAGCGTCACGAACGGCGATGTGCTGTACACCCAGGGAAGATGCCCCTCGTGCGCCAAGCCGGCGGCGAGCGCGATCGCGTTCTGCTCGGCGACGCCGGCATTGATGAAGCGCTCGCCGAACGCCTCGGCCACCGGTTCGAGCGCCATGTATCCGAGATCGCCGGTGAGGAACACCAGGTTCTTCCGCGTCCGAGCGAGGGCGATCATCGCCTGCGCAAGCTCAGCCCGCACGTGGCCTCCTGGCGAGCGAGCGCGCGTGGGCGGCTTCCAGATCCGCGAGGGCCTGCTCGTACTCGGCGTCGGCCATCGGCAGGTAGTGGGAAGCCACCGTGTTCTGCATGGAACGGATACCATGCCCTTTGATCGTCGCGGCGATGATCGCCACCGGCCTGTCATCTCGCCCGAGCAGGGCCATGCATTCGTCGCGCGCCGCGAGCAGCGACGAGAAGTCGTGGCCATCGACAACGACCACGTGAAAGCCGAAGGCGCGCAGCTTGTCCCCGATCGGCTCCAGTGCGAGCACCTCCTCGGTCCGACCGATGCCCTGGATGCAGTTGCGGTCGATGAGCCAGACGACATTGGTCAGCTTGCGATGGGCGATGAACAGGGCCGCCTCCCAGACGCTGCCTTCGTCGAGCTCGCCATCCGAGGTCAGGCAGAAGATACGCCGTGGTTGCCGGTTGAGGATGGCGCCGAGGCCCATGCCGGCACACAACGACAGGCCGTGGCCGAGACTGCCGGTGGCGAAGGGAATGGCCTCGATGGCCCGCACCGGCGGAAGGGCCGGCAAAAGCGTCCCATCCTGGTAGAAGGAATCGATCTGGCTGGCCGACAGCTCGCCGTTCTCCGCGAGCAGCGCATACAAGGCCCCGACCGCGTGCCCTTTGGACAGGACGAACGTGTCTCCGTCGCGCATCCACGCGAACTTCAGGAACACCAGAAGCTCGGCGCAGGAGAGCGAGCTGCCGATGTGTCCCGCGTGCGCCTTCCTGTACATGGCGAGGAAACGCCTCTTCACGGACAGCGCCCGGTCTTCGAGCCCCGCGGACTCGGCGGTGGGGGACTGGGGTTCCGCTGGTCGACTGCTGTGGCTCGAAGTCACGCTCTGCTCGCTTCCGGCACGAAGTCGAACGACTGTATCACGCCCCTTTCTCCTGACACGCACACACCGGTGCGCGCCACCTCCCGAGCGGCCGCGAGAACCGACAGTCGATATAGACCTGCGACAGGACGAATGGACCACAATGATCCGTGACAAGAGCCGAGCGCGCTCGGCAATCCCGTCAGAGGTCTCATGCAGAACGGACTTGTCGGACTGGTCAGCGCACTCGCTTTGGCATCAATCATTGGCGCCGGGTGCGGTGGAGACGGAGCAAGCAACGCGGCGAGCGCCAGCGGAGGCTCCACGGGGAACGGCGGAAAGGCCAGCGGCGGTGCCCAAAGCGGAGGCGCTTCCGGGGGCGCCGGCAGCGGTGGCTCGCAAGCCGGCGGCAGCGGCGGCGCGACGACCCACCCCGACTGCCCCAACGTGTCCGCCTGCGGCGGCGACCTGGTCGGAACCTGGAAGGTCACCTCCTCTTGCCTGAACCTGTCAGGCGATATGGACGTGTCCCTGTCCAGTCTGGGTTGCGCCACAGTACCAGTGCTCGGGTCGCTCGAGGTGACAGGCACCTGGAGCGCCACCGCCAAAGGGGTGTACCAGGACAACACGGTTACGACGGGCTCGGTCACGTTCCCGCTGGACGACTCTTGCCTGTCGGTCTCATCGGTCCCAGTCACGTGCACCGAGATCGCGAGCATCTTCACCGCGCTCGGCTGGGACACCGCCACCTGCTCCAAGAGTGCCAGCGGCAAATGCAGCTGCTCTCTCACCGCCGACCAGAAGGGAGGCATGGGTGTGGTGTCGCCTTGGGCCGAGCTCAAGGGCAACTACAAGATATCTGGCACGGGACTGAACACCGATGAAACCGCTGACTACTCGTACTGCGTTGCCGGCGACAAGCTGACCGTGAGCCCCAAGCCCACCATTCTTCCCACGACGGGCACCATCGTGCTGCAAAAGGATGCAACCTCCCCGGGCACGGGGGGAGCCGCCGGCGCGGGCGGTGCAACCACAGGCTCCGGCGGCGCGGGTGGCGCAGGAACTGGCTCCGGCGGCGCCGGCTCGGGCGGAGCCACCACGGGCACGGGCGGCAAGGCCGGCACAGGCGGAGTCTTCGCGGGCACGGGCGGCACGGCCACGGGCACGGGCGGCATGGGCACGGGCGGCTCGACCGCGGGCAGCACGGGCAGCAGGCCGTGCGACATCTATGCGTCAGCCAGCAACACCTGCGTCGCAGCCCACAGCACCATTCGCGCGCTGTTTGCCTCCTACAGCGGAAATCTCTATCAAATCAGGCGCGCGTCCGACAGCAAGACCCAGGACATCGGCGTCGATGCTCCCGGTGGCCTGGCGGACGCGGCGGCGCAGGACACCTTCTGCGCCGGCACCTCCTGCGTCATCACGAAGATCTACGACCAGTCCGGGAAGGGCAACTTCCTCGAGTACCAGTCGGCGGACAGCTCGGTGGGCGGGAAAGACCAACCCGCGAACGCAGCCAACGAATCGCTGAACGTCGGGGGCCGCAAGGTCTACTCGCTCTACATGAAGCCGGCCAACGCCTACTGGCGAGACGGCTCCAAGACGGGCATCCCGACGGGAAGCGCGCCCCAAGGCATCTACATGGTGACCAGCGGCAAGCACTACAACAGTGGCTGCTGCTTCGACTACGGCAACGGTCCCACCTCACGCAAGATGTCGGGCGGCGCAACCATGGATGCGCTCTACTTCGGGAACTCCACCACCTGGGGCTCCGGAAACGGCAGCGGGCCATGGGTCATGGCCGATCTCGAAGGCGGCATCTATTCCCAGGGCGGCGGCGGCAAGAACGAGAAGGTCTTGAGCCTGCCACACACGTACGTTACCGCGGTCGAGAAGAACAACGGCACCAGCGAGTTCACCCTGAGGGGCGGCGACGCGACCACGGGCAACCTGGCCACGTTCTACAAAGGCTCCCTGCCCCCCGGCTACAGCCCGATGAAGAAGCAAGGGGCCATCGTCCTCGGCAGCGGCGGCGACTGCTGCTACAGCAACACCAACGCGAGCCAGGGGACCTTCTACGAGGGCGCCATCGTCGCCGGGTATCCTTCCGATGCGACCGACGACGCCATCCAGGCCAACGTGATCAGCGCGGGCTACGGCAAGTAGAAGACCTCGCTCAACGCGCGAGACGAGAGATGCGAACGAGCACGTTCGCGTCGTTCTGGAACTCCAACATCGGGAGGAGCCTTCGGGTCGGCCAGATGTCGTACCCGGGCAGCGGATGCTTGCTGGACAAGCTGATCTGCTGGATGACGTACACGTCGTAGAACAGCCGGCGGGCCAAGGCTTCGAAGAGCATGGGATCGTTCTGCGCGGCCTCGAAGCTCATCGCGCCGTACTCCATGATGGTGAAGTGGTTCGGGCGATCGGTGACGATGAGGATGCGCTTCTCGTGCAAGCTCTCGAAGAAACGCCAGGTGGTGGCGCTTTCGCGGGTCTGGGTCAGTCGGTTCAGCATGCGGTGCTGGGAGGCGACCGTCACCTGAACGAAGAGCAGCGAGACGGCGAGCATGACGGCGACGAAGCTCGGCCAGGGTTTGAGCATCCGGCAGAGCGCCCACGCCGCGATGATGGCCAGGAACGTGTCGATGGGGATGGCCAGCCGCGCGGCCGGCCCGGCTTGCGTCCGCCCCCACGCATAGGCGAAGACTATCGTCACCACGAGCAGCATCCACGCGCTGACGAAGATCGGAAAGCCGAGCGCCTTCCACTCGCGCGCGAAGATCTCGCGCCGGCGAGAGTGCAACCAGAGCGCACAGCCGGCGATGCCGAGCGCGATCACGATGGCCGAGTGCGCGGGATAGCCGTGCAGCGGTGACAGGATCGGCTTCAGGTACTCGTACGCGTTGTTGGCGAAGTTCCCGACGCTGAAGGCAACCGTCCCGGGGTCCTGCCTTGGCACGCTCCCGCGCAGCACGGCCTGCCACAGGCGCGGCAAGAGGAACGCGGGCGTCACCGCGTAGATGAAGGCGTACGGGGCGAGGAGGCTCCTGGAAACCAACCTGAAGAGGAGAAGCACCGCCACCACGGGCACCATGAACAGCACGCCCTCGTAGCGAATCTCGGCGAACATGCAGAGATTCATCCAGAGCATGGCCAGCCTGGCCGGGGATGGTTCCTGGCTGTGGTCGAAGAAGCTCTTGACCACGAGCAGCGCAAAGAAGGCGGCCAGGAAGTCGAAGCCGCCCGACCGGGCCGACATCAACAAGATCGGGTGGGTGAGCACGAGCAACGAGGCAACCAGGCCGACCGTCTCGCCACCCACGCGCTTGGCCAGCCGGTAGGTCACGAGCAGGAAGGCCGGCAACACCATCAGATTGAGCAAGAAGGCGTTGCGATACGAGTAGCCCCACGCCGAGTGAACCAGGCTGACCAGGAAGGGGAACAGCGCCGGGCGCTGGTCGATGGCCACGTCGACGTCCCAGTAGCTGTCGTAGTAGCTCTTGCCCGAGATGGTGAACGTGGCGGTCTGGGAGGCGAAGAGGTTCTTCGACGTTCCGACCAAGTTCGCTTCGTCGGAGAGAATCCGCAGCGCGGGCTCGACCGCGTGCCAGGCGACCACGGTCAGGACCAATGCGACCACGACGCCTGGCCAGTTCTCCCTCGCCCACGCCACGATGGCGACGCGCCGAAGCCCGCGTGCGGCGTGAAGATGCGTCCCAGCCCAGCACAGCACCATGGCCATCAAGAAGTAGTACGTCGTGTGGACGAAGAGCCACGTGGTGTAGCGCTCGTTCGCCAAGCCGACGGCCAGCAGGATCAAGAGCGCCATCGGCAAGAGCCCGAGCACCGTTTTCCCCGCGATCCCCATCGGCTTGTTGATGGTCAAGGTCACCTCAGAATCGATAGAGCCGGAATCCGCCGCTCTCGAAGGTGGGACGGTTGACGAGGTGGTCCGGCCAGTCGACCCGGTCGCCCGGTTCCAGCAAGAACCACCGAATCCCGAGGCTTTGGGCCATGCCCGCCACGGCGTTCGCATCACGAAGCCCCATGAGCCGGTCGACGGAGTCGGCCCGCTCTTCTACCTTGTCGGCGTTGTGCCGAATGATCGTCTGCGATCGAGAGACGAACGCCCGTCTCTCGGACAGCGCCGCCAGCGCGCAGTACCTGTCGAACTGTGAATCCTGGAAGAGATCGTGCGGGTGGCTGTGCTCGCGAATGTGCTTCGCGGCCTGGAAGAACCCCGACGGCATGCGCAGCGGTGGAGAGAGGCGTGGCATGGCCCACATGCGATGGATCCCCGACCCGAAGAACGCGGGCACGCCCATGAGGAGCACGATCAGGCCCGCGAGCATCGGCCGGGCGATGCGCCCCAAGCGCTTCGCCTCCAACAACGACAGCACCGCGGCCCCGCCGACCCATGCCACCACGACGAAGTAGACCACCATGACTGGGCGGTGGGACAGCTCGTCCGGGGTGCTGCTGCGCATGTCCAGCGCGAGCCCGAGGAACATGACCACGAAGTTGGCGACGATGATGAACGGAAACGCCAGCCACGGCGCCGGCGTTTGCTTGCGCAAGCGAACGGCCAGGATGGGCAGAAGGGGCAGCAAGAGCCCGAGAGCGGCGAGCAGGACGAAAGGCGCGCCGACGAGGACGTTCGTGAGCCATGGGACATCCGGACCGAGACGCTCACTGGTCAGGTCACGCACCATCCCCGGTTGGGTGAAGCTGCTCACCAGGCCGAGCAACTTGCCAGCGGACGCTCCATCCAAGCGGATGGGCGGGATGCCGGGCACGTTTCGGACGCCCACGATCGCCACGACGTAGGCGGCGACCGTCACGGCGGCCCACAGAAGACGCTTTCGCAGCCCCAGCGCCCCGCGAAAGAACACGGGAGGGACCAGCAGGAACAGCAACGCGCTCGCGATGAAGAAGTGCGCCTTGAATATGACGAGGAGCCCGCCCAAGAGCCAACCCACGATGATGTGCAACCGGCGGCCTTCCGCGCAGCCGCGCATGACGAAGAGCCAGGCGACGGCCAGCAAGGCCAGACCGTAAGTGGCGCTGGGGGAGATCTGGGTCAGCCAGTGGTACGACATGAACGTGTTCCGCATGCCCTGGTGTGCACCGTCGGGCAGCAAGAGCAAAGCCGCGCACGCACCCAGCCCCGGCCATCGGCCCCAGAACGATCCCACGAGGACGTAGGCGGCAAGCCCGGTGAGGACCACCCCCACGGGTGCCAGGACGGCGGCGAAGGTGGTGTAAGAGTCGATGCCCGAGAGCCGGCCAACCAGCGCGGGGACGAGATAGCTCGCATAGTGATAGAGGCGCGCCGGCACGCCCGCCAGGCGAAAGTCCTCTATCGACGCTGCCCCGTGACCGGCCCCGAAGATGCGCAGGTGGACCGCGTGGTAGAAGCTGTCGATCCACGGCTTGAACACGACGGTGTCAGCTTGCACGGACATGGGGCGGATCGAGTCCTGGCACCAGAGCGTCGCAGCGAGGAGCGACACGCCGAGCGCCAGCAGCGCGACGGAGCCCTCACGACCCGAGCTGCGCACGGGTTTCGCGGCCAGGAACAGCGCCGCCGCGACCGCGGACAGGACGCAGAAGTTGGCGACGATGCCGAGCGGAGATAGCCACGCCAGCGCGAACAGCAGGCTGCCCGTCACGATGTATCCGAGGAGCAAGCGCAACGGCAGATCGAAGAGAACCCCGGTCGCAAGCGAGCGCCAGCCGGCCAAGAGCGAGCCCACCAGGTAGCAGACCAGAAAGACCGCCTCGCAAGCCGCGAACGCGCGAAACGAGAAAGCCCCGGCCGCGGCTTCGATCCAGACCGCGACGACCGCCGCCAGCAGCGACACGGCGGCCAGATCGGTTCCACTGTAGGTGGGGGACAACACGCGGCGAGCGAAACCCAACATGCCTTCTAGGCCTTCTGCCCGGTGCAAATGCGAACCATCTTACTTGAGCCGGATGGACGCTGCACGGTTGGAATCGGTGGCTTGCGCCGACGGAAAGGACGGGCCACGATGTCCCACGTGGACGTCAGGCGCGTATTGATCACAGGGACCACATCCGGCGTCGGCCGTGCGCTGCTCGAGCATTACGTTGCGTGCGGGACGGCGGTGATCGCGGTGAACCGCAGGCGTGTCCCAGAGCTCGAGGCTCGCTATCCGGGTGTTCGCTTCGAGTGTCTGGATGTCCGCAGTGTCGACCAGGTCGCCGGCCTCGTCGGGGCCCTGGCCCAATCGGGAGAGTTGCCCGACGTCTTCATCCTGAATGCGGGGATGAACCGCGTCGACAACGACCAGCGCTTCGATCTGGGCTCCTTCCGAGAGGTCATCGACACGAACCTCTTGGGCACGCTGAGCTTCGTGGCGCCGCTCACCGAGCTTTCGCCGTCGCAGCACCCACGACACGTGATCGCCGTCAGCTCGATGGTCACCTACGCCGGCAATCCGTACGGTGTTGGCTACTACGCGAGCAAGCGGGCGCTCACCGACTGTTTCGACGTCTGGGCGAAGATGTACGCGGGAACGGATCTCGTGTTCCAACAGGTCATGCTGGGGCCCGTGCACACCGCGATCTTCACGATGTCGAGCCGCCTTCCGCGCTGGATGGGGCGGGTCAAGGATCTGTTCTCGGTGTCGCCAGCAGCAACGGCTGGGGCCATTGCGCGCCTCGCCCTCACGAAGAAGAAGAAGCTCGTCTACCCATGGCGGGCCTTTCCGCTCTTCCTCGCCGTGCGACTCCTGCGGCACGTACTGCCAGGATTCTTGCAGGGCCGCAAGACGCTCGACGGGAAAGCCCGCCGAGCACGGCCCTGACACGGCCAGAGCCGTTCACGATCCGTTGAACGCGTGGAGCTGCTGGACTTCGGACGCCGAAAGGGCGCGGTTGTAGACGCGGAATTCGTCGACGCTGCCGTCGAAGTAAGGATCGGAGCTGAACTGCGACCTGCCGATGAATGCGTAGTCGATGGCGCCAAGGTCCGATGCCCTCAAGGAGAGGCTGTTGTTCGAGGTCACTTGGGAGCCATTGACGTAGAGCTTGCCGCCGTTGCCTGCCGCCAGTACCACCGCTACGTGGGTCCACGTGCCGGTGTTTGCGTTGGTCGTGCTGAGGGTTTGCTCGCTGCCATACCCGTTGGTCGTGATGGAGAACAGCATGTTGCTTCCATCGTTCTTGGGCACGATGTTGAAGTACTTGGTTCCAGTCTGCGAGTTCTGACTGAGATTCGCGTTGATGCCCACGTCCAAGACGCGTTGCCAATTCTGCGACGTCGTCACGTTCACCCACAGCGCGACCGTCATGTCCGTGGCACTGGCGAACACCGTGTTCGGAACTTTCACGTAGCCGAGAGGTGCCTTGCGCAGTGCCAGCGCCTTGCCGACCTTGCCGGTCACGAGCTCGTAGGCCGCGCCGCTGCTGTCGGTGCTCAGCTTGCCGGTGTTGCCCTTGCTCGAAGAATCGGGGAGATCGGTGCTGTTAACGATGCTGTCGAACGTGTAGTAAGCCACCAGTCCGGTCAGCAGCGGGCTTGCGTCGAGAAAAACACGGGCGTCCACGGTGGTGGAGCCCCCAGACCCGTTGCCGGTCGTGCCGCCGGAGGCTGTCCCACCGCTTCCGGGCTTGCCACCGCTGCCAGGGACGCCTCCGGTCCCGAGGGCAGCATCTCGCGCGCCGCCGGAACCAGGCACCGCACCGTCGAACCCAACCGCCCCGCCACTGCCGATCGAAACGTCCAGGGTCGCGTCGATCGCCATGCCTCCCGAGGCGGAAACCCCGCCAGTGCCCCGGGCGTCGACTGGCGCACCTCCGGCACCCCCGCCCTGCCCGCCGGTTCCGAACACCGACGTCGTCCCGCCACCGCCCCCGCTGGAGATGACGCCCGTGCTGCCACCGCCGCTGGGTAAGACGGTGCCCCCTCCCGCGCCGGAGGCTCCACCCTCGCCAGGCTCGTCCGAGCAATTGTTGCGGGCCGCGCAAGCCGCGACTTTCTCCGGTTTGTCCAAGCCGACGCAGCCGCCAAGGCCGATACCGGCCAGCAATGCCAACGCCGCAATTATTCGATTAAGCACAGACTGTCCTCCTAGCACGAGGCCGGAGCAAACCATAGCACTTGGTCCTGCCAATGTATCCGAGATCAATAAGGCCCGTGAGCAGACGCACCGACGACGCCAGGGGGGCAGATTCCCGTGACAAGAACCGCCGGCCGCGACAAATCTACTGGAAGGTTCTATCGCATGCTCGTGCGCTTCACTCATCAGGTCAAGGCCATCTCACAGAGGGGTTCATCTATGGGAAGACTTCTTTCGGCAGTAACCGGCATTTCGCTTGCGCTCCTGGTCGGGGCGTGCGGCTCCGGGGGCGACAGTAGCGGAAGCCCCGCCAACGGCGGCGCAGTGACCGAGTCCGGCGGGACCTCGGGCAACGGCGGCGCGGCTGGCAACAGCAGCGGGGGAGCCGCGGGCAGCGCGAACGGCGGCGCGGCTGGCAACCCCAATGGCGGAAGCGCTGGAAATCCCAATGGCGGAAGTGCTGGAAATGAAGCTGGCGGGGCCGGTGGTGGCGCGGGCGGGGCCGGAGGAAAGGCTTCCGGGGGCTCCGCCGGCAACCCCAGCGGTGGCGCGGCCGGCACCCCGAGCGGTGGCGCGACAGCCAATCCCAGCGGCGGCACCAGCAGCCCGGCCGGTGGCGCGGGCGGCCAAACGACCGGCGCGGGAGGTGCGGGCGGCGTGCAAGGCTCGGGTGGGGCCACTTCGGCTGGCAGCGGCGGAAACGCCCCGCCATCGACCGCCCTCGTGACCTCCGCGTCAGGCGCCTACTGGAAGACCAGCACGTGGACCGAGGTCACCAGCAACGCCAACGTAACGGTCAACGACACGTCGACCGCGCAGACCTGGGAGGGCTTCGGCGGCGCCTTCAATGAGAAGGGCTGGAGCTACCTCTCGAGCAAAGCTCTGCAGGACCAGGCCATGCAACTCCTCTTCGGAGCCGACGGCGCGAACTTCGCGTGGGGCCGAATCCCCATGGGTGCGAGCGACTACGGCATGGATCGCTACACCCTCAACGAGACGGCGAACGACACGGCGATGGCGAGCTTCTCCATCGAGCGCGACAAGCAGAAGTTGATCCCGTACATCAAGGCGGCTCAAGCCGTGAAGCCCGGCCTACGATTCTGGGCCAGCCCTTGGACGCCGCCCACGTGGATGAAGAGCAGCCCGTACCAGACCCCCGGTAATCCGGTCAACGCCTTCGACGGCGGCACCATGAAGGGCGACGAAGCCATCCTGAAGGGCCTGGCCCAGTACTTCGTGAAGTTCGTCGAGGCCTACGGCGAGCTAGGCATCAAGATCGAGTACGTTGCTCCGCAGAACGAGCCGAACTACTCGCAGAACTACCCGTCGTGCATCTGGTCGGCCACCACCTTCACGAACTTCATCGGCAAGCACCTCGGCCCGGCGCTGGCGGCCGCGAACTCGACCGCGCAGGTCATGCTTGGCACCATGTCCAACAACGGCGGCAACGCCGACGTCGCGGTCGCGAACGCCGTGCTCGGCGATGCGACCGCGAAGAGCTACTGCAAGGTCATGGGCGTGCAATGGGGTATGTCGGATGCCAATCAAGTGTCGAACCTCAAGAACAAAGGCGGGGGAATTCCCATCTGGATCTCCGAGACCAAGTGCGGCGGCCCGATGGGTCAGGACGTGCCCGCAGCACCCAACGACCACGCCTATGCCAAGGACTCGTGGGGCTACATCCGCGACGCCATCAAGAACGGCCTCACGGCATACAACGCCTGGAACATGGTGCTCGACAAGGGCGGACGAGGCATCGACAACACGCGGATCTGGGCCCAGAACGCCCTGCTCGTCGTGGACGGCGGCCAGATCATCCAGACGCCCGCGTTCCACGTCTATCGACACTTCTCGCAGTTCGTGGAGCCTGGCGCGAAGGTCGTCGGGACCAGCGGCGGCGACGCGATCGCCTTCAAGAACCCCGACGGCAGCCTCGTGGCCGTGATGTACAACTCGGGCTCGGCCGGAAACGCCGTCATCTCCATCGGCGGCAAGAAGCTTCAGTTCGCGATGCCCGGCAGCGGGTGGTCGACGATCAAGTACAAGCCGTAAGGCGCAGGCTTTGAAGAGCAGCTAGCCTAGCCTTTAGCACCTACAAGAAAGGGGATGCCGGAAAGCGGCATCCCCTTTCTCCTTGTGTAGCGGCTTCGGCTACGGCAGGAACTTCACGTTCGAGACGGTCACGTCGATGGGACAGCCGACGCCAGAGTCGGGGTCGAGCTCGGCGTTGCCGGTCCACTGCCACTGAACACCGACCACCTGCGCCGCGTTCTCATCCGACCAACTCGAGAAGTCGGCGAGATTCGCGGTGATCGTTTGGGTCTCGGCGGTCGGTACGGCGATCTGCTTCTTGACCGGGTAGCTGTAGCAGCTCCCGTTGTCCTGCACGCAGCCCCCGGGCGTACTGCCGGAAGGCGTCTGGTCGTAGGTCTTGATCTGTAGCTCCATGTCGCAACCCGGCGACGAACCCGACAGGGTGAACTGGATCTGCGAGAAGGACTGGACCGTCGTGCAGACCCCGAAGCTGATACCAGCACCGCCGTAGTCACCCGACGTGACGGAACCGGTGATGTGCATGTTCTTGGCCTCGGCATCGACGTCGGCCCCCATCTTCGAGCCCTTGTCCCCGGCGTACGAGTACCTGTAACCCCAAAGGCCGCTGGTGTTGCCCCACTTCTGCGACGTGTAGTCCGAGAAGTCCGTCACGCCGCCGTTCTCGAGGTTGTTCGGAATCATGGGGCTTTCGCAGCCGGACGAGGGTTGGGCATCCGTGCCGGCGTCGGCCTTGACCACGGGCAAGGTCCCCTGGTTTGGCGTTTCGTTCGACGGATCCCAGTTGATGAAGGTGACCACGCTCTTCGGCGGAAGATCGTACGTGAAGGTGGCGCCCTCGACCGTGCCCTTGGCCGCGAGATCGTCCGAGTCGGTGGTGACCCACGCGGTCAGCGTGCCGAGCGAAGGAGCGTCCACGATGGAGAACTTCTGGACAACGACGCTGTTGCTCGTGTTGATGGCGGTCAATGCGATGTACGAGCTCCCGCCCTTGTACGCTTCGATGAGCACGCCCGGGTTGGGATGGTCGGTGGCGTCGATGCGCTTGAAGCCCGGACGCACGAACTTCGACCAGTGAGCGAACGCCCAGGCGCGCTTGAAGATGTAGGACTTGTCCATGTTCTTGTCGGGCTGGATGAAGGCGGGGTTCTGCCTCACCTTCTTCTCGTCGCCGCTCGCCAAGCCGTCGGGCGAGATGTAGATGGCCCACCAGTTCCAGGCGTTCATGTTCGCGACCGCCAGGTGATCGTGCATGTGCTTCATCATGTCGATCGCGCTCGTCATGGTCGGGTCGGGCGTGTCGCCATTCATGTTCTCCTGCGACCACTCCGTCTCCCAGAAGCGCTTGCCGTTGTCGCGCGGCTTGCTGTAGTGCAGGTCCACCGGATCGCTGCCGTTGGTGTACGGGTGGGTCGCGATGATGGGGACGTAGTCCTTGGCCTTCGACATCAGCTGAGGCACGTACTTGTCCAGGTTCGGCCAGCTGGCGGTGTCCGGCGAGACGATCTCCGTCCCAGGACAGCGGGTCTTGAACGTGGGGCCCAGGTTGTCGCCGATGAACGTGGCAAGCTCGTCGCCGCTCCACTGGGCGCCGTCCCAACTCGCGATGTAGTCGGGCTCGTTGGCCGGCGAGAGCGCGACGATCGGGACGTTGCCCTTGCCCATGAGGTCCACGAAGTCGGCCAAGTAGTTGGCGTAGTCCTGGTAGTGCTCCGGCTTCAGCTTGTTCGAACTGAAGCCGTCGCCGGATCCGTTCTTGTTGTTGGTGGTCTTCCAGATGGGCGGCGGCGTCCAAGACGTGGCCCAGACCTTGGCGCCGCGAGAGAGCGCCTGCTGGGCCGTATTCAGCTCCGGCGCGGTGGCCACCGGTTTGGCATTCTCCGTCGGCTGCGAGCCGTCGCTCTTGGTGTCGTCCGGCAAGCCGATCATGACGCGCAACAAGGAGAGCCCGATGCCCTTCTTGGCATCGAAGAGCTGGTCGGCCATCTCTTCGCTGATGTTGCCGCCGAAGAACGCCGAAGAAGCGCCGAAGCCGTCGATGGTCTGCTTTTCATCAGACCAGTCCACGGTCACGTCGAGGTGCTGCTCCGAGTCCTTGCAAGCAGCGAAGCTCGCAGGAATGACAACTGCAAGCGCGAGGGGCCAGCGGATCCTCATGGTGATTTCCTCCTATGAAGGGTGCGTCGTGATCGCAGCTGATTTTCAGCCAAGCGAACTGCCCGATCTGCCACCACAGCGCGAGTGCTGGCAAGCACCTCAAAGCCGAAGACACAGGAATTTCCTGCGGTTCCGAATCGAATTCTGCGCGAGTCGGCCATAAGTGACAAGTTGGTCGCCATAAACGGCATATCAGCGGCTGGGCCCCAGCTCATCCGTGCCTCGGGGCTGTGCTACGTTGCCGCCGATGCAATCCCGCCATGAACCCATGCGCATCTTGAGAAGGCTACTTCTGTGTGCCGTCTTCTTCACCACGGCCTGTGACGAGGCAGACGATCCCATCAACGTCGCGGTGACGGTCGATACGGCCATTGCCCACCAGACTCTGGCTGGTTTCGGCGCGGCGGTCGCCTACCAACCCTCCCTGCTGGCCAATCGCAACGACGACATCTACCAGGTGCTGTTCGTCGACTCCGGTCTCGACATTCTGCGACTTGGCAACTGGTATCAGAATCAGAGCGCGACCAACACGTCGCCCTCCACGCCGTTCAGTGACAGCGCCCAAGTGCAGATCGTCCAGAAGGCGATCGCCGCGCGCGCGGGCGTGCCCCTCAAGATCTTGATGTCTTCGTGGACGCCGCCCGCCTACCTGAAGAGCAACGGAATGACCAGGCCCCCGTGGGGAGCCTCGGGCGCCGGCGACTACGTGGGCACGCTCGTGCAGAAGGACGGCGCGTACGCGTACGCCGATTTCGGCGACTGGTGGGTCCGCTCGCTCGAGGCCTACGCCGCGCAGGGGGTCGTCCCGGACTACATCAGCATTCAGAACGAGCCCGACTATTTCAACATGGGTTGGGAGACCTGCGTGTGGGGGCCAACCGAGGGCGCGCGTGTCCAAGGCATCACGACGGCTGGCTACCCACAGGCGCTCGAGGCCGTGTACGACGCCATCGCTGGGTCCAGCCTCGCCGTGCGACCAATCATCGTGGGGCCCGAGACCACGGGATATGGTGACCACATCGTCGAGCGTTACCTGACCGACGTGAAGCCAGGCCTCATCGGCGCCATCGCCCATCACCTGTACGGGACCACCGAGGACAACCCCAACCCGGACACCTTCAACGGCGCGCTCGCCAGCGTGGGGAGGTCCACACGTGCCACGGGCTTGCCTGCCTTCATGACCGAGTACTCGCCCAACAAGCCCAGCATGTTCGAGACCGCCTGGCTGATGCACAACTCGCTCACCGTCGAGGGTGTCTCTGCCTACATCTACTGGGAGCTGATCTGGAATGGCGGCGACCCACCGACGGGCCTCGTCACCATCCCCAATCCGTTCTTCGGCTCCGACGCCTACACCATCAACGACATCTACTACGCGCTCAAGCACTTCGCGCGCTGGACCGACCCCGGCTGGATTCGTGTCGAGGCAAAGACCTCGGCGGCGCCGGTGCGCGTGTCGGCGTTCGCCAGCCCCGACGGCAGTAGCCTGACGCTCGTCCTACTCAACACGAGCAGCAAGGATCGCCTGATCACGGTGAACCCGGGGACCTTCGCCTTCGGCACGTTCGCCGCCTATCGCAGCTCCGGCGACTCCGAGCGCACCACCGCGGTCGCGCTGGAGAATGACGGCACGCTCGCCCTGCCCTCGCGTTCGATCGCCACGCTCACTTTCACGCCGTAGCGGCTCCGCCCGAGATCCCCATCGGGCAGAGAGGGCTTGCGGCTCAATGACGGAGCCGACGGCGACGGACGAGCAGCAAGCCAAGCGCGGCCACGAGAGGCAGCGAGAGCTGCGTAGCAGCGGCGCCAGCATGGCCGCCGAGGGTGCACCCACAACCGGTTGATGTGGAGTCATCGCCACCTGAGGTAAGGCCGCCGCTGCCCGCGCTTCCCCCCCCTGCCGTCGCCCCACCGCTCCCGGAGGAGCCGCCCGCGACTTGGCCCCCGGCGCCGGCGCTGGTTCCGCCGGTTCCTGTGCCGCCGCTGCCGCTGGCGCCCGCCTTGCCGCTACCGCCGCCGCTGCCCGGGCTTCCGCCCCCGCTACCGCCGGAGCCGGCTGCGCCGCCGTTCCCCGCGCCACCACCCGTGCCCTGTGCGCCGCCATCTTGCGAGACCGGCGCGTCGCCGCCAGCGTCTCGCCTCACCCATCCGCCGTCGTTTCCGCCACCGGCGCCACCAGCCCCGCTGCCTGCATCGGCCCCATGCGCCCCACCCGCGCCACCAACCCCGGCATCACCCGAGCCGCCACCACAGGCCTCGTCCTGCGGATCGATGGTGCTCGCGCTATCGAGGCCGAAGAACTTCAGGATCGCATCTTCTTCGTAGGCCATGCTGTGGTCCTTGCCGGGCGCAACCCACGACTCGAGGACCGTGTAGCCGCAGGTATCCTTCCAGAACTGTCGGTCGTAACTGCCGGCTTGGCCCTGATATGCCTTGTCACTCGACGTCGGGGTCGCGCCCAAGCCGAGCACATCCGTCCATTCCTTGATGGATTCGGCCATGTTCTTCGAGCTGATGGTGGTGTCGCTGCCGCCTTGGATCAACTGCACGCGCGGGCGGTTTCCGGCGAAGCCCGGGTACATGGCACGAACCATGTCACCCCACTGTTGCGCGGTCTTCGTGGTGTTCCCGCCTGCGCAGCTGTTGCTCCACTGCCTGCCGCTGTCGTAGCCGTCGGCCCAGCAACCCGCCGGAACTCCAGCGCGCGCCGAGCCGGCTTTGAAGACGTCGGGATACACGGCCAGCATCGCTTGCGTGAGCATGCCGCCCGACGAGCCGCCGAAGATGTACACGCGTGACGGATCGCCGCCGTACTTCGTCAGCGCGTACTTCACCATCTGAGCCACCGCTTGCGTATCGCCGCCGCCGTCGTGTCTGAGAGACTTGTTCGAGCCCACGTCCCAGCAGTTCTGTCCGGGATTGTCGGGAAGGATGATGATGAAGCCGTACTTGTCGGCGGCGGCGATGGTGCGCGGAATGTTCCCCATCTGCCCGGAAGCGGACGATCCGCACGAGTGGGCGGAAACCACGATGGCCGGCTTGGCGGCCTTGGTGGTCGGGGCATAGACGTACATCTGGACGTAGCTCGGTAGCGATGCGCTCCCGGTCCAATCGGAACGATTCACCTGGGTTGCCGTCGCCGCCCATCCGGGCCTGCCCCCCAGCAAGGCGAGGAAGACCACTGCGAGCGTGAGGACGCGTTTCGGATATCCGGTCATGTTGGTGTGCCTTTCGACAGCCAGCCGAGTTGCCGTTTCCGGGCCGGGTCGCCGATTCACGGTTCGGCTCCCGTCCTGGCTTGACAGCATTTTTACACCCAACCGCCATCGAGGCGGGCCGGCATTCCGTCGAGCGACCACGTCCGACGTAGCAAAATAGTGCTACCCACGCGCGAAATCTTCAGTAGGGCAGGCCAGCCCCGCAGGGTGATTCAGTTCGCCCCGCCTTCAGGCAGCGCGTCCTGATAGGTAACCGCCCGGTCGCGGCCTTCGTGCTTGGCCTGACATAACGCACTCTCCGCCCGACGAATCAAGCTCTGCGGATCCATCTTTTCGCCACACATGGAAGCGATGCCAACACTGATGGTCAGCCTACCCAACGGAGTGCTTTCGTTCCGCAGCTTGCAGCGGATGTTGTCCGCCACGATCAGGGCGCCCTCTTGGTTCGTCTCCGGAAGGATGACGGCGAACGCCTGGCCACCGTAGCGGGTGACCGTGTCGATGCCACGTCGGGCGCTTCCGCCAATGCAACGGGCAAGGACCTTGAGCGCCTGGTCGCCCGCCGCCCGACCGAACTCGTCGTTGTACGTCTGGAGCTGGTCCACGTCGATCATGATGACCGCCAGCTCTCGATTGAAGCGTCGGCTGCGTTCGGCCTCCTTGTGCACCAAGATCTCGAAGTAGCGCCGGTTGTACACGCCGGTGAGGCTGTCCGCGAGCGAGAGCTCCACCACTTCGGCGTGCAGCTGCGTGCGCTTGATGGCCGAGGCGAGCTGAACCGCGACGGTTGCGAGCGGCCGCAGGTCCTTCGCGTCGAAGGCCACGTAGCCCAGGCGTTGCTCTTGGAAGAAGAGCGGCAAGAGCGCGACGCTGAACGGCTTGTCCGGCGGGTACAGGCCGGGCGGGGGAAATGCGCGACTGTCGAAACGCAAAGCCTGCTGAGTCTCGTCGCGAGGATGGATCACGCTGCCTGCGACTGGGTCGCCGTCCTTGGGCTCGAAGAAGACGACCTCGCAGCCGGAAACGCCGACCTTGGGCAGCTCCTTGGCCAGCATGCCCTGGATCTGGCTTTCGTCGAAGGCGGACAGCAGCCTCGCGGTCAATCTGCCCATGGCTTCCTCGCGATAGGTCTGCAGCAGCTGCTGCCGAACGTACCGGCGTCGCGTACTCTCGCTCAGCAGGGTTCGCGCCATATGCAAGAGGTCCTCGGCGAGCTCCGAGCCGCGGCTCTGCTGGCCCTCCGGCACGGGCATCGGCTGGCCCTTCACACCCAGGCGCAGGACGGAGATGGCGGCTTGCCACGCGTGGGCGTCGTCGTCCATGCTTTCGATCTGCTGCAGGACCTGAATCAACGCCACCCTGAGGTGGGCGCGGTTGCCGTCTTCGAGGCTCAGCAGAAAACCGTCCACGAGCTGATCGCACAGCACCGCCGTCTCTGCGCGCGTGGCGAGCGTCGACTCCGACTGCAGGGCGTGCAACATCGAATGGGTCAGGCGCTCCCTGAGCAACGACGGATCGACCACCGGACCACGGATCGGGTCGGCCAGGGTCACGCCTGCCGTCTTGACGATGTCCGGGAAACAACCGCACGATTGGCGGGTCATCAGGCGTGTCGACACGCGGACGCTCGACGGCAACGCGCCTGGCCCCTGCTCGATGAGCTGGCGAACCAGGTTCAAGGCGCGGTACCCCGTCTCGAAGAGCGGATAGTGCACGCTCGTGAGCGGCGGAATCTGCACCAGGGCCTCGGGCTGATCATCGAAGCCGGTCACCGCCACGTCCCACGGGATGCGCAGGCGTGAATGCTTCAAGGCGCGCACCACGCCGAGCGAAGAGAAGTCGTTGCTGCACATCACCGCGGTGAACTTCACGCCGGACGCGAGCAATCGCTTGGTGGCCCGGTAGGCTTCCTCGTCCCAGTGCAGCCCGTACTCGAGCAGCCGAGGATCGTCGACCAGGCCGAGCTCGCGGACCCCTTTTCGATAGGCTTCGACGCGCGAGAGGCTGTCGCCCGGGTCGTTGGGGTCACCCGCAATGAACGCGATCGCGCGGTGGCCGTGACCGACGAGATGCTCGAGGGCCTGCCGGATGCCGCCCTCGTTGTCGGGCATGATGGTCGGCTCGCCAGCGCCGCTGCCGATGAACAGCATCGGGAAGTTCTTCTCGCGCAACTCGCGGACGTACTGGATCCGCTGTGGACTGCGCAGCGGAGAGAACACCAGCAGTCCGTCCGTGTTCCAGGGCCCCACGGGAACGAAATCGGCGTCATCGCCTGCCGTCGGCCAGGCCAGGCGATAGCGGTTCGAGCTGGATTCGTCGAGGATCCCGCAGGCGACCATGAGGTTCGTGCCCTGCTCTTGCGCCGCCGCATGGGCGCCGCGAATGATGGGCGCGTAGAACCAGCTGGGGAACATCCCCGTGTACATATGGGAGTCCAGCAAAAGCCCTATCGTCTGCCTCCGCTTGCTTGCCATGACCGACACACCCCAGAGTATCGCCGTCCGGGTGGCCGAGGGAACGTCGAAGTTTCGGGGGACGGCACCACTTTCCGGCGGTTTCGCAAGGTATGCGAGCCCCCCTGAAAAAGCGGCGTCGCTCGCGAGCAGGTTACGGCGGGCCAAAGAAGATGCTGGTACACACCGGCGAACAGATACCGTCGTTGTTCGCGCCGTGGTCGCACTCTTCCTTGCCATTGACGACTCCGTCACCGCAGTACGGGCCCAGCTTGCACTGCTTCGTGCAACCGCCATACGAGCCGTCGAGGAAGCCGTCGTCGCATTCTTCGGGACCGTTCTTGATGCCGTCACCGCAATAAGGCGCGAAGATGCAGCTCGGGGCACAACCGCCATACTCGCCGGTGTTGAGCTGCGCACCGTCGTCGCACTGTTCGGGGAACTGGATCTTGCCATCGCCACAGCCGCCGGGTCGGTGGCAAGCGGGCGTGCAGTCGGGGTCGTCGGGGCTCGTGGGCTCGCACTCTTCGCCGTACTCGGGCTGAACCAGGGCATCGCCGCACTTAGGGGCGAACGTACAGTCGTTGTTGCACGTGCCGTAGGTGCCGTCGTTGGCTCCGTCGTCGCACTGCTCTTTGCCGTTGACCTTGCCATCGCCGCAGTAGCCGCCGCGCTGGCAGTTGGCCATGCAGCCCCCATAGGCGACGGTCGCATCCGTGCTCGTCGAGTTCTTCGCGCCCTCGTCGCACTCCTCGCTGTACGCGATCTGCACCGCACCGTCACCGCAACGCGCGGGCGTCTTGCACCCCGGGGCGCAGCCGGTCGCCGATCCGTAGTCATCGATGTTCTTGCCGTTGTCGCACTGTTCGCCATCGCTGACCACGCCGTCGCCGCAGAAGCCGCCGAACTTGCAGTCCTTGGTGCAACCGCCGTACGCCGGGGTTCCGTTGGGCCCCGAGCAGGTGGCCGGCACCGGCACCGTCCCGTCGCCGCAGTCGCAGTCTTCGCCCGCGACGGCCACACCATCGCCACATGTCGGCAAGCACTGCGACTTCCTGGTGGCGAAGCCCTGCAAGGTCAGCTGGTAGTTCGATTCGGGCGGATGCCTGTCGGCGCCGAAGATCGCAATCTCGTACACCTTGCCGCTCCCGAGGCCGAGGTCCACGGTTCGCACCCGGAAGTCGTCCCCGCTCTTGGCCTTGGGCGGATTGCCGTTCTTCGGCGAGCAAGCGTCCGAACCGGCCGTGGTGCCGACGATGTTCCCGGCGGCATCGAGGCAACCGCCCTCGACCACCTCGGCGACGCCCGGGTCGCCCATGACGGTGACCTTGCCTGGTAGCTGCTGGTGTACGCCTCCCAGATCGAGCACCAGCGTGCCGTTGATGAAGATGAATAGGTCGTCGTCGCCGAAGAAGCTGAGCGAGATCCCGGTGGCGCCGTCGTACACGAAGTAGTAGCGAGCCTCGTCGGTGAAGTAGGAATCGTGTTTGACCCCCTGGACACCGACCACCCAGCAGCCGTCTTCGAGCGAATCGCCCGAAGCGCAGTCAGCCTCGGTCGCTCTCGGCGTGAAGAGGTACTGGTCCCCGGTGCAGGTCGTCCACATGGGCTTGCCGTCGCCGTGATTCCAGTACGGCCACAGATTGCAGAGCGTCTTCTGCGCGGCATTGAGCTGATCGAGTGGGAAGAATCCGCCCTCGCCGAGGTGGGACTTGCTGGCGTACTGGTAGATGTTGGTGCCGATGGCCTTCATCTCGAGCACCGCCGTGTACGTCGTGTTCACCGTCGCATCGTCGGTGTACCACTGCTTGAAGCTGGCCGCGTCTTTGTAGGCGGGCGTGGTCCCTCGCCAGACCGGCCCGCCGGTCGACGTGTAGTCCACCAAGGTCCCGGTGTATTCCCCCGTGGTGCTGATGGTGTCGAGTGGTGAGCCCTTGGGCGCCTGGTAGGCACCCGCGCCGTCGGACAGGGGGCTGTCGTTGTTGGCGGCGGTGTAGTTGCCCTCGATGCGGCTGGAGTTGCCGATGTTCCAGTCGCTGAACTGGCAGGCGCAGGTCTTGGTCGGGCCGGGCTGGGGTTTGCCGCCAAGCAGGCTGTCGGCCATCATGCCCCAGCAGCGCGTGGTCGAATCGTTGCCCTTGGAGGGTCCGCCCGAATCGGGCACGCAGATCGTCGTCGACTTGGTCGACTCGTACTGCGTGCCGAGGAAGTAGAAGTCCGGGTGCCCGCCCGAAGCGGCGTTCTCGGGCAGGAAGTCGCGGTACGTGATGGGTAGCTCGAGGCACTGACCTTCCCCGGACTGACAGGTGGTGGAATCCGGTTGGGCCACCGTCTGGCAAACGAAGCCGCTCTCGAGGACGCACTTCGACGAACAGCCATCGCCGTCGAGTCCATTGCCGTCGTCGCACGATTCACCGGCGTCCAGGTTGCCGTCTCCGCAGGACGTGGTGCAGGCCTGGGTCTTCCCGTTCGCATCCTGGCAGGTCGGTTCGCGGGTACAGGTCTTCGAGCACCCCTTGCCATTGCCATAGAACAGCCCGTTGATGGCCTGGCAGTCGGCCGGCAGGTTGGCGGGATCGGTGCCACAGTCGCAGATCTCGCCGGTCTCGACCTTGCCGTTGCCACAGACCGCCTTCACGCACTTCTGTCCCGCCGTCGGACACGTGGCACCTGGTTCGATCTGGCAGGTGCTGCTGCAACCGTCGAGGCTGTTCGTGTTGCCGTCGTCGCAACCCTCGCTACCGATCACCTTGCCATCGCCGCACTTGGGGCTGCACTTCTTGCCCGGCGCACGGCACTCGTAGTCGGCCTCGATCTGACAGGTGTCGCTGCAACCGTCGAGGCTCGTGGCGTTGCCGTCGTCGCAGACCTCGCCGACTTCGATGCTGCCGTTTCCACACAGCGCCAGCGGACAGACGCACGGCTGGCCCGGTGTACACACGCAGCCCGGTCCCTTGATCTTGCAGTCGGCCGAGCATCCGTCGCCGTCCTTCTGATTCGAGTCGTCGCACGCCTCGCCCCGGTCGACCTGAACCAAGCCGTCGCCGCAACGAGGCGCCGGCCGGCAAGGCTGGCCCGGCGTCGGACAAAACCATCCGACCTCCAGCTTGCAGCTCGCGTCGCAGCCGTCGCTGGCGGTCGCATTGCCGTCGTCGCAGACCTCGCCCGGTTCGATGCGCTTGTTGCCGCACTGGGCAGCGAGCACGCACAGCTTGGCAGGCTCGCACTTGTACCGCGGATCCTGCACCGTGCAGTCTGCGCTGCAACCATCGGCATCGACGGTGTTGCCATCGTCGCAGACCTCGCCCGCGCCGATGCTGCCATCGCCGCAAACGATCAGGCGCGTGCACTTGCCTTGCAGCGGGCATTCCCAGTTCTTCTCGACCTTGCACGCTCCGTTGCAGCCGTCGCCGGGAAAAACGTTGCCGTCGTCACACGCTTCGATGCCGCCCTGGTTGTTGATGCCGTCGCCGCAGCCGTCAGGGATCTTGGCGACACAGTCGGGGCTGGTGCTCGTGCTGCTGCACACGGTGCTCCCACTGGCTCCGCCGGTCGAGGGAAGGATGTAGGTCGTGAACACAGACGTGCCGCCAGCGCCGCTGCCCGAGTTGCCGCCGCGATTGCCACCCTGAGCGGCGGCGTTATCGACAACCGTCCCGTCGTTGCAGGCGAGGCCCGCAAACGCCACGACCGCGACGAGCGTGAAGGCACGAAGCCTGGTTGACCGCATCTCGCTATTCGATTGTCCAATTGAGCGTGATTTCATGAATAGTCCCAGAAAAGCAGTGCCTTAGGCAGCAAGGCCGAGGCGAGCCAGCGACGACCCCGGCACCCATATTGGAGACCATTTGCTCGAAGAGCAAGACCGCTCTTGGACCTGCCCCGAGATGGCGTCGCGCTTGCGCTCGCTGGTTTCGTCGAGGTCCTGCGACGGATCGAGCACGGGGGGCGGGAGGCCGGCATCCCCGGGGTTTCATGACCGTTACCCGCGGTTCCCCGTTCGCGACGATCGGTTACCGATCGGGAGCGGTGTAGCACGGGCGAATCTGCAAACGCGCGGCTCGGCGACCAATCCTGCCCAGCAAGTGCGTCACCGTCGTTGGCTTCGATCTTGCGGTTTCCTCGCGCAAACCATGGCCGCGTCAGCATCCGACAAGCCTCTGCAAAAACTCGTGGAGGGGGCCAGCCACGACCTGAAGAATCCGCTGTCGGTCATCTTGGTGAACGCCGCCGTGCTGTCGCGCAGCGGCCCCATGGATGACAGCCGGCGAATCAAAGCCGCGACCCGCATCGTGTCGAACGTGGGGCGGATGAACCGCATGATCGGCGACCTGCTCGACTTTGCCTTCGTGCAGATGGGCACTCCGGTCCCCTTCCGCCCTGCCCCCACAAACCTCGGGGACTTGGCGGCCAAGACCGTGGAAGAGCTGCGCACGAGCACCCCGGCGCGCACCATATCGCTCGAACGCTCGGGGGATCTGTCGGTCTCTTCCGACCAGGAGCGCCTCGGACGCGCATTGCACACCATGCTCACCACCGCACACAAGTTCGGCCAGTCGTCCGAACCTGTTCGTCTCGCCTGCCTCGCCATCGATGACGCCGAGGTCGAGATCGTCGTCGAGGTCGGCCTCAATCCGGCGTTCGGCGACCATCTGTCGCGACTGTTGAAGAGCGTCGACAGCGGCGGCGAGGTCGACCAGGACGGGTTATGGATCGCATGGTCGGTGCTCAGCCAGACCATCAGAGTCCACGGAGGCACCCTCGAGCTCCTGGCATCACGCGCGGATGGAATCCGCTTCTTGGTGCGGCTGCCGAGGCAGTCCGTCACAGCCTTGGCGAGATGACATGGAAGCGCAGGGATCATCCGAGAATCGGCGCTAGACTGAGCTACGTGATGGCTCTCGGGGAAGCTCGTCGGTTTTTTGCAGAGAAGATCTGCGCTACGGCGCAAGTCTCGCTGCCGGGGCTCGTCGAGGCCTTTGCGACAGTTCCAAGAGAGAGGTTCTTGGGGCCCGGGCCCTGGCAGGTCGTGGCCCCCGCCACGGACGGAGGCGGGGGAGGCGGCTACGAATGGACGCCGGACGAAAATCCCGTGCACGTGTACCAGGACGTCCTGGTCGCGCTGGATCCTCGTAGGCAGCTGAACAATGGCCATCCCTCGTCGCACGCGCTATGGATTGGCGCGGCGGCGCCCAAACGCGAAGACTCCGTCCTTCACGTGGGCTGCGGCACCGGATACTACAGCG
Source organism: uncultured Myxococcales bacterium (assembly GCA_964647025.1). GTDB lineage: Bacteria > Myxococcota_A > Polyangia > Fen-1088 > Fen-1088 > Fen-1118. The sequence continues at coordinate 60,145 of CAZYFU010000009.1, read as the reverse complement.
CGATCTTCGCCGAGTTGGTCGGAGGCGTCGGCCAAGTGCTCGCGCTCGACGTCGATGCCGACCTGGCAAAGCGAGCCCGGGCGTGTCTGTTCCCATGGCCGCAGGTCCAAGTCGAGGTCGGCGACGCCAGTTTCCCCGACGGCCCTCACGACGTGATCTATGTCAACGCCGGCGCGACCCACGCACGGCCGGAGTGGCTCGCCTCGCTGTCCGAGGAGGGCAGGCTGCTGCTGCCGCTCACCGTTCACTCGCACTCGCGCCCAAGCGGGCACGGCACCGGCGTGACGATCGTCGCAGTCCGGCGGGGCAAGCGTTGGCCTGCGCGCGTCGTCTCCTCCGTGGCCATCTTCGACTGTGAGAACGCACGGACGCAAGAGGCCGAGGCCGAGCTGCGCGAGCTGCTCGAAAGGTCGGCGACGGACGAGATTGCCGCCCTGGACACCCTGCCGCACGCGAGAGGCAAGCGCTGCCTGTTGCACGTCGACGGGTTCTGCTTGCAGCGGTGACGGGCGAACCATCGCGCTGCGACCGGCGTCACTTGACCCCTACCGCGAACAGGAACAGCATGTCCTATCGCTGCAAGGGAGAGTCGCAATGCGAAGAGTATCCCGCTTCTTGCTCGGCATGGTCACCACATCGATTCCGGTGGTCATCGCGGCCTGCTACGGAATGATGTATCAGTTCTCGCAGCGCGGGAGGGTCATCGACAGGAACAGCAAGGCCGGTGTCGCCGGCCTGCGGGTGGAGTGTCGAACGGACAGCAACTCCATGACCGACCGAACCTACTCGGCAAGCGATGGTTCCTTCGACCTCCATACGACGTCTTCGGATGACTGCACGACCATCGCCGTGGACGACGACCGCGAGTCCGGCGCCCGCTACGCGTCGACCACCGCGCGGCCAGACTCTGCGCGCGAGATCACGGTCGAGGTCACGCCGCTCCAGTAGATGCAGAACCGCCTGCAACGCGCGCTCTTCCCCCTGTACCGGCGCCTGGAGCGCTCGGCCTCGGTGCTGCGCTATCTCTTCGTCGAGATCACCCAGCGCTGCAACCTGGCCTGCCTTCACTGTGGCAGCGATTGCAGCGCCAGGCCTCGCACGGGCGAGCTCGACACCGACGCGTGGGTGGCGTTCTTCGACGGCCTCGGCGACCGGATAGACAGGACGCAGGTCGTCCTGGTCATCACCGGTGGAGAGCCGCTGTGTGCGCCGGGCCTGCCCGAGATTCTCGACGCCATCTCACGCAACCGATTCGCATTCGGGATGGTGTCGAACGGGTGGGCCCTCGACGAGAGAACGCTGGACGAGCTGATCGCGCACGGACTGCACAGCCTGACCTTGAGCATCGACGGCTTGCAGGACACGCACGACTGGCTTCGCGGCCGCACGGGATCGTTCGGTCGCGTCGTCGCTGCGGCTCGTCAGGTAACACGCGCGCGACTTCCATTCTTCGACGTGGTCACCTGCGCGAACCCGAGAAACCTCGACCAACTGCCCGCGCTGCAATCCCTGCTCGACGATCTCGGCGTGCCGGGCTGGCGCATCTTCTCCATATTTCCCCGCGGTCGTGCCGCGACCTCTCCTGCGCTCCGGCTCGACGACACGGGCCTGCGCCGACTGTTCTCTTGGATTGCGGAGGCACGCGCCCTCCCCAGACAGCCCAAGCCCGCCTGGAGCTGCGAAGGTTACCTTCCCGTCGACCTCGATCGCGCGGTCCGTGACCAGCCGTATTTCTGCCGGGCCGGCATCAACATCGGGGGCGTGCTGTGCGACGGATCCATCACCGCGTGCCCGAACGTCTCACGCGAGCTGGTCCAAGGGAATATCCGGACCGACGACTTGGCCGAGGTCTGGCGCGATCGATTCTCTGCCTTCCGCGACCGACGCTGGATGGCCACAGGCCGTTGTGCGGACTGTGCCGACTGGGCTTCCTGCCAGGGCAACTCGATGCACCTGTGGGACGACGAGACGCGACAGACCGTGCTCTGTCACCGCGACGTGCTTTGCCCAGGTTGACGGTCCGGCCCGGATCGAGCCGGACCTGGGCAGAGACTACTGCGGGCTGTTGCCGTTGCGAATGCGCGAGGTCAGGTTCTGGGTCGGCACGATGCCACCGCGCTGCCCCCAGCCGTCGGGCAGGTGCATCTTCACGTTCTCCGACATGGCGGCGACCCCACGACGACCGCGAACGGCGTTGTTCAGGAACACCTCGAGCCGTCGATTCTGTCCGCCGCTGCCGTCGTAGAACAAGCTGACGATGGGCATGTCCACGTCGGCGGACAAGCGACCGTAGATCGCGGTCGCCACGGTTTCCGGCATGCAGCCGAAGGGCGCGCAGTTGACCACCATGGCAGCCCCCTGCTGGGAGAACTTGATGGCACGGCCAACGCTGAGCTTGCCTTCGCCGCCCAGATAGAACGGGATGTATGGGGTTGCGATCTCCAGGCACTCCTGGAAGCGCGGCTCGTGCCGGTCGTCGAGGAACGGACTGGCGGCATCCATCAGCTTCTTCTCCCAGTGTTTCATCCACCGGTACGTGATGAAGGTGTCGGCCTTGCTCCACGACAGGATGGTGCCGGGGAACTCCTCTTTGAAGTTCTCCAGCGACGAGGTGTAAAGGATCCAGTCGGTGATCGGCAGCATCCACGCCTCGCCGCCGAACTGCTCGATGGCGCCGATGACGTCCTCGTTGGCGAACACGTTGTTGCGGACGTAGATCTCGCCGACGATACCCACCAGCGGCTTGCGCGGGCCGGCGGTCTCGATGGCCGCGATCCTCTGCACGACCTCCTTCACCGCGGCCGGGATGTCCCCGTTCGACTCGAGGGCCTTACCGATGGTCTCGACGCCCTCGTTGACCACGCGATCGGTCTCGCCGATGTGGACCTCGTAGGGCCTGACCTTGCACTGCGATTTGAGCAAGATGTCGGCGCAGGCGATGGCCTTGAACAGCGCCTGGCGCATCGGACTGTCGAGGCCCTGGTAGGCGTTGTTCGAGGCGGGCGCCAGGAACGCGACCTCCTCGCCAAGCCCCTCGCGCTCGATCACCTGGCGTTGCAGGACCGTGTACTGACCGAAACGGCACGGGCCCTTGGAGCTCGGCATGAAGAAGGCGTGCTTGCCGCCGCGGGGCTGCTCGCGCAGGGTCTTGAGGAAGGTCCCCAAGGTCAGCGCACACGGCAGGCACTCGGAACCGCGGGTGAGCGAGCGACCGAGCTCGAACGACTCCTTGGTCTCGTCGGGCAAGACCCGCGCATCGAAGCCACGGCCTCTGAAAGCCGACGCGAACAAGCGCGTACCGAAGGGATGCATGGGCGGAAGCCAGATGGTCCGGTCCCGCATGTCGGTCGGCTCTTGGCGAATCACCGAGCGTGGCGCACGCTGCTCGGGCCGCGGTCGACGAAGCACGTCGAAGAACGCCTCGAGGCGGGTCATGTAGCCGGCGTCGGCGCCATGCTCGTCGAGCTCGAGAACGAGGAGCGGCCTATCGCCCATGATCTCCTCGGCGAAGCTGAGGAGGAAGCTGTCCGGACCGCACGAGAAGTTCGACAAGTAGACGACGTCCATCGACTTGCTCTCCGCCACCCGCTCGAGGGTCGCGAGGATCTTCTGGCCGTAGCTCCAGAAGGCGTTCTTGTAGCGCTCGCCCAATCGATGCAGCTCGGGCTTGATGAAGTCCATGGGCAGCACGGTCCGCCCCATGTCCGCGATCTTCTGCGGCAACCCCAGGTTCGCGCCCGAGTCGTAGTTGTTGTAGGGACGTCCGACCAGCACGATCAGCTTCTCGCCCTTGGCCTCGGACTCGGCGATCAGCTTGGCGCCCTCGGCGAAGCAGCGACTTTCGAACTCGGCGTTGGCGGCGAGACCGGCCCGCCAGGCATTCTTGATCTGGCGTGCAGAGCGTCCGAGTGGCTTCGCCAATCCGTCGGCGAGCGTCTTGACGATCTCGGACTCGCGCATGCGCATGTCCACCAGCGGGGTGAGCATGCGGCTCGTGTCCATGTGGTTCATCATCAGGGCGGTCCGTCCCGCGGCGGCCGTGCCTTGCACGAAGGGACATACGGTGGTGCCGGTGGTCTCTTCGTTGGCAGGAGTGTTCTTCACATGCGGGACCCAGACGAAGTCGACGCCCTCTTGGTTCGCCAGCTTCGCCACGTGCCCCAAGGCGAGCTTCGCCGGGAAGCAGAAGTCGGCGCCCGCCATGCGGGGCCCGAGCTCACGGATCTCGTCGGTGGTTCCGCCCGACAGCTGCACCTTGTAGCCCAGCGTATTGAAGAACCGCTGCCACATTGGATAGTAGGTGTAGTTGATGAGCGACTGCGGGATGCCGACGACCTTGGCATCGTCGGGCACCTTCACGCCAGCGCCAGCTTCGCGCCAGATGCGTTGGCGCAGACGGAGCATCCGGTCGTGCGGGCTCTTGCGGACCTTGTGCTCGTTCGGATCGCGGCCGCACATGTAGCCCCACGACGGCGAGCCTTCCACGCCTTCGATGTCGGCAAAGGTGATGCTGCAATCGTTCTGGCAAAGATCGCAGGTCTCTTTCCGCAAGGAGACCTTGCGGCTTTCGAGGTCGAGGCCGTGGAACTTCGACTTGGTCGCGCCTCGCTCGGCCATCGCTTGCCTGGCCAAACGCGCGACGCCGAACGCGCCCATCACGTGGCAGTACGGCGAGACCGTGACCTCCACGTCGAGCAAACGCTCGAACGCGGCCACCAGCGCCTTGTTCCGGGCGGTGGCGCCCTGGAACATGATGCGCTTGCGACTGTAGTGGCGGTTGCCGACCACCTTGTTGAGGTAGTTCTTGGCCACCGCGACCATGACCGCGGCGAGCGCCTCCTCGCGCGTGGCGCCGCCCTCGATGAAGCGCATCACGTCTTGCTCCATGAAGACGGTGCAGCGATCGGTCGCACGCGGCGGTTTCACGCCCAGCACGGCGGCGCCCACGTCGGCGACCTTGTAGCCGAGCTTGTTGGCCTGTTCCTCGATGAACGAGCCGGTTCCGGCCGCGCACACGTAGTTCATGTTGGCGTCGCGGATGTGGCCGTCCACGATGTGCATGTACTTGGCGTCCTGACCGCCGATCTCGAAGATGGTGTCGACCTTCGGGTCGGTGTAGGTCGCGCCCGCGACGTGCGCGCTGATCTCGTTGACGATGCTGTCCGCGCCGATCACCTCGCCGACGATCTTGCGTCCGCTGCCCGTGGTGGACGCACCCAGCACCTCGATGCGGGCGCCCTTGGCCTTCTCCAGGGCGCGCATGGCCCGGAACAGCTTCTGCACGGCACCGACCGGGTCACCCGCGGTCTTGCGGTAGATGTCCACCAAGAGCACGTCCTTCTCGTCCACGAGAGCGGCCTTGGTGCTGGTCGATCCGATGTCGATGCCCAGGTAGACCCGCAGGGTCTGGCCTTTGGGCCAGGAAATCACGCGCACCTCGTTGTTGTCGGCGTCCACGAAGGACTCGGCGGTGGCGAAGTCGGGGTACTTCGACTTCTGCAAGGTGAGCGGCCAATCGTGGTATTCCACGTCCTTGGTGTTCGCGATGCTGTGGATGGCCTCCCGCGACGGCAGGCGCTTGGGCACCTGGCCCTTGTTGGCCGCGCCGATGGCACCGATCAAGTGGGGCATGGAGGGAATGCGCAGCAGACCGGGATAGGCCGCGCTGAGCCATCGGATGACTTCCTTGTTCAGCGCCACGCCGCCCAGGATGGCGGTGGGCTTGTCGAGCGGTTTGGCCCGCAGGAGCGTTCCGATCAGGGTGCGGGTCATGCCCCGGCAAAGCCCCGACCACATGGCGGCCTTGCTGTAGCCCTCCTGCTGTCGGTGAATCAGGTCGCTCTTGGCGAACACCGAGCAGCGGGTGGCGATGGAGGGGGGCTCGGCCACCCCGCCGACCAGGCTGGGGTCGTCGTACGAGATGCCGAGACGGCTGGCCTGCTCGTCGAGGAAGGAGCCGGTCCCGGCCGCGCACATGGAGTTGGTGGCGTAGTTCTGGAAGTGCCCCTGGGCATCGAGCTGGACGAGGGTCAGCGAGCCGCCACCAATATCAATGATATTGGCGACTTCGGGAAATTCGAGGCGTACCACGGGGATCTGGCAGGCGGCCAGATCCAGGCGGGGAAGCTCGAACGATTCGCAGAAGCGTGCGCTGTTCGAGCCGCACAAGCCGATGGAATCGCCGGGCCCGACGGCGAGCTCGGTCATCGCCGCTTCGAGGACCTTTGCCGGTTCGCCACGGTGGCGCGCATAAAATGACTTCAAGACGGAACCGTCGGCGGCAAGCCTGACAGCCTTCAACGACACTGCTCCGATATCGATGCCGACTTTTCCTGGGTTTTCCTTCATCACAGCCTTTCCCTGGAATCAGATGTAGGTGTCCATCGGTGGGAATCGGTGGGGCCGATGCCTACCACGAAAGGACCTCTTTGGCTAACCGGAATAGGGCCTCTCGAAAGGTGTTTGTGCCGCGCAAGGACTTGCCCGCGTACCGATGGCTCTCCGTCGGGGATCGGGCGAGCGACTCCCGTCGCCTCCGGCGATCGCGAAGGTCGCGAGAAAATCCCCGAAGCACGGAACCGATTCTGGATTCGCATTGTCCATAGCTGCAGAAGGGCGATGGTGATAGCGGCCGGCGGGTGCCGGCCCCCTCGTCCCTGGATTGTCCGGATGCCATTCGTCTAGCCAGGCGTCCTCCGGAGGGCGCCCTGGGCAACGAGGCCCGGCCCTACGCGAGGAGCATGCCATGCTGAGCTCTGCACAAAGGATCGACGAACGTCCCGAGCTGCCCACCGGCTACGAGCCCGACGCGGAGACCGCACTGCAAGTGCGCGCCGTCTTCAACGGTGTCCTCATCGGCACACGCCTTTTGCCTTCGACCAGCAAGAAGGCACACCGGGGCCTCGACCCGAAAACCAACTACGTCATCGGCCAATCGCCATCCGCCGACGCCCCCGCGGCCGCCGAGCTCATCGGTGGCGCGGACTTGCAGCTGGTATCCAAGTGGGGGGACAGCTTCCTGGTCAGCGTGACCCCGAAGATGTCGGGCGACGTCTCCGTCGGTGGCAAGGTGTATCGACTGGCCGACTACGTGGCTGGCCGAGGCAGCCACTTCACCCTGCCGGAGAACGGTCGGGCGCGCATCGACTGCGGTGCCATGAGCTTCCGCCTGGAGCGGACCACGAGCGCCAAGCAGGTGCCGCGCCGCTGGTTCGACTGGGACTGGCAGGAGCAGAAGTTCACCGTAGGCTCCGTGGCTGCCCTGCTGTTGGTTTTGGTGCTCAGCTTTGCTGCCCCGCCCAACGAGGCCGCGGCGTCGAGTGACCTGATTGGGATGAGCAGGACCATCCTGCCCTTCACCATCAAGGCGCCGGAGCCGGAAAAGGTGCCGGAGCTCTCGGCGGCCAAGCCGGGCACGCCGGGTGATGCGGGAAAGGCCCACGCTGGAGATCCCGGCAGGGCGGGAGATGCGAAGTCGAAGCGCCCCAGGGGGCGGATGGCGATGGCGGGAACCGGCGTCGACGTGCACATGGGCGAAGCGCAGGCCGTGGAGGCCATACGCAGCCGAGGCATCCTCGGCATCCTCAACGCCAGGCCCAACTCTCCCTTCAACAGCATCCTCGGACGCGACACCGCCAATGGCGATGCGGCCGAGAACATCATCGGCCAGCTGGTGGGGGCCGAGGTGGCCAACGGCTGGGGCCCGGGCGGGCTCGGTACCGTGGGCACCGGCATGGGCGGCGGCGGCTTCGGAGAAGACACCCTCGGCACGGGTCGCTTCGGCACCCTCGGACACGGTGGTACGGGCCACGACTACGGCGGCGGCCCGGTCGGGGCACTCGGCACCCGACAAGCGAAGAAGATCCCCTCGGTCGGCGGGGGCATCGCCAAGGTGCGAGGCTCGCTCGACAAAGACATCATCCGCAGGGTGGTCCGGCTGCACATGAACGAGGTGAAGTACTGCTACGACCAGGAGCTGGTGAAGAAGTCCGGGCTCGACGGCCGGATATCCATCCAGTTCGTCATCTCGCCCCAGGGGCAGGTTCTGAGCTCGGTCTTGCAGAGCACCACGATGGGCAACGTCCACGTCGAGAAGTGCGTCGTCGACGCGGTCAAGCGCTGGGAGTTCCCGAAGCCGGACGGCGGCGGTATCGCAATCGTCTCTTACCCCTTCAACTTCGTATCCGGCTCAGGCGGGTGATCTCGACTTCTGTCGTGGGCATGGGCAGCCGGGCTGCTACAATTCCCTCGACCGAATGATCGGAAGCTACCCAGACCTGACCGAGATCGAACTGGCGGATCGAGAAGTTCTCGATCCGCTTTTTCGTTCGCTCCGCGACGGAGTCTCCGAGCTCTCGTTCGCCGGCATTTACTGCTTCCGCGAGCCGCACGGCTATCGAATCGCGCGGCTGCCCGACGAGACCATCGTCCTGGCCGGCGCCGACAAGGGCCATTCGTTCTTCATCTCGCCCTTCGGTCTGCCGCGACCGGACCTGCTCGATGGGCTCTTCCAGCAGTTCGGCGAGATGAAGTTGGTCACCGAGAGCCAGGCCGAGGCTTTGCGGCCCGCTGGCTTCGTGATCAGCGAAGACCGTGACAACTTCGACTACCTCTATCCGCGCGAGGCGCTGGCAACATTGGCCGGACGGTCGCTGCAGAGGAAACGCAACCTGGTGAACCATTTCCTCAAGCACCACACCTACCAGGCGTTTCCACTGGACGGCCAACGGGTCGACGAGGCGCTGCACATCTTGGACGAGTGGCGCAAGGACGCGCGCGACCAGGCGGACTATGCCCCCGCACGCGACGCCTTGATGCATGCATCGGAATTCGGACTGGCGGGATCGGTTTTCCACGTGGAAGGCCAGCCTGCCGGCTACACCTTGGGGGAATACGCCGTCTCGGGAAGCATGTTCGTGGTTCACTACGAAAAGACGATCCCTGGCATGAAAGGCCTCTACCAGATCATCAACATGGACTTCGCCCGCTCGCTGCCGGCCACCTGCACAATCGTCAATCGAGAGCAGGATCTGGGTGACCCGGGCCTACGCCAGTCCAAGCTGACCTACCGGCCGAGCGGCTTCATTCGAAAATTCCGCGCCCGGAAGGCGACCTAGCCGTACGGTCGCGGCCCAGCGCCGCGAACCGGCACGCCACCAGCAGCGGCCGCTGCGAGCGTTGTGCGGGCCGCAAGATGAGCCCACGCCGCGCGCCGCGCGTCCACAGAAATCGGAACCCATGCTGCCCGATAGCGCCGAAGGATCGGCACTGTTCCGGTTGATCGGGCCCCTACCGCGGCCGTAGAGTCGCGCCCCACCAGGGTGTCCCTGGCAGCCAAGCGACCTTCGCCCGTCAGGAGTTGACGACCGCAATGACCAGTACGACGAATTCGGAAAGCGCAAAGCTCTCGTTCAAGGAGAAGACCGGCTATGCCTTGGGCGACACGGCGTCCAACCTGTTCTGGATGACGTTCGTCTTCTTCGGCAACCTCTTCTACACGGACGTCTTCGGGCTGGCGCCTGCGTCGATGGCGACGCTCTTCTTCCTCACACGTATCATCGACACGGTTTTCGATCCCATCGTGGGCATGGTCGCCGACCGGACGCAGACCCGATGGGGCAAGTTCCGCCCCTACATCCTCTGGTTCGTGGTGCCGTTCGGCGTCTGCGGCTCCTTGGCGTTCATCACGCCGCCCTTCGGCCCGAGCGGCAAGCTCATCTATGCGTACATCACCTACGGCCTCATCGGCCTCGTGTACAGCGCCATCAACCTGCCCTACTCCGCCTTGATGGGTGTCATCTCGCCGTCGAGCGAGGAGCGCACCAAGGTGTCGTCGTTCCGCTTCGTCGGCGCCTATTCGGCGGGCCTGGTGGTAAGCCTGTGCACCATGCCGCTCGTGTCCTTCTTCGGCGGAGGGAACCAGCAGCGCGGCTTCGCCATGACGGTCGGACTCTACGCGCTGCTCGGCATGGTCATGTGGCTCATCTGCTTCGCCTCCACCAAAGAGCGCGTCGTCCCCACGGTCAAACAGTCGTCGTTTCTCCGCGACCTCGGCGACGTGGTGACCAACGTCCCGTGGCTGATCCTGTTCGTGCTCGGCATCGCAACCCTGAGCTACGTCTCCATCCGCAATGGCTGTCTCGCCTACTACTTCAAGTACTACGTCGGCGACCAGACTGTGCTCGGCATGCAGTTCAAGGCGGACAGCATCTTGGGTGCGTTCTTCGTGGCGGGCTCGCTGTCGACGCTGGCCGGCACCTCGGTGGTCGCGCCCTTCGCCAAGCGCATCGGCAAGCGCCAGCTCTACATGATCATGATGGCGCTCACCTCGATCATCACCGTCGCCTTCTACTTCCTGCGGCCCGAGGACGTGGTCCTGATGTTCGTGCTGCAGATCCTCGCCAACATGATCATGGGCCCCAGCGCGGCGCTGGTCTATGCCATGTACGCCGACGCGTCCGACTACTCCGAGTGGAAGACGGGCCGACGCTCGACCGGGCTGGTGTTCGCGGCGTCGTCGTTCGCACAAAAGATGGGGTGGACCGTGGGCGGCGCCGTGACGGGCATCATCCTCACGGCGTTCGGGTACCAGGCGGGCGCCACGCAGAGCGCCGGCTCGCTCACCGGGCTCAAGCTGCTGATCAGCTTCATTCCGGCGGTGGGCAGCGTGATCGCGGCGTTGCTGCCGCTGCTCTATTCGCTCGACGACAAGAAGATGAAGATCATCGAGAAGGAGCTTGCCGAGCGCCGCGCGGCTGCACCTGCTGCCGCTGCCCAGTAAACGGAGGAAGTCACCATGAGGAGCAAGAGCAAGGCGAAGAAGACGGGCACGGCGGCGAGGACGGGGACGAAGACCCCGACGACCACGAAGACGGCCACGGCCACCAAGAGTGTCTTGGCGAGGGGTGTCTTGGCGAATCCATATGGCTACTTCGACGAGGGCAAGCGAGAGTACGTCATCACGAGGCCGGACACGCCGACGCCCTGGTTCAACTTCATCGGCGAAGGACGCTACGGCGGTATCGTCTCCAACGCGGCGGGTGGGTTCGCCTTCGATCGCGACCCGAAGAACCGCCGCGTCTCGCGCTACCGGTATAACGCGATTCCGGCCGATCAGCCTGGACGCTATGTCTACTTGCGCGACATGGAGACCGGCAAGTATTGGAGCGTGACGGCCCAGCCGACGCCGGCGGTGAAGCTCGCGTCCTACGAGTGCCGCCATGGCGCCGGCTACACGAAGATCTCGAGCAGCTTGGGCGGCATCGAGACCAGCGTGCTCTACTTCGTCCCGCTGGCGCCCGCCGACGAGTCGTGTCCGTGCGAGCTTTGGGTGCTCAGGGTCAAGAACACGAGCAAGAAGGCACGCAAGCTGCGCAGCTTCTCGTATGTCGAGTTCAGCTTCCGCGACACGATCATGGATCAGCTGAACCTCGACTGGTGCCAGCACATCCTCGAAGCCAGGGTGAACGACGGGATCATCACGTCCAAGACCCGCTTCTCGCCGACCACGAACTACTTCGCCTCGGGCACCAAGCCGGCCGGCTTCGAGACCGACCGTGAGGTCTTCGTTGGTCGCTGGCGCGATCTCTCCAATCCACAGGTGGTCGAGACCGGCAAGCCCACCAACACGCAGGCCGCCCGGGGCAACAACATCGGATCGCTCTGCCACAACATCAGCCTGGCACCCGGCCAAGAGAAGGAGATCGTCTTCATCATGGGCGTCACCGACGAGCCGGCACGCATCGCCGACGTCGTTCGACGTTTCCAGGACGCGAAGAACGTCACCGCCGCCTTCGCCGCGCTTGAGGCCGACTGGAACGACTACCTCGGCCGCTTCACCGTCGAGACCCCCGACCCCATCGTCAACGCGATGGTGAACGTGTGGAACCCGATTCAGTGCCGCACCACCTTGTACTGGTCGCGGTTCGTCTCGGCCTACGAGACCGGCACCGGCCGCGGGATGGGTACGCGTGACTCGGCCCAGGACACGCTGGGCACGGTCCACAACGCCGCCGACCGCGCGCGCGCCACGCTGAACATGCTGTGGCACCTGCAGTACCAGGACGGGCACACCTGGCATCAGGTCCTGCCGCTGACCGGCGAAGGCGGACCGGGCCTGGCTGCCGAGTTTCCGCAATGGCCGCAGTGGTTCTCGGACGACCACCTGTGGCTCATCTTGGCGGTCTGCTCGTACATCCGCGAGACCGGCGACGTGGGCTATCTCGATCATCAGGTCGACTACACCGATGGCGGGTCGGACAGCATCTGGAACCACATGCTGCGCGGGGTGGAGTTCACGCTGAACAATCGCGGGCCGCAGGGGCTACCGCGCATCGGCTTCGCCGACTGGGACGACACCATGAACGTCGATCACGGCAGCGGCAAGGCCGAGAGCGTCTGGGTCGCACAGCACTTTTGCCGCGTGATGCTCGACCTCGCCGACCTCGCCGACCACGTTGGCAAGGCGGGCGACGCGCAGCGATTCCGGGACCTGCACGCCGAGATGACGGAGATCATCAATCGCGTGGCATGGGACGGCGAATGGTACGCCAGGGCCTACGACGACCAGGGCAAGCCGGTCGGCGTGAGAAACGAGAGCCACCACAAGATCGCCCTCAACACGCAGACCTGGGCCGTGATTGGCGAGACCGCCCCGCCCGAGCGAGCTGCGCTCGCGATGAAGAGCATTCACGAGAAGCTCAACTGCAAGTACGGCTTGGCCCTCCTGTGGCCAGCGTACGTTACCGGTGACGAGCGCGTGCGCGGCACCACGACCTATCCGCCGGGCGCGAAAGAAAACGGCGGCATCTTCTGTCACGCCAACACCTGGGCCATCGTCGCGGCCGCCAAGCTGGGCATGGCCGAGCGGGCGATGCAGTACTACCTGCAGATCACCCCGTTCACCCGCAAGGACATCGACTGCATGAAGGTCGAACCCTACGTCTACTGCGGCAACATCGCAGGCCCCGAGCACAAACAGTTCGGCTACGCCCGCAATGCCTGGCTGTCCGGCACGGCTTCCTGGACCTACGTGGCCGGCACGCAGTGGATCCTCGGCATCAGGGCGACGCACCAAGGCTTGATGATCGCGCCGGTAATCCCCGACAAGTGGCGCGGCTTCAAGGCCACGCGGGTGTTCCGCGGCGTCCGCTACGTCATCGACGTCAAGAGGCAGGGCAAGGGCAACCAGGTGGCGCTGATCGTGGACGACCAGCCCGTCCAAGGGGCAGTCGTGCCCCTGCCTCCTGACGGCACGCAGACCGTGAAGGTCGACGTCAGGCTGGGTGAAGCGCAGAAGTAGCGCCCGGCCCGAAAGCCCATGGACAACGTCGCCACGTCGCGGGAAGCCCCGCTGCGTCCATGGGCTGCTAAGGTTGGCAGGCGAGGTGCCGATAGTTGCTGTGGAGCAAAACCATGGCAGCGTGTAGGGCTAAGCAATCATCCGACTCTCTCAGCGAAAGCGAGCTGAGAGAGTTCCATACGCAACTGAGCGCGCTGGCGCAGACTGCGTCCGGCTATCCGCTCGAATTCTCGCTGGGTGAGTACGAGATGCTCTTCGAATCGCGGGACGACATCGAGATCATCGTCGCGAACCTGAGCGAGAGCCTTGGGCAGTCGCCCGACGCGGCCTAGCTGCCGCCATCGACGGGACTCGCCAGGCGGAAGCAAAGCTTGCTGACGGTATCGCAGGCGAACCCAGCGGCCACGTCACAGGCGCTGTCGCTCGTGCACGAGGTGGCGCACATGCCGGCGACACAAAGGTAGCCGGCGTTACAGGCCACCGACGCGCCCGGGGTGCAGACGCCGGTACCGCTGCATGCTCCCGTTGCGCCTGCCTCGTGGGTCGCATCCACACAGGGACTTGGGCCAGGCGTGCAAATCGTGCCGGACCACATCTGGCAGGTGCCCGACCCGTCGCACTTTCCGTCGGTTCCGCACGAGCTGCTCGCGGTCGCCGCGCACAGGCCGTGCGGCTCGACAGCGCCCGCGGCCACGGCCCGGCAGACGCCGTCGATCTTGCCCGAGGTGCTCGCCAAGTCGCAGGCCATGCAAGCACCGCAGCTGGAGGTACCGCAGCAGACCCCGTCGACACAATGTCCGCTCGTGCAAACGTAGTCCGCGCCGCAAGTCGCGCCGTTCGGCAGCTTCTGGCAAGCGTTGCCGATGCAGCTGTTGCCACCCGCACTGTTCGCCGTCGTCGGGGTCAGGGCGTTGCAGTCGGCCGTGGTGTTTGTACACGAGCGCTTGCACTGTGAGGTGGCGGTGTTGCACTGGTAGGCGCCGCACGAGAGCGGACTTCCGGCCACGCAGTTTCCGCTGCCGTCGCACGTCGGCGCCGGAACCCGAGCGAGAGACAGGGAGGCCGGGCTGCCATTCACGGTTCCGGCGGTAGGTGCCGCGCAGGTTGCGTTGCCGCAGACCGTGCCCGCCGCGGTCAGCTGGCAGCCTCCGCTGCCGTCGCACTTTCCGGTGTTGCCGCAGGTCGGACCAGCGGCGCACGCGGTGTTGTCCCTCGGTGTGCCCCCCGGCAACGATGTTGCTGCACGTTCCGACCCTGGAGGCGAGCGCACAGCTCTGGCAGGCACCATTGCAGGCGACGCTGCAACACACCCCTTCAGCGCTGCAGACGTTGCTGCTGCAATCGGAGCTCGCCCTGCAGCTGCCGCCGCGCAATTGCCCGCGCCATCGCAGGTCGCGGCCGTTGAGCTTCATGCCGCAGCTACGCGACGAGCACTGCTGCCCGGCCGAACACTGCGCATTCGTTCATGCCGGCCAAGCCGTCTCCAACACAGGTGCCGGTGTCGCAGACCGTGCCAGCCACGAACAGGCGACAACCACCCTTTCCGTCGCAGGTTCCGTCGTAACCGCAGGTCGCCGGCGTCGAGGCCTCACACGTGGCGCGGTCGCGTGGCACGGCGCCGGCCGGGATGAAGCTGCAGTCTCCGAGTGAGCTCGGGAGGTTGCAAGCCTTGCAGCTTTCGCCGCACGCCGAGGCACAACAGACACCGTCCACGCAGAAGCCCGAGCGACACTCGCCATTGCACGAGCAGCGCTCGGCCTTTCCTTTGCTGGCCATAGCAGCATCCGCTCGGCACACGCCAGCGCTGGAAGAAGCAGCGTCCTTGGCGGCATCGCCGACGGCGGAGTCCTTGGCGCCACCATCGCGAATCGCAGCGTCACCAGAAGGTGACTTGCACGCTCCTGATTCCAGGGTCAGGGTGAGCGCGGCGATCGCGAAGAAGCCCACTCGAGAGGCAAGCGACGAGGACGGTGGGAAGCGAGCCGCGACCATTGCGGGGACCTTCCACGTCCTCATTCAAGAGCCGCTCCGACGACATGGAGGCGAACCGGGAATCGTCGATCTGGCGAAGGCGACCGCGCATTCGTACCGGCGACGTCACGGCGGACAGACGCCGTACTGGTTGCCGTAGTCGCCGCAGGCGCCGCCGCCCGGTCCGCAAGGATTCGCCAGCTTGGGGTCACAGACCCTTCGGCACACTCCGACGGTGACCGTGGTCGCCCCGAAACAGGTCCACCCTGGCATGCATTCACGCGAAGAGCTGCACTGCGAGCTACGGCCACCGACGCCGGTCGTGTAGTCGCAGACCGTGCGGTCGTCGTGGCTGGGATCGGGTGAAACCAAGTAGCAGAATTGCCCCGCCGCGCAGCCCGAGACCGCTGCGAGTGGATCGCAGCATGGCTGAGACGAAGCGGACGCACAGCTTCGGTACGGAGGATCGCAGACCCGAACGGTGACTTGCCCTGCCACCGACGCGGTCAACACACGCTCGGAACACGCCATGCCCCCTGGGCAATCGATCGGGCTCCGGCAGAAAGCAAAACAGTAGGACGAGGCAGCGCCGAGCTCGGGAGATAGGCAGATGCTGCCTGCGGCACAGTCGTCGTACTGCTCGTCGGTTCCCGCCAGCGAGATGGTGCAGGCGCTGCCGGCGGGAAGGGCGCCAAGGGACGAGCAGACGGTGCTGCCATCTCCCGCCCGGCTGCACTTCTGGGAGCACCAGTCGCATCTCCCGGTCTGGCAGACGGGATCGCAGGGCACGCCCGCCGAGACCTGCGGGATGCAAGCACTCACGCTGGGTGCTCCGCAAGCCGTCGAGCCGCCGACCTCGGCCGGCCGGTCGGAGAGTCCGCCGTCGACGTGGGAAAATTCTGCTCTTGTGCAGGCGAACCACTGAATCGAAAGCAGGAGCATGAACGAGGAGGAAGGCTTTCGCACGAAGGGCTCGGCGGAGGTCAGTCTACGGCGCTGCCCCACACCAGGCCACCTGGCCGCTCTGACGCGGGGACTCCCCCGACGGCGCAGCCCCGTAGCAAAATTGCGGGGATTCACATATCCTTCCGTCGTGTCGGCGACGATGGATGGGGCAGCACCACGTTCGTAACCATGATCGGAGGTACCGTAATGAGTCGTTTCCCTCGAAGGGCACTCCTACTTGGCTTGCTTCTCACGCCGCTCGCGACGAGCGATGCTCTTGCGCAGAGCGAAGAGAAAAGCGCGGTTCCGCGCTCGCAACGGCCGGAGAATCCGGAGTACCGCTTCGACTTCGGCCTGGTTGGCGGCGGGCACTTCTTCACCAAGCAGCACGTGCTCGGAGGGAACCAGGAGTTCATGTCTCCGGTCAACTCGGGCATGTTCGGAGCCATCTTGGGGTTGCACTTCAACCGCTGGATCGGCCTCGAAGGCGAGGTCCAAGCGATTCCGACGCACACCCGCCAGCTCGAGATCAAGGAATGGGTGTTCGCGTACCGCGGCAGCTTCGTACTCAACCTCACCGACTACTACGTGTTCCAGCCGTTCCTGCTCGCTGGCTACGGAGGCCTGCTTGGGCTCAACGGCGCTGCGCCCGAGGGAACCCCGGAGGAGGAGGTCCCGCCATCGACCAGGAACTGGGGCATGGTTCACGCCGGTCTCGGTTTCAAGGTCGGCTTCACCCCGCAGGTGGGCATCCGGGTCGACGGACGCAT
The DNA here is from genome assembly GCA_964647025.1 of uncultured Myxococcales bacterium. Lineage (GTDB taxonomy): Bacteria > Myxococcota_A > Polyangia > Fen-1088 > Fen-1088 > Fen-1118. The sequence continues at coordinate 43,159 of CAZYFU010000009.1, read as the reverse complement.
CCTCGCCCCCTGGACGGCCATCTTGCCGCTCGACGGATACGCGAAGCCGAAAGGTCCTGACTTCGAAGTCTTCGGCGGCTTCTACGTGAACTTCAGCGAGATCGAGCGCGTCCACATCTACTCCAAGGAGGTCCGCTCTCCAGAGCGCGCGGACAAAGATGGCGACGGCATTCCGAACGACGTGGACAAGTGCCCGGCCGAGGCCGAGGACAAGGATGGCTTCCAAGACGACGACGGTTGCCCCGATCCGGACAACGACGCGGATGGAGTCACCGACGCCCTCGACAGGTGCCCCAACGAGCCCGAGGACAAGGACGGCTTCGAGGACAGCGACGGCTGCCCGGACCTCGACAACGACAAGGACGGCGTGCCCGACGCGCTCGACAAGTGTCCCAACGAGCCCGAGGACAAGGACGGCTTCGAGGACAACGACGGTTGCCCCGAAACGGACAACGATCGCGACAGCATCCCCGACGCCATCGACAAGTGCCCGAACGAGCCCGAGACGGTCAACAAGTACAAGGACGAGGACGGCTGCCCCGACGAAGTCCCGGCCGAGGTCAAGAAGTTCACGGGCGTCATCCAAGGCATCAACTTCAAGACGGCATCCGCGGAGATCCTGCCCGGGTCGTTTGCCATCCTCGACCGCGCCCTGAAGGTCTTGCAGGACTATCCGGACGTGAACCTGGAGATCTCCGGTCACACCGACAGCAAGGGCAAGGCGAGCTACAACCTCAACTTGTCGCAGCGCCGCGCCGACTCGGTGAAGCTGTACTTCGTCTCGCGCGGGGTCGCCTCGTCGCGCTTGAACTCGGTGGGCTTCGGCAAGGATAGGCCCATCGCAGACAACTCCACGGCATCCGGACGAGCCACCAACCGCCGCACCGAGTTCCGCCTGATCAACCCGGGCGAGCGGTAGAGACGCGGACATAGCCGAGCACGGTCGGAGCTTCCGACGGTGCTCGGTGCTCCAGTGGCGGTGCAGCGCGCCGCTCCCGGGCACTCAAGAGGTGCATGGCACCAACCGATCTTGAGGGGGCCGAGGCCCAGGACGCGCGCAGCGGCAGTGACGTCCAGTATGGAAAGCACTGGCAGAAGGACCAAGGAATGTCCGAGGCACCCCCGTCAGCCCCCCTACCCAACCGTCTGGAGCAGGCCTCCCAAGCCCCCCTCGAGTCTCTCGCGCTTCGCTTACTCGAGATACTCGGCCGGTCGTACTCCGAGGAGGACCAGGAGATTCAGGCGGTCCTCTCCGCGATCCGCGGCACCTTCGACTTCGACGCCATCGCGGTAAGGTTGAGGCGAGACGGCGCCTGGGCGGTCCTGCATCCCGATGGCGGGCTGAACATGTCCATCGGCGCCGAGCGCAAGCTGTGCGATCCGGCGCTCGAAGGCCGTGCGTGCCTATGCGGGCGCATTCTCCAGGGCGAGCTCCCGGGCCAGGTTCCTTGCTTTTCGCCAGGTGGCAGCTTCTGGAGCAACGACTACACGTCGACGCTGGCCTGCACGCCGCAGGTTTCGGCGATGACCACCCGCGGAACCTGCATTCGGGACGGCTACGCGTCCGTGGCGAACATCCTGCTCCGCAGCGGCAACGAGCGGCTGGGAATTCTGCATTTTGCCGATCGGCGACCGGATCTGTTCTCCCCCGCGGTGGTGGCGTATCTCGAACGAGTGGGGATGGCGATCGGGATTTCCCTCGTGCGGCGCCGCAATGCACGCGAGCTGAAGATCGCCAAGGACCGGGCCGAAGCAGCAAGTCGCGCCAAGAGCGAGTTCCTGGCGAACATGAGCCACGAGATCCGCACGCCCATGAACGCCATCATGGGGTTCACCGATCTGGTCCTCGAAGGCGGTCTGTCGCAAGAGCAGGGACAGTACCTCGACATCGTGAAGGGCCGAAGCCAGGACCTGCTCCGCATCATCGACGACATCCTGGACTTGGCCCGCATCGAGGCCGACCAGATGGGGCTCATCGACGAGCCGTTCCGTCCCCGAGAGGCGCTGGCCAGCGCGTTGGCATCGATCAGCCTGCGCGCACAGCAGAAGGGGCTCACCGTCCGCAGTACGATCGCAGAGCGCGTCCCGGTCGAGCTGCGCGGCGACTCTCTTCGACTGCGCCAGGTACTGCTCAACCTGCTGTCCAACGCCATCAAGTTCACGGCCCAGGGATCGATCGACGTGCAGGTCGACTGCACCTCGGACCTCGCGGGGCCCACCTGCGAGCTTCGCTTCGTGGTCGCGGATACCGGCATCGGTATCCCTCGCTCCAGACAGAAAGCCATCTTCGAGCCCTTCATCCAGGCGGACACCTCGACGGTCAGAACCTACGGAGGCACGGGGCTGGGCCTCACCATCTGCCAGCGCCTGATCGAGAAGATGGGCGGCCAGATCTCCGTCGAGAGCGGGCCCGGCCAGGGTTCCGCGTTCAGCTTCACGGCCCTGTTTCGCCCCCTATCGGTCAGGGGCACGCGACCGTCGCCCCTGCCATCCTCGACCGAGGCCACGAGCACGCCAGCCATGCGCGTCCTCTTGGCCGAGGACGATCCGACCAGCCGCATGTTGGTCGCAGGCATCCTGCGTCGAGACGGCCACGACGTGGACGAGGTCGCGGACGGGGAAGGCGCGCTCAACGCCGTCCGCCAGAACGACTTCGACCTCGTCTTCATGGACGTCCAGATGCCGGTCATGGACGGCCTGGCGGCCACACGTGCCATTCGCGCGCTGTCCGACTCAGTGGATGTCGTCAAGCAGCGCTCCCGCGTGCCCATCGTGGCCCTGACCGCACACGCCATGCGGGGCGACAAAGAGCGCTGCCTCGACGCCGGCATGAACCGCTACATCACCAAGCCCGTGCAGGCCGACAAGCTGCGCGCCTGTCTGAAAGAGTTCGCAAGGCCGGACCAGGAGAGGTGTCATGGCGACTGACCACCTTCCTTTCCAGCCCTCCGAGGTGCCCACCGTCGTCTCACGCAGTCTCTTCGAGCTGCTCCCGCTGGGCATCGTCGTCACGAACGACGATGACCAAGTCATCGAGGTCAACGCTGCGGCGGCACGCCTGTTCGGTATCGACCGACCGAGAACCTCGCCGATGGCGATTCCGATTCCCACCGAAGGGCTACTGCGCTCGGACGGCACGTCCCTGCCCTACGACGAGCACCCGAGTGTGCGGGCACGCCGCGAACGACGCGTCCTCATCGACGAACAGATCGGCATCGCATCGGACACCAAGGTCACGTGGTTCGAGGTCACCGCCACGCCTCTGCCAGGCATCGGCGTGCTCACGACCTACTACGAGGTCACGATCAGCCGACAGAACGAAGATGACCTCCGCCACCACATCGAGCAGCTCGATGCCTTCTTCGACACCAACCTCGACTTCCTGGCCATCTTGAACAGCGAGGGCCGCGCGGTCCGACTCAACCCCGCGTGGGCCACCTTGCTCGGCTACGAGCCCTACCAACTGCAGGGTATTCGCCTGTTCGATTTCGTTCACCCGAGCGACATGGAGACGACCCTGGGTGGGTTGGCACGGCTTCGAACCCGCAGGGAAGTTGTCGGCTTCGTCAGCCGCGTTCACGCACGAGGCGGCAGTTACCGGTTCCTCGAATGGCGAGCGACCGCGCGAGACGACCTCATCTATGCGACCGCCCGAGACATCACCGACCAGCGCCTCGCCGAGGCGGCGCTCCGGGAGAGCGAGGCCCGCTTCCGCGCCATATTCGAACAAGCGGCCGTCGGAGTAGCCGAGGTGGAGCTGGACACCGGAAACTACGTCAGGGTCAACCAACGCTTCTGCGAGATCGTCGGCTACAGCCAGGAAGAGCTGCTGGTCCGCAGCTTCCAGGTCCTGACCCATCCCGACGACCTGTCCGCGGACCTCGAATTCGTACAGAAGTGCCGGGTCGGAGAGGCCATGGGGTACAGCCGCGAGAAGCGCTACGTTCACAAGGACGGCCGAATCGTCTGGATCAATCTGCAAGTCAAGGTGCCCGGGGCTGGGAAGGACGCACGCCGCACCTACGTGTCGGTCATCGAGGACATCACCGAGCGCAAGGAGACCGACGAGCTGCTCCGGCAGAGCCTGGCCGACGTGCTCGAGGCGAACCAACGCCTCAACTTCCAGATCACGCGCATGCCGCTCGCGTACATCGCCTGGAACAAGGACTTCCGCGTGACCGAGTGGAACGCCTCGGCCGAGCGCATCTTCGGCTGGTCGGCATCGGAAGCCATGGGGCGACACGCGCACGACCTGCTGGTTCCACCCGAAGAGCGACTGAACATGGCCAAGGTTTGGCAATCGATCATGGAGGGCGGCGACTTCGGCAGCCAGTACACCACCGAGAACTTCACCCGCGACGGCCGACGCATCAAGTGCGAGTGGTTCAACGCCGCATGGATCGATGCCAGCGCGCGCACCGTCGGATGTCTCTCGATGATCCACGACATCACCGAGCGTCTGTACCTGGAAGAGAAGCTGCTTCGCTCGCAGCGGATGGAAAGCCTCGGGAGCTTTGCCGGCGGCGTCGCACACGACATGAACAGCGTCATTCGCACGATCCTGGCCGTGGCCAAATCCATGGAGAGCCGCGCCGCTCGAGAGGACCTGGACAAAGGCCTCGATGCGATCGTGCAAGCATGCACACGGGGGCGGACTTTGCTTCGCGGTCTGCTCGACTTCTCCCGCCAGGACGTCCACGAAGCACGCGTGGTCGATGTCAACGAAATCCTCGAAGAGCAAATTCGTCTGCTCGACCGGTTGCGGGCCGCCTCGATCAAAGTCGAGAGGCACCTGACCCCGGACTTGCCGACCGTCGCCGGGGATCCCGGCGCGCTCGCCAGCGCGGTGATGCACCTTTTGGCCAACGCACTCGACGCGATGCCCGACGGTGGGACCCTGACCGTGCATACCCACCTGCGGCTGGACGACTGGATTCAGATCCGGGTGGAGGATACCGGCTGCGGGATGTCCAAGCAGGTCTTGGACCGCGCACTGGACCCATTCTTCACCACCAAGCCGCACGGCAGAGGCTCCGGGCTCGGATTGCCTGCTGTATACGGGGCCGTCAAGGCCCACCACGGCACCTTGGAGATTCACAGCCAGCCCGGCCGAGGCACGCAGGTGCACATCAACCTCCCGCTGTCGCCTTCCACGTCGACGTCCTCCGCGCTCCTGCCCCAGTTGACTCATCCGTCGGTCAAGAACGGGCTGCGCATCCTCCTCGTGGACGATGACGACCTGGTGCAGACCACGGTCTCCGCGCAGCTGCGTCGGCTTGGACACTCCATCGTGATGGCGGAGAACGGCCGCGAAGCCGTTGACAAGGTCGAGGCCGGTTTGCAGGTGGATCTCGTTCTCCTCGACATCGACATGCCGGTGCTCGATGGGACGCAGGCCCTGCCGTTGCTGCGTAGGCTGCGACCGGGCCTGCCGGTCGTGATCGAAACCGGAAATCTGGGAGAGAAGGCCGAGCAGTTGGTGTCGGCCTATCGAGACGTCGCCCTGCTGGTGCGACCGTTCAGCCTTGCAGAGCTGAAGGCAGCGATCGACCCCTGGATGGCTCGCACGACGCGATGACCATCCGGACGGCAGCATGGCCCGAGCAAGCCAAGGCCATGCGTCCCGTCGCGGGCACCCCCGCTCTATAGCGTCGCGACGCGCAGAACCTCGGAGGGGATCCTCTCCAGGCCGAAGACCTTGTCGGCGCCGCCCAACTCGATGGCAGCGCGAGGCATACCGAAGACCACGCAGCTCGATTCGTCCTGGGCCACCGTGAAGGCGCCCGCCTGTCGCATGTCCAGCAGCCCCTGGGCACCGTCGACGCCCATCCCGGTGAGCAGGACGCCGACAGCGTTGGGACCGGCCGAGCGCGCCGCCGACCGAAACAGAACCTCCACCGACGGTCTCTGCCGGTGGACCATCGGCCCGGACTTCACGGACACGAAGTATCGCGCCCCTGACCGTCTCAGCAGCATGTGGCAATCGCCAGGAGCGATCAATGCCACGCCAGGTACGACGGAGTCACCGTCGGCCCCCTCGCGGACCTCCATCTGGGAGATCTGGTTCATCCGGGCCGCGAACTGCTTGGTGAACATGGCCGGCATGTGCTGAGCGATGACGATGCCAGGTGCATCCACCGGCATGCGCGACAGGATGTACTCGATCGCCACGGTTCCGCCGGTCGAAGCGCCTATGGCGATGACCTTGTTCGTGGTCCGTCCCAGCGCCGTCGACACCGCATTCGGACTCGACCGGTCAATCTGTCTCACCTTGGCGCGAGCCGCGACTTTCACCTTCTCGACCAAGGCTTCGCCCATATCGCCGACGGCAAATGCAGCCCCCGGCTTGCACATGACCTCGACCGCGCCGCTCGAAAGGGCATCGAGCGCCAGCCCGCTTCCCTCCGGCGTCAGCGACGAAACCACGATGACCGGAAGCGGGAAGTAGTGCATGAGCTTGCGCAGGAACGTGATTCCATCCATGCGTGGCATCTCGACGTCCAAGGTGACCACGTCGGGTCTGTGCTGAACGATGAGATCTCTCGCGACGAACGGATCGGGTGCGGTGCCGACGACCTCGATCTCCGGATCCGCTGCCAGAGCGGTCTGCAGGATCTGACGCACGACCGCGGAGTCGTCGACGACGAGAACCTTGATCATCCTGGCTCCAACGGTCGCAGGGCGATGACCATGTGTTGGCCGGTCTCCGTGACCAGGTCGGCACGGCGGATCGACTTTCCAAGCAGCGAATCGACGGCGGTCACCGACGCACTGCTGATCGATGGAATGCCGATCCTGGCCGGTGCGCTGTCGACCATGTCCCCCACCACGAGCGAGCCGGCCAGCATGTTGGCCCACTCTCCAAGCGCCAATTCGGCAGAGCTTCTCGCCTCGTCGGAGTCCTCGTCGATGCCGAGCAGGTTCGCCGCCAAGGCCTGTGCCAAGTCGGGCTCGGCCACGACCAAGAGCTCGAGCGCTCTCGAGCAGGTGAGCGCGATTTGAGCGACGTGAAGTGCCGAGCTCTTCGGAGTGAAGGCCGTGCTGGGCCCGGCAAACACGAAAGCCGCATCCGCCAGCAACGTGCTCGAGAGCAGGGCCAGCCTCTCGCTATCGAGCGCGTCACTCACGGCTCGAGCCCTTCTTCTCACGCAGGAGACTCGACACCACTTGCTTGATCTGCTCGGGCCGGAAGGGCTTGGGCAGGTACGCGCTCACGCCCATCGATTGCATCGCGTCCCTGCGCTCCTGCCCCTTCTCCGACGAGATGATCACGACCGGCGTGGTGGCGAGAAAGTCGCTCTTGGCCATCTCCGCTACCATCTCCACGCCGCTCATCACAGGCATGTTGATGTCGGCCAGCACGATGTCGACCCACGTCTTGCGGACCATCTCGAGCGCTTCCAGGCCGTTACCTGCCTCCAAGATCTCGCCCACCTCCAGGCCGCTCATCCCCACCGCCTTGCAGACCATTCTCCGGGACACCGGCGAGTCGTCCACGACCAAGATGCGATAACTCATGCTCGCTCTCCTTGCCTCTTCACGCGGCCGAACTGCGCCAGGCCCTCGATCTCGGGCAACGCGCGACTGGCCACGCGCTCCAGGTCGATCTTGCGCAAGCCCAACCTGCCGATGGCACTTTCGTCGACTTGACGCTGCAACTGCCCGACGTCGGCGCCGAAGCCAAGCGAGTGCGAGAGGCAATCCGCACAGTGCACCAGATCGACCAGGACGTCGCCCTTTTCGCCTTCGATGCGCCAAGGCTCGTGGTGCCAGGAAATCACACGAACGACCTCCTCGGGCAGATTCCACGCCTGCGCCAGCTCCGAACCGATCTGTGCGTGATCGGACCCCAGGATGGCTCGCTCGCACTCGAGCAACGGCTTGTTGCCCTCGAGCAGGCACCCCCTCAAATCTTCGAGACGATCCGCGAGGAAACTGCTGATCACCAACTTGCCGATGTCGTGCAGAAGCCCCGACGTGAAGGTCAGGGTTGGAACCGCCAACTTTCGCTCTTTCGCGAAGCGCTCGGCCAGCACGGCCACGGCCACGGAATGACACCAGTACGTGCCGGAGTCGATTGCGTACCCCGGCAGCGTCCGAGGCACGACCGCCTCGACCGCGGCCATGGCCCCGAGCTCGAAGAGACGACGAGCACCGAGCAGCGTGATCGCCTCCCGTACGCTGCTGATCCTGCGGGAGAAACCGAAGTACGCCGAGTTCGCCATGCGCAAGAGGTTCGCGGTGAGTGCGACGTCGAGCTGCACGACGGCCTCGTACTCGCTTGGCCCTGCCTCCTCGTCCCGAAGAAGCTGCGCCAGCTGCACAACCGTCTGGGAGAACGTCGGCAAGCTGCGAATGGTCGCCAGCATCTCAGAGTGCTCAATCATAGCTCTGCTTCCCCTCCCGATGCGGTGATCGTGCATCGTCCCGTATCGATGAACAGCCGCGCGGTGCGCGACTTCGTTCCACCAACGTCCTCCGCCGCGATCATGACCCCGGCCTTCCAGAACATCTTCCTGAGAATCGTGTAGTTGCGCTCGCCGATCGCAAAGTAGCCGTTGTCGTCGTAGAGCGAACCGCCGCCCGCGACCTTCACGGTCAGGTTCTGCTTCTTGCAGCCAAGCGCGTACATCGAGTGAAACAGCAACGGGATGCCCGTGTCAGCGAACATCGCGGGGCGCTCGGTCGCCTTGTCGGGAGATGCTTCGCTGAGCGGAAGCATGTAGTGGATCATTCCACCGGCCCTCATCACCGGATCGTAGACCATGATCGCGATGCACGAGCCGAGCGCATACGTGACCAACACCGCGGACGGGTTGGAGCTGACCTTGAGGTCGGCGATCTCGACCACGATCGCGCTCATGCACGGTCCTCCGTCAGCACGAAGACAGATGGACGCACCATGCGAAGCCCCACTTGGATGCCGGACAACGCCTCCGAATGCCCGATGAGCAGGTATCCACCAGGGCGTAGCAGCCGCTCCATCGCCGAGATCACCCGCTGCCTGACCACTTGGTCGAAGTAGATCATCACGTTGCGACAGAAGATGATGTCGAAGGGACCGCGCATCGGATAGGGGGGCACGGCCAGGTTGAGCCGGCGAAACGCGATCCGACTCTTGAGCTCCCGCCTCACCACCATGTCCTCGCTACCCGGAACCCGCTCGAAGTAGCGTTTCCGAGTCCCTTGGTCGAGCGACCTCAGTCGCTCTACACCAAAGCGCGCCTCCTCCGCCTTCCTGAGAACCCGGGTGGATATGTCCGTGGCGAGGATGCGCCAGTCCATCTCGCCGGCCTCGGGGATGTCGCTTAGCGTGAAGGCTATCGAATACGGCTCTTCCCCGGTGGACGAGGCGGCCGACCAGATTCTCGGATGCCTCTGCCCCGCTTTGTACCAGTCAGAAACCAGCTTCCGCACGAGCTCGAAGTGGTCGTGCTCGCGAAAGAAGGCGGTGTGATTGGTCGAGATGGCGTCGAGAAACTGGATGGTCTCCTCGCCAGTCCTGTCGTCCTCCAGTCTGGCCAGGTACTCGGCCTCGCTCGCCAGCCCCAGGGCGCGCACCCGCTTGCCCACGCGCGCGGCGACCAGAGCCTCCTTGGTCGGCCCCAAGCTTATCCCGGCCTTCTGGTAGGCAATGCTGCAGAGCCGGTGATACGTGGAGGCATCCATGGTTTGCTCGCCGAGCTGCTCTACCTGGTCAGGCACGCTGCCCGGAGATCCCGCGATCCCCGGCCAGCAACCGCCAGTCCCGGTCTAGAAGTCCTTGAACGACGCTGCTTCTTCCTCGAGCGGAATGATCTCTTCGGCCTTGCGCACGCCGCCCTTGCCGTTGTTTCCACCGACGGACCGGGCGCCGCTGTGACCGAACGGCTTGACCTTGTGCAGCTTCGCGCTGCTGATAGCGCCCCCTTGCCGCGCCAACTGGAAGCCACCGATCATCGCCGCCAACTCCTCCGACTGGCTCGACAACTCCGCCGCGGCCGACGACGACTCCTCCGAGTTCGCAGCATTTTGCTGGGTCACCTTGTTCATGTCGCTCACGGCACGGTTGATCTGGTCGATACCGGCGGCTTGCTCCTTCGCCGACGCAGAGATCTCCGCGACGATGTCGGTCACCTTGGTCACGCCGGCGACGATCTCGTTCAACTTGGCAGACACGCCCTTGGACGTCACCTCGCCTTCCTCTGCCTGGCGGACCGACTCCTTGATCAGCTCCTCCGTCTTCATGGCGGCGTCCTTCGACCGCAAGGCCAGGCTGCGCACCTCTTCAGCGACCACCGCGAAGCCACGCCCCGCTTCGCCGGCCCGCGCGGCCTCGACGGCTGCGTTGAGGGCAAGCAGGTTGGTCTGGAAGGCGATCTCGTTGATGTCCTTGATGATCTGCGACGTCCCCTCGGCGGACGCGCGTATCTTGGTCATCGCCTCCCCCATCTGCTCCATGGCTCCCGCCCCGTCCGTGGCGGCGGCCCTCGCGGTCTGGGCGAGGCCGTTGGCCTGCTGCGCGTTATCGGCCGAGCGTTTGGTCATCGCACTCATCGACTCGAGGCTGGACGTGGTCTCCTCCAAAGCGCTCGCCTGCTGCGAGGCTCCGTCAGCGACGTTCTGACTCGACGACGCGATCTGGCCCGATGCAGACGACACCTGGTCCACCGCCACCGCGACCCGTAGAAGGGCGTCGTGCAGGGCCTCTCCCGTGGCGTTGATCGACTCCTTGATCTTGGCGTGGTCGCCCTGGTAGTTGCCCTTCACGCGCGCACGCAGATCGCGCTGCGACAGCTTCTCCAACACCTGGGCCGCATCGTCGATCGGGGCCAGCACGGCGTCCAACGTCTGATTCACACCATCGACGACCCTGCGGAAGTCGCCCATGTGCTTGCTGGCATCCGCGCGGGTCGTCAGCTTCCCCTCCACAGCCGCGCGAGACAGCAAGGCCGCGTCCGAGACCAGGTTGTTCACCGCCTCGATGCACTGGTTGAGGTTGTTCTTGATGGTGTTGAAGTCGCCGTTGTACGCATCGGTGATCCTCGGCGGAATGTTGCCCTTCGAGATATTGTCCACGTACTTGGCGGCGACGTTGAGCGGTCCAATCACCGCATCCAGGGTCTCGTTCACGCCTTGGACGATCTTGCGGAAGTCGCCCTGGTGCTTGCTGGCATCGGCCCGGGTCGCCAGCTTGCCTTCCACCGCGGCCCGTGCCAGCGCATTCGCGTCCGCGATGAGCGCCTTCAGATTGGTCCTTACGGCCTCGATAGTCTCGTTGATGAACGCCTTCTTGCCCGGGAATCTCTCCAGCGGGGCCTCGAAGTTCCCACGGCCGAACTCGGCGACGCACGCCATGGCCTTCCTCTTGACCGCGATGTGGCCCGCGACCATGCCGTTCACTCCCTTGGCCATGGCCTGGTACGCGCCCTCGAACTTTTCGAACGGGATGGAGACGTCGATGTCGCCAGCGTCGTGCTCGCGGCTCATGCGGTTCATCTCGGTGATCAGCGCGCTGAGATTGTCGATGCATCGGTTGAGGTTGTCCTTGATGGTGTTGAAGTCACCATTGTAGGTGTCGCTGATCTTTGGCGGGATGTCGCCCTTGGCAATCTCGTCGACGTACTTGGCGGCCACGTTGAGGGGGCCGACCACGGCATCCAGCGTCTTATTGAACGCCATCGCAATGGGGCGGAACTCGAAGTTCAGCTTCTCCGGATCCGCTCTCGTCGACAGAGCACCGTTTTGGGCGGCCGACACGAGATGCTCGACCTCGCCGAGAAGGCCCTTGGTGATGCGCTGGATGCTCCGATAGAGCAGGATGCCGAGCAGACCGGCCAGGATGACCGCGATGACCGCGATGATCGTCATTTCGCGGATGGCATGAGCCGAGTTCTCGGTGTTGGTCTCAGAGCGGGCAGACGCACGCTTGCTGAGGATGCCAATGAGCTCGTCCAGCGCGACGTTGAACTCCTGCCGCGTCTTCACGGTGTCGCCTGCGAGAAGCTCGTCGCCCAGCCCCTCCGCCTTTCCGTCGCGGATCTTGTCGAGGTCCGCCTTCATGCTGGCGATCAGCGACTCCCCCGCTCTGCTCACGGTCTTCATCACGTCACGGGACCTGGTGAGCGTCTCGAGCTTGCTCGAGTTGAGCCCGGCCGTCAGGTTCAACACGCGGCCATCGGACATCTGGAAGACGTCTCGGTCGACCAGCTCCCGCAACTTCGACAGCGCGGGGCCGGCTGCCTGCAGACGTGTCATCGCTCGTTCGGACCATTGTCTGCGCGTGGAGGGATCCGTGGTCGTTACCGCCTGCAGCAGATTCGTATAACCACGGTTGACACTGCCGTTGAGCTCGGCAGCCGCCTCCAAGGGCTTCGTGTTTGCCTGGTAGAGTATCGTGCCCGAGTCATCCGCGAGCTCCAGTTGCTTGATTCCATAGATCCCCATCCCAATCACGAACCCGAGCATCGCCGCAAGGGCGCCCGAAACGCGCATACCGAGTTTCACTTTGCCAAACATGTTCACGTCCCTTTCGATGGTCCCCGTTGCGACTCGACACACAACTCAGCCTGCCGCAGCCACGGCAACAGCCGACACTTCTTCCACGGACAGTACCCGTCCGATATCCAACAGAAAGATCACCCGCTTATCCGATTTCCCGACTCCAAGAATGAAGTCGTTGCTCACTTGGGTTCCGCCGAACTCCGGCGGCGGCTCGATCGCCGAGCTCTCGATGGATAGCACCTCGAGCACCTGGTCCACGAGGAGCCCCATGGTCATGTTCCGCCCGTGCAGGCTGTACTGGACCACGATGATGACCGTCTGGTCTGTGGCCTGGCACTTCTCCATCCTGAACTTGAGGCGAAGATCGATGACTGGGATGACCTTGCCGCGCAGGTTGATCACGCCGCTCATGAACTCTTCCGTACACGGCACGCGTGTGATGTCCATCAAACCGATGATTTCGCGCACCTTCAGGATCTCGAGGCCGTATTCCTCGTTGGCCAGTTTGAAGGTCATGTACTTGCCGGCGAGCTGGGTCCCGAAGCCGCCCCCGTCACCACCCGCCCGTTCTTGACTGTCCGTTGGGTTGTTCACGGTCTCCTCCATTGCATCTACTCGCCTAGGCCGCTGCGGAGCTGCCGTCCTTGGCGAAGTCTCGATGACGTTTGTCGAGCGTTGCTGCGGCAATCTCCTCGACGTTCACGATGAGCCCCACCCGGCCATCGGCGAGGATCGCCGCGCCCGAGATGAATCGCACCTCGCCGAGCCCCTCGCCCATCGTCTTGATGACGACCTGCTGCTGTGCGATCACCTCGTCGACCAGCAACCCAACCTTCCGCCCCGCCCCTTCGACAATGACCACCAATGCCTGGGTCGGATCCTGAATACCGTTCTTCGCGCCCAGCAGACGATCGAGCCGCAAGAGCGGCAGAATGGTCCCGCGCATGTTCAGCATCTCGTTGCTGCCACCCTGGGTGACCAGCATGGACGCGTCGGGCTTCATCGACTCGACCACGGACAGAGTCGGCAGGATGTAGCGCTCCTCGCCGCAAGCCACCAGCATGCCGTCGATGATCGCGAGGGTCAGCGGCAAGGTGATCTTGAACGTGGTCCCCTGCCCCGGCTCGGTCCTGATGCCGATGCGTCCCCGCATCGCATCGATGTTCCGATGAACCACGTCCATGCCGACGCCCCGGCCGGAGATGTCGGTCACCTTCTCCGCGGTGGAGAAACCAGGTGCGAAGATGAGTGAGTAGACCTCCTCTTCGGAGAGCACGTCCCCCGGCTTGATCAGTCCCTGGGCCGTGGCCTTCTTCACGATGGCCTCGTGGCTGAGCCCTCGGCCATCGTCGCTGACCTCGATTACCACGCTGCCGCCCTCGTGACATGCGCTGAGGCAGACCAATCCTTCGTCTGGCTTGCCGAGCTTCCTACGCAGCTCTGGCGGCTCGATGCCGTGGTCGACAGAGTTACGGATCATGTGCACGAGAGGATCCGAGATCTGCTCGACCATGCTGCGGTCCATCTCGGTCTGCTCACCCGAAAGGACCACGCGGATCTGCTTGCCAGCTTTGCGCCCGACGTCGCGAGCCATCCGCGCCATCTTCTGGAACACCGCCGCGACGGGCAGCATCCTCATGCGCATGCCCACGTCCTGCAAATCGCGGGTAACCTTGGCCAACTGTGAAAGGCAATTGCGCACCCGCGCCGAGCCCGATTGGGCGATCTCGGGTGCCCCGACCACCATCGCCTCGACCACCACCAGTTCCCCAATCATCTCGACCAAGCGGTCTACGCGCTCCAAGTCGATCTTGATGGTTGGGCGTATCTTCGCTTCTCCGCCGGTGTCTCCCGGCACGGCACCAGCGGCGACCTGCGCCGGCGCCTCGCCTCGCGCTTCGGTGAGCGGCGGTTCCGGCCCAGGAAGGTCGACGTCCTCAGGACGCGGGTCCATGGCCTCCCGTTCCGCCGCCTTCTTCGCGCCGCCATCGGCCACCACCTCGAGCGCCTCCTTGAGCCGTGCCACCAAGCCCGCGACGTTTTCCCGAGTGAAGAACTCGCGGCTACTCTCCACGGCGACGCGGAGATCCCCAAGGATCTTGCGCATCATTGCCGTGGCGTCGAAGACCAAGTCCAGGCGGCCACCCACCAGCGCGTACACGCCCTCGCGGCAGCCGTTGAGCAGCGACTCGGTCGTGTGGGCCAAGGACTGAATGTCGAACAACTCGAGAAATCCTGCCACGCCCTTGATGGTGTGAAATACGCGAAACAGACTATTGATGGCCTCTGCCGTGGCACCGTCGCGCTCGACGCTCATCAGAATTTGGTCGGCGCGCCCCAGGCTCTCCTCGCTCTCGGAGAGGAACTCCCCGATGAGGGCGATGGTATCGGGATCGCGGACTCTGCCGACAGGCACGAGCATATCCAGGCCGCAAGCATCGTCCCCACGTCGCTTGTGACAGCTATGAATCTCCTTCTGAAGGACATCGACAGCTTCAGTCAGCCTGGCGAGCGCGTCGACATCCGGCCTTTCGATGAAGTCACGAGCTACGCAGACCAGGTCGCGCATACTCTCGGCTGCTGACTCGGGGAAGTCCGCCTGATTGAGCGAGGCTTCGATTGGGGCGATTAGACGCGCCAAACCGGTGAGGGTATCGTGCTCCTCGACCTCGGCCACCACGACCGCCGCAGCCAGGTCCTCGACTGCGGCCTTGAGCCTACAAGCGTCCATCGTGCGCGCCTCCGGTTCGGTGGGATGGCTCCCTGGCTTGTCGTGCCCCACGGCCGTCGATGTCTTGCGCGTCGAAGTCGTGCATCGCTGTTACACCTGCTTCAGCCGAACAGCACCTCCCCAGGCCGTAACGTCATCGACCCGGATTTCAGAAAACTTTAGGGGCTTGCTTGCGACAGATTGCTTTTCAATGTTTCCGACACTTCGTCGATAGTGAAGTAAGTGGAACCTGGTGAGACGGGGTTCGCGCAACGCCATCTTGGAGGATGCTCGATGCGAATACTTATAGTCGAAGACGACCCCACGAGTCGCCTTCTTCTCAAGAAGATGCTCGAGCCTTTTGGCAGCTGCGACGTCGCAGAGAACGGGAGGCAGGCGCTCGAAGCCATCCGTCTCGCCAGCAAGCAGGGAGCGCCCTACGGTCTAACGTGCCTCGACATCATGATGCCGGAGATGGATGGACAGACCACTCTCAAGGCGATTCGAACACAGGAGCAAGATGCTGGATGTCTGCCCAGCCAGGCCATGAAGATCGTGATGACCACCGCCTTGCGCGATATCGAGAACGTGACCAACGCCTACCGCGAGCTCTGTGACGGCTATCTGGTCAAGCCCATCCTGCGCGATAAGTTGGTCGCTCTGCTCAAAGAGCTCGACCTGCTCACCTTGCGCGAAGAGCACCTCAACGCTTGAACAATCTACGCAGGCACGCAGTCAACTCCACCGTGTTGGCCGGCTTGTTCAAGTAGGCGTTGACGCCGATCTCCGCGTCCCTCTCCGGCGTCACGCGGTCGCTCATGCTGACGATTCCCCCGAGCGTGAGGATCTTCGCCGCGGTTGCGCCGGTCGATGCTCGCAAGAGCTTCGACAGCCTTGCGGCGGTGGTTCGCGACGGCCTCGGCGGCGGTCCGATGACCGGGCACTTGTATGTGTTCATCAACCGGCGCGGTGATGTCGCCCAGATCCTGTTTTGGGATCGCACGGGTTTTGTGGTCATGAGGAAGCGCTTGGAGGCCGGGACGTTCAGGCTTGTCCGGGAATCTTCGGCCTCTCTCCTGGCTTGCTTGGGCGGCGTGGCAGCGCCTGCGATGCGGCTCACTCGATGGTCGAGTTGGTAACCACAATCGGCGTATCTTCGTGCATCGAGATCTGCCGATACTTCGGATACCAGGATCCGCCGAGGTTGTGCGAAATCACCGAGCTGTCGATCTTGATGTCGCCCGTGTGGTCATTGCTGACGAAGAAGATGGCGCTGCCGTAGGCGTTGACCTTGTTGTACTCGATGCGACTGCCGCAGACGGTGAGGGTCATCTTGTTCCCGTCGTTGTAGATGCCACCGCCGCTACCACCACCGGGCGTTCCCGCTTGAGATGGATTTCCACCGTTGCCGATGGCGTGGTTGTAACTGATGAATGCTATTCAGCACGGTCCACGACACGCCGATGCTGGAGAGCGCACCACCGTTCGATCCGATGTTGCCAAGCCCATCGGCGCCGCCGAAGGTGCTGTTGACCACGTACACTGGCAACCCTTGGTATTGCTGGAAGGCGCGAACAGCACCACCACCGATGTCCGGCCCCGTATCGGCGCAGACGTTGCCGACGAAGCGTGAGTTGATGATCTTGAGGCGACCGCCGCTGGCGAAGATCGCGCCGCCACCTTCGCTCTCGTTCTTGGCGTTGCCGTTGGCGAAGGTCAGGTTCTGCACGGTCAGTTGGGGCGTCTCCTGGTTGTCACAGTGTTCGCTGGTCCACACCTGCTTTTCGTCGCAGGTATTCATGTAGAGGATGCGGGTCACGCCCCTGCCGTCGAGGGTGATCTTGCCGCCGCCATCGATGACGATCTTCGGCCCCTTGTCGTTCCATACCTTGGCCGGCTGGCTCAAGGCGATGGTCGCGGGGTTGGGGCCGCAATCGAACGTGATGATGCCGCCTTTGGCGACAGCGGCGACAAAGTCGGCGCCTGTGCAACTCTCCGGCGTCCCCTTGCCGATGACCGTGGTGGGCTTCGATACGTCTTCGGGGGCGGCCTCGGCTGGAATGGCACACTTGCCTTCCGGGTTGCCGGGCGCGCCCAAGGGAATCAGCACACTGCCGACGTCGATGGTGCCAGCGTCGATGATGCCGCTACTCCCGGACGTTCCACCGCTACCGGGCTTGCCCCCGGTGCCGATGGAGACGGTGCCGGTGCCCGAGCCCCCGCCTCTACCGCCTGTCGCGGACACGCCGCCGGCTCCTTGCCTGCCGCCCGCGCCAGCGACGATCATTCCACCGGCGCCGGGCGAGCCGGCATTGACCGTGGTCCTGCCAGCATCGCCGCCCTTTCCCAAACCAGGCGCGGCCCCGGCATCGACCACGCCTCCTCCGACCGAAACGCCGCCGCCCGTTCCCCAGCTTCCATCGGAGGGCAGCGTGCCGCCCGTGCCGAGGCTTCCTGAGATGCCGCCACTGCCGGAGGCGGTGGTATCGAGCGTACTTTTGTTCGAGCCACATCCGAGCGGCCACATCGCGATCAACGAAACCACCAGTGACATGGAACCCAAGCGTGCTGAGCCGAAGCTTTTGTGCATGGCGTGCCTCTGGTCGAGCATAACCGCTTGCGAGCTGGCGTGGAACGTTGCCGGGCGAGGCTGGCGCTCTGCGGCCATCCGTGCCGTCTTTGCTTGCGTGACGGGCCTGACCTTGGATTTTTACGACTGAATTCGCCTGGTTAGAGACATCCCCTGGAACACTGAACACGAGTTCAGTACCATCGAGAGTCCATGCCTTTGAGCCCTGAGATTCTCGCGCATTTCGTTCCAGCAAGACGCCTGGAACAACGTCGGGGCTATCGCTCGACCGGTGTGGCGTCGCTCGACGAGATCCTGGGTGGGGGGTGGCCACGGGCCGCTCTGGCCGAGCTTCGAGGACGACGTTCGTCGGGACGCACCTCGGTTTTGTACGCATCGCTCGCGCGGTCCATCGCCGCTGGACAGAACGTGGCGCTGGTGGACTGTGGCGGCGCTTTCGATCCGCGTCTCGCGCAAGCCGCGGGCGTCGTGCTTCCGCGTTTGCTTTGGATTCGCTCCAGCTCGGCCGAGTCTCTCAAAGCGGCCGACTTGGTGGTCAGCGCAGGCGGCTTCGATCTCGTCGCGCTCGACGTCGGGGACGAACGACCACGGGTGCCGAGCGCAGCGTGGATCCGTCTCAAGCACGGAGCCGAAAAGCAGGGCACCACCATCCTGGTGGTGACACCGGCCTCGCTCGTGGGCGCTTTCGCAGCGACCACGGTCGAGCTTTCCGCCGCGACACCTCAGTTCGAGAAGCCGCCGCTTTTGACCGGGCTTCGCGCACAGGCCACACGAGTGCGCGGCAGGCATGATTTTTCCAGTGATGCCGACGGAGAGACGACATGCGCTTGGCTTGCGTTTTCGCACCACGATTAGCGTTGCAGGCGGTGTTGCGTCGCTCGCCCGAGGCACATGGAGAGGCCTGTGCCATGCTCGATCGCAAGCACGGCAAGCGCATCGAGGACGCGACCCCCAAGGCGCGCCGCGCGGGCGTGCGGCCAGGCATGACGATCGCGCAGGCCGAAACCGCGTGCCCCGGCGTGCGCTTGCTTTCCGCATCGTCCGCCGACGTCGAGGCGGCGGAATCGGCGCTGGCCGACGTGGGCTATGCCTTCGCGCCACGTATCGAGAGCGGCGGCGAGAGCATCTTCTTCGCGATCCAAGACTTGGGCCAGCTCTTCCCCACGGAGCAAGCCATCGTGCAGGCCGTGCAAGCCAAGTCCGCACGGTTGGGGCTCGGCACACGCGTGGCGATCGCAGACTCGAAAGGCGTCGCGCGCATCGCCACCCGCGCACGCGAATGCGTCGTGGTCCCTACCGGCAGCGCGGCCACCCGCGCCTTCTTGGCGCCGCTGTCGATCCGGCTGCTTTCGGAGGATCCGGCGCTTTGCGAAGCTTTCGAGCGTTGGGGTCTCCGCACGGCTGGCGCGCTGGCAGCCCTGCCCAGCGCCCAGGTAGCCTTGCGCTTGGGCAAACCAGGTGCGCTCGCGGGCAAGCTGGCGCGTGGCGAGGATGGCGAGGCCTTCGTGCCGCACTTTCCTGCCGATGCGCTCGAGGAAGGGCTCGACCTCGACTATGGCGTGGCGGAGCTGGAGCCGTTGTCGTTTCTCCTGCGCGGGCTCGTCGATCGCATCTTGCAGCGCCTGGCCTGTCGCAGCCTCGCCTGCGCGGGGCTGACCGTGCGCCTCGCGCTCGATCCGCGCGGGCTCGACGTTCGCAGCGTCCCGGTAGCAGCACCGACGCGAGAAACCTCGACGCTGCTCGAGCTCGTACGTTTGGATCTCTCACGACGTCCGCCCGGCGCACCGGTGGTCGGCGTTCGCCTGCTCGCCTTGCCAGCCCGCGTGCGCGCGACCCAACTCGATCTCTTGCGCCCAGCGGGCCCTGCGCCCGACCGCCTGGCCGCGACGGTGGCACGCTTGGCCGCGCTGGTCGGCCCGGAAAACGTCGGCGCGCCAGCGACGGTGGACACCTGGCGCGAGGAGGCCGTGGCGGTCGTGCCATTCGCCGTGCGCAACGAGGTCCCACCGACCACGCCGTCCCGCGAGCCGACCTTGACCATTCGCCGCCAACGCCCCCCAGAAGCCATCGAGGTCTTGATGGGCCGGGACGAGCCCACGGCGCTACGCGGACGGGAGACCACCGCACGCATCCTGGTGGCCGCCGGCCCCTATCGCATGTCGGGCGAATGGTGGGAAGACGACCACGGAGGTTGGGCGCGGGAATATTGGAACGTGCACGCCTCCGACGGCGCAGTGTACAGGATCCATCGCGACCAGAAGAGCGGTCAGTGGTTCCTCGACGGCTATTTCGACTGAGGAATGGACGTGGGATCGCAAGACTACATCGAGCTACGCTGTCGTTCGGCGTTCAGCTTTCTCGACGGTGCCTCGCTGCCGGAAGATTTGGTCATCGCCGCTGCCCAACGTGGCCACGGCGCGCTGGCCCTCGGTGATCGCAATGGCGTCTATGCAGCGCCGCGCTTCTTCGCAGCATCGCAGAAGGTCGGCCTGCGCCCCATCGTCGGCGCCGAGATCAGCTTGCACGAGGCAGAGCCCGTCCTGCTGCTCGTGGAAGACCGCCGCGGCTACCAGAACCTGTGCAGGCTCATCACGCGAGCCAAGGCAGGACGAAAGAAGGCCGATGCGCCAGCGGTTACGCCGGCCTTGCTTGCCGAGCACGCGAGCGGGCTCGTCGCGCTGGCTGGCCCCAAGCCGCGCACCGACTTGCCAGTCCTGGTCGCAGCCTTTGGCAAAGGGCAGGTATTTCTCGAAGTCCAGCGCCACTACGATGCGGCCGAGGCGGCCCGAGAACGTAGGGTCATCGAGCAAGCCCAATTCCACGGGATCGGCCTCGTCGCGACCAACGACGTCAGGTATGCATCACCGCAAGACCGCGTGGTGCACGACGTCCTCACCTGCACGCGTGAACACCGCAGCGTCGACGAGATCGGCCGACTCGTCGCCGTCAATGCCGAGCGCTGGCTCAAGCCGCCCGAGACGATGGCCGCCTTGTTCAAGGACCTGCCCGACGCCGTGAAAGCCACCCGCGCCATCGCTGAACGATGTGCCTTCACGCTCGAGGATCTCGGCTATCGTTTCCCGACCTACCCCGTGCCACCGGGCGAGACCGAGCAAAGCCACCTCGCCGCGCTCTGCTCGCGCGGCATCCACGATCGCTACGACAGCAACGACCCTCTGTTGCCCAAGGTTCGGAAGCAGCTCGACCACGAGCTCGGCATCATCGATCGGCTATCGCTGGCGGGTTATTTCCTGGTCGTCTGGGACATCGTCTGTTTCGCCCGCGAGCACGGCATCATGGTCCAGGGGCGAGGCTCGGCGGCGAACTCGGCGGTGTGCTACGTGCTCGGAATCACCGCCGTGGATCCGGTGCGCATGGAATTGCTCTTCGAGCGATTCCTCTCCGAAGAGCGCGTGCGCAGCGCCAGCAACGTGGCCGACCGCATGCCCGACATCGATCTGGATTTGCCGTCGGGCGAGCGCCGGGAAAAGGTCATTCAACACGTCTACCAAAAGTACGGCGCCCACGGGGCCGCCATGACCGCGAACGTGATCACGTATCGTCCCCGTATGGCGGTGCGCGACGCCGGACGTGCGCTCGGCTTCTCCGAGGAGCAGCTCGGTCGCATCTCCAAGCACATGCCGTGGTGGACGTCCGAGGGAGAGACGCTCGCGAGCTACATCGAGGCGGCGGGGTTTCCTTCCACCGACCGGCGCACGCGCCTCCTCGCGAGCGTAGCGACCGCCATGCTGAACCTGCCGCGCCACTTGGGACAACACTCGGGCGGCATGGTGCTCGCGGCCGGCCGCCTCGACGAGGTGGTTCCACTGGAGCCCGCGAGCATGCCGGGACGTGTGGTGGTCCAGTGGGACAAGGACGACTGCGCGGATCTCGGCATCGTGAAGGTCGACCTACTCGGCCTGGGCATGATGGCGGTGCTGGAAGATGCGATTCCGCTCATCGAACGGCATGAGGGCGTTCACGTGGACTATGCGCGCCTGCCCGCCGACGATCCCGAGGTGTATGCGATGCTACGCGCGGCGGACACGGTCGGGGTCTTCCAAGTGGAGTCCCGCGCGCAGATGGCCACCCTGCCACGCATGAAGCCCGACCACTTCTACGATTTGGTGGTCGAGGTCGCCATCATCCGCCCCGGCCCCATCGTCGGCAAGATGGTGAATCCATACCTCGCCCGCCGCACGGGTCGCGCCAAAGTGGAGTATCCACATCCGTCGCTGGAGCCGATTCTGAAGCGCACCTTGGGCGTGCCGCTGTTCCAGGAACAATTGATCCGCATAGCGATGGTCGCCGCGGGATTTTCGGGCGGGCAAGCCGAGGAGCTGCGTCGTGCGATGGGCTTCAAGCGGTCGCAGCAGCGCATGAACGCCATCGAGGCCGACCTGCGCTCGGGCATGACCGCCAAAGGGATCGGCACCCAGGCGCAAGAGGAGATCGTGCAAGGGATCAAGTCGTTCGCGCTCTACGGATTCCCCGAATCGCACGCGGCTTCCTTCGCCCTCCTGGCGTACGCGTCGGCGTACCTCAAGCGCCATCACCCGGCCGCGTTCGTGTGCGCCTTGCTGAACAACTGGCCCATGGGCTTCTACCATCCGTCGACGCTGATCTCGGACGTCGCCCGCCACGGCGTCGAGGTGCGCCCCGTGGACGTCACCCGCTCGGCTTGGTTGTGCGACGTGGAAGAGAACGGGCGCGCCCTGCGGCTGGGCTTGCGCTACGTCGCTGGCCTGCGCGAGACGGTGGGCAAGCGGATCGAGGCCGCGCGCCAAGCCCGCCCCTTCGCATCGATGGCCGATTTCCAGGCCCGCGTTCAGGCCGAAGACCAAGAGCTGGCGACGCTGGCGCAGATCGGCGCCTTTGCCAGCCTCGGTGGCAGTCGCCGCCAGGCCCTCTGGCAGGTCGAGGCGCTGGGCCGTTCGGGACCGTTGTTCGTGCGCGCCGAGTCGGACCATGCACCATCGCCGCTACCCGAGATGAGCGGCCCCGAAGAGATGGCCGCCGACTTCCGCGGCACCGGCATGTCCACCGGGCCGCACCCCATGGCGTTCGCCCGCGCCGACTTGGATCACGAGGGCATCGTGCGCGCCGCAGAGTTGGCCGGGCTTGCCCAGGGCCAACGCGTGCGCGTGGCCGGCGTCGTGGTTGTCCGGCAACGCCCCGGCACCGCGAAGGGCTTCGTGTTCGTCACCGTCGAGGACGAGACCGGTTTCGCCAACGCCATCGTCACCCCCGACTGCTTCGAACGCCATCGCACCACCATCCTCGCCACCAGCGCGCTCGTCATCGCAGGCGTGGTTCAGAACCAGGACGGCGTCGTTTCAATCAAGGCCGATCACTTCGAGCCACTGTCCGGCCGTGCTGGCGGCATCGACGTCTCGAGGAACTTCCACTGATTCAGATCCACGATGTCGAGGCCGCGCATGTGCGCGCCAGGTCAATAGCTCGGCAGATGTCCCTTGGGCGAATCGAGCAGCCAGAACGACTGCATGAAGCCCGCGACGATGCGGCCGGGAAGCCCTGCCTCGGTGTACGGGCCGTCCTGGGTGGGGATCGCCCAGTCGAGACGAAACACCGACGAGTTGAGCTGTGGAATCAGCCAGCGCAGGCCGAGCCCGACGTCATGGTGGGGCACGAGCGCCCCGAACGAGTCGGCGGCATGGCCGACGTCGTAGAACAACACCAGCCCGAAGCGCTGGGAGTACGCGGCCAGGGGCATGGTGCGAACCTCGGCGTGGGCCGAGGCCTGGACCGTGCCTTGAAACTCGCCGATCTGGTAACCACGCAGGCCGGTGTCGCCGCCCAGGAAGAAGCGCGTCTGGTAGCGGTCGGCGCGGACCGCGTCGGCCGTCGCTTGGACCACCACACGAATGGCACGCGCGAGCGGCGGGGTCGCCAGATAGAGCACGCCCGACAGCCGTTGATCGACCAGCCGATCCGACGTCGCCCGCGCGCCTGCTTGCACCTGCGCGAGGCCGAACCCGCCTTGAGCGATCTCGGTCGCCCAGCCGGCCGTTGCCGTCATGGGAAACGCGGCGAAGTCCGCCCCGAACGCGGGCGAGCCGGCGGCGACCTCCAGCGACAGCGCCGGCCCGAGCCGCCGGGTCTCGCGCAAGTCGAAGGTATCGAAGTCGCGGAACACACCGTACTTGGGGGTGAAGAGCTGGTAGCGGAGGTACGGCTCGGATCGCGTCTCGGGCAACGGCGCCCACCTCGACAAGAACGCGCTGGCGAGCATGGGGTTATTGGGGTCGGTCTCGAGCTCGGGCACCGCGAGCGAGCGCCGGCGATCGAACCGGTAGCCGGCCGTTACGCGCTGGATCACGGTTTGCCCGAATGAGCGCACCAGGTTGGCGTCGATGGTCAGGTTGCGGCTGCGGTAGATGAAGGGCAGCTGCGCGCCGCCGGCATCGGCCAGGCACAGCTCGTTCTCGCAGAACTGGCGGACCAGGATGTCCTGCCGGATCAGGTCGATGCCCGCGCCCCAGCGACTGGCGAGCGAATAGAGCGGATAGCGCAGCGAGAACATCTCGCTGTTGCCCTCGTACTTGCCGGGGCCGCGACCGTACCAGGCGATGGCGTTGCCGAGCAGCGTGAGCCGCGTGCCGAGCACGTTGGGATCGAAGTAGGTCGGCCCGAGCCCATATCGCCCCTGGTCCATGCGAAAACCGGCGGACAGGAGCTTGCGCCAGCCGAACAGGTTGTTCTCGGAGATCGAGGTCTGGAGCAGCGACAGGGTGTCCTTCTGAAACTGGAACTCGGTGTTGAAGCGAAGGCTCCACAGGTCGCGGGTGACGACCAGCAGGTCGACCGTGTCGGGCACCGGCGACGCCACGGGCACGAGCGCCACCACGCTCGAGAGCTGAGGCGCCGCGAACCGTGTGTCGTCGGCGAAGAAGAGCGGCGGCGGCGCTTGCAGGTTGCGTACGCTCTCGTCCGCGAGCGACTCGTCCCAGCGCTGTCCCGGCGAGAGTAGCAGCTCGCGCTCGATGACGTCGGGACGGGTGGTTCGGTGAAACACGTTGAAGATCTGCAGATGCCAGTCGCGCCGCGAGAACACGTCCTGGTTGACCACGTGGACGCGACCGATGACCTTGCCGTCGGGGTTGGGATCGATCGAGATGCCGAGCTGCCCGAGCGCTTCCTCGACCGACTCTCGCTCCAGCCGCCCGAGGGCGCGGACGGGCTCTGCCCGAGCATCGGCCACCAACGCCAACGTGAACGAGGCCAGCAGGGCGAATCGAAGCACGCGCGCGTCAAGTAGCCGCATGATTCACGGCGTGCAGAAATGTGAGGCGCGCAGCAGGCATGGCTTCGGGTTGTCGCCCGGCGAGTCTACATCAACGCCCCGCCGCCCTAGCCCCGACAAACGCCGCTACTGTGCGACGCGCGGCGGGCTTCACTCCTTCCCCGCCGCGGTCTCCGGGTTACCGACCAGCGCCCGAATCAGCGTGCGACGACGGTAGCCCACCCGTTGCCGGGCATGGCGAGCTGCAGCGTCTTGCCGGCGGCTGCCACGGTCATGGTCTTCGCGGTGCCTTTGTTGAACATCACCACCACGATGCTGCCGTCGGGATTCTTGAACGCGACCGCATCGCCGCCGCTCGCCGCCACGACCTTCGCGCCTGTGGCGACGAACTGCGAGAAGTGCCGGAACACCCAGTAGGTGGGCGTGATGTTCAAGACTCCCGACGCCGTGTCCACGGTCAGCAGGGCGTCCTGCGGCCAGAGGCGGGTGGTGTCGATGCCCACGCCCACGGTGTCGAGCACCATGTTCCACGCGCTGTACGCGGTGACACCGGCGTAGATCCAGTCGCGCAGATAGCCCCAGCTCTCGACGGCGTATGCGTGATCGTTGGGAGCGCTCGCTGCGACGAACCCCGACATCCAGGGGTAGTTGCCGCACTTGTGCTCGGTCTGCCAGACCGGAACGCCGTAAGGCTTCACGCCGCGAACCTTGTCGAGCATGCCCCACTGGAGGCCGATGGCGCGGATGTAGCTGCGCGCGGTCATGTCGCCCATCACCGTGCTGATGATGGACGTGTCGCCCTCGCCGCCGTTGAAGGTGCCGAGGATGATCTTGGTGGACAGCCCGGCGCTCGCCACGGCGGGGCCGAGGAACTGGCCGACGAACCTCGCGTAGGTGGCGGGCCGCCAGCCGCAGGTGGGGTAGTTGCCTCGGTAGCCTGGCTCGTTCTGTGGCGAGATGGCTTCGATGGGCATCCCCAGCTGGCCGTAGGCACGCACGAACTCGACGAAGTACTGGGCGTAGGCGCCCAGCGAGACATCGTCGTTCTTCATCATCCCGCCGTCGAACTCCGAGGGCACGTTGCCCGAGCTGAAGGGCCCGTCCTTCATCCAGGTGGGTGGCGTCCATGGGCTTGCCCACAGACGGATGTTGGGCCTCACAGCCTTTGCCGCTTTGACGAAGGGGATCAGCCGCTCCTTGTCGCGCTCGATGGAGAAGGCGGACATGGTGACGTCGCCGGGCGTCTCGTTGAGCGTGTAGCGATCCATGGCGTAGTCGCTGGCGCCGATGGGAATGCGGCCGAAGGCGAATCGCGCGCCGTCAGCGCCAAAGAGGAGCCGGATGGCGAGATCCCGGTCGGCAGGGCTCAACATCGACAGGTAGCTCCAGCCGAGCTCGTTGAAGGAACCGCCAAAGCCTTCCCAGGTCTGCGCCGTAGCGCTGTCGTTCACGGTGATGTCGGCCTTGCCGGTGGGGACCTCGGTCAGGACGCCATCCGTGGCCCAGTACGCACCGGCCGTGGAGGTGACGAGCGCGCTCGCGGCCGGCACGGGCACGACGCCGCCGTCGGGTACGCACGACTCGCACGCGCATACGCCGGCCTGGCAGACTTCGCCGGTCGAGCAAGGGATGCCACAACCGCCGCAGTTGGCCGGATCCGAGAGGACGTCCTTGCACTCGAGGCCACAGACCGTCAGATCGGCAGGGCAAACCGTCGTGGAGATGGGCGTGGAGCCGTCATCGCTACCGCAAGCACCGACGAAAAGCGCGAGGCTGGCCACAAGGGCAGCGTGGGCGAAGCCAAGCCTCGCCCCGCCCGATCGCAAAAACCTCATCGCGCGCGCCGCGCCCGACGGAGGCCGACGACCAGCGCACCAAGACCGAGCAGCAGTATCGCCGCCGAAGGCCGGGAGCCGCCACCGATGCTGCACGAGCAGCCGGAGTCGCCGCCGCCCGAGCCCGAGCCGGCACTGCTGGAGCCGCCGCTCGCGCCACCTGCGCCGTTTCCGCCGCCGGAACCGCCGCTCGAGGCGCCGCCGCTCGAAGACGGGGTGCTGCCCCCTTCCCCGTTGCCGCCTTCGCCGCCCTTGGCCGAGCCACCTGCGCCACCGCCGGCCGCGCCGCCAGCGCCGTCGCCACCCTTGCCCGAGCCACCTACGCCGCTTCCCGCTGCACCGCCAGCGCCGCTTCCGCCGGCGCCGCCCTGGACGGCTCCGCCAGCGCCGCTTCCGCCCGCGCCCCCGCCGGCCGCGCCACCTGTGCCGGTTCCGCCGCCTGCCCCTCCGGTCCCGGGTTGCGTTCCGCCGCCCGTGAACTTGAGCCAGTTGAGGTTCACCGTACCGGTGACCACCGCGTACAGGCGAGACATCCCGGTGGCGGTCTGGCTGAGGGTGCACTTCTGCGTGGCCCACGCGTTGGACGTCGACGTGATCGTGCATTTGCCGATCGACGGCGCGCTCTCGTCACTGCCAGCCTTGAGCTCGATGCTCGCATCGGCCGAGGTCTTCACGCGCAACTCCACGCCGGTCACGCCGTCGTCGCTGAAGTCGACGTTCTCGAAGTAGAGCGACCCGTCCTTGATGGATACGGACTGCCCGAGGGTGCTATCACCGCTGTCCTGCCTGGTGGCACCGGAGTGACCGTCGTAGTCCTCGCCCTCGATCTCGACCTTTGCGTCGCGGCCGGTCAGCGGACGTTTGACACCGAGGATGATCAGGGTCCCGGCCTGCCTGTTGAGCGTGAAGGTGGTGCTGAAGCTGGTGGTCACGGCCTTCTTGGTAGCCGCGCCGTCGACCAGGGCCAGGTGCTGAAGGGCACGCATCTGGCGCAACTGCTCCTCGGACGGATCCGACGGCTTGCCGAGATCGACCCACTTCTTGTAGGGGTTGCTGTGGTTCTCGTCGACCAAGAACTGGGTCACGAACAGCTCTTTGTTCGCGAGCGGCTCGGGCAGGTTGCTCACGTTCACGGTGATCGAGTCCGACCCCGTCGTGTTCATGGTCTTGTAGTAGTTGTAGACGAGGATCTGGATCTCGTCGTCGTTGGCCGACTTGGTGGCCATGGCGTCCACGCCGTCACCGCCGGTGCCGCCGCCCGACTGCAAGCGCTTGGGGCCGAGATAGTTGAGCAGCTTGAACGCGTTGAAGGCCGCCTTGCGCATACCCTGGAAGGTCATGAGTCCGAACACCTGGCCAAAGGGCAAGGTACCTTTGGCCGTCTTGCTGAGAATGTACGACCCGGAGGGGCCGCTATATTCGTCGAACACGTCCGACACCGCCCAGTAAGAGAAGACCTCGACGGGCGGCGTGTCGCCCGAGTTCTTGTCGGACAGGAGCTTGATGCCCTTGAGGATGAATCCCACGTTCCAGTGGTTGTCCATGCTGATGACGACGTTGCCGGCGCCGCCGCCCTGCCCCGAGTACGACGAGTTCCACTCGGTGTTGAAGGACTTCACCTCGGTCGTGGAGTAGCCTGCGCCCGTGATGCCACTTACGCGCGAGTTGTTGTCGTTGACCAGCGACGCCGCGTCGGCGCTGCTGCCGGTGGAGTCGCCGCCCGGATAGACGTGTGAGGATGCGAAGGTCACGCGCTTGTTGGCGCTCTTGCAGTGCTGGAGAAAGGCTTTGACCTTGCCGGGCTCGGTGCTCGCCGGGCCGCCGACCAAGACATTGGGCAGGACCGCGGTCAGCGCGTCCACGGTGTTGTCGTACAACGTGTAGTACGCGTTCATGTCCGTGCCCTTCCAGAAACCGTCGTAGTCCGGCTCGTTCCAGACCTCCCAGTACCACTGGCCCACGTCCTCGGCGCCGTACTTGTCGACCACGTGTTGGGCCAGAGACTTGATGAAGTCCTTCCACGCGTTGTAGTCCTTGGGCGGACTGCGGGTCGGCGCTGCCGAGTTGCTGCCCAAGGAGCTTGGCATGAAGTCGAGCTCCATGATGGGACGCATGCCGGCCGAAATGATGGCGGTCAGGTAGGTATCGAGCTTCGACCAATCGTACGATCCGGCGCCCTTGTACAGGCCCATGTCGTCGTTGAGGAGACCGTGGCCACGCACGCGCTGCATTCCGAGCTCGCGGTTGGCGATCTTGTAGTGGGTTTGCAGGTCGGACCGCAAAGTCAGGCTGGCCGTCCCGGTTCCCACCGCGGCGGTCCAGAAGCGAGGATTCCCCGCCGTCTGCTTCGACGCGTCCACGGTGATGGGCGAGGCGGCGCTCGCCACGCCAGCGCTCGCCAGCAACGAGAAGCCGAACGCGGCGATGGCAAGACCGCTCATGCGGAGGAGGCCGACGTTTCGACGAGCTCTTGGCTGCAATTGGGAATGTTCGGACGGGCTGTTCATTTCGGGCTCCTCTTTCGCGAGTGCAGGGGCGCTGGCACCCGACACCTGGGTCCATGGTCGTTTCGTGCTTTTGCCCGTGTTATTGCCGGTCGAGCGCGCTGGCTGTCATTCCAAGCCACGAAGTTCCAAAGATCGATGGCTGCTCGCGTGACGCCCCACGCTATCCGCGCATAGAGTCATCGCCGAGCAAGACGGTCCTCGTCAGGGGATGGACACGCCGCTTCACGGCTGCTGGCGGAACCCCGGCACGATCAGGTGCGCCAGCTTGGCCGGGTTCTGCACGCCCTGCTGCGCCATCCAACCGTTGGATCGAGCGCGCATCTCCTCGCCACGGCGACCGCCGACGATCTCGCCGAGCCAACGACGACCAGATTCGGCCAGCAACGCTGCACCGGCGGCTTCGGCCGTTGCCACGGCCCGCTCCAACATCGAAATCCCCTGGCCGGACTCGACTCCAGGCGTCAACCACTGCATGGCGGCCTCCAAGGTCGCCCCGATGGCCACCCCGGTCTGGTGCTCGCACTTGCGCAGGCGATGGACGCTCTGCTCGACCCTGTGCAGGAAATCCTGGCGCTGGGTCGGCGGGGCCTTCTCCGCCATGGCCAGGGCGACCCGCCCAGCGATGTTGGCGTATTCGATGCGAAGCCCGCTGACCGTCAGCAAGGTCGACCGCTCCAATCGGACATGCTCATCCAGGACGGCCTGCCAGGCCCCTTCGGGGGCGTCGCGGTAGATCGCTTGCTCGCAGCGCGCATACAAGTGGAAGAAGTGCTGGACCTGGTAGGTGTCCGCCGGCCATGCGTCGAGGATGCCTTCGATGTCCTTGCTCGCACGCTCCGGCTGATCGCGGATCAACCATACGACGGACTGGTAGGTGCGCAGGTTCGTGGCCAGGTAGCGATCGCCGGTGCGATCGGCGTCGGCGGTGTAGCGGTCGAAGCGCTCGCAAAGCTCACGGACTCGCCCCGCAAGGCGCATGGCCCAACAGGTGAACGAGCGGGTCGTGGCCAGCTCCCAGCTCATGCCGCGGCAATGGGTCAGGAAGTGTTGCTCGACGGCCAGAAGCTCGCCGACGCAACCATCGAACTCGCCAGCGAAGTAGCGTGCGACGGCGCGGCACATGCGCGCCAGGCCGATGGTGGCGGGATCGGCCGATCGCCTCGCCAGCACATCGGCCTCCGAAACCAGCTGCGACGACCACCCGAACCGCCCGCCTCCGAATCCGGCCAGCTGCCCCCCCAACACGGCCACCCCCTGGGCAATGCGACGAATGTCCCCGACCTTGAGCGCGAGGAGGACGAACCTGAGCAGGAAGTCGACCGCGAGGACGGCATCCACCATGGCGAGGCCGGTGTTGACGGACCAGTAGACGTCGAGCAGCTGCTGGTCCTTCGCGCTGACGCTGGTTGGCGCCTTCTCCCGGAACTTCACGCCCCGCAACCGCAACCAGGCCAGCCGCCAGCCGATCGAGCGCGAGGCCGCCTTGCGGTTCTTGGCCAGACTGAGCCCGGCCCGGCTGAGGACGTCCTTGAGCACGGCCAGCCCTTCCGCGATCTCTCCACCCCTGAGCAATTGCTCGGCCGCCAGGTGGCGCAACCGGGCCGCCTGCTCGGGACTGCTGAACGACGCCGCCCGCTCGAAAGCATCGGCCGCGAGGATCGCGCGCCCGTCGCCGGCTTGACATTCGCCGAGCTCTTGCAGGAGCTCGGCCTTGCGCTCGTTCTCGCTCTCCAGGCGGGCCGCGGTCTCGAACAGCTGAGCCGCCCGATCGAAGGCGAGCTTGGTGCGCGCCTCCACCGCAGCTTCCCATGCGTAGCGCTTGGCGCGCTCGGGATCCTCGGCGGAAAGCCAATAGCGAGCCAGCATGTCGGTTCGCTCCCCTTCCCACTGCTCGACCGCCTTGGCCAGCTGCACGTGCAAGAGGTGCAGGGCCTCGTGGTCCAGGCTCGAGACCACGGCGTCGCGAATGCGATCATGGTAGGTCTCGACGACGTCGGTGGCGCGTCGACCGCGCCGACGGATGAGCAGCTCGTCGCTCAAGGCCGACATTCCGCGCTCCCACCCCTCGCTGGCGAAGGTCACCTCGGCCGCGCTGGCCAGCACGCGCTGGGGAAGCGCATCGCCCGCCACGGCTATCACCCGCAACATCCGCTGGCTCTCCTCGGGCAGGCTGCCCACGCGTTCGAGGATCATGCCGTCCAGCCGCAGATTGGTGCCGCCGCGGCCGGCGTCCAGGGTGCCTTGCGGCCTGGCAATGGTTCGCAGGTGATGGACGAACTCGATGGCGAAGAACGGGTGCCCCGCGGCCTCGCGAACCACCGCCTCGAGGATCTGCTCGCGGGTGGCGGGTAAGAGCTTCGGCTCGTCGAGCAGGCTCTCGGCGAGCACGCGCGTCGCGTCCGCTTCGAGGGGACCGAGCAAGATGGTCTCGATCCCCGGCTGGGCCAGGAATGCCTTGAGCAGCTCGGCGGTGTCATGTCCTGGCTCGGCACCACGGCAGGTCGTGATCAGCATCAAAGAGGGCGCGCCCGGCTGTCGCATGAGCGTCCGCAACAGCGCGAAGCTGTCCCGGTCGGCCCACTGCAGGTCGTCGATGAAGATGACCACGGGCTGCGTGCGCGCCATGCGCACCAGCAGATCGCTGAACGCCACGAAGGCCTGGTTGCGCAGCTCCTTGGCCTCGCGCAACGGCGGCAAGAAGTAGCGAGGGTCCTCGGTGAGCTTGAGCCGGCGCAACACCGGGAAGATCTCACACAGGTACGAGATGCCGTCGGGCAGCACATACGACTGGTCTCGCGAATCGAGCGTCGCCAACCGGTAGCTCAAACCGTCGACCACGTTGTCGAATGCCTTGAAAGGCAGGGTCTCCCTCTCGTGGCAGCGCCCGCGGAGGATGAGTGGCGCACGCTTGCCGCTGCCCGGGTCGGCAAGGCTGTCGACGAAGGCATCGACCAGGCAGGTCTTGCCGATACCCGAGCTCCCTTGCACGACCACCACGGACAGGTTGCCTTTGCACATCTTCGCGTACGCGGCAGACAACGTGGCGAGCTCCTGCTCGCGCCCGAAGACGCTGAGAGCCGGCGTCGAAATCGGCGTGTGGCGCCGCAAGGGCGGCAAGTTCTGGCCAGAGCTCTTCACACCCAGGCGAAGCAGGATCTCCGCCCCCGCCGGACGCTGCTCCTCATCGCGATGAATCATCCGCATGCACAGCTCGCCCAGCAGCTCGTCGGCGTACGGATTCACCTCCATGGGCGGTGGCGGGTCTTCGTTCTGCTTGCGCAAGAGCACGTCGAACAGACTGCCTTCGAAGGGACACTTCCCGGTCAGCACCTCGTAGATCATGATGCCCACCGCGTACCAGTCCGCGGCGGGCATGCTCGGTCGTTCGAAGGCCTGCTCGGGCGCCATGTACGCCGGGGTGCCCGAGAACCCTTCGCCCGAGATGGTCAGGCTTCCCCTTCGCTTGGCCAGGCCGAAGTCGAGGATCACGACCCTGCCTTCCGGGGTGACGAGAACGTTGGTGGGCTTCAGATCCCGGTGTACGGAGCCCGCCTCGTGCATGGCCTGCACGCCCGAACAGAGCTGCTGGATGCAGCGGATCACGAGCCCCATGCCTCCGCCGACCTCGTCTGCAGATGCTCTTCCTGGTCTCGGGACCGCCGCTGCCAGCGCCTTGTCGAACGGCATGCCTGGCACATACTCCATCGTGAAGAACCACAGCGAGCCCTCCGACACCAACTCGTAGAGCGTCACCAGGTTCGGGTGTTTGGTGTCGGCGAGGGCGCGAAACTCGCGCTTGAAGCGGTAGAGGTCGGTCCCGCTGGTGAGGTTCAGGGTCTTGAGCGCGACTTCGGTGCCGAGCTGCTCGTCGTAGACCAGATGGACGCTGCCCATCCCGCCCGTTCCCAAGAGGCGGATGGGGCGAAATCTCGACGTGCCTGAGAAAAACATTGCGAAGGCCTAGCGAAGACCGACCTGCGAGTTACCTCACGGTAACACGGAACAGGGTGTCCCGCTTCGCCTACCAAGCCAAACATCAGCAATGGTCCGCGAAGCTCAGCAACTGGGTGAGTTGCTCCCTGGTGAGAGGCTTGGTCATGTAACCGTTGAAGCCCGCCGCGGCACAGCGACGGAGGTCTTCGGGCCGTGCGTAGCCCGTCCACGCGACGATGCGACTGCGAGCGGTCGCCAGATGGTCACGCAAGGTTCGCGCGACCTCGAAGCCATCCATGCCGGGCAAGCCAATGTCGCACATGACCAAGTCGGGATGGAATCGTTCGGCTCTGGCCACACCAGATATCCCGTCATAGGCGACCTCGACCACGCGATCGCCCAGCATGAACAGGTCCCGCAGACTCTCTGCCGCATCCACGTTGTCTTCGATGATCAGGACGCGTGGACACTTCTTCTTCGAGATGGCAGACGCACCGTACGGCCAGCCCGAGGAACAGCAATCCCCGACTGGACCGCCGAAACCCGCGCAGAAGAAAGAGCGCTGCCAATCCGTCTCGTCGACGTCGCCCTGCACCTCGAAATAGCCTGTCCTTTGTAGTCTTGCCTTCATTGCGGCCCCCGTAGAAGCATCCACGCGTGGCGAAAACACCCGAACGTACCTCTGGCGACGATGAATCGCGTCGTACCGGCGATGAGGGTCTTCTGCCGGCGGCCAACGCTGTCGATCTGGTACCGAAGTGTCGTGTGCCGTCGGTCGTGCAGAACGCCTCTGCCCTCGCCACGCCTGTTCAGTTGTCTGTCACGATCACGGCCGTCGAACGACTCTGTGCGCTGCCCCCAAAGCCACTGCCCATGGGGCGATATTGAATAGCCCAAGAGTCGCGGAAGGCAAGCGCGATCATCATTCCGCCGATGCGCATGACCTTCCGTTGTGCGCCGAAACGTGCGCCGAAACGGGCCCCTGCACCGACGGCAGCGTACAATTTGCCAAGTGGAAACCCGCAGGCAACGGTGATTCGTGACAGCTCTGTTGCGGCTCATTGCGAAGTACGCCGAGGTCGAGAACGCCACGCTGGTCGAGGCGCCTTTGTCGCGCGACTACGCCTTCGAGCTGAAATACGATGGTTACCGCATGGTCGCCTTCAAGGTCGAGGCCGACGTTCGACTCGTCAGTCGCCGCGGTCAGGATTGGACACAGGTTTTCGCGGACATCGCCCGCGCCATCGCCGCGCTCGACCTCCACAGCGTGGTTCTGGACGGCGAAGTCGTCGCACCCGACGAGCGCGGTGTGCCTTCGTTTCAGCGGCTACAGAATCGGCAGCGCCCACTGTCCTACGTGGCCTTCGACTTGCTCTCGCTGGATGGAGCGGATCTGCGCCCACAGCCCATCGAACAGCGCCGAGGCACGCTCGCCCGCATCCTCGCGGGGTGCCAGCCGCCCCTGCTCGTCGCGACGGCTCTCACGGGAGATGTCGACCAGCTTCTGACCGCGGCCTGCAAGGCGGGGTTCGAGGGGCTGATCGGCAAGCGCGTGGGCTCGCCCTACCGCCCCGGGCGCGGGCTCGACTGGATCAAGCTCAAGTGCCATCGCCGACAGGAGTTCGCCCTGGTGGGGTACTTGCCTCTCACCGGTTCGCAGCGAGGCATCGTGGGCAGCTTGATCCTGGCGCTTCACGACGAGGGGCGATTCGTGTTCGCGGGCAAGGTCGGCACCGGCTTCGACGAACGCACACGCAGCGCGCTCGGGCAGCTGCTCGAAGAGCGCCATGTCGAAGGGCCAAGCGCGAGCGACGTGCCCAGGTTTGGCGGCCTGGTCCGTTGGGCCAAGCCCGATCTGGTGGCGGAAATCCGGTTCTCGGAGTGGACGGAAGCGCACCACGCCAGGCACCCGACCTACCTCGGCCTGCGGCCCGACAAGCGCCCCGAGGATTGCGTGCTCGAGCGGACCTCCACGCAAGCCCCGTCGCGGAACAGCGGCTAGAACGACGAGCAACGAAGCCAGCGCGCGAAAGACCAAGCCAGGCGCGAGCAGTACGCACAGGTCATGGCTCTAGTAGCCGCAGAAGCCGTCGCGGAACGTATAGGTGAGCTTGCCCGTGGTGACGTCCCAGCCGGCGTTGCCAGCCACGTCCCAGGCCTGCATGGAATCGAAGTACTTCATCCGCGAGCTGCCGTGCGCGCCGGCGTACTCCCTTGCGAACCCCACCTCGATGCGGGTGCCGACGAGCTTCGCGATGGCCTCCGACGTTAGCGCGAGCTCGCTCTGCGAGCACGCACCGTCCACATCGGCCAGGATCTGCGGGCTGGCGTACTCCACGAGGTGCGTCCATTCGCACTTCGTCGAGAGCGTGTCCATGCAACCGCTGGCATGGGGAGCGTCGCCCACCCGCTCGAGGGCGAACCTCACTACACAGGGGCGCTCTGCATCGGCGCCGAAGCCGCTGTCCGAGATGATGTATCGCTCTTCCCACCCGTCGAAGCTGCTCGCGGTCACGGTCGCCTGACCACGCTCTGCGCACACGCCCACGTTGCGCCACGAGACCGCATCGATCCCGGCGGGTCCGTCGTGACCGGCCAAGTCGATTCCGCCCGAACCTCCGTCGTCCGCAGACGCGGCGTCGATCTGGCCGCCGTTGCCATCGCCGTCGTCGTCTCCGCCCGCGCACCCGACGGTGCCGGCCATGGGCGCCATGACTCCTACGGCGAGGGCCAGCCGCACGATGCGATTCATCTCATGTCCTCCTCGAAGGCAATTGTCATGGGGTCGGACCGCCGTTCAAGGCATAGAGATCGTCGACGTACACATTGTTGCCCACCATGCGTCCGAAGTAGGGGTTGCCGTTGGGATCCGGCGCTGGGAACTTCACGCCGAAGACGGTCTTCTTGTCTGGCGTAACCTCGCGAATCACGCCGCCCGTTCCATAGTTGACCAAGGTGTTTCCATTGGCCAGCCGCATGGCGAACCCCTTGGCGGCAGCCCAATCGGGATCGTCGCTATGAAGCCACTTCTGGGTCAGCGTCCTGGACTCGCGGTCGATGGTGAATTCCTCGAATGCGTGATGGTTCGAACCAGCCGCGCTTCCGTCCGGGTAGCCGGGCAGGTGCGCCGAGACCAGCAGGGTGCCGTCGGGCGTGATGGTTGGCGAGTGTGGGAATTCCATCCGCCAAGGTGAGGGCGAGAACGCATAGCTGCCACTGACGTTCCCGTACACGCCCAAGAGCGCGCCGGTCTTTCGGCTGACTTGCACGACGACACAAGGGATCGGGAAAGCCAACAGCACGCTGTCGTCGGCTTCCACCCAGTTGACGGTGTTCGAATAGCATTCGAACGACGGTCCGAAGTGCTTCTCGCAGCTCCAGATGCTACGGGTCGCGCCCTGCTTGGTGAGCTCGAACAGCTCACCGTTGGTGTCGTAGAGCACGCTGCCATCGCTGGTCACGTCGATGGCGTCGTCGAGATTCTTGATGGGGATGAATTGGTAGTACTGGCGATCCAAGGTCATCTTCACCACGCCAGTGTTCCCTCCACGGCCCTTGTCGACGACGATGTACGCTCCGTCGCGGGCCACGCGTGGGTAGGCCGAGGAGGCATTGTCGCTCATGTCGGCCCAGTACCAAACGATCCGCCCCTTGCGGTCCATGATGTAGATCCAGAACGGTCCAAGGTAGTAGCACGAGAAGACGTCGACGC
The DNA here is from genome assembly GCA_964647025.1 of uncultured Myxococcales bacterium. Lineage (GTDB taxonomy): Bacteria > Myxococcota_A > Polyangia > Fen-1088 > Fen-1088 > Fen-1118. Next base: position 6,125 of record CAZYFU010000009.1, on the reverse strand, counting down.
AGCCTGCAGGCGAGGCCTCCACGGCCCCCAGCATGAAGCGCTCGGGACTGGCCAGGCTGGCCTCGTACGCAAGCATCTGCGGCTTGGGGAAGGTCGACGGAATCGCGCCCGTCGTGCCCTGGTATCCCTTGCTCTTGTAGACCGCGCCCGACAGTCCATTCACGATCCGGATGGCCACCACGGTCTTCTCGGGGACGCCGAGGACGACGTCGCGATGGGCGCCGAGATTGCCCGGCTGCGGCCGGGAAGACATCACACCGCCGCCCGCAAAGCTGAACTCCAGCGCCGCGGTGTCCGAAGCTCGAAGCTGCGTCCACGTGACGATCAGGATGGTGCTGGTCTGCGGATGAACCGTGATCTGCACGTCGGAAACGAAATCGTCGCCGAGCAACATGGGCGCGTCGGGCTCACCCGAATGAGCCGAGCGCTCGCCGCCCGACGTGTCGCCGCTGGAGGTGTCGATCGTACCGTCGACGTCCCCGCCCGTGGCGGCATCCACCGCAGACATGGAGACGTCGGAGTGGCCGGCCGCTCCGCCGCCATCCTCGGCACCGCCGCTGCCGGAGTCGACCGCGCCACCGCGCCCACCGGCCGACTCCCCACCATCGATGCCCACCGAGTCGCCGCCCGCCCCCATCGCCCCCCCTCCGCCGACGCTGCCGCCGCTCCCCGAGGTGCCAGCGTCCGACGAGCAAGCCCCCGCAAGCACCACGATGCCGACGCAAATTGCCAGAACGCTCACGAGAAACGACTCTTGCCTGCGGTGACCTCTCATATGTGACCAGAGCTCCATGTGCCGGTATCGTGCCCTATCCTGCTTTTGCCAAGAGCGCTTGCAGACCGACGGGATCCTCGACGCTGACCATCAGCTCGCGCAGCCGCACCGGAAAGCCCATCACCCACGCGCGCTGATCGGGTGACAGGAGAAGAACCACGATGCCTTCGCCCGATCCGTTGACCAGCCACCGGCCGTTCCAGCCGTGCACCCCGCGGCTCATCGGCTTGCGGCCGAAAAGCGACGTGTTGGTCACGGCGGCGACCGCAAAGCTCGCGCGGAACCCCCAGCTCATGCGCACCTCGACGCGATCGTTGTCCACCTCGACGTATGCGCCGGATGGCGGCAGGAACACCACGGTCGAGAGTAATCGATACCAGGGATCGAACCGGAGCGGGAAGCGCTTCGTCGGACGCACGTTCATCGACACGCATGATAGTCGATGCGTGCTGCTGACGCTGCTGCGTTCTCGGTCGGGGTTGGCGCCACCCCGGCTGCCTTCGCCAGGGGCGCCGCCGGATCGTGTGGGCGCGCCGCTCGCCGGCCAGCCCGTTCTGATAGGCTAGCCGGCGCAGCATGCAACCCAAACGCCTGACGCCCGCGGACCAATTGGTCTCTGTGATGACCCGGATTTACGAATCCCGGCTGACCACGCCCTCGGGCGGGAACCTCTCGGTGCTGGACGACGACGGCAACCTCTGGGTCACGCCCAGCCAGTTCGACAAAGGCCGACTCGCGCCCGAGCACATGGTCGAGATCCTCCCGGACGACTCGTGGAAGAGCAAGGTCAAGCCCACCTCGGAGTGGCCGTTCCACCGTGCCGCGCTCGAGGCGCGACCGGATTGCAGAGCCGTGGTGCACGCGCATCCCACGTCGCTGGTCACGTTCAGCGTCGTGGGCAAGCCGCTCGTGCTGAATCAGTTTCCGGATCTCTGCCGATGGGTCAACCGGGTCGGTTTCGCGCCCTACGCGATTCCGGGCTCGAACGAGCTCGGGGAGCTGCTGGGCCGAACCTTCAGCACCGGGTGCGACGCCGCGTTGATGGAGAACCACGGCGGCGTGGCCTGCGGACGGACGCTGCTCGAAGCGCTCCACCGCTTCGAGGCCATCGAGCACTTCGCCGGCATCATGCTGGCCGGCGCGCGCATCGGTGAGCTGCGTCCCCGTGATGACGCGGAGATGGCGGAGGCGCTTTCGGCCATGACACGGGTTTGGAGCACGCTCGACGTGGATCCGGCGTCCCAGTCCGCGGAACGCAACCGATTGGCGGAGTTCATTCGCCGAGCGCACGGACGCGGATTGCTGGGAAGCGTCTCCGGGGCCTTCTCGGTGCGGCTCGGCGCTGGCCTGCTCATCGCGGCCGACGGAGCCGACAACGCCACCCTCGGACCCCGGGACCTCGTCTATGTCGAGGGCGAGCATTGCGAAGCCGGCAGGACGCCGAACCCGCTGGTGACGCTTCATCGAGCCGTGTACGCCGCCCATCCCCACGTGCACGCCATCGCCACCGCCCTGCCCCCAAATCTGATGGCCTTCGCCGCAAGTGACGTCCCCTTCGACGCCCGGACCATCCCCGAGGCATACATGTTCCTCAAGTCGGTCCCCACGCTGCCATTCGCGGCACGCTTCGACGGTGCGCAAGTGGCGCAATCGCTGCACGAAAAAGCGCCTGTGCTGCTCATCGAAAGCGCGTGTGCCGTGGTCACGGGTGCCTCGCCTTTCGCGGTCTTCGACCGGCTGGAGGTCGCGGACTTCACGGCGCGCTCCATCCTGGACGCTGGCGCAATCGGCCGCCTCAAGCCCATGCCCGACGAGGTGCTAAAAGAGATCTGCCGAGTCTATGGTTGCTGAAAGGTAACGCCCGGGACAGTCCCGCGAAGCCCCACAGTCAAAAGTTGCGCCACTGAGCACATCCACGACGTCACCGGATCACGTCGCGTTTCATCTCTCGCGACGAGTCCGCCTTCAGCATGAAATAACCCGCATTCCCTTGTCCAATCGCGCGCGGGCCGGCGACCTAACCGAGTGATCCCAATGAAGGAAACAATGCCGAGCACTCGCAAATACTTCGTTGTCGTAGGGGCGGCCGCGACCCTGTTCGCCATGAGCTCGTGTCAGAGCTCACAAGGCAGCGCCTCCGCGAGTGGCGGCGCATCAGGCAGCGGCCAAGGTGGCAGCGCAGGTGGTGGCGGCAAGGCTTCCACCGGAGGCTTCACCGCCGGCGGAACGAGCGGAAAGGGAGGCGCCACGGGAAGTGGCGGCGCTGCCTCTGGAGGCGCAAGCGCCAGCAGCTCGGGTGGCAGAGCCGGCACGGGTGGCAGAGGCCCCGGCGGCTCTACGGGGCCCCGCGGCGGCGCGGGTGGTGCTGGCGGAAGCTCCGCGGGAGCTGGTGGCGGCCCCGGCGGTCACATGCCGACCGCGACGGGTGGCGCCCAGACTGGCGATGCCGGCTCGAGCGGCACGAATCCCGGAGACGGCCCGACGAGCATCACGGGTCTCAAGATCGAAGACAACCCGAAGAACGTATTGTCTGCGTTCGTCAATTGGACCACCGACAAGCCCGGCGATTCCGTCGTGCAGTTCGGCCAAGGCAAGTACGAGTGGGAAGTGTCGGACTCGGCGAAGGTGACCAATCACAGGGTTCTCATCATCGGCATGTATGCCGGCAAGGCCTACCAGATCAAAGCGATGTCCTCGAACGGGGGGACGCCGGTGAGCGCGACCGGCAACTACACGACCAAGGCGCTGCCGGCGCAGATCCCGGTCGTGAAAGTCACGAGCAGCGACCCGACCAAGGTCCAGCCAGGGTGGACGCTCATGAACCTCCTCAAGAGCAGCACGTCCATGGGGCCCATCTCGGACTACCCGGCGGCGGCGGTCATGTACGACCTCACCGGCCAGCCTGTGTGGTACTACATCAACGGCACGACCAAGGACTTCGGCGGCGCCATCGCCACGTCGCCCACCGACAAAGGCGTGATGATCGGACCGGTGGTCGCCCAATCCGGCAACGGTGAGCCACCCCGGGAGATCGACTGGGCGGGCAATACGATCTGGGAGTGCAAAGACCCGCTGTGCGGGGGCACGGGACCTATCTCCCACGAGGCCATCAAGCTCTCGAACGGCAACCACGCGGTCGTGCGCTGGAAGTCGGTCGGCGCGAGCACCGACTCCGAGACCACCTTCGACGAGATCGATGCGAACGGGAAGATCGTGTGGACGATGTCGTGGAACAAGCTCGTGCCGAGACCGTCGAATGCGACCGGCGACTGGTGCCACGGCAATGCGCTTACCATCGACATCGAGAAGGACGAGGTCTACGGGAACTGCCGGTTCATGGGCCTCGTCAAGGCCAGCTACAAGAACCCGACCCAGCTCATCTGGTACTTGCCAGCCAGCTACGGCAAGGCCACCAGCACCACCATGACCTTCTCGCCCACCACCTCGCAATACAGCGACACCCACCACCCCGAACCGCACGACGACGGAACCCTCCTCATCTTCGACAACGGCGGGTACTCGACGTCGATGATGCCAGGCATGGGCACCACGTACCACTCGCGTGTCCAGGAGTTCAAGATCGACGAGGCGAAGAAGACGGCGACCTTGGTGTGGGAGTTCCCAGGTACGTTCAGCGTCGACACCTGGTACAAGAACACCTGGTACGCCTCCTACTACGGCGACGCCAACCGGCTGGCCAACGGCAACGTGCTCATCACCTCGGGCCCGGTGAGCTCGAACAACGGCGATGCGCGCATCTTCGAAGTGCAGAAGGACGACGGCAAGGTCGTCTGGGAGTTCAAGCTCGATGCCGGGTACGGGGTGTATCGCTCGAACCGCATCGCCCCGCCGCTGATCAAGGCGCTAGCGACCACCCCGTAGCATCGCGCACCCGGCAGGCTCTCACACCACTACGGGCAGTACTCGACGGCCCCTACGTCCGGCGCGCCACCGCAAGGGACGGCGTGGCCGTCGCAGTCGACCCACGGCTCGATGGATTCCTTGCCGCCCTTGTCGATGGCGGGACTGGTCGCGGAGAGGCGGAAGGTGTCCACCAGGCCCGCGTCCGAGACCACGATGACCTTGCCAGCACTGGCGGTCACGCCCTGGGGAGCCTTGGACGAGAAGATGTTGTTGATGACGTCCTCGGGGCCGGGAGGCAGCCTCATGGTCGCCGCGGTGGCGCCCGGGAGCACGACGAAGAGGTTGTTGCGCACGAGGATCTGTCCCGGTTGGGGCTTGGTTTGGTAGGCACAGTTGCCGCCGATGCAGACCGCGAAGGCGTTGCCGCAATCGGCGGCCGTCGAGCAGGTCTTCGGGGCCGGCGTCATTCCGCCCGCCGACACCCACATATCCGTGTCGTAGAAGTTCCCGAATCCGGCAGCGCCCTGCTGGGGAATGTCGGTGTTCTTCGGTCCGTGGACCAGGGTGTTGTGCTCGAAGGTCAGGTGGTCCATGTCCGTGTTCGCGGTCTGCAGCAGGTATAGCCACATGGCATCGACCACCACGTTGTAGGCGAGCGTCGTGTTGCGGACCACGGCGTGATGCTCCTGGATTCTCTCGCCGGTTCCGGCGAAGTTACCCGCGCAGGCCTCGAAGAGGCCGACGCTGCGTTCGCAGTAGTTGTGGTGGAAGGTGATGTTCTCGACGACCTCGCCCGGGGTGCGCGCGATGATCTCCAGGCACCCGCCTTCGGCGCCGCCCAGGGTCTTGTTCTCGACCCAACAGTCCACGATGGTGTTGTAGGCCACCTCGTGCCCCGAGCCGTTCACGACGATGGCCTCCGCGCCACCCGAGGTGTTGACGCTGCCGGAGTCCAAGATGACCTCGTGCAGACTGTGGATGTAGTTGCCGACGATCTTGTTGTTCTTTCCGCGCACCGAGAAGCCAAGCTGAATCATGCTTCCCTCGATGGTGCCGTCGATCTCGCAGTCCTGGATGAGGTTCTCGTCGCTCATGAGCAGGATTCCGAAGTTGGCCTTCCCGGTGATGTTGAGTCCGGAGACCAGCGTGCTACCTCCCGGGGACAGAACGGCGCCCGTCGCCTTACCGGCGGTCTTCTCCGTCGCGGCGAGAATGGGACGCTTGTCACCTTCGCCGTAGGAAGTCCACACGCTGCCCTTGGTCGCGTTGAACGCCGCGGGGCCGTCTCGGCCGATGGCGGGAGCGCCCGCCGCTGAGAAGGTTCCCCCCTTCTCGAAGTACACCGCCGACGGCTTGTCTTTGGGAACGTTGGTGACCGTGGCCCAGGCTTGCTCGGGGCTGGTACCGGTGTTGCTGTCCTTCCCCGTCTTCGAGATGTAGTACTTGGGGAGCCCCTCGGCCGCGGTGGCCGGATCCTTCACCGTCG
>CAZYFU010000008.1:0-89392 GCA_964647025.1 uncultured Myxococcales bacterium | reverse complement strand
CGGTTGAGCCCGCCGATGGCTGGGCCGCACCAGACTTGGTAGTCGGCCTGGCGTCCGGGCTCGCCTATGCGGGCCCAGCGCGACGACATGCCGAGGTACCAGCGGAAGCACAGGGCCATCCGGTGTTTCTCGTCGGTGCGTCCGCGCTCGGCCTCCTCGGGCATGCGGGTCATCCAGTAGCGCTCGGTCTCTTGCCAGACCTCGGCGAACGGGCGCCGCAGGATCTGCGTCTCCACCTTCTTCCGCTCTGCCTCGGGGATGGCGTCGAACGAGGGATAGGTCTTGTAAAGCTCGTACAGGCGCTGCGCGCGCTGTGGGTACATGGTGCCACGCTTGAGCACTTGCACGCGGCCGCCCATCTCGAACATGTCGGACGCGGGGCACATGGCCACGTCGGCCATGCACGCCTCGGCGAGCATCTTGCGCACCGTCGCCGCGGTGCCCGACTGGCGGCAGGCCTGGTTGATGGTGCCGGTGACGATGTAGTCGGCGCCCATGGCGAAGGCCGCGTGTACCGAGACTGGCTCGCCGATGCCGCCAGCCGCACCCAGGCGGATCTCGATTCCGCGCGTGGCATAGCCGTGCTTCGCGAAGGCCAGCTCACGCTCGTGCAGCATCATGGGCAAAAGCACCGACAACGGGCGCCGATCGGTGTGACCGCCGCTGTCCGCTTCACAGGTGATCTCGTTGGCCATGGGAATCTCGGCGGCCAACGCGGCCTCTTCCGCGGTGATCTTCCCCGCCGCGAGCAGCTCGTCGACGATCTGCTTGGGCGGCGGCGCGAAGAACTGCGTGGACACCTCGGGCCGGCTGACCTTCGCGAACACGTGGTGGGGCACCTTGATTCGACCGTCGGCTTCGCGGCGCAGGCCCTTGACCCGGTAGTAGACCAATGGCGGCGTCATGGCCACGAACGCGGCGGCCTCCACGCGTGTGATGCCCATCTGAAGGTACAGCTCCACCGTGGCCCACTCGGCCTTCTCGTCGTAGTAGTTGTGGAGCAGGTTCATCCCGTACGATTCGCCGTTGGGCAGGCGCGCTTGGATCTGGCGAATGGCGCTGGCGATCGCGTCGAGCGGTAAGGCGCCGGCGCCGAAGAAGCCCAGAAACCCGGCTTGCGCCATGTCGACCACCAAGTCGACCGAGGCGATGCCGCCAGCCATCGCACCCGCGACGTACGCGCAGCGCAGGTTGTGTTCCTTGCGAAAAGCTGCCGAGCCAAAACCTTCCGGCCGGACCGCGGGGATGACGCCCGCGAGGTTGTCGAGCGTGCGGGGCGCGCGATCGGTCAGCAGGGTGGATCGACCTTCACGAATCGCGTAGAGCGGCCGCTCGATGTCGCGAAGAGCGGCGAGGTTCTGTTCCAACCGGTGCTGCTTCGGATCGGCCTCGGTGGCGGGACGTGCACCGGTGCTGGGAACGATTTGGAGGACAGTATGTAGATCCGCGTGCGGGGATACGGGCGCGGGAGAGGAAACGGATGGTGTGTGCAATTTTTGGCCTCGATGTGAAACGGCTGCTCCCTTTGCTTTTCCGGGGCAGCCGCCGGCGCGAGCTGAAGCAAGAATGCGGCCAGGTGCCGTCGCCGCGCAGAAGTGCCGTAAAACTGATGTCCAAGGTCCTATTTCGGCAGCGAGCCGCGTAGGTGCGTGCGCACTTTGACGCCGAAGGTGCGTAGGATCTTTCTCCCGGCGGCGCGCCAAACGGGGACGCCGCGACGACGATTCGCTCGCGCGATCAAGCGGCCGGTGCGGGCGCTTGTTCTTCCTTCTCGTGCTGGAAGGGGGCGAGCCAGGCGATGAGGATGGTCGGGATCGAGGCCACCACCACGAACGCGAAGAACATGGGGTAGTGCAGGTGTTCTTGGATCTTGCCACTCACCATGCCGGTCAACATCATGTTCAGCGCCATGATGCCGGTGGCGAACGCGTAATGGGCGGTCCGATACGGGCCCGGCGACACCTGTTGCATCATGTACAGCATGAGCCCCACGGTGCCGAGGCCGTAACCGAATTTTTCGATCAGAACCACGCAGGCGATCCAGGTCAAATTCGTCGGCAACGCCTGACTGAGATAGAAGTAGGTGACGAGCGGGACGTTGAGCGCGATGGCCAGCGCGACGAAGACCCGCTTGAGGCCCACGCGCGCGGCGATGACTCCGCCGAGCAGGGTCCCGGCCACGAACACCACGGTCCCGATGCTGTTGATGTGGCCGAGCACCATGTTGTCCACGCCGAGCCCGCCCGCCGAGCGTTTGTCGAGCAGGAACAGCGGGCCGATCTTCTCGATGAAGCCTTCGCCGAAGCGATAGAAGAAGACCGCGGCGATCATGGTCCAGATGCGGGGCTTGCGGAAGAAGCTGACCCAGGCATCGCCGGTCGTGCGCAGAGCATCGTGGATGTTCCGGGGGGCATCCGCCGCTTTCGAGCCGGTCGGCAGAAAACGCCAATGCCACAGTGCCGCCAGCGCCAGAATGCCGGCGATGAGCAACATGACGACCATCCACGCCACGAACCAAGCCGGATGCGGTCCCGTGGCAGGCGCCGTCTTGCCCTCCGCCGCCCAGTCGAAGAGCAGCTTGGTCAGGCTGACCAGCGAGCCCGACACGAGCACCCGCCCCAGGTTCCACGCGGCGCCTTGGATCCCGATGTAGGTCGCCTGTTCCTTGGCCGTGGACGACGTCAGGTACACGCCGTCGCCGGCGATGTCTTGCGTGGCCGACGCGAACCCGATGATCCAAAACAGCGCGATGCTGAGCGGGAGGTAGGCGGGCAGCCGCAGCGCGAACGCCAAGGCCCCGAAGCCGATGGACATCGCGACCTCCATGACGAGCACGAAGAACTTCTTCGTGCGGAACAGCTCGACGAGGGGCGCCCACAGCGGCTTGATGGTCCAGGGCAGGTACATGAGCCCGGTGTACGCGGCGATCTCCGCGTTCCCCAAACCGAAGTTCTTGTACATGATGGCCGCGACCACCGAGACCGCGATCATGGGCGTGCCCATCGCGAAATACAGGCTCGGTACCCAAAGCAGGGGATGCGCGCGCTTCCGCTCGTCGGTCATGGTGCCCCTACCATTACCAGAACTGGGCCCGCGCATGCGCCTTCATTGCGGCGCTGCCTTGGAATATGCTGCGCCGCCAATGACTGCAAAGACCGTCGCTCTCGTCACCGGTGCAAACAGGGGAATCGGCTTCGAAATCGCCCGACAGCTCGGGCAGCGTGGCCTCGTCGTGGTGCTCGGCGCGCGCGACGATGCGAAGGGGCGAGCCGCGGCGGCAGAGCTGAGCAAGGAAGGCATCGACGCGCACACGGTGAAGCTGGACGTGACGAGCAGCGAGGACGTAGCGAAGCTGCCCGCGTACTTCAAAGACACCTTCGGGCGGCTCGACGTGCTCGTCAACAACGCCGGCGTGGCCGAGTGGAAGCTCGATGACCTCGATTCCTTCCGTCGCACCTTCGAGACGAACGTCTTCGGCGTGGTCGCGGTGACCTATGCCTTGTTGCCGCTGCTCAAGGAGAGTTCGGCCGGGCGCATCGTCAATCAGTCCAGCGTGCTCGCGTCGCTCACTTCGCTGCAGGACAAACCCTACCGGTACAAGGGCTCGATCATTCCGGCATACACGGCGGCGAAGGCGGCGCTGAACGGTTTCACGGTCGCGTTGGCCAGCAAGACCGCGGGGACGGCGCTGAAGGTGAACTCGGCGCACCCAGGCTGGGTCAAGACCGCCCTGGGGGGAGCGAACGCGCCCATGCAGCCGGCCGACGGTGCCAAGACCGCGGTCACCCTCGCGACGCTGCCCCCCGACGGTCCCTCTGGGCGGTTCTTCTACATGGACGAACCGCTGCCCTGGTAGCCAGTCGGCCATCAGGGCATTCGGAGGCCTGCGTTGGGCGCTACTTCTTCTGCTTCGCCAGGTCGCCGGCGCGCACCTTGGCCAGCTTGGCGGGGTCGATGAACTGCTTGGCGGTCGAGTCGATCTGGGCGGGCGCGAGCTTCTCGATCTTGTCGTTGAGGTCCTTCCAGTACTCGAAGGTGCGCTCGAGGAACAGGCCCTGGTTCAGCTCGGACACCACGAACTCGTCGTCGGCGATGCGGCTCTGCCACAGCTTGGCGTAGCTCTTCTTGGAGTCGGCCACTTCTTTCTCGGCCACGCCGGTCTTCACCATGCCGTCGAGCTCGGCCAGCATGCTGGACATCGCCTTGTCCATGTTGTTCGGCGCGGCCAGCGCGCCGGCGAAGAAGAAGCCGCTCTTCTCGATGGGATGCGCGAGTAGCTGAGAGAACGCGCCGTACGAGATGCCTTCTTTCTGGCGGAGGCGCGTGAAGATGCGCGAGCTGGGGCTGGCCCCTGCCATGTAGTTGAAGAGGTAGAGCGCGGGATAGGCGGGATCGTCGTCGCGCAGCGCGAGCGACTGGCCCGCGGCGATGAACGCCATCTCTTTGTCGGGAGTGTCGATGACTTCATCGCTGGGTTTGCTGGCGATGAAGGGCAGGCTGATGCGTTGGTAGGGCTTGGGCGACTTCCATCCGCCGATGGCCTTCTCGATGTCGGCCTTCGTGGCGGCGAGGTCGAAGTCGCCGACCACGCTGACCTGGGCGGCGCCCGCGCCCCACAGTCGCTTGTGCATTGCCACCACGTCGGCCTGCGTGACCTTGCGCAGTCGCTCGATGGATTCCTGCAAGCTGGGCGTATAGCGGATGTCGTCCTTGGGGTAGGGCAGAAGCGCGCGCATGAGGGTCACGCTCGCGTTGGTCATGGGATCGGAGAGCTGCTCCTCCAGCTTGGTCAGCATCTCCTTGCGCAAGGACTCGAGCTCCTTTTTCGCGAGCGCTGGCTCGCGCAGCATCTCACCCAAGAGCGCAATCACCGCGGGCAGGCTCTCGCGGACCGTCTTGATGCGAATCTGCGCCACGTTGATCGTGCTCGGCGAGCCGTGGCTGCGCCCGACGTTGACCTCGGCTTTGAGCAAGTCGAGCTTGTCCTTGAGCGCCGCGAAGCTGAGCTTGCGCGTGCCACGCAGGAGCATCTCGGGCAGCATGGCCGCGACCTCGACCTTGCCCTTGAGGTCGGCCTCGCTGCCATAGCGGATGGTGATGGCCATTCGAACCTGGCCCCCCTTGGTCTTCTTCGGCAGCATGGCCAACTTGAGGCCACTTGGCAGGGTTTCGCGCGTGGTGCGCTTCTCGACGTTGTCCACCGTGGCCACGAAGGCCTCGCCTGCTTCGCTGGTCGCCTGGCCTTTGTAGTCCTTGAGCATGGCCGCGACGTCGGGCATGCCGGGCAGCGGGGCGCGGTCGGGATCCTTGGTCGGTATGAACAGCCCGAGGGTGCGGTTCGAGCGCTTGAGGAAGTCCTTGGCGGCGCGTTCGACGTCGGCCGTGGTGGTCGCCTTGACCCGGTCGCGCATCAGGAAGAGCAGGCGCCAGTCGCCCATGGCGGCGAACTCGGACAAGACCACACCGGTTTTGGCCGTGTCGGCGAGGATGAGGTCGAGCTCACGGAAGAAGCCGGCGCGCCAACGTTCGAGCTCTTCCGCCTTGATGGTCTTCATCGACTCGACGACGTCGATCATGGTGGACTGCACCTGGCTGATGGAGCCCGACTTGCCCACCTTGGCGAAGAACACCATCACCCCGGGCTCGGCCATCGGGTAGGCGTTGCCGGTCACCTCGCTGGCGATGCCCTTCTCGACCAGGGCCTTGTAGAGCCGGCCGCTCGGCTTGTTGGTGAGGATGTCGACCAGAGCATCCTCGGCGACCTTGGCGGGATCGGCGCCGGCCACGCCGTGGTACACGAGGCCCACCATCGATACGTCGCCGTTGCGACGGAGGACGACCTCGCGCTCGCCGTCTTGTACGGGCTCGACGGTCCAGGTCGGCGACAGCTTGCGCGCAGGTCGCGGGATCGACCCGAAGTACTTGACGATCAAGTCCATCGCGCGTTTCTCGTCGAACTTGCCCGCCACGATCAGGGTGGCATTGTCGGGCTGGTAGTAGCGCTTGTAGAAGGCGCGCAGGTTCTCGATGGGCACGCGCTCGATGTCGCTGCGCGACCCGATGGTGGACTTGCCGTAGTTGTGCCACTGGTACGCGGCGGCCATCATCTTGTCCTCGAGCACGACCTCCGGCATGTTCTCCGTGCGCTCGAACTCGTTGCGCACTACCTGGAACTCCTTGGCCAGGTCCTCGGCGGAGATCCGGCTGTTGACCATGCGGTCGGCCTCCAGCGCCAAGCCGAACTCCAGGTTCTCCGGGCTCGAAGGCATCTCCTCGAAGTAGTTCGTGCGATCCCACCAGGTCGTGCCGTTGAAGTTGGCGCCGTGCTCTTGCAGGAGCTTCCACGGATCGGGGTGCTTGGTCGTACCCTTGAACATCATGTGCTCGAGCAGGTGGGCCATGCCGGTCTCGCCGTAACCTTCGAGCCGCGAGCCCACGAGGTAGGTCATGTTCACGAGGACCGTCGCCTTGGTCTGGTCGGGGAAGATCAAGACACGCAGACCATTGTCCAGGCGGTACTCGGTGATCCCCTCGGCGGCCGTCACCTTTGTGAGACGAGCCGACGGGACGTTGTCGGCTGCTTGGGCAGGTGGGGCGAGAAGGCCGAAGGAAATCAGAAGGGCCGTGACGAGGGCCGTGGATGGTGCGTGCATGAAGTGCCTCCTAGCCGCGCAAGATAGCAGCAAAAAGGGCGTGTGTTGGGCAGTCTCAGAGGGTGAAGAAGCGCTCGGAGAGCAGGCGGCCGGCGCCGAGCATGGCGGTGGCGAGGCCCACGGCGGCGAGGATGCTGCCCAGCAGGTCGAGGGGCCTACGCGTCCTCGCGGCGAGCACGACGCCGTACCCGCATAGGGCCAGTCCGACCGGGACGAGGAAGATCGCCAGGACCATCGAGATGCCCCACCATCTTGAGGTAAAGTGCGCCGATGTCCAAGTCTTCCGTATACGCGCTGATCCTCGCGGGCGGCGGTGGCACCCGGCTTTGGCCTTCGTCGCGGCGTAGCCGACCGAAGCAGCTTTTGTCGTTGGGTGGAAAGGAATCGCTGCTGGCGTCGACCTTCCGCAGGACCGCCAAGGTGCTCGATGCGGCACACACGCTGGTGGTCACTGCGGCGGATCAGGCAGAGGCGATTCGCGCAGCGCTGCCCGAGCTGCCGGCGGAGAACTTGATCGCGGAGCCGGCGGCGAGAAACACCGGGCCCGCGGTCGGTCTGGGCGCGGCGATGGTGGCACGGCGGGCAGGCATGGACGCGCGCCTGGCGGTGTTGCCGTCGGACGCCTTCATAGCCGACGAGGTCGCGTTCGGCCAAGTGATGGACAAGGCCTTCGAGCACGCGGCCGAGACCATCGTCACCGTCGGCGTGAAGCCGACACGACCGGAGACCGGCTACGGCTATCTGCAGCAGGGCAAGCTCGTGCGTGACGGTGTCTTCGAGGTGGCCAGGTTCGTGGAGAAGCCCGACGTGGCCACGGCCGCGCGCTACCTGGCGAGTGGCGATTTTCTGTGGAACGCGGGCATGTTCTTCTTCACCGCCCAAAGGCTGCTGGCCGAGGCGAAGACCCACTTGCCCGATCTGGCGACCATCCTGAACGAGATCTACGTGGCCAAGGACCCCTGGGCCGTGGCCGAGCAGCGCTACCCTGCGGCGCCCAAGATCTCCATCGACTACGGCATCATGGAGAAGGCGAGCGGCATCCGCCTGGTGCCCGGCGACTTCGGTTGGAACGACGTGGGCAGCTGGTCCGCGTTGTCGGACATTCGCGACAAAGACGGCGCTGGCAACGTGGTGTCCGGCGACGTGATCCTGAGCGCGGTGTCGGGCAGCGTCCTGGTCAGCGAGCCGGGCGCGCCGCTCGTGGGCGTGGTGGGCGTCGACGACGTGGTGGTGGTCGCGACCAAGGACGCCGTGCTGGTGGTGAAGAAGGAGCGAGCGCAAGAAGTGCGCGCCATCGTCGACGCGCTGGCCGCACAGAAGCGAACCGGGCTGCTGTAGCCGTCGCTGCTCGGGCGGCGCACACGCGTTCCGCGCTGCGCTTGTCCGCGCTAGGATGTCGTCCATCGTGACGAGGCGACGAAGCCGTGTGTCTCTGGTGTTGCTGGCGCTGCTGGCGCTGCCCGCGGGCGCCGCGTGCAACGGCGAGGCGGCAAAGCCGTCGGACGCCGCTCCAGCGCCGACGCCCGATGCCCGACCCGAGGCAGGGCCGGAACACGCCGCGGAGGTTGCCCGGGAGAGCGGAAGCGATGCCGGCGGAGCCGTCGACGCTGCCGATGTTCCCGCTGCCGCGGACGCCGCCCTTGCCGAGGTCTTCTTGACCGCACCCGACGCCGGACGCGAGGTCGGCCGCGAGAGCGGCAGGACAGCGCGAGATGTCGGCGCGCCGGCCGACGCCGTGGACGCGCGGAGAGACGCCGGCGCCGGAGGCGACCTCGCCCTCGACGCTGGGCAGCCACCTTACAAGGGGCTGCCGCAGCCCATGTGCGTGTGGAACCAGGCTTATCAAGAGAACTACGCCGCCGACAGCGTCCTCGATCTACTGGGCGGCGCGAGCCACTGCTACGTCCTCGTCGACCCCTTCGCCGACGAAGACGTGAGGGACGCCATCAGCCCCCTCGAGCATGCCGGGAACTTGGTCAGTTGCTACATAAGCGTCGGCACCTGCGAGGAATGGCGGGACGACTTCGCCGCCATGAAGCCCTACTGCGTTGGCAAGCAGTGGGGCGAGTGGCCGGGCGAGTACTTCGTCGACCGCACCGACGTGGCCCTGGTCGATCTGATGAAAGCGCGCGTCGACAAGATGGCGGCGTGGGGCTGCAACATGGTCGAGTTCGACAACATGGACTTCGCCTTCGATGCAGCCTACCGGTCGCAGTACGGCATCACGGCCACGGCGGCGCAGGGCGAGGCGTACAACCAGACCCTGTGCGCGTACGTGCACGCCAAGGGCATGGGTTGTATGGCGAAATCGAGCGCACAGGGCGCCTCCGACTTCGACGGACTGACCGTGGAATCCGCGCCCGGCAACCTGGACTGGTGGGAGACGAGCGACATGACCGGCATGTTGTCCGCCGGCAAGATCGGCATCGTGGTCCACTACGACGAGACCGACTGCGCAGCGGCGCGAGCCTCCTACCAGGCCAAGTATGGCAGCAAGCTGTCTTTCATCTGCGAAGACAGGGCGCTCGAGAAGTACCGGCACTTTCCCTAGCGGTGAAGGACGAGGTCCCCGGTCGCGGCTCCACGGGCTGCCAGCGCGGCGCGCACCTGCTATAAGGTCGGGGCGAACATGAGCGTAAACGACAACGGTTCACCCGAGACTTTCGCCCCGACGTCCAAGTACTCGAAGGAGTCCTTCGAGCAACTGCTGTGCAGCCACGCGCAGGTCTTCGTCGCGCTCGATGGCGGCGCCCCGGGTGTCGTCCTTCCCGAGCACCTGCTCGGCGAGCAGGTGGTCCTCGACTACAATCTGAACGCCGCCATTCCGATTCCCGACCTGGAGGCGACCGAAGAGGGCATTCGCGCCACCCTGTCTTTCTCGCGCGAGCCCTTCACGACCTTCGTGCCCTGGAGCGCCGTGCTCGACATGGTCGGCAAGGAGCGCATCGAGGAAGCCCCGAAGCGGCGGCCGAAGCTCACGCTGGTCTGACCCGGCCCGCCTCTCCCGGATGCCCAGTCATGTGGGCATTCGGGAAAGGACCTTGATCGCAGGGCCGCTCGCGCTAGGGAGTGTAGTTCGGCAGCTCGATGACGTAGGTATCCACGATGGGCTGCCCGCCCCAGTCGCTGGCGAAGAGGACGCGCGAGCCGCTGGGGCTGATGGTCACGTGGGGCTCTGCCCAGTAGCCCTGCGTCCCGCAATTGTCGCTGCTGCCACAGGAGCGATGGTGTGCGAGGCGGCAGATCTTGCCTCCACTGTTCGCGTTGACGAGCACGACCTCGTTGTCGAGGAGGGTCCTTCCGTCTGCCTCCCCCACGATGTCCAGCGCCAGCCAGCCCGGGTTCTTGAACGCGACGGCAGAGAGGTGCGTGCCACGCGCAGGGTAGTCCAGCCACCCGGTCGACGGGCCTATGATGACTCGCTTGTTACCATTGGTCATGTCGACCGCGACCAGGTTCCCATTGGGTTCCGCGTCGAATTGCACACTGAAGTGGGTATCCACTCCATCCGCGGTGCCCAGCGTGGCGTGTGCATCCGATTCGACGTCGAGGGTACGAAGCGTCTGCATGTTCGCGTCTACCACTTGCGCTGCGCCGTCGTTCACGTTGAGGAAGAACAGCCTTCCGCTGGGTGCAGGCTGGGGCGCGTTTCCGCCCGAGTTGGCGGAGCGGATCGTGCCGATGGTGTCGGTCAGCCGATTGTATACGAACATCTTCGCTCCGGAGCCGCGTCCGCACGTGTAGCCGAAGTTGGCGCCGTCCCAGCTCGTCCACATAGGATCTGTGCCGCCCGTGATGTCGTCATTACAGCTCACTGGTGCCTTCGAGAAGTCTTTCACCAGCGTGGCGGTGTCGGTCTTGACGTTGAAGGCGTAGAGCCGCCTCTCGGTGATGTCGGTGTAGTACATAATCTCCGGGTCAGTCGAGCTCCAATAGACCTGCTCGAGGTCGGCGGGCCTGATGTCCAGCTCCTTGATGAAGGCGTAGGTCTTGCCATCGTACAGATAGTGGCCACTTGGCGATCCGTCGGTGTGGTACAGGACCAGATAACTCTCGTCCGCGTTCCAGGCCTGGATGGTCGAGTAGACGGGCTTGATCACCTTGACCGACCCGCGGGAGGCCGCATCGCTGATTCGCCGAATCCTCGTATTGTTGAACTGGGGATCCTCGAAGATCTGACCCAATGCCGGTTTTTGCGCCGCGCTCATGGTGCGGGGATTCTTGTCCGTGACCCGCCCGTCGCACGGGTCCCCCGTCAGTACGGCGCCGCCGGTGCCGACGGCACCCCCTGTGGTAACCATGCCTCCTGTCGTCACAGCACCGCCAGAGCCGATCGCGCCGCCGGTGGTGACCCTTCCTCCTGTCCTCACGGCGCCGCCGGAGCCGATGGCACCGCCAGTGGCAACCCTACCTCCCGTCAGTACGGCGCCGCCGGTGCCGACCCTTCCTCCTGTCCTTGCGGCGCCGTCGGAGCTGATGGCGGCATCGGTGGCAACCCTACCTCCTGTGCTCACCGGGACACCAGCGTCGACGGCGCTGCTCACGCCACCCGTGCCAGTCATTCCTCCGGTCGAGGGGACACTTGCACTTCCTGCGCTGCCACCGGCTTCCATCGCGTCCAATGTCCCGGACCTTCCTCCGGTCGCAGTCTTGCCTCCGCTTCCCGCGGGGACACCACCATCAATGCCAGGGAGGCCAATGGTGCTCTTCCCTTCACTGCTGCTACACCCGAACGACAAGACCACGATCACTCCAACAACATGCCCCAGGCCAATCTGTTTCATGGGCTGATGATAATCGAAGAAATCAAGCTCGTCGCTTGCCACTTTGCATAACAATGACCTGCCGGCCGCGACCGGCGTCGGCGAGCTAGTGTGAGAATCCTGCTGACATTTCGGCATCTACGGCTGTCCCAACCCCCCGTAACCCTTGCCCTCGGAAACGCCGGGCCAGCGCCTCGCGGACACACGCGGGCTGCTGCTGGCAAGGCGGTTCCGACAGGAAAAAAAAACGAGAGGCGGGGAGGAACGGGGGTGGAATCCAGTGAGCGGAGCCACTCGGGTTTGGCTACTGACAGCCCTGCTTCTTCGCTTTCAGGTCTTTCAGCTTCTGCACGTTGCTCTTGGCTACGGCGGGGAGCTTGGCCTCGGTGAACGACGGGTCGGGCTTGTACCAGGGGGCTTTGCCGAACTGCTCGCGCCACTTGGGCTTCGAGAAAACGTAGCCGAAGCGGGCGAAGATGCAGTTGCGAAGCTCGTCGTAGGCCTCGCACGAGGGCACGTCGCTAAACGGAAAGTCCATCGTGCAGAAGGTGTCGTCGTGCTTCTTGCAGAGCCCGCACGCGTTCTTGGTCAGCTCGTCGTAGCTCACGCGAGTCAGCAGGGCGCACGCGTCGGCGCAGGTCTCGGCGTCGAGGCTTGGCTTGGTCGAGGCTGTCGGCCCCTGCTTGGCCTCGCCAGTGGGTTTGGCGTCTTCTGCCGTCGCCCGCGCTGGCGTGCTGTCGCCCATCGATTTTGCGCAGCGAAAGCCGACGCCGCCGCTCGCCCCCTTGGGGGGGTGCGAGAAGCGGCCGTAGGTGACGAAGTTCGCGATCGACGGATCGCTGTAGCGGCCGCCGCGAAACACGATGTCGAACTTCAGCTTCTCGGGGCCCTTGGGGTTCTTGGCCGGCGAGACCTTGTAGTAGTGGGTGTCGTAGTTGTCCGCCACCATCTCGGCCACGCCTCCCATCATGTCGCGCACGCCGTAGGGGCTGCGATCGAGGGCGTTCGCGCCGCGGGGGCGTGGGGCCGGGGATGGGCAGGCCGGGGTCTTGCTGCTCCAGACGCCGAGGGTCTCGCACGACGGCTCGGGCGAGTTGCCCCAGGCGTACCTGCGACCGTCGGTGCCGCGCGCGGCCTTCTCCCACTCGGCCTCGGTGGGCAGTCGCTTGCCCATCCACTGGCAGTAGCTCTTTGCCTGCAGCTGGGAGACGCAGTCCATGGGCAGGCCAGGATCGCCGCGGCTCTGCGTGCAGACCTTCAGGCTCGGATCGCGGATCTCGGTGCACGCGCCGGCCTTCACGCACGCCGCATACTCGCCCACGCTGACCTCGAGGGTATCGATGTAGAAGGCGTCCAGCTCGACCTGGTGTACTGGCAGCTCGCGTTCGTCGCATTTGTCGAGCGGGCAGCCCATGGTGAACTTGCCCGCAGGGACCAGGGACATGCCCTCTGGCGCGCGGGGGCCTTTGGTTTCGGCGGCCCGCGCGCGCTTCGGCGAGACCGCGCCAGCCAGACCCACGGCGGCCAGCACGACCGCTGCCCACTTCAGGCCGGCCATTCGAGGGCGTCGAGCGCCCACTTCTTCTTTGAAAGGCATGACTCCTTGACCATGTCACCTTGGTTGCCGCCGAGCACCCATCCGAGATCTTCGGCGATGAATCCTACGTGATTTCGACCGTGGAGAGGGTGCCGTTCTTGGCGGCCGCGTCGCGGATCGCCACGGTGGCGTCGCGCCGCCGACAACAAGCTCGTGTCGGGTCGCACACGATGTCGGGATCGCGATCGACGGCGTTCGTGCCGTCGCTACAGTCCCCCGACATTCTCGTCTTGGTTCGGACGGAAATCTGCGACGAAGCAGCATGGCTCGTGGGCGCTCCTGGTATCCGCAGGAGACCTGCGCTGGCTTGGTGATTGCAGGCGGCCCAGCCCATGCGAATGATTTGCCGGTCCCTTTGCCTTTGCCTTGCGTTGGGCTTGGTAACCATGCCGCTTGCTTGTGACAGCCAGGCCATCAAGTCGAGCGGTGGCACCGGGGGCCACGCTGGCGACACCGGCCCGAACGCATCGGGCGGAGCTGCCAGCGGCGGCCAGGCCGGCAACGGCAGTGGCGGTCAAGCCGGCCAAGGCAGCGGTGGCCAGGCCCAGGGCAGCGGCGGCGCTACCTCCACCGGCGGCACCACGAGGATGTGCTTCGTGGATTCTCCCTGCGCGTATGCCTACCGGTGTACCAGCGGGGGCTACCAGCCACTCGAAACCAACTGGGACTGCCACAGCATCTGCGGCCCCGGCCCCTGTTCCGGCGCGACCTGCCAGAACGCGGGGCCCGAGGTCCTCTGCCCGGCGGGTACTCGCTGTCTGGGATCCGGATCCGACGATGTCACCCGCCTTTGCCAGCCGGTCGATGCTGGCGCCCCCGACGCCGTGTCTGCCGGAGATGTCGCCGTCGACTTGCACGTCTCGGCCGAGGTCTCTGGCGAAGTCCGTGCCACCACTCCGTACGCGGACGCCTGCCAGGCCGTGGCCAATGCGAGCTTCTCATCGGTTTCCTTGCTCGAGTGCGGACTCACCCCGACCGGCACGGCGACCTGCCATTGGCGGCTGTCGTTCACCGACAACGGGGCGACCCGCCAGGTCCAGTACCGCTTGTCGGACTACTCGCTCACCATGAGCTACGAGTGCAGCGGCTTCACCATCAGTGCTTTCGCCAGCGGGGTGGAGAAAGCGCGCTACACCGGCACCTATGACCCGGTGACCGACGTGCTGATCTGGGACAAGCTCGACTTCACCAGAGTCATCCTCTGACGCCACACCGGGCGGCCATGAAGTAGGCGTGACCGGCGCCGACGGTCCGAGGTGACGCCCTGGCTCGCCTTCGCCGAGCAGACTTCACTTGGTTTCGGTCGTGCTCGAAGCGCGGAGCGCGCTCAACGCCTCTTTCGCCCTGGCCTTGGCAGCGGGCATGGTGACTCGTCGTATGTAGTGCGCGAGGGCGCCCGGCGTTTTGCGGAAGCCGGCGACATATACCGTCTCACGCTCACCAGTGGCGAGCTCGTCCTTGTAGCGGTGATCGCCGCGCAGAAAGTCGAGCACACGGTGTCCTTCACCAATCGAGTGCTCTATGACGTGGTGGAGCAGCACCTGTCCCGGCTTCACCTTCGCGAAATCCGGATCGAACCCGCTTTGCATGAGATAGACGCGGTTTCGAAACAGGTAGAAGTAGTACATCGCGACAATCTGTCCATCTGCTTCGAGAGCGAACAGCCTCAAGCGGTCTCGCCGAAGACACGCGTGCATCACGGCCCGATGGAACTCGATGTACCCATCGGTGGAGAAGCCATGGTCCACGCCCAGCGCGTTCCACCGCTTGTTGTGAAGGAAGACCAGACGGTCGATCGCCGAATCCAGGGTGTCATCGTCGGTCCAGACCAGGAACCGGGCGGAATGGGCGGCGCAGAATTTCTTGCGGAGGTTTCGGATTCGCCAACGGCGATCGCGACTCAACCCGTTCAGCCAGCCATCCCAGGTGGACGGAAGGTCGAGATACGCAATCCGCTGCGATCGACCTTCGTGCAGCGGCAGCCCTTGATGAACGAGCTCGGAACGGATGGCCGCCGTGAAGGGGCAATCTGGAGACATGTCGGTGAGCTCCAGGACATCCCAACCTTGCAGCTGCATGACCGCGGCGGCCAGCAACGGCGCCACCTGCTTCTCGCAACCCGCGGCAAGCACGGCCCCGAGATCGTCGGGCGCGGTGTCGCCCCCGACTCCGATGGGACGCAGCACGTGAACCGGGACGTGCATGGTGGACACTGTCTGGATATAGAGCGGCAGGATGCCCACCAACTTCTGACCCTCGGACACCACGATCAGACGCAAGCGCTGGTTCCGGCCGTAGGATCGCCACCAAAGAAATTGCCAGTCGAAGGTCAGGAACACACTGGTCAAGCCTGCATCGTGCTGAAGCGCCTCCCAATCTTCAGCCAGGGATGCGAACTCCGATTCCGATTCCACCACCTTGGTTCGAAACTGCTGCACCGAAGGGGCGCGGCCGTCCACGGGTTTGGACCAAATGGGCGACGGCTCCGGCTTGTTCATTCAGGCGGTCAACATACCACAGGACAGCGGATGCCTCGATCGCTGCCCTTTGGCCCCGACCGCACGTGTCAGGTCGCAGAATCGCCGCCATTCGAGGACGGCCACTTCATGGCTTTGAGCGCCCACTTCTTCTTGGAAAAGCACGACTCCTTGACCATGTCACCTTGGTTGCCACCAAGCACCTTCCAGCCCCACCCGAGATCTTCCACGAGGAACCCAACGTGATTTCCGCTGTGGGAGAGTGCGCTGTTCTTGGCGGCCGCGTTGTAGATCACCACGACGGCACCGCGCCGCGGGTCGGTGCCCACGCCCCAGTCGACCCAACTTGCCGCGGCCGCGCTGCGGGTGCGGGCGATGCCCGCCTTCATCATGCAGAAGTTCACGAAGGACGAGCACCAGGCCACCTCGTCGTGCTGGGAGCCCAAGGTGGTGGCTGCGTGGTACTCGCGAATGCGCGGGTTGTCCCCAGCGCCCTTGATCTCCTTCTGGCCGAGCTCGCACCGGGCGATGGCCATCCACGGCGCATCGTCTTCCGGGATCGGCTGCGGCGGCGCGCACGCGACCACCGAGTTGTCGTGCGCCTCGTCGAGCGCCTGGGCGAGCGCCTTGTCGACCACGACCCACGCGGCGCCCTTGTCCGCCCGCACCGGCGATGCCCCGAGGGAGTTGCCCCACGCATCCAGGGCGCCGCCGGTCTTGGGCCCGAAGCGTCCGTCGGTGGAAAGCGGCTTCTGCCACCCCGGGATGCCGCCTTCGCGCAGGCGGTGGTTCACCGAGACCTGTGCGCGTTTGACCGCGTAGCGGACCGTGGAGGCCGGCGCGGTCGCGGTCGACGTCGGCAGCGAGGGGGTATCCGGGACGCCTGGCGAAGGCGCGCCGGGTATCGACGACGGGACCGCCGCCGTCGCGGACCCTGGAGCAGGCGAGGGCGCCGCACTGGACGTGCCCGCTGTCGTGCTGCTCGCGGCGGCGACCGGTTTGCCCCCGCGGTAGATCGCGTCCGCGATCTCGGAGCGCAGTCGGGCGACGTCGTCCTCCCAGGCACCTTCGAAGATCGTGGCTTCGGTGAGAAGCTCCTCTTTCTCCTTCACCATGCCGAGGGTGTCGAAGGGCGCCTTGTCGAGCACGCCGCGCGCCACCAGCTCGAAGGTCAGCAGCACGCCCTTGTCGTCGACGGTCAGCTTGGGATGGTCGATCCGTTGCTTCTTCTTCTGCGCCTGCTCGATCGCGGGAAAGAGCTTGGTGTTTAGCCAGTGGTACCACTGCGCCGAGCCCGATTCTCCCGCGCGCGGCGAAGGCCACGGCGGGACCGAGGCCACGCTCGCGTCCACCCAATCGCTCTTGCGTTGCTTGACGAAGGCCTCGACCTCCGCCTTCTTCGCGAAGCCGACGACGATCCCGTTGATCGGCTTCGCCTTGGGATCGTCCTTCTGGCGGTAGGTGTTCTGCGCCACGTGGGCGGGAGCGGGGTCGAGCGGGATCCGGTACGTGACCTTTTGCAGCTCGAACTTGGTCGTGGGGGACAGCGGCGCGACCTCCGCGTCGGGCAAGAGCACGAGCACGTTGAAGGCGTTCGACGGGGCCGAGGTGGTTCGCATGCCGAATCGGCGCTGGCCGATCTGCGGTTGGTCGGGGTACTCGCCGAAGTGCAGCTCGCTTCCCCGGATGACGTCGATGAGCTCGTCGATCCTGCGCTTCTTCTCTTCGTGCTGCTTGCCGGCGCCCTCCGGGTCTCGGATGGCGTCGAACATGCGCTGCACGGACGGGTTGGTCACCAGCGCGGCGACCTTGCTGGCACGGGTCTTTCCCGCCTTCTTCTCGTAGTCGAGCACGCTCGGGATGATCTCGGTCTTGAGGATCCGATCGACCGCGTTGCACACGGCCGCGAAGCCCTCCAGGAAGCCGCCTTGCTCCTTGGACGCCCGCAGGAACTCGGCCCGTTGCGCGTCGGAATCCAGCGCCTCGTCGATCTTGGTCCGGATCCAGGTCTCGAGGCCGTGGCGCCACGGAGACCCGTCGGGGAACAGCAGGTCAGCGGCCAGGGACTGACCGGTGAGGCCCAGATCCACCTGGGCGGGACCGGCAGCCACGCCCGCGGTGAGGGTCTGGCTCACGTTGACGTTGAACTTCGGGATGATGCGCGCGCCGAGCGACGGCTTGTCACCAGGGTTTCGGACCGCCCCTTGTTGGATGGCCTCGATCAGCGGGTCGAGCAGCGAGGCCAGGCTGATGCTGAGATCGGCCCCCATGCTGCCGCGGGCCTCTGCCGACAGCACGGTGCCCACCGCTTTGGCCACGCCTTCGACCTTGGCGCCCATGGTGAGGGTGCTGCCCGATAGAAATCCGAACAGCCAGTCCTCCAGCGGATCCGGATCGTGGCCTCGCTGGGCGTCGGCACCTGGGCGCAGCACCTCCTTGAGCGTTTGGTGAACGGCTTGCACGTACCAGGCCGCCGCCTGCGCGTAGAGCTCGCCCGGATCCTTGGGCGCCGTCCTGCGGGCGCCCTGCACTTCGTACTCCAGGACCTCGCACAGCGAGCGTAGGAACTTCGCGATGAAGCGCACCAGCATCAGCTTCGAGCTGAGCTTGGCCAGCATTTTCCCGGGCAGCTTGAAGCTGGGCAACGACACCGAGAGTCCCGCGACGGCGAAGGCCCCGAGCCCCGCACCGCCCGCGGCACCGCCGACGCCCACGCCGATGCCGCCATCGATGGACCAAACCAGCGACAGCCCGTCGGCGAGCCCGGTGTCAGCGCTGCCAAAATCCGAGCCCGCCAGCACCTCCTGGGCCCAGCGGTCGCTGCCCGCCTCGTTGCCCATCCTCCCCAAAATGGTGGGCGGATCGCCTTGCGGCTTTGCCGCCTTCTCCTCGCGCGCCTTGCGGCGGTCGGCCAAATCCTTCGCGATCTTGCCTTTGAGGCCTTTGACGTCGCCCAAGGCGGTCGCCATGCGGTGGAAGATGTCGAGCAGGGACGTCAGCGCCAGGATGCACTCGCACAGGTCGTCGGCGCACTCACCGGTGGTGGCGTCGATCCTGTGCAGCCCTTCCTTGACGATGTCCCAGGCGCTGCTGAGGTCGCCCTTCCACAGGAGGTCCTTGATCTTCTTGGCGCCGTCACCCAGCGCCGAGAAGTAGTGGCTCTTGCGCTGGTCTGACATCCACTTCTCGAGCGCGCTCAGGCGCGCCGACGGATCCACGCCGCCAAGCCAGTCGGCGAGCTTCGCGTCCAAGTCGCTGTCGGGAGAGGTCGCCTGCCCAATCACCTTGCGCACGAACGCGCGATTGAGCTGCGCGATCTCGGTCAGATCCTTGCGGACTTCGTCGTTGAACTTGCTCGCCGCCCAGAGCTGCTTGACCTGCGCCTCCAGCTTTTCGTTCGAGGCCTTCGACGTGTCCGGTGTCTGCGCGCGCAAGGCCGCCTCTTCGCGCCGAACGTCCTCGCTTTGCTTCCAGTCGTCCCAGAAGGTCTCGGCGTGGTCGAGCATGCGCAGCGTGCGCCGACGTCCCTCGCTGCTGGACGCCCACTTCTTCTTCTTGTCGATGGCCAGGGCGGGGCCGATGGCGATGGCTCCCGCGCAGACCAGCTTGGCCTCGAACTCCTCGTCGAACATGAGCAGCCGCACGATGGGCACCGCGGCCGCCTCCATGAGCGGAAGGATGTCGTCGACCTTGAAGTCCCCCTTGAGCTTCTCGATGACCTTGTCGACCGTGGATTTGCCCTGCTCCTCCTCCTTCACCACGTCGCCCATCAGCACCGCGATGGGCGAGGGCGAGGCGTATTCGAGTCCCAGGCGAAAGCCCCCGGCAGCCGCCGCGGCCGCGCCACCCGCGGCGTTGATCCCGAAGTGCAACCGGATGGTCGGCGTGTACATTCCGATCGGGATGCCGCCTTTGCCCAACAGATCGCTATAGAGCTCGCTGCGCAGTTGGAAGTCGTTGCCGCCGTAGCCGCCACGCAGGACCAGGAAGGTCGACTTTCCCGGGTTGCTGAACCCCGAGGCGAACTCGTCCCAGAACAGACGCTGCTCGATGTGGTAGCGCACCGGGTAGCCCTTGGGGCCGAAGCACTGCATGCCCTGCCAGAACAGCCCGATGCCCGACCGGTCGACCTTCTCGCCGGCTGGGATGATGGTGCCCGCGCCGCCGGTACGCAGCACGCTGCCGAGCTTGGCTTTGGGATCCTGGCTCTGCGGCACGCTCGCGCTGCCGCCCACGTCCTCGTCGCCGATGCTGGCCACCGAGAACCACGCCCACGATCCGCCTTCGTAGCCGGCGAGCACGCCGAACGGCGCGCCGATCTGCCGATAGGGAACCCCGTGCAGAACGTTCTCCACCTGGTCGAGGAGGTTCTGCAGATCCTCGGCGGTGAAGGGATCCGCGTCGGGCTCCGACTTCTGCTTTTGCGCTGTCCACCGCGCCTCCCACTCGTCCACCTTGCCGTCGCCGTCGATGTCCGCCAGCCTGAGCTGGTTCGAGGCGCCATAGCCCCAGCTGTAGCGCGGGTCGATGACCCACAGCCGCGGATTTAGGCAAACGCGAAACACCACGTCGTGCTTGGGAGAGAACGGCACCGGCAGAAAGCGCGTCTTGACCGCTTGGTCGGGCGCGAGGTCGATGTCGCCTCTCACCGGGTGCGGGGCCGCGAAACGCCAGCCGTCGTAGCCGAAGATCTCCAGGGCGCCGATCTCGATGCCGACCGTACCCGCCACGGCCTGCAGGGCCGGCAAGAGCACGTCGTCGCCCGTGAGCTTGTGGATCACCGGCAGGTCGGACAGGATGTCGACCTTGGCCTGACTGCGCTTCGAGGCGGTGGGCTTGGCCACGCTCAGGCTGCGGAAGCGCGCTTCGATCACCTGTCCCTCGCCGGTCCCCGAGAGCAGCGTCGCCAGAGACAGGCACATGTCGTCCAGACGGCGAAGCGCCTCGTCGATCTTCGCGCGCGCCTTTTTCTCCACCTGGAGGACCTTGTCCGCGATGGCCACGCCCGCCATCTCACCGAGCTTGATCATCGCCTTGACCAGCGTGACCAAGGCCTGCACCAAGGGATCGTTCTTGAGGTGGTTGCCCACCTGCAAGACCAAGACGTGGAAGGCGTTCTGCAGGGTCTTGCCCAGCGACGAGGCCAGCCCCGCGATCTTCTTCTCCACCACGCTGCCGATCTTGGCGATGTCCGCGGGCAACTCGACCGCGACGAAGTGGCCGACGTTGTAGAGCGTATCGATGGCTTGCTCGACCTTCTCGCCGACCTTCTCCAGGAAGTCGCACAGGAAGCCCAAGGCCTGCTTCACCTCGGCGATGACCTCGGGGCCGATGAGCGCGACGAGCAGCTCCTGGCTGTCGCGCAACACCTCGCACACGGCGTGGAACAGCGTGCGGCTCCACCCGGCCACGAGGCGCAAGAAGTCCGCGAACGCCTGGCGGGTCACCTTGCCCAAGGTCTTCGCCAGATCCGCCAGGGCTTCGAGCACGGCCTTGGCGTAGGGCTTGATGGCGTCCGCCGTTTTCTTGCCGAAATCGGCGATGCACGCGCCCAGCGCGCGGGCCGCTCGACCGACGACGTTCGCGCCCACCTCGATCCACTTCGCGCCCAGCTTCGCCAGCTTGACGAAGCCTTCGAAGCCCCAGCGGATCAGCTTGCCGATCCAGACGTAGAGCACGCCAGGATCGTCGGCGATGGTGGAGAGCCCGTGGACCGTGGCTTCGAGGAGACGCGAGAAGAAGCTGCCCACCTCCTTGGCGGCCACGCCGACCTTGTTCGCGGCCAGGGCGATGCCCTCGGCGACGGTCTGGAAGAAAGCCCTCAGCTTGGCCTCGGCCATGCCGGCCGTCTTGATCAACTGGGTGAGTGCCCAGGCCAGGTGCTTCTGCAGATCGCCCGCGAAGTCCTTGGCCGCGATGGCAGCGTCGTGGGCCAGGCTGATGATGGCCGCCTTGATCTGGGTGGCGAACTTGGCCGGATCCCTGGCCATGGTGACGAAGGCTTCGGCGAGCACGTCGGCCACGTGCTTGGCTCCGTCGAGGACGCCTTCACACAAGATTTGGAATCCGTCGATCAGGGAGCGGCAGCCAGCGCTGGTCAGGGCCGCGAGCTTGTCGGCGGAGGTGAGCAGCCACTTGGCCACGTCGCGGGCCAGCGACAGCAACCATCCCATGGCGTCCCGGACCATGTGCTCGATGGCGTGAAGCACCCCTTCGATGCGGCGGGTGACGGCGTCCTCGATGTCCAGCCACTTCGTGAACGGACCGAAGACGTGGTCGCGCAGGAAGGTGGCGACTTGCGCGCGAAGCTGCGCGAAGAGCTTTCCCGGCAACAGCAGAAGCTCGCTCATCGCCGCGCGGATGTCGTCACCCGCGCCCTGGAGCACGCGGGCCAAGAAGTCCTTCCGGGCCTGTACCTCCTTGTCCTTGCGAGCGCCGTCGATCTTCAGATCCTTCGGCGGCTCGGTGAGCCCCGCGTACCAGGGACACTTGCTGAGGTCGACCTCCAGTCCGCCGCCGCCGAGCTTGATCTCGGGATCGATCTGCGGATGGGCGGCGAAGTAGAAGTCCTGCTTGACCTCGGTGCCGTTGGCGAACGTCAGGGTCAGCGGAAGCTTCAGGCTGGCGTCGATTTCGAGGTGGGGCGGCGCAAAGCTGCTTTCCCCGCCGAGGGTCCACTTGAACGACTGAAACGACAATTCCATAGGCTATTTCTTCTCTTCCGGGCTCTCTTCGTCGGCATCTGCACCGGGGTAGTTGACGCGAATCTTGCTGGCGAACACCAAGGCGCACTCACTTTCCTTGCGTTCGCCGGTGGCCGCTTCCTTGATGATCACCTCGTATTCGCCGGGCAGCACCTTGAACGCCACTTCCAGAATCCCGTCGGCCGACAGGGAAGTGGCGTGGGACACGCGCTCGCCGTCGACGAAGACATCCAGCGCGAACTGCCGGTGGAAGTCCTGGGCGTGGACGTGGTGCGTGCCCCAGTCGATGGGGATCACCACACAGGGTGGATCGGGAATCATGAAGACGTGTCGAGCCCCCGTCATGACGGGGATCGGCTTCTGCTTGGCGGCGGCGAACTTCGGCATGGTCGTGATCTCGGTCAGGCCAGGACGACGGGGCCGTCGATGTCCGGAAAGCGCACGCTGCACTCTCCGGGCGTGATGCCCTCGAGTCGCGCGCTGCCCTTCTTGTCGGTCTTGCCCGACTTGCTCTGTCCGTCGGCCAAGCGTAGGTCGAAGGCGACGTCGGACACTGGCTCGCCGCCTCCGTCGACGAACGCGATCTCGATCCAGCCTTCGTCTTTCAGCTTGCGCAGGGCCGACGGCGTGATGGCTGGCCCTCGAACGGTCGCCAACATGGCGGGCCTGGTCGTCCTTCGCAGCAGCACGAGCCCGGTCGGGGAGAGCGGGGGCCGCCAGTCCTGGGAGAGCTTGCCGCTGGCGTCCGCGAGGAGCGCCGCCAGGACACCTTGTCCCGAGGTTTCCCCCGTGATCGCGGTCAGCACTTTTCGGGCCTGGGCCTGAGGGACGACTTGGTAGCTGTCTCGTTCGGGTGTCGCCGCGAGACTCTCCGCGACCACCAGCTTGTAGTAGGCGCCGTGGTGACGAAGTCCCGCGTGGGCGGCGCGCTCGACTCGTTGGACCAGGCGACGCAGCTCACTCGACGGATCACCTTGGTCTCCGTCGGTCCGACGGACCGCGACCAATTCGCCCGCGCGCAACGCCGTCCGTACGACGTCGAGGAGGTGCGAGTCGTCGGTGTGAGAGAGCGCCGAGCACGTGAGCCTGGTGCGAGCCGCGAAGTCCCGCAGATCGGCCATGCGGCGCTGAGCGAAGCGTTCGATCAGGGCGATGGCCCTCGGGCTCGGCTCACGCGCTCCACCACCACCCGAGCAGAGGCCAATCGCGTCCACCGACGGAACAAGCACCACGGATTCTTTGTCTAAGGGAGATGTTAACGGTAGCAATGCCTTAGAAACTTCCGGCATGCGTATATGGTATTCCAGACCGTGTTTGCCGCGCAAGGTCGACCATGCCGTGTGCTGGGTTTTCCCGTCGACGAATCCAAGCAACCCGGGATGATCGTTGCGAATTCCCTTCGCGCCGGGGCTTCGTGAAATGGACCACGAAGACGCCGCCCGCGCCTGGTCCTCGATGGCCTACAGAGATTGTCGGGCAGAGTCGAGGTGGACGCGCAACCCGATGGTGGTGTCGTAGGAGGCTGCCCAGCCTTGGTGTCGGCGCTCGACGGCGAAGACATCGACGCCGACCGTGATGAAGAGCAAGGGCAGAAGCGGCACCGACAGCTTCCCCGTGGCGCGCACCTGGTGCTCGCTCGTGTCGGTTGGATCGACGAACGTGTAGTCGACGATGCCCTCCACTCGAACCGGGAGGGGACCCACGGTGGCCAACGCGATGGGTGACAGGGTGCCGCCGGCTTCCAGGATCGGCCGCCATCTTCCGAAGGGGGCGTCGCTGGTGAGCAGCTCTTTCCGGATCCCGGCGCCGGCCCGAACCTTGAGGGCGGGCATCAGCGTGAGCAAAGCTCCGAGTGTGTTGGTCAGCTCCAGGTGGCGGTAGCCGCGCGTCTGGGTCTCGCTGAGCGCGGGACGGGTGAACTCGGACTCGACGGCCACGCGGGCGTAGGGATCTGGAACCAGACGCCGTGGCAGGAAGGGGCTGGCCCGCAGGCCGCGGTAGTTGTAGAGGCTGGTGAACGTGATCAGGTCCGTGGTCTCGGTCGACGTGGCAACGCCGCCCGCGGGCTGGCTGCGAGTCCAACCGTACTTGAGATTCAGCCGCAGATCGGCTTCGTGTCGAGGGTGGCGGGCCTGAAGAATGCTGGTCCACTCGCCCTTCCACACCTGCTGTCTGCCGCGGGTCAACTGCGCGTCCCCGTACTTCGCTCCGTTGCTGATGCGCGTGTCGACCATGTCCAACCCTCCGTCGGTCAAGCCCACCAGCAGCAGCCGTTGGCTGGGCGCGGGCCCGAAATCCGTGTCCGGATCGATGCTGGGGTCTCCATCCTCGCTGGCCGTTTCGCTCCGCAGGAATTCCGCGATGGCGTCGCGCAGATCGGGGTCGCCGGGCAGGGGGCGCCAGGCGATCGCATCTTCATCCACGATGCCATCGCCACCAGAGGCCACGAACGCGATGGTCGCGACGCAGTAGTTGCGCGCCTTGTCCACGGGGCGACCGTTGACCCGAAGACCGCGTTCGTCTCGCTCCAGCCCGACCGAGGCGGCCTTGGGATTCGCGAGCGTCGGGCCGAGCGCGGAGACCACGGCGGCGCCGGTCATGCACCCGACACCGATGGCCGCCTTGTATGGGATCGCGCCGTAGAGCTGTCCGCGCGTGACCGTGCCCGTGATGGGGAACGGCGTCGACTTCACCAGGGCGCGGTTGACGATCGCGATCTCGGCGTGGGCGCGCCGTCGCATGATCTCGAGCAGATAGGTCAGGAGCTGCTCGCGCGACAGCGAGCCGCGCACGGGAGCCGGCGAGAGCGCTTGCTCGTAGCTGGCGCAGTAGGCGGCCACATCTGGGCGGAGCATCGCCTCGGCTTCGGCGTCGGTCGCTGGCTGGGGCCGGTCGTCGACGGCCGTCAGCGGCGACAGTCGTTCGACTTGGACTGCGACCGAGATCGCCCCGGGGATCCGTTCACCCATGAGCACCCGAGACAGGGCCGTGGTTCCCGTCGCCGACCCCACGGCGGCCGGGGCATCGCGACGTCGCAGAAGCTCCAAGGTCCGGGCGTCGTCATCCGTCAACCCGCCCACCAAGATCACATCGGGCACCTCCGATGCGGCGTCCGCCGCTGGTTCGCGGTTCGATGGACCTGGCTGTCCCAAGGCTCGCTGTAAGGTGTCCAGCTCTTCCAGGCCACGGCGGTCCCTCGGGCCTTGCACCATCAACAGAACGCGGGTCGCGCCCTGCTCGCGCAGCCGGCGTGTCGAGGCCCGAACCACGGTGAGCGGGTCGTCCAGCTGGATTCCCGACCGCGACGCCGTGGCGAGACCGGCGACCACGGACGGCGAGACCGTGGCGAGGATCCCGATGGTCTCGGCGCCTCGACGCAGCACGAGCTCCCGGCGTGTCCGCTCGCACAAGGACGCACGCTCGCCGTCGCAACGCAGATTGCTGACCACCACCGCCAAGCCGTGCGAGGTCACGGCGTCCACCATGTTCTGCAACACCGACGGATCGAGCGACAGATCGTGATGGCCGAGCGCGACCGCGTCGTAGCCGCCTCGGCCGAGGAGCCTGGCCAGCTTGCCCATCCCGCCGTTGCCCTGCTCGAGCAGCGTGCGACCGAATAGATCGGGCGCGGCGAGATTTCCACCGAGCAGCACCACCGGCGCGGCTTGACTGTCGTTTGCGGCTCGGGTTCGGAGCTCGGACAGCAGCCCGAGCAGTCGGGCATAACTCGGTCTCTCCTCTGTCTGCCCAATTCGGCAATTGGGGTGCGCGAACCTGCCGTCGAGATCGGCGTGGAACAGGATCTCGAGCGGGCTGCCGCGATCGGGAGGGACGGCGTCGGCGGCTCGAGCCTGCGCCCCGTCGGTCGCCCCGAGCATCGCCAGTATCGCGAGGGCTGCCTTCATGGTGGTCTCATCTAAGCAGCAGAAAACGCGATTTCAAGTGCTGTGCCGAGACATCCAGGAATTCGCAGAATCGCCCGACGGTATCCTCGTGCCGGCGGTTCTGCTCGCGGCGCGCGATCGGTCTGGACGGACGCTCGCCTTCGGTCGCGATGGAGAGTCGTCGGGCGCTTCCTTGCCAAAGTCTGGGCTCCGCAGGCAATATCCAGGGTCATGCGTTTCGTGGTCCGAGCGATGCGGTGTTGCACTCTCGGCCCAGCCACCCGGCGTATGTACGACCTCTATCGAGGGCCACCAAGATGAATGCAAACCGCCGTGCTTCTAGCGTCCTTCTCGCCGCCGCTCTGGGATGGTTGGTGCCGGTCTCGGCCCAGGCCGCCAGTCTGAAACAGGTCAGCGGATGGAACGGGGGCAAGACCTTCCCATCGGATGTCAGCATGTACAGCTATGTGCCGGACAAGGTGGGCACGAATCCGCCGCTGGTGACCATCATTCACTACTGCGGCGGAACCGCCAGAGACGTCTTCGGCCAGGCCAAGGACATCGTGGCGGCCGCGGACCAGTTCGGCTTCGTGCTGGTCCTGCCGAGCAGCGGTCGCTGCTGGAACCTCTCATCGAAGACCGACCAAACCCGTGAATCCAACAACGACGCCTCAGCCATCGCCCAGATGGTGAGATACGCCCTCGCCCAGTACAAGGCGAACCCCGACCGGGTCTACGCCACCGGGGATTCGTCCGGCGGCATGACCACGCAGCTCCTCATGGCCATGTATCCCGACCTCTTCAAGGCCGGCTCTTCGTTCGCCGGGGTTCCGGCCGGATGCTCCAACGTCTTCGACGGCGCTGGCCTGTGCGGCACGTCGGCGCAAACCGCGCAGCAATGGGGCGATCGCGTGCGCGCCATGTACAAGGACTACTCCGGACATCGCCCGCGCGTGCAGCTCTTTCACGGCGACGCGGACAGCACCATCGTCTACAAGAACTTCGGGGAATCCATCAAGCAATGGACCAACGTGCTCGACCTGAGCACGGAGCCCACCACGAAGACCGACAGCGGCATCAGCCTCGGAAGCCATCAGGGTAAGCGACAGCAATGGAAGAACGCGTGCGGCTACGTGGTGCTCGACGGCTTCACCTCGGTGGGCGGCGATCACGGTCCGTCTGACTGCCTGTTCATCGGCAAGTACGTTCTTCCCTTCCTGGGGCTCGACAGCCAGGCTGCGGTCAACGCGGCCGTAGACCCCGAGATTGAGCAATGCAGCGGTGGCGGAAGCGACGCCGGTGTGATCACTCCCGACGCCGGGAAGCCGGACATCGGCGCCAGCGGCAGCGGGGGCACCGGCGGCAGCGGCAGCGGTGGCGCGATCGGAAGCGGAGGTATCGGCGGGGGCACGGGTGGCGCCATCGGTGGTAAGGGCGGCGGAACCGGCGATATCGGCGGTGCGACCGGAGGCAACACCGGCACCGGAGGGAAGAGCGGCAGCGGGGGCGGCGCCGGCGGGGTGGAAAGCACTGGGGGGCGGTCCGGGAGCGGCGGCGTCAGCTCGAGCAGCACGAGCAGCAGCTCTTCCGGAGGTAGCTCCTCCGCGGTGGCGGGCAGCAGCTCGTCCAGCGCTTCCGGCAAGGGCGGTGCGAGCGCCGCCACCAGCACGGGCGGCTCGTCGAGCGGCTCGCAGTCCAGTGGCGGCGGTTGCTCCATGGGCACGACCGCCCCAGCCAGCGGTTCGACCTTCGTGCTGGCCCTCGGCCTGGCGCTGTTGGCCGTCCGACGCAGGCGTCGTTAGGTCTTGACGGGGAGGGGGCTGGCCGACTGTAGAGCCGCGGGCTGTCGAGCCGTTCCTGATGGTTACGGGGCGGCTTCTCGGATTGGTGCTGCCGGTGGATTGCGTTCGAACAGGAACCACGGACCGGCGTGATAGGCGAGTCGGGTGTGTGCGGCTGCCTCGCTCAAGAAGGCGTTCACGTCGCTTGGACCACGAACGTGCAGGAGGAAATAGTCGAAATCTCCATGGCGTCGCCAGTCGAAGTAGCTCGGGTTCCAGGACAGGTACTTTCCATCCTGAATGAGCGATGCGCCGGGCCGGAAGTACACCACTTGATGGATGGTCTCGGCAAAGGAATAGCCGATGCGCCCAACTCGGATGGCCTGGTACCAGGCGCCAAAGTGCATGAGTTGGTTTCCCGGAGGGGTCCCGCCGATCTCGTTTGCGTAGTTCAAGTAGACGAGCCGACGATGGGGCTGGAGTTGGGCGATCACTTGATCGAATGGCCCCACACGACGGTTGAACTCCTGAAACCGGCCTTGGAGCACGGCGAGCCAAACCAGCGTAGAGCCGACGATGACGACGCGGGAAATGCGCACGGCCCGACGGGATTCGCTACGAACGAATCCCAGCATCGCCGTGGGAAGCAGAAACACACTGTACCGATCGCCGAGGTAGACGCGACTGATGGTCTGGGGAAACAGGAGGACGAAAACCAGCGTCACCAGAAACGGTGCCCAGGGCAACAAGCCGGGTTTGGGGCGTGGGCGGGCCAACGCCAAGAGAATGGCGAAGAAGGCCACGACCGCCAGTGCGGAGTACACATCGCGTGGTCGGCCAAGCAGGGCACCGGGGATGATGAAGCGCTTGAAGGTCAGGTCGGCATCGACCACGAAGTCAGTGAAGCTGCCGTGCTCGGAGGAGAAGCTGCTTTTCCAGTAGAGGGCGATCAGGAGCGACGCCAGCAGGGGGAACAGCCCACGAAGGATCGCCTTCCATCCCGTCCTCGAGAGGACTGCCGATGCGGCTAGCATCGGGATGATGATGGCAAAGACGATCACGTGGCTGAAGAACAGCGCTGCGCAGAGTATGCCGAGCCATACCCCCTTGCCGGTTCCCGGTTTCTCCAGATAGTCGAGCCCAACCGCCAGTGTGAAGAGACCGACGGGAACCGCGAACAAGAAGATGATGAATCCCCAGTAGAACGCGTTTTCGAACAAGAAAGCGAAGCACAGCAGACACCACCACCGATCGGGTCCGCGACGCCGGACCAGGTAGTCACAGGCGAAGGGCACCGCGAGCAGACTGAACGTCAGCACCACTTTGGTGGCAGTCAGGATGGGCAGAAACTCCGCGGACAGGCGAAGCACCAAGAACGGCAGCAAGTAGGGCGTGAGGTAGTTGAGCCCATATGTTTGGCGATATCCCGACGTGGGATCATCGATGTGCTTCCAGACGCTCGTCAGCGCTGCGTGCTGAGGAAGGTCGACCATGGGCAGGTAGCGGTTGCTCCAAATCACCACCAGCGCAAACGACAAGCAGAGGGCCCAGCTCAGCCGCCACAGGAGACGCTCTCTCCGACCCGGTTCCGATTCCGTGGCCTTACTCAAGACCACCTTCCTTTCGTGGAAGACAGCGGACCACGTCACCCTCGATGGATGGGCGCGAAAGGAATCGAAGGTCGAGGCGCTCCGGCGCCCCTCTGTCTAACCCGGCGACGAGGAATTGCAGATAGGCGCCGCCGCCGCCATCGAAGTACTCTATCCGTAGGTGATGCAATCCAGGCTCGAGATCCAGCTGCGCGTGCTTGTAGCGGATCCCATGGGCGCCCCAGTTGTCGATGATCTGCCTGCCATCGACGAATAGGCGAGAGCCATCGTCCGATGCCAGATCGAACGCTGCGGTCTTCCTTCGGCCGACGGTCAGGCAGGTGTCGAAGCGCGCAGAGAAATGGTCCTTGGGAATCCCGACCATCGGCGAGCCCTCCCCGAAATCGAAGTCCGGCGACAGAACCCACATTCCCCGATTGCTGCCACCCGTCTTGGCCTCGGAATCGCCCAGGCCCGGTGCGACGGTTCCGGGCGTCGACCCGTTCGTCAGGTTCACGTTGGAGAAGTACACCACGTGCCACCGCCGCTGACTTGCAGGGCAGAGCCAGTCGGAGGCAACGTACACGATGGAGGCGCAACTCACGATGGCAAGCACGGCCCAGACCACCGCGGTTTGCCGAGGCTGGTCACGCAATAGTCGTTTCCGCTCCGCCAACGGGTCCTAACTCCGGCCAAGCCCGACGCGAACCGCGACGGCAGTGTCTGCAGCGAATAGTGCGATCCGACCGACCCTCATCAGGGACGCGAAGATACCCTGCACTGCTCGTGGCAGCAATTGGATGCTACTCGGATACTTGCGAGAGCGGCGGTGCCACTTGCTCCAGGGACTTGCGCGCCGCCTCGACACCGAGCACGCATTCCACGAGCCCAGCGAGGATCATCAAGGCCGCTCCCAGGTAGTAACCGCTGGCCACGGCGACGACCGTGCCGATCTCGATGGCCATGCCGAACAAGAGCGGTCCGGCGATGCCGCCCATGGCGGTTCCCACCGCATAGAAGAACGCGATGGCCATGGCGCGAATCTCCATCGGGAAGATCTCGGACACCGTGAGATAGGCGCTGCTGGCCGCTGCGGAGGCGAAGAAGAAGACCGCCACCCAACCCACGGTCAAGGTGGTCGCCCCCAGAAGCTCGTGTTGGAACAGCACGCCGGTGATCAAGAGGAGCACGCCCGATGCGATGAAGCTGGCGGAGATCATCACCTTGCGCCCCACGCGGTCGAACAGCGTGCCCAGCAGGAGCGGTCCGGCGAAGTTGCCCACGGCGAGCGGAATGATGAACAGTCCCACGCGCTCGTCCCGCACGCCGAAGAACTTGCTCAGCACCAGGGCCTGGGTGAAGAAGATCGCGTTGTAGAGAAAGGCTTGGCCGACGAACAACGCCAGACCGAGCACGGTGCGCTTGCGATAAGTTCCGAAGAGCGTGCGAACCAGGGCCGCAAGGCCGGCCCTTGGGTGGGGCTCGACCACGATGTAGCGGTCGGCGCTGGGTAAGGGGCCCTTCTCCGCGGCGACGCTCGCTTCGATCTGGCTGACGATGCCCTCGGCCTCGTCCAGGCGGCCGTGCAGAAACAACCAGCGGGGACTTTCCGGGACGTGCCTGCGCACGACGATGATGGCCAGCCCGAGGATCGCGCCCAACCCGAAGGCCAAGCGCCAGCCGAGATTGGGCGCGAAGTGGGCCGGGTCGAGCAGGATGATGGAGATGCCGGCGCCGGCGACGGCTCCGAGCCAGAACGATCCATTGACGATGAGGCCCACGGTGCCTCGCACGCGCGCGGGGATCAGCTCGTCGATGGCGGAGTTGATGGCCGAATACTCCCCGCCGATGGCGGCGCCCGTGAAGAAGCGACACATGAAGAAGAAGGCCGCCGAGGTGGAGAACGCCGTGGCCACGGTGGCCGCGAGGTAGAGCATCAAGGTGACCAGGAACATGCGCTTGCGTCCCAGGCGGTCGGTCAGGTAGCCGAACAGCAACGCGCCGAGGACGGCCCCGGCGACGTATGCCGCCGCAGCACCTCCGACCTCGGACGCCGTGAGTGCAAGGCCGCTGCCCGGCTGGGTCAGCCGATCTCCGAGCGCGCCGACGATGGTGACCTCGAGCCCGTCGAGGATCCAGACCGTGCCCAAGCCCAGCAGGATCCGCCAGTGCCACGAAGACCATGGCAAGCGGTCGAGCCTGGTGGGGATGTTGGTACGCAACGGGACTTCTGGTGTGCATAGTCGGTTCGAGTGGTGTTTTCAAGCTGGGTTCCCAGGGGGGGGGCCGGGCCATTAGGCCAATGGATCCGGCCGGGTACACCGAACGCGCTTCTCCCGTCGGAAAATGCCGGGGTTCCCGTCCCGAACCCTATTGCAATGGCATTCGCAAAATGGCATTGCGTCTACACGGCATGGTTGCAAAGCAGCGCGCCCCATTCACGGTCCGTGTGTTGGCGTTCCTGGCTCTGGCGGGCCTGGCTGCGTGTGGTGAGGGCGGCGTGTTCGAGCCCGGCGAGATGAGTGCGGATCGCGAGCTTCCGAGCGACCGACACTTGGTCTCCAGCCATTTTGGTTACCACGCCCGGGCGGCCGATCGCGCGATTTGCGACGGCCTGCTCGACACCCTCGAGCAGCACTTCGCGCTTCTGCGGTCCACGCTCGGCTTCGAATGGCCGAGCGGGCGCGTGATTGACTACTACAAGTTCGTCGACGCCGAGGATTTCGCAAACAGTGCCCCCTGTCCCAAGGGATCGTCGGGGTGCTTCTCGGGCGGCGCCATCTACACGCCCGACTTGTTCGAGCAGCATGAGCTCGTGCACGCGTACCTGTGGCCGCTCGCCGATCCTCCGGTCGTGGTCGCCGAGGGGGCGGCCGTGGCGCTCTCGTGTAGCCACCCGCTGCCGTCCGTGCCAACCCTCACGCTCGACGAGGCGTTGCGGGCCAGCGATGCCCTCTCCGACCCGCGCATGTACGAAACCAGCGGACGGTTCGCGCGCTTTCTGCTCGACCGCTACGGTGCCGCGGCCTTCATGCGTCTTTACGCGGATGTCGCCCAGATCGGAAAGCACCCGGAAAGTGCCGCCTTCGATGGCGTGCTTCGCGCGGTCTACGGCGTCGGGGCCGACCAGCTGTGGGTGGACATGCTGGTCACGCAGGCGAGCTGCGCACAGCCCTTTGCGTGCTCGCGAGCCGCCTTGCCCGTCGATGGAACACGCGTGGCGCTCGAGCCCATCTGTGGGCTCGCGAGCGACTCTCGCACCTTCGCCATGAGCGCCGACGGCAACGTCGCCATCTCCGGTCTGCCCGGTGCAAGACTCGGCAGCTGTTCCTCGCCGCCTGTG
The DNA here is from genome assembly GCA_964647025.1 of uncultured Myxococcales bacterium. GTDB lineage: Bacteria > Myxococcota_A > Polyangia > Fen-1088 > Fen-1088 > Fen-1118. The sequence goes on along the minus strand of CAZYFU010000008.1, from coordinate 56,601 downwards.
TCCCGGAGCTCCACCGCCGTCGTGGCATCGGACGCGGCGCAGGTGGGGCTCTTGCAGGTCCCCGCGGGTCGCTACTTCCTGAGCTTCGATCCGCGACAGTCGTCGTCGGTCTCCGTCCAGGCTGCCACCGCGCCGTGGGCCGGTCCCGTCTGTGAGGATCTGCAACCCTTCGCCATGACCGGCGATGAAGGCACGGCGCTGACCGTGACCATCCCCGACAAGGATGCTGTCTGGTACCTGCGCCTGCGCTTCGCGGGGGCCAAGCAGCTCACGCTATCGCACCGTGCCGCGACGGCGGACGAATCGATCGAGGCGACCGTGTGCCAAGACTGCGATTTCCATTCTTCGCGGTGTGTGGTCGCGGATCTGGCCCACGACACACTCGAGGTCTCCGGCGACGCCGACTACTTCATCCGCTTCGAGACGCTGGCGGCCGTTTCGCCGAATCGGGTCGAAATCGTCGGACGCTAGGAGCTGCGCAATCAGCCGCGAGCACGCATACTGTGCCGGCATGTCCAAGAAATCGCCCGCCGCCGCTCCCGCCGATCCGACCGCGCTCACGCACAGCCCGTTCGCCGCGCTTGCCCGCAATTCGAGTCTGCGAGCGAAGATCGCGCCGCCCCAGCTTGCGCGCTCGGCTCGTGCGCTGCAGCCCACACCGAGGATCTCCATGTTCGTCGAGGCGCGGGGGCGCAGCGGCAAGGTGGTGACTGGCATCTCGGGGCTGCCGCCAGAGCTGCGGGAGGTGGTGGCCCTTCGCCTGCGCAAGGCGCTCGGTTGCGAGGCCCAGGTCGAAGACGAGGCGGTCATCCTGGCGGGCAGCCTGAAGGAGCGGGCCGCGACCTGGTTCGATCAGACAGGCGACGTGCGCCGCCTGCTCGAGGCAAAGCCCGCCGCCCCGAGCGCCGTGCCCGCCGCAGCACCGCCCGCGCCGGCCGTGCCCTCCACATCCGCGTCGGGCACGCGACGCAAGGACGTTCGTGCAGGGCTCCGCGTCGCCATCGTGCTCAAGCCCGACCAGCCGACCGGCGAGCTCACCCATGGGGTAGTCCGGGACATCCTCACCAGCTCCGCCGAGCATCCGCACGGCATCAAGGTTCGGCTGGTGTCGGGTCAGGTCGGTCGCGTGAAGATCATTTACCGCTGAGATCCGCAGATAGGGTCAGCGTTTCGGTCTCGGGGACGACCTTCTTCTTGATCTGGAAGTCCACCACGTAGTCGACTCTCAGCTCCTTGCTCTTCCCAGGCGCGGGGTCGCCGAACGCGCCATGGTAGTTGCCCACCGACAGGGTGTCGTCTTTGACCATGTCGGCCAACCTCAGGCTGAGGTCGATGGTCTTTCCGGTGGCGAAGTCGCCATACTCGGCCGTGGCCACCATGAGACGGATGGGGACGGTCTTCTCGTATTGCGCGATCGCGAGGGTGTTCCCATCGGATACGATCTTCTTTCCGATGGCGGTTCCCTTGCTGTACACGACCCTCAGGTACTTGATCTTGCCCGGGGCCGGATCCCCGAACGACGCCGCGTTCGCCACCACGTTCAACGCTTCCCCCTGGACCCTGCCCGCGACGGCGGTCGTGACGTCGGTTGTCAGTCCGTCGTACAGGGCGCCCCAAAGCGCGTGGAGGACCACCAGCTTCTCCGGAGGGGGAGGTCCAGCCGGTTTGCTCTGGCACCCGGCCTGTAGTGTCAGCAGCGTCGACGCCAGCAACAACGTCCCCCAAGTACGACGGATCATCGCCGCATTATAGCCCCGCCATGCCGGCCGCTCAGGCGAATTTCCTGGCCACACGCGCCCCCGTGGGCTTCCCGTTGATCGCGGCGATGGCTGGTAGTATACGCGCGGCCTAGGTCCTCTTGCCAAGCAAAGCCCTGCGCCACGAGCTGTACCACGAGATCTTCGGGTCGATCCTCGATCGCACCGAGATGACGCCCTACCTGTTCCTGCCAGCGTCGAATTACGCCGTTGCGCTCAAGCAGGCGACGCGCATGCTCGCAAACCGCGGCTTCGACACCGGGCTTCTGGGCGAGCTGCCCGGTCGCGAGAGGTCGCGGGCCAGGGACTACGTGCGCGAGGTGGGGCGCTACCTCGGTGACTGGCTCTTGCCGTTCGTGCACCGGCAGCTCACCACGCTGGTTGGCTTGGGGTCGGCGAATCAGGCCGTCTACCGCGAGTGTCTCGGGGTGCTGGCGGCGTTACGCCGGACGCTCGCCGACAAGAGGCTGCGCGCGCTCATCGAGGAGGACCCTCGCCACCTGCTGCTTTTGGCGTCGTCGCGCCGCTATCCTCACCTGTTTCACGGCTACCGCGGTCGCAAGCTGGCCGTCCCGTCGGAGTGGCAGCACATGGCCTGCGCCATGCTCAAGACCGCGCACCTCATCAAGTCCATCGAAGAGGACAGCCAGGACATCCACGACTACGCGGAGCTGGGGCTGTTCTTCGAGAGACACGGCCGCAGCCTCGACGACTTGTTCCATGTGGACTGGCATCGCCCCAGCCTGATGCCGGCCGAGAGCCCCGCCCGGCGGGCGTTCGTGAAGATCTCCGCCTTCTTCCACAAACTGCACGAGTCCGTCGCCTTCGACAGCGGCAAGAATTGCTACGTGTTCTCCAGCGGCGACGGGGTGGACGTGGACATCGTCGAGGTCAAGGCACGCTTGAAGAGCCCGGAGAGCATGTTCACCAAGCTCGGCAAGAACCGCGAAGGCGAGGCCTACGACATTCGCGACATCTTGGCCATCACGTTCCTGCTCAAGAGCCGCGACGACACCTTGACCTTGTTCCACGCCCTGCAGAAGCGGGGCGTGATCCTGCAGGAAAACGTGGTCTCGCACTCGCTCACGCAGACGCTGTTCGAGAGCCCCGAAGAGATGCTGGAGGCCGTGCGCCGGCTGACCGTCAGCTTGGCACGCAGCAAAGGCAGCGACGAGCGCTGGCCTCTGGCCCGGCTGCGAGCCGCGGCGGCCCAGTTCTTCCAGTCGCTCGGGGTCGAGCCGAAGGAGAACCCGGACTCGTCGCCCGGACACCACAAGTTCCAGTGCAAGATCATTTTCAGCCTGCCGATCCACCGCGATCGCCGCAGCGGCGAGATCCTGATCCCCGGCACCGACGCATACGCCGCCCGCGATGGGCTTCCCATCGTGACCCAGCAGCACACGCTGCCGGTCGAGCTGCGCATCGCCGACGAGGAGAGCTGGCACGCCTGCGAGCGCAAGGGTGAGGCCCATCACGACGCCTACCGATTCCGGCAGCTCCTCACGCTGTCGAACCGCCTGTTCGCGCCGGCGTTTCGCTTCCCGCCGGCGGCGATGGCGCGATTGCGCGAGGATCAGAACCTGATCTTCGCCTGAGTGGTCGACCCCGGATCGAGCGGGTATTCTTTCTTGCAGTTGCACTGACGTCCCGGGCGTCGCTCGGGCATCTAAGCTGGGAGGAAGCGGAAATGTCCACGACTCTGTTCGAACCCACGACTTTGGGAAAGTTGCAGCTTCGGAACCGCATCGTCATGGCGCCCATGACGCGCAGTCGTGCCGTGGAAGGAAACGCCGCCAACCAGCTGATGGCCGAGTACTACGCCCAGCGCGCCGGGGCTGGACTGATAATCACAGAGGGCACCTCGCCCTCTCCGAACGGAACCGGCTACGCCCGGATCCCCGGCATCTGGTCGAACCGCCAGGTGACGGGCTGGGAGAAGGTGACCTCCGCGGTCCATGCCAAGGGCGGGACCATCTTCGTCCAGCTCATGCACACGGGGCGTGTGGGGCATCCGCTGAATCTTCCGCCCGACGGTCAGGTGATCGCGCCGAGCGCGGTGGCCGCCGAGGGCACCATGTTCACCGACGCGCAGGGGCCGCAGCCCTACCCGGTGCCGCGCGCGATGAGCGAGGCCGAGATCTGGTCGACCGTGGACGAGTACACCCAAGCAGCTCGCAACGCGATCGCCGCCGGCTTCGACGGAGTCGAGTTGGATGGAGCGAATGGGTATCTGCTGGAGCAGTTCCTGAATCCGCACACCAACCAGCGCGACGATGCCTGGGGCGGCTCGGTGCCGAAGCGCATCGGGTTCGTCGTCGAGGTGGTCAAGCGGGTCACGGCCGCCATCGACGCGCACCGGGTGGGGATTCGCCTCTCGCCCTACGGGAGCGGCGCGGGCATGAAGCCGTACCCAGAGATCGACCAGACCTATCTCGAGCTGGTGGACCGCCTGGTACCTTACGGGCTGCAATACGTTCACCTTTCCGATCAGCCGAACGGTGGGTCGCACGTTCCCGACTCGCTTCGCAAAGCGCTCCGGCGCGCCTGGCCGCGCACCATGATCCTGTGTGGCGGACTCGACCGCAGCCTGGCGGAGGCCGCGCTTCGGGACGGCAAGGGCGACCTCTTCGCGTTCGCGCGCTCGTTCTTGGCCAACCCCGACTTGGTCGCGAGGATGGAGCGCAACTTGTCGCTCAACGAGCCCGACCGAGCCACCTTCTATACGGCCGGCCCCAAGGGTTACACGGACTACCCGTTCGCGACGTAGCGTCACGGGCCGCGCAAGTGGTTCTTTCACTGGTTCTTGTTCTTTCGCGTAGCCGAGCCGTATCCTCGCGGCGTTTTGGACATCATCGACGCACACGCGCACGCATTCCCTGACGCCATCGCGAAGCACGCGGTCACCTCGCTATGTGGCCAGGGGGTGTGGCAGGAATTGCGCAACAACCACGACGGCACCGTGGCGGGTCTGCTCGGGTCCATGGATCGCGCCGGCATCCGCCGGGCGGTGCTGTGCTCGGTGGCGACCAAGCCCACGCAAGTGGAGAAGATCACCGACTGGTCGGCCATGGTGGCGAGCGAGCGCTTGATCGCCTTTGCCTCGGTGCACCCCGATTATCCCGAGCCCGAGCGCGAGATCGAGCGCATCGCCTCGCTCGGCCTGCGCGGCCTGAAGTTCCACCCGCAGTACATGGACTGCGCGCTCGACGATCCGCGCTGTCTGCGCATCGCGCGTGCGGCGGCGCGCGCCGGTCTGCCGGTCGAGATCCACGGCGGCTACCATCCGTGCTTCCAGAAGGAAGACGTGGCTTCGCCCGAGCGGCTGCGACGTTTGCACGAGACGGTCCCCGAGCTGCGCATCGTGGCCTGTCACCTGGGCGGCATGGACGACTGGCAGGGCGTGCTCGATCACCTGGTGGGGCGCGACATCTACCTCGAAACCAGCTTCACGCCGTACTGGTGTCCCCCGGACGTGATGGCAAAGATCCTCGCGCGCCACAGCCCCGGTCGAATCGTGTTCGGCACCGACTCGCCCTGGACCGATCAGGCGGCCGAGCTGGCGGCGTTCCGCAAGCTGCCCTTGTCCGACGAGGGCTTCGAGCTGGCCTTGTCGAAGAACATGGCCGAGCTGATCGGGTTCGCACGCATCGAAGAAGCCCGCCGGCCTAGCTGAGCTTGAACGGATAGCTGAGGATTTGGCTGGTCCCCGCGGCGGGGAAACGGATGTGGCCGACCACGCCCTTGATGCATTCGTAAAGGCCCCTGCGTTGCAGAACCGCTGGCGCCTCGACACGAACGCCACGCACGGTGCCAGCGCGTTGGATGCGGAACTTGACCGTGACTTTGCCCGGCACGTAGGTCTCGGGATCGGGGCGGGCGCGGGTGATGCACTCGAGGATGGCGGTCTCCTGCGCGCGGAAGCGATCGTCGATTTGGTCTTGGCTCAGCTCGGGCAGCTCCTGGTCGTTCGACATGTCCAGGCGAAGGACGTCCGGGGTGGACAGGTCGTCGCCGTGCGCGACCTGGCGCAGGTCGGCGGCCGACAGATGAACGGGCTCGCTCTCGGGCTCGGCGGGCGATTCACCGGCCGGGCCGCGCGCGAGGCGGCTTGCACCGCGCGGCCGTTTCTTCGGCTTCTTGCTTGCGGCCGGCGCACCGGCATCCGCCCCTGCCGACGCGACGGGTGCGGTGGACGACTTCTGATGCTGCCAGAACAGGTACCCACCAAAGGCGAGGCCGGCGAACAGAAGCCCGAGCAGAAATCCCTTCATCGCGCCAGAGCCTACAACGAACCCCGAGCGCGGGCGAGGTGCGGCGCCCTGGGCGACGGCTATTCCCCGAGCAGCAGGCGTTCGATCAGCAGACGCACGTGGTCGCGCAGGAACAGGTAGCCGAGCGCGCTCGCGGCGAGGAAGGGCCCGAACGGGACCTCGGCGCGACGGATGGATGCCGGCGCGGGCTCGGCTGGAGCGTCGGGCTGCTCCCCGGCCACGGCCGACGCCACCGACGGCTGCGGGCTCGACTGCGGCGGGCGCTTCCGCCGCGCGAAGAGCACCGGGACGCTGACCGCCACGCCGACGAACGACGCGAAGAAGACGATGGGCGGCAGCGCCTTCCAGCCGAGCAACGCCCCCATCACGGCGAGCAGCTTGCCGTCGCCCAGGCCCAGCCCCTCGCGCCCGGTCGAGTAGTAGTAGGCGTCGGCGATGATGCGCACGAGCAGGTAGCCAGCGGCGGCGCCAATCAATCGCTCGACCCAGCCAACGTCGCCGACGGCGAATCCGCCCGCGAAGAACACGACCACCGACGGCAACGTGATGACGTCGGGTAGGCGTTTGGTGTCGAGGTCGATGAAGGTCAGCACGACCAGGACCGCGGTGAAGGCGAAGTAGACAGCGTAGCGCGCCACACGCACGCCCAGGGGCAGCGGCGCCGGGTCCAGGGCGAACATCCAGAAGACCAGCGCGGAGAGCGCGCCAGCCAGCGCCTCGATCAGGGCGTGGCGTGCGGAGAACTTGGTTCCGCAGCTCCGGCAACGGCCGCGCAGGAGCAAATACGAGACGATGGGCACGTTGTCATACGCCTTGACCCTGGCCCCGCACGCAAAGCAGTGCGAAGGCGGCGAGATCACGGACATTCCTCGGGGAATTCGCGCGATGCAGACGTTGAGGAAGCTGCCCCACAACGCACCGAAGCCGGCGGCGCCGATGATCGCCGGGATCTTCCAGGGCGCAAGAGTTGCGGCGAGAGCTGCGTTCACCGCTAGACGGTAACATTTGGTGGTAAATTTCGCCGCCTCTCGATGTTGTCGCCTCTTCGAAAACCTCCGGCCGTGCTCGTTCTCGCCGCTGCCCTGGCCGGCTGCGGGGCCAAGCAGTCGGCGGCCACCCGATCGCCGCTCGAAACCATGGACGAGGTCACGTCGCCGGCGAAGCTCGCGGCCGGGCTTCAGCAGCTGGGTGGCGGCCACGTCCACGCCACCACGACCTTCCAGGTCGACACCGCGGTCGCGCACCCCGCCGACGGGACCAAGCCGGCCTCGCCACCCACGATCACCACGACGACCGACCTGTGGCTCGACAAGCACGGCAACTACCTGCTCGTCGAGGAGAACGACCAGGACGGCGGGCGCATCGTCGCCCGCGTGGGCGGCGAGATCGGCGTGGCCATTCGCGACGGCAAGATGATTCGCCGACCGGTCACCAACGCAGAGAGCGCGCGCTACCTGAGCGAGGCGCTCGGCGCGCCATGGGCCGCGTGGGAGATGGTTCGCCGTCAGGTCGACGTCGAGGGCAGCAAGGGCAGCTACCGCCTCCGCCTGAGCAACCGTCGGGCCGACCCGCCCGCGGGGTTTCCTGCCGCCTCCGGCCTGCGCAAGTGGCGGGACAGCGCGGTCGTGAAGAGCCTGGAGGGCCAGGCGACCCTCGATCCCAGCGCACGCGCCCTTGTCGGGTTCAGTTGCAAGGCAGCGTACCAGGCCACGCGCGATGGCGTGCCCATCGCAGGCAGCATCGCCGTTGCCTTGTCGGTGGCCGAGCTCGGCAAGACCGCGGATGTCGTGCTGCCCACGAGCGAGCTCTTGCGGACACGCCAGCGCACCATCCTCGAAGAGAAGGCTCTGCTTGGCGGGATCAGCGCGGCCGCGAAGAAGGGCTCGCGCTAGGGGAGGCTGCTGGGCATGCTTGGCCAGGTAGGCGATCGATGAAAGACGAGCCCGACATCACGATGGTGCGCGCCGAGCCGGTGCTGCCGGACGACGGTCAACGCTTCGCGCACCTGCGGGTGCATCGCGGGCTCATCGTCCGCCGCGCGCTGCTGGCCAGCGCCATTCGTGGCTTCTTCCCCGTGCCGCTCGCGGACGACCTCCTGTGCGGGCGCATTCATACCGGCCTGCTGCAGAAGCTGGCGTCTCTCAACCAGGTCGATCTCGGGGCCGAGGCCGCGGCCATCGTGGCCAAGGCGGGCGGACCCAGCGCCGCGACCAGCCTCTCGCTGTCCGCCGTGGCCGCGATCGTGGCCAAGTTCGCGGGTCGGAAGTTCGTCGCGCTCCTGGCCGCGGGGCGCAGCGCCGAGGACATGGCGCGCACCTTTCTGCGCGCCACCTTGTTCGATCACTATTGCGCCAAGCTGCACGTGGGCGGTCCCATCACGACCAGCACCGCCACCCGGCTCGTGGAATGTCTCGACGTCGGCGTGGGCGATTTGTCGGCCGGTCCGGTGTTCGAGGCCTTTCGCGACGGGGCCCGCCAGCTCGGCCGTTCGTTGCTCGAAGCCCCAGGATGGATCGTGCAGCGGATGAGCAAGCTCGGCGAGCGCTTCGTGCACAGCGGCGGGAACCCCGACGTGCTCGACGCGTTCCCCGTGGAGGCTGCCGGTGACAACACCTGGCTGGACCGCGTCGCCCAGTCCGTGGAAAACATGCTTGGCCGCGCTGGCACCGGCGCCATCGAGCGCGCGGTCCGCGAGTTCGAGGCCCGCTGGTTGGCGCAGGGCGGATGACGTCGGCGAATTGCTGACACGTTTTCCACCGTCTTCGCAACTGCATCGCTGATGGCAAACCATTTGCTCGGGGGATGTATGGTGCTTGGAAATCGTGCTTCGGTCGGCTTGGTCGTGGTTGGGCTTTTGGCGCTGGGCGCAGTAGGCTGCTCGTCGTCCACCGACGGAGGATCCGGCTCCGGCGGGACGCCCGGTGCGGGTGGGACGATTGCTCAAGGCGGCAGCGCAGCAGGTGGCACCACCAGCACGGGCGGCAGCAAGGGCTCCGGCGGCGCCGTGTCGAGCGGCGGTGCGGTCGGCTCGGGCGGTGCGGTCGGGGCAGGGGGCGACAATGCTGGCGGATCCAAGGCGACCGGCGGTTCCCGAGACGCGGGCGCAAGACGCGACTCGGCAGCAGGAGGCGCCGCGTCCGATGCTTCTGCGAGGGGGGGCGAGGGTGGCACCACATCGCCCGGCACTGGCGGTCAGACGTCGCCCGGCACGGGTGGGGGCGGCAGCGGCGGCTCGACCACCGGCACGGGCGGGGCGGGCGCAGGCGGTGGCACCGGCGCCAAGACCAGCCCTGGTTGTGGCTCCGCGAGCCCTCTGAAGACCGGCAACTTCACCGAGACCATCGACGGCACCTCGCGCAAGTGGATGCTGGACGTTCCGACGAACTATGACGCCAGCAAGCCCTACAAGATGATCTTCGTGTGGCACCCACTCGGAGGGTCTGGCAGCCAGATCGTCAGCGGCGGCTACAACGGGCTCAAGTCCTTGTCGAACGGCACCGCCATCTTCGCCACCGCCGACGGGCTCCAAGGCAGCAATGCCGAGGCCAGCGGGCCGGGCTGGTGGAACAAGAACGGCGGGGACATGAAGCTCTTCAAGGCCATGCTCGACAAGATCAACGCCGGCCTGTGCGTGGACCAGGAGAGGATCTTCTCAACCGGATTCAGCTTCGGCGGCATGATGTCCTACACCTTGCCCTTCGAGTTCGACGTGTTCCGCGCCGTCGCGCCCTGTTCCGGCAAGACGGGTGTCATCCCGTTCGAGGAGAAGTTCTCGGGCCCGGTCGCCATCATGGCTTTCCACGGGGACAACGACACCTTCGTGCAGACCTCTCTTGGCAAGGCCTTCTTCGACAAGTTCGCCGCCCGGAACAAGTGCGGCACCCAGACCCAGGCGGTGTCGCCCAACGGCTGCAACCAGTACCAAGGCTGTACGGTCCCCAGCACCTGGTGCCTGTTCAAGGGTGGCCACGAGACGTGGTCCGAAGAGCCCGCCGCGATCTGGAAGTTCTTCTCGCAGTTCTAGTCGTCAGGGCGTCCGCGAGTGCGACGAGTGCGACGCCGCAGCGACAGGGATGTCGTGAGTGATGGCCCGCCCGCGCGGCGCCCTGGTTTTTTCGGCGCTTCGCCTCGGTGGTCCGCGGCACGCTTTCTGCACATGCGCCGGGTATGTGGATCAAACGTTCTCTCACCGTCGGGATTGTCGGCGCAGCTTCCACCTTGTTCGCGTGCGGTTCGTCCGAGCCGAGTCGGCCCCCGGTCCCTGATCACCCGACCGTGTGCAATGTGACGGCTGCTCTCGCGCTGGCGGACCGTGGAACCGGGTACCTGACCACATTGCCCAGTCATTCCTTCGCCGCGTTGATCGACTGGTCGGCCAACACGATGACCAGCGGGGCAAGCGGCGAAGCCTTCCGGGTGCCCCTGGCACCTCAGAGTGATGGGTGGACCACACAGGCCCCGGTCTCGTTTAGGCCCAGTGGTAGCTCCTTTCCGGCCACCACCTATACGAGCATGACCCTGCGCCCGACCGACGGCGGCTGCACCGGCGAGGCCGATGGCACGTACACCTACCTCGGTGGCGACGTGATCTACGTGCAGCCCTTCACTGCGACCTTCGTTGGCGTCGCAGACAACTCTCCGCCGCAGGTCGCGGTCGCATCCACGGGCGAGGATCCGCTGCGTTTTGGAACCGTCATGGTGAACGAGCTTCTGCCCAAGGGCACCACGGCCGAGCTGGTCGACGACGCTGGCCTCGTCATTCCGATGTCGTCGCTACCCGACGGGGAGTCGGCTGCCCACGGCGTCTCGGGATTCCAGGCGACGTGCCTGGCGTTGGCGTTCGGCAGGACCTACACGGTTCGTGTGTTGCCCGCGCTGGTGGACCTAGCCGGAAACACGGCACCCTGGCCGACCTTCGCCACACTGTCCGATCCCGGCCTGTTCGCGCAGGACGGCTTCGAAAGCGCGCCCAACCTGCTCGTGAGGGGTGACGTTCAGGTCGTGGATGCCTCCACCCTACCTGTCCCAACGGGTGGCAGAGCCCTGCGGGTTCTTCCCACCGACGCCCTGCGCTGCTGGGACGGCTTCACGGTTCGCATGGCGGTCCCCACGGGCAGTAGCGTGATCAAGTTCACGGCCTTGGACCTCGGGATGGCGGGTACCTCGACGAGTCTCTTCGTCAACTACAGGCTGCTCTTGGGCGTGCCGAACGGGAGCAGTACGTTGTCCTATTGGAGCAGTCTGACCAAGACGCCGATGGACAAGCCATGGAAGGAACCACTGCCAGGCAGCTCCAGCTACACGTACGGTGACCTCGCGCAGTACACCGTGCCACTGCCCGCGGGAACCCAAGGCGAGGTGATGTTCGACTTGTCGAGGCACTGCGTGGAGCCGCCGTCACGGATCGCCGGGCTGGTCATCGACGATCTTCGTGTCGAGTAGCACGTTCGACCATGGCACCCCAGCCAACACGATTGAGCGGCGCTGCTCGCTTTGCTAACATCGGTGGCACGTGACTACGCGCAAAGCACCGACCAAGAAGACCGGCAAGCGCCGCCCCACCGGCAAGACCACCGGCAAGACCACCGGCAAAACCACTGGGAAGGCTCCCGGAAAGTCCGCCAGCCGTGGAAAGAAGAAGGTGGCGCGCAAAGAGGCCCCCAAGTCCAAGCCGCGACCTCGACGCGTTCAGCAGGCAGAGCTGCCGGCCGTGCGCCCGGTCGACGAGAAGGCCCGTCGGGACTCTCTCGCCAACGCCAAGTTGGCCATCGCCGCCGCCCTCGACAAGAAGGCGGTCGAACCGATTCTGATCGACGTCTGCGGCCGCTCCAGCTACGCCGACTTCATCGCCGTGGTCAGCGGGCGCAGCGACCGCCAGGTGGACGCCATCGCCGAGGGCGTGTGCGAGGCCATGGCCGCCCATGGTCGCCGGCCCATCGGGCGCGAGGGCGCGCGCAACGGGCGTTGGGTGCTCATCGATTTTGGCGATGTGGTGGTGCATGTCTTCTACCACCCGCTGCGCGAGGTGTTCGACATCGAGAGCCTGTGGATCGATGCCCCGCGCGTGAAGCTGCAGGTGCCGGCCGAGGCGAGGATCGAAGCCGCGGGCAGCACCGAGCTTTCGTGAAGATCATCGTTCGCGCGGTGGGCAAGATGCGCGACAAGCGCATGCAGTCCCTGTGCGACGAATACGTAGAGCGGGCGCGCCGGCATCTTCCGGTCGAGATCGACGAGGTCGAGGAGGATGCCGCCCTCCTACGCGGACTGCCGGTAGGGGCGCAGATCATTGCGCTCGAGCCGGGTGGCGACGCCTGGAACACGGCGGAGCTGACCAAGTACGTGGAGAAGCGCATGGTGCAGGGCTCGCGGGCGCTGGTGTTCCTGATCGGCGGCGCGGACGGGCTCTGCGCGAGCACGGTCAAGCAGTCCGAACGGCGGCTATCTCTTTCGCCGCTCACGCTGCCCCACCGGCTCGCGCGCGTGCTCCTGTGCGAGCAGATCTATCGCGTGCTGTCGGCCATTCGTGGTGAGCCCTACAACCGCTGATTGCGCTACAGTAACCCCATGAGCATCGGCAAACGGCTGTTCAACATGGCGCGGGCAGAGCTGAATTCGCTGCTCGATCGCGCGGCCGAGGCCGAACGCAGCTTCGATGACCAGGCCGACCCGGACGAAGATCTGTACCGTCGCTTCAGCTTGGACGAGCTTTCGGACAGCCAGCTGGAGGCGGAGATCGAGCGCCGCTACCGCGCGCGCCAGGCGGCGGCGAGGGGTGAGGCGGCCCGTCCGCAATCGCCGCCACGTGCCGCCCGTCCGCAATCGTCGCCGCCGCGTGCCGAGCGTCCGCACGCCGATCATGCCGCGGGTGCACGCGGCCCGGGCAGCTCGCGAGCGCGTCCATCGGCGGCCGACGACGAGCTGCGCCGTGCCTACGCCGCGTTGGAGGTGCCGTTCGGCTCGGACTTCGCGACCGTGCGCAAGTCCTACCGCACGCTCATGCGCAAGTACCACCCCGACCGTCATACCGCGTCGCCCGAGAAGCAGAAGGCCGCCACCGAGCTGGCCCAGAAGCTGACCTTGGCGTACGAGCTCCTCGAGAAGAAGCTCCGGAAGTAGTCTCGGTCCACCCGAAAAAAAGCCGGCCACCCGACGGGCGACCGGCTCTTTGGGCGTGCGATCGATCTGCTACTTGGCCTTGCCCTGGTTGGCGACGGCGTTCATGGCCGCGGCGATGGCGGCCTGGTCGCCCAGGTAGTAGTGCTTGATCGGCTTCAGGTTGTCGTCCAGCTCGTACACCAGCGGGATGCCGGTGGGGATGTTCAGCTCGATGATCTCGCCCTCGGAGATGTTGTCGAGGTACTTCACCAGGGCGCGCAGGCTGTTGCCGTGGGCCCCGATCATTACGCGCTTGCCGCTCTTGATGGTCGGCGCGATCACCTCGTGCCACATGGGCAGGAAGCGCGCGACCGTGTCCTTCAGGCACTCGGTCTTGGGCAGCTCGGCGGGCTTGAGATCCGCATAGCGCCGGTCGTGACCGGGGAAGCGCGGATCCGAGGTCTCGAGGGGAGGCGGCGGGATGTCGTAGCTGCGGCGCCAGATCTTCACCTGCTGTTCGCCGTACTTGGCCGCGGTCTCGGCCTTGTTCAGGCCCTGCAAGCCGCCGTAGTGGCGCTCGTTCAGGCGCCAGTCGCGGATGATCGGGATCCAGAGCAGGTCCATCTCGTCGAGGGCGATGGCTTGCGTGCGGATGGCGCGCTTGAGCACCGAGGTGAAGCCGATGTCGAAGGTGTAGCCTTCAGCCTTGAGCAGCTTGCCGGCGGCCTTCGCCTCGCCGAGGCCTTTTTCCGACAGGTCCACGTCGGTCCAACCGGTGAAGCGGTTTTCGCGGTTCCATTCGCTTTCGCCATGCCGAAGCAGCACCACTTTGTACATTTCGATTTCTCCTTCTAGGGCAGAACCGGGGAGGGTTCTTTCAGTTCCCGCGCCGGCGCGGCCGGTCGGCCGGGCTACGCGTGGGGCGTTGCGGGGCGTACTTCTAGCATGCCCTTGTGGATTGCGGTGCCCGCAAGCATGCGTAGCCGTGATGGCCACTGCTCGATCTGCAGGTACTGGTCGCCCGCGGCGCGGTAGCGCCACAGCCTGCAATCGGCTGTCTCGCGGCCCGCGACCTGCCCGGTCACCGTGACCTCGGTGTCGCCCGACAGCTTGAGCAGGTAGCTCTCCCCTTGGTGAAAAATGGTCGCCGGCGGCGGCGGGTCGATGTCGAGCGGCGCGATCTCCGACAAGAGCATCACCCGGTCCGCGGTCACGATGGGTTCGAGGAACAGGGTCTGCGTGTCCGCCACCAGCGCGACCAAGCGAAGCATCCGCCCGGCGAATGCGTAGTCGAGGATGCCCTCGACCTTGTAGTCGATCGCCTGGTACGCCACGACATCTCCTGGGTGTAGTTTCACGCCAACCTCCGGCTTGCATTCTGCCACGGAGCTGCCCATGCACGCACTTGGCCTTGACAACCCGGGTTTCGGCCGATAGGCAAAGCAGCGCGTGAAGATCGAGCTTTTGCGTATTTTGGCCCCTGACGGGAAGGTCTGCCGGCCGGACATCGAGCCAGCCGTGCCCGACGCCGAGCTGCGCCGGATGCTGGTCGCCATGATCGAGAGCAGCCTGCTCGACGAGCGCCTGCTGCGTTTTCAGCGCCAGGGACGCATCGGGTTCTACCTGACCGCGTGGGGCGAGGAGGCGACGCTGGTGGCGCCGGTGTGGGCGCTGCGTCCCACGGACTGGATCTTCTCGTGTTACCGCGAGCAGACCGCCGCGCTGTTCCGGGGCTATCCGCTGCGCACGATGATGTGCCAGCTCTACGGCAACGCAGAGGATCCCGTCAAAGGGCGACAGTTGCCTGCGCATCACACGGTGCGTGACTTCAACTTCATGTCCGTGAGCTCGGTCATCGGCACGCAGATCCCGCACGCCGTGGGCATGGCCATGGCGGCGAAGATCCGCGGCCGGGACGACGTCAGCCTGACCTACTTCGGCGACGGCGCGACCTCGACCGGGGACTTCCACGTGTCGTGCAACTTCGCCCAGGTGCACAAGGCGCCGGTGATCTTCTTCCTGCGCAACAACGGCTGGGCCATCTCCACGCCGCGCGCGATCCAGACCGCCACGCCGACGCTGGCGCAAAAGGCCGTCGCCTACGGCATGAAGAGCGTGATGGTCGACGGCAACGACGCGCTCGCGCTCATCCATGTCACCGCCGAGGCCGCGGCGCGGGCGAGGGCGGGCGACGGCCCGACCCTGATCGAGGCGGTCACCTACCGTCGAGGCGCGCACACCTCGTCGGACGACCCGAGCGTGTATCGGGATCCCGCCGAGCCCAAGGAGTGGGAGGCGAGCGATCCCATCAAGCGCCTGCGGGCGTACTGCGAGGGCAAGGGGATCTGGAGCGCTGGCGAGGAAGACGCGCTTCGCAAAGACTTCGACGTTCGCTTCGCGGCGCTGGTCAGAGAGACCGAGGCCGTGCCGCCGCGCCCGCCGCTGTCCTCGCTGTTCGACGACGTGTACGAAGCGCGACCGTGGCACATCGAAGAGCAGGCACGCGAGCTGGAAGCAAAGGTGAGGCGACACGGCGCGCGGCCGGCGCGCGGGTAGAGCGAGTCTCGAGCGCCCCGGCTGGGTTACCCCGTGCCAGGTCGCTCGCAGTCAGGCTCACTCGCGTTCCAGTATCGCCGCGAACGCGGCACGGGGCAGCCAGTTGGATTCGCGGGCCAAGTTGCCGTCGCGGTAGAAGCGAAGGTAGGGAACTTGGTCGTTGCGGAAGGCCGTCTCCTTGAAGCGCATGATGCGCTCGAAGTCGGGGAGGCGGTTGTACTCGACGGTGAAGATGGCCGCCTTGTCGGCGAAGTCGGGCAGGTAGGCCGCCATGTTGGCCCATTGCCCGCACCAGTCCTGGGTCATGACCACCACGACCTTGGGCGCGGCCAGGCGGACGCTCTCGGGGAACTCGCCGTCCTTCAGCAGAGCGTCGAGTTGGTCTTGGGTCAGGCGTCGAACCGTGCTCATGGGGGGCAGGCCTGATTGTACTTCTTTTCGCGTGAGGAGCGGACACTAGCGCCGTTGCGACACGACCTTATAATGCGGACGATGTCCCCCGTCTTCGGTTTCGCCTGCGGAGTCCCCCTTTGAGAGCGTCGCCGCTTCCGCCTTGGCGAGTCGGGCTGATCCTGTTCGGCTCGGGCCTCGCCGCGCTGGTGTACCAGATGGCGTGGACGCGCGAGTTCAGGCTCATCTTCGGGGCCAGCACGGCGGCGACCGCGGCGGTGCTGGCCGTGTTCATCGGGGGGCTGGGCGCGGGTGGGCTGCTCTTCGGTGCCCGCGCCGATAGGTCCGCGCGGCCCCTCGCGCTGTACGCTGCGCTTGAGCTGGGCGCGGCTGCCTTCGCGGCGCTCTCTCCGCTGCTGCTCTGGATCGTTCGCGCGGCCTACGTCGGCCTCGGGGGCAGTGCTCACCTCGGAACGTTCGGTGGCACGGCGCTCCGCCTGCTGCTCGGAGCGCTGGTGCTGGCGCCGCCGACGCTGCTCATGGGCGGCGCGATGCCGGCCGCGGTAGCCGCCGTCGAGGCCGACGAAGACCGCGGCCGTCGGCGGGTGGCACTGCTCTACGGGCTCAACACCCTCGGCGCAGTGACCGGCTGCCTGGCGGCCACCTTCGTGCTGCTGGAGGCGCTCGGGACGCGGCGGACTTTGTGGAGCGCGGCGGGGCTTGGCGCGTGCGTGGCCATCGTGGCCTTGCTGTGGGCGCGCAAACGGGCCGCGAGCCAGTCAAAGGTAGACGCGGCAGCATCCGCGCCCGATGGTGGCGCGGAGCTCTCGCCACCTGCGCCCGTGGGCTTCGTGTTGCTGGCCGCCGGTGTGGTGGGGTTCGCGTTCTTCCTCATGGAGCTCGTGTGGTACCGCATGCTGGGGCCGCTCCTCGGGGGAACGGTCTTCGCTTTCGGCATCATCTTGGCCGTGGCCCTCTTCGGGATCGGCGTCGGCAGCGCCGTCTATGGCGCCTTCGAGGGGCGCACCCGTCGTGCCGTGACCTTGACCAGCTTCGCCATCATCTGTTTCGTCGAGGCGGTCGCCGTGGCGGTCCCCTTCGCGATAGGCGATCGCATCGCCCTGTTGGCGCTGTTCCTCAGGCCGCTGGGCAGCGCGTACGGATTCGCGGGTCACGTCGCCGTGTGGTCCGTGCTTGCGGGCATCGTCGTGCTGCCCGCGGCGATCGCGTCTGGGATTCAGTTCCCGATGCTGATTGGGCTCCTGGGACGCGGCCGCGCCGATGTGGGGAGGCAGACCGGGCTCGCGTACGGCGCGAATACCGTCGGCGCCATCGCAGGCTCTCTCGCCGGTGGCTTTGGGCTGCTGCCGATCCTGACGGCCCCCGGGTGCTGGCAGATGGTGTCGGGGATCCTGGTCGTCACGGCCTTGTGGTCGCTCACCCTGGCCTGCCGCCGTGGGCCGCGGCCAACCCGGGCCTTGGTTGGGCTGTTGCTCGGCAGTGCTGCCGTGGCGGTCTTGCTGCAATCGTCGGGACCCACGGCGGTGTGGCGCCACAGCCCGATCGCGGTCGGGCTGGTCAACCCGGCCCAACTGTCGAACCCAACCGCACGACGCCACTGGGAGAACCATACCCGACGGGCCGTGGCCCGTGAGGACGAGGGGCTCGAAAGCAGCGTCGCGCTCGACAGGTCCACGGGCTACGCGTTCGTCCTCAATGGAAAGACGGACGGGCATGCGCGCATGGATGCCGGAACGCAGGTGATGGGCGGGCTCTTCGGCGCCTTCGTCCACCCCCATCCGCGTCGCGCCTTCGTCATCGGCCTCGGCACCGGCAGCACGTCGGGGTGGCTCGCGGCCGTTCCTTCCATCGAACGTGTCGAAACCGTGGAGCTCGAGCCGGCCATCGCCCAGGTCGCTCGCGACTGTGCCGCGGTCAACCGCAACGTCATGGACAACCCGAAGCATCGACTGATTGTCGGTGATGCACGGGAGGTGCTGCTGACCGGTGAAGGCAGCTACGACGTGATCGCATCCGAGCCGTCGAACCCGTACCGTGCTGGCATCGCCAGCCTGTTCACTCGCGAGTACTACCGATCGGTCGAGCGCCGCCTGTCGCAAGGTGGACTCTTCCTCCAGTGGGTGCAGGCCTACGCCATCGATGCACGCACGTTCCGCACCATCGTGGCGACTTTGGCCGGCGTGTTCCCGCAGGTGGAGATCTGGCTGATGTCGCCCTTCGACCTGCTCCTCGTCGCCAGCCGCGAGCCGATCCGCTACGACGCCGCGTCGTTGCGGGCTCGCATGGAAGCCGAGCCATTCAAGAGCGCGTTCGCCAACGCATGGAGCGTGGTCAGCCTCGAGGGGGTGCTCGCCCACCACGTTGCCCGCCCGACGCTCGCCCGCAAGATCGCGGAGCTCGAAGGCGCGCACATCAACACCGACGACAAGACCTTGGTCGAGTTCGGGTTCGCGCGCTCGTTGACCGCCGAGGGGACCATCCATGCCGCGGACGTGATGGCGCTCGCCCACACGAACGGGATGGACCGACTGGTCATGGATGGCGCAGACACCACGTTCCACACGGTCAGCGAGGAGCGTGAGTCGTTCGGCATGTCGCTCGGCTCGACCGCCGTTGCCCCACCCGACGCCGATGCGGGGCTGCGCGAGCGCTTGACCGCTCTCAACCGGTGGACCTCGTCCGATTACCGGTCTTCCCTCGCGCACTGGAAGGCGCAAGCGCAGCCACCGCGCAACCCCGTCGAGACCATGGTCCTGGCGGACGTCCTGGCCGAAGCAGCGGATTCGTCCGCCCTGCTCCTGGCCGAGCAGCTGCGACCTGTCTGGCCGTCGGTGGCTGACGGTGTCGCGGGCCGGCTACACCTGCGCAAGGGCGACAAGCTGGCTGCCGGCCGCGCGCTCGAAGCGAGCTTGATCGCGTATCAGTCGGAGCCATGGCCGCCACCGACGTTCATGCTGCGGGTGTTATGGCTGGCGGTGGACGCCGTTCGCGATGACCCGGCTCTCGTCCGGCGACTCTTCGCCATGCTCGGGGCTCCGTTTGCGGTCCACATGATGGACGAGTCGCGGTGGCGTACCCGCCTCGATCTGGCTCGCATGCTGCCGCCCGGCCCCGAGTGCGCCATCGCCCTGGCTCATTTCGAGCCGCATGTGCTGTGGCAAGCCGACTTCCTGTCGTTCCGCGCGGCCTGCTACGAGCGGCTGGGGGGCGCCGTGCCGAAGGCCCTGGCGAAAGACGCCGCGAGCGACCTGCGCGAGTTCCGCCGGCAGAGCCCCGTGCCACTTGGACCCCTGCCTTAGGCCAAGCGCATCCGATGGGCCGTGCTGGCCCGTGCCCCGGCCGTCTCGACCCCGAGCGGAACTCGCTGCCCCCCAGGGCCGGCGAAACTGTTAGTATCCGGCCTTTCTAAGCTCAGCAGCGAGGGATCATGAAACGGGAATCCAGCTCGACGACTTCGCGCTCCTCGGATGACAAGGTTTCCGACAGTAAGATGAAGGCGGCGCTGAAGAAGGCGCAGTCCGAACCGGCCGACGACAAGGCGTGGGATACGCTTGAGGCTTGGGTCGCGGATAGTCAGAAGCCCGACGATGTGGCAGCGGCCTATCGCAAGGTGCTGGTGCCCGGCATGGCGACCGAGCTCGTCACCCCGCTCGGGCAACGGGCCTTGGCCTTCTTCGAAGAGTGGTACGCAGGCGAGTCGAAGATCATCGTCGAGGTGCTGGAGAGACTCCTCGCGGTCGAGCCCGGCGCCGACTGGGCGCTCGAACGCCTCACCATCCTCTGTTCGGTACACGAGCAGTGGAACGAGCTCCTGGCGGCGTACGACCGCGTGCTCGAAGCGTTGCCCGACAGCCCGCGACGGCGGAAGATCCTGCAGGACGCCGCGGCCGTGGCGCGGGACTCGGGTAACACGGCGGGCGCGGCCAGCTACTTGCGGGCGCTGTTCGACGTGTCGCCGCGCTCGCGCGAGGTCTTCTCCGAGCTCGAACGCTTGCTCGAGAAGCTCGGCGACCAGCCGGCGCTTGCCCAGGTGCTGGCCAAGCGCCTCGGCGTGCTGTCCGGAAACGAGGCCCTGGAGGTGGGTGAGCGCCTGGCCAAGCTCTACCTCGATCACTTGCATGAGCCGGCGAAGGCGCTGGACGAGATCGACAAGATCCTCGCGTCGCCGCAGCTCGCCGAGGACCGCGCGCCGTGCGAGATGGCCGAGCGGATCCTCGGGGATGCTTCGCTCGCCCACGACCTGCGCCAGCGCGCGCTGACCGTCCTGCGCCGACGCTACCTAGAGCAAGGTCGCAACGATCGCCTGGTCAGCGCCCTGCGCGTGGCCACGCAGTTCGCCAGCGCCGAGGAGATGCAGTCGCTGGCCAGCGAGGCGGCCGATCTGCTCGAGGGCAAGGACGATCTGCCCGCGGCCCGTGAGCAGCTGGTCGAGTTGGTTGGGCTACGGCCCGACGACGCCTCGGCCCGGGCGCGCTTGCGCTTCCTGTCCGAGGTCACGCAAACCCCCGACGCGTACGTTCGCGGCCTCGGTGCCGCGGCGACCGCGAGCAAGGATGCCAGGCTGCAGGTCGCGCTCTGGTTGGAGCTCGCACAGCTCCACGAAGCGCGCCGCGACAGTGACGCCGCGATCCCGTTCTATCGCCAGGCGTTGTCGAGCAGCGCCGCGACGCCGGAGCAGGTCCTGCTCACCTTGCGCAAGCTCGCCGGCTTGCTCACGGCGGACGCCCAGGCCGACGAGCGCCTGGGGATCCTGGTCAAGCAATCGGATCTCGAATCGAGCCCCCGCGCCCGCCGAGCCCTGTTGGGCGAAGCGGCCGATCTGGCCCGTTCGCTCGGCCAGATTGATCGCGCGCTGGCGCTGTGGGAGAAGCGCTTGGCCGCCGATCCCAACGACGGCAAGGCCTTGGCGCTGACCATCGAGATTCTCGAGCGCGCGGAGCGATGGAAGGAGCTGGTCGCGGCGCTCGCTCGCCGTGCCGCCGCCGACGTTCCCAGCATGGTCAAGCGTGCGGATCTGCTGCACATCGCCACCATTCAGCGTGACCGCCTGGACGATCCAGTCCAGGCCATCGCCGCCCTCGACAAGGGGCTCGCGCTCGCGCCCGACGACGCCGAGGTGGAGGCGGGCTTGTTGGATCTGTTTGCCAAAGTGGGCAGGTGGAAAGAGCTCTTGGTGCTCGGCACGCGTGCCTCGGAGCGCGACCAGGCCGAGCTCGTGACGCTGCTTCTGCGCTTGGGCGATGCTTGCCGAAGCAAGCTCTCCGACGACGAATCCGCGGCCCGCTGGTATGCCCAAGCCGCCGCGGTCGAGCCGCGCACCCAGGGTCTGCGCGAGGCTCTGCGTGCGCTCGCCGAAGGTCCTGCCAAGGCGAGCGCCGTCGAGGGGCTGGTGCGCATCGCCAGCGCCACCGACGATTGGCAAGAGCTACTGGCGATCCTGCCGCACCGGTTGGGGCTGGCCGCCGACGACACCGTGCGGGCCCGCCTGCTGCGCGAAGCCGCGACCATCGAGGAGATACGCGCCAAGCAGCCCAAGAACGCGCTCGGCCACCAACTCGCCATCCTCAAGCTGCGCCCGCTCGACGTGGACGCCGAGGGCGAGGCCCTGCGTTTGGGGGATTCGACCGGCGAGCTTCGCCAGGTCGCGCAGGCGCTGGAGGCGGTGGCGGCCGGCGAGACGCTGGCCGGCGAGCGCAAGGTCCATCTCCTTCTCGTCGCCGGCAGCCTCTTCGCCGACAAGGTGCAGGACAAGGCCGCGGCCCTCGCGTGCTACGTGCGTGCGTTCAAGATCGCGCCTGCCAACCTGGAGGCGCGCCTGGGCGTGATTCGCTTGGCCAGCGCGCTCAGCGACTGGCAGAGCGCGGTGGACGCGGCCCTGGCCGAGCCCTTCGAGAGCGTGGCGCTGTTCGAGAGTCGGCTTCCCATCATCGAGAAGGCGGCGGTCGCGACCGGCGAGAGCGGCGTGCGACAGCTAGGCAAGATCCTCTCCGCTGCCATGGCCCGCAAGCAAGGCTTGCCGGCGGCACTTCGTCGCAGCGTCGAGGAGCGTATCGCCGACTATCCGATCGGTGGCGACGGCGCTGCATCGTGGACCGAGAAGGCGCTCTCGAGGGCACGCGATTGCGAGCCCTCGCACCTGCCGACCCTTCGTCGCCTGGCCGAGGTCCAGCGCAACCGCGGCGGCCGCCCGCTCTTCGACACCCTGATGCAGATCGCGGCCGAGGCACCCCGTGAGCTCGACCCGATCGTCGAGGCGTTTCAGGTGGTCTCGCGCGACAAGAAGGATCCGGCGTCCATGCGGACGGCGCTCACCGCGCTGTTCGAGCGCGCGGCGGGGCTGCTGCGTTCGGGGCAGTCGGCCGTGGGGCAGGCCGCGCCGGCCGAGAGCCTGGTGCAGGCCGCCGAGGGTCTGGCGTCGCTGCTCGGCGCGAGCAGTGACAAGAACGACGTCCGTCGTGCCATCGACTTCCTGATGGAGGCGGCCCGCCTGCCCATCGCGCCCGAGGCGGTCAAGGCGCTGCGCGCGCGAGCCGGCGAGCTGGCCATGGACGTGGACAAGAAGCTGGCGCGCGATCTGCTTCGCCAAGTGGTGGAGCAGGATCCGACGAACCGCAGCGCGGGCAAGGCGCTGGCGCGGCTCTTCGAGGACGCGGACATGCTGGCCGACCTGATGTCGCTGCGCCGACGCGAGCTCGAGGAGGCCACTGGCGCGGAGGAGCGCCTCGGTCTTCGCCTGGACATCGCCCGCCTCGGCGAGGTGGTGGAGAACCGTACCGGCCGGCTGGAGATGCTGGTGGCGAACCTCGAAGATTTCCCGGGCCACGCGGCCACGCTCGCCGCGCTCGGCACCCTGTTGCGGTCGCGCGGGCGGATGGGCGAGCTGTCCGACATCCTGGTCGGGCAGGCGCGCAAGCTGGAGGACCAGAAGGATTTGGGCCGGGCGGCGGAGCTGTGGGCCGAGGCGGCCACCATCTTCGAAAAGCAGATCGCCGATCACGCGCGTGCGATCGCGGCGTACGAACGGGTCGCCACGTTGGCGGGCGACGCGAATGCGATGGACGCGCTGGCGCGACTCTATCTGCAGGCCGGCGAGCCACTGGCCGCCGCGGGTTGGCTCGAGCAACGGCTGGGCACGGGCGCGCCGGGTGACCGGGCCAAGGCGGCCTGCAAGTTGGCCGAGACTTACCACCAGGCGGGGCAATCCCACCGTGGCGTCGCGGCCCTGGAGCGCGCGCTGGCCGACGAGCCTCGCTCGGTGGAGCTGTGGACCCTGCTGGCGGGCTTGCACCGCGAGAACGGGCGCGACGAGGCGCTGGTGCGCACGCTGTGCGACTTCTGCACGCACAGCGAGGATCGCGAGCTGGTGGTCTTGGCTGCCCGCGAGGTGCTGACCATCTGCCAAGACAAGTTGCACGATCTGGCCCGCGCCGTACCCGCGCTCGAGCGCGCGACTGCTCTGGCCGCGGACGATCGGGCGCTGCACCTCGCCCTCGCGGAAGGCCTGCGCGCATCCGGCGCGTTCGCCAAGGCGCGGGATGTGCTCGAGGGGCTATTGCAAGCCTACGGCCGGCGCCAGTCGCGCGAGCGCGCGGGGCTGCACCTGCAGATCGCGGCGGTCGCCCGCCAGGAGAAGGACATCGAGCTCGCCGCCAAGCACCTCGAACAGGCCGCCACAGTGCTCTTCGACAGCATGGAGGTTCAGCTCGGCCTCGGCGAGGTGGCCGAGGAGCGTGGGGACTGGGAGCGCGCGGAGAAGGCATATCGCACGTTGCTCGTGCTCGCCCGCCGCGGGCACAGCGGCGACGCAGCCATGACGGCAGGCGAGGTCCTGATCCGCTTGCGTCGCGTGGCGCTCCGGCAAGATCAGGCCGCGCAGGCGGCCGAGCACCTCGATCTGGCGGTCGCGCGGGCCTTGCACGATCCGGTCGAAGCGCGGCGGATCCAGGATGCGCTCCTCGCCGACGGTGACAACGAAACCCTGCTGGCGCTCCTGGCGAAGCGGCGTGCGGCTGCGGCGCAGGTGTCCGAGGAGGCGCTGGTGGTGTGCGAGCAGGCGACCGTGCTGCAGAAGATCGGGCGGCGCGATCAGGCGTTGGCGTCGCTGCTCGAGATCCTCGCGCGTGTGCCCGACAGCGCGGAGGCGCATCGCCTGGCGCACGACATCGCGGTCGACATCGGTCGCGCGGAGACCTACCTCGCCGCCGTGGCCGCCGCGACGGACAAGCTTCGGCGCGCCGACGATGCTCCGTGCCTGGCCGACCTGCTCTTGCGCGCGGCCGACGTATCCGAGAACGACCTGGCGGCCTACGAGAAGGCGATGGGGTTCCTCCGTCGCGCCGAACAGACAGGCTGTCGCAGCGCCGAGGTCGCGAGCCTGCTCGCTCGCGTGGCGGTCAAGGCCGGCGACCTGGTCGAGCACAAGCGGTCGGTGGGCAACCTGCGCCGACTGATGGAGGCGGAGACCGACGACGTCGAGAAGGCCGACGTCTGCTACCGCCTGGCCGAGGCCGAGATGGGCCAGGTCGAGATGCGCGAGCAGGGCATCGCGCACCTGGCCCAAGCGGTCGAGCTGGCGCCCAACCTGCCGCGGGCCACCGCGATCGTCCAGGGCGCGAAGGTTCCCGACGTGGCGTTGTCGCGCATCCTGCCCGTGTACGAAAAGGTCGCGCGTGCCTCCAAGGATCCTCGCCTCTTGCTGGACTTCCTCGAGCGGAAGGCGGCGCTGCCCGATGCGGCCATGCCCGAGCTGCGCGAAGCCGTGGATCTGGCGGTCTCGGTCGGCGAGGCAGAGCGCGCGGAGCGGCTGCTCTACCGGGCCATCGACGTCGCCTCGGCGGGGAGCGGGGGCATGCAGGACGGGGTCTGGGCCGTGGGGGATTTGGCGCGCCGTCTGCGCGATCGAGGTGACTTCGAGGGTGTGGCGCGCGTGCTCGAGGGGGTGCGCGAAATCTGGAACAACCCGCGCCTGTCGACCCTCGTGCGCGAGATGGCCAAGGCCGCGGCGGCAGCGCCGGAGCAGGCCGAGGTGGCGATCCGCCTGTACGAGGCGTTGCGCGGCCTGTATCCCGGCGACCGCGAGATCTGGGAGCCGCTGCTGGCGCTGTTCACGCAGCTCGGCCGCCGCGACGATCTGGAGAAGCTGTCCCAGGAGCTGGTCGAGAAGCTGATGAGCCGGAGCGACCGCAGCCAGGTTCGCATGGCGTGGGCGCGGTTCCTGCTTGGGCGCAGCGACGAGGGCTCTGCGGAGACGGTGGCGACCGCCCTGCGCGACGTCCTGCTCGACGAGCCCGGCCACATCGATGCGCTCACCTTGCTGGCCGATCTGTACGAGCAGCGTGGCGAGCTGACCGATGCCGTGAGCCTTCTGTCCGAGGCGCTCTCGAAGATCGACGAGGCCACGGGCGGCGCCGCCCGAGCGATGCTGGCACGACGCCTGGGCGACCTCATCAAGAAGGCCGATCCCGCGCAGGCCAAGACGGTCTACCGTTCGGCGCTCGGCGCTTCGCTGCCCGATGCCGGCATCAAGCGGTCGCTGCAAGTGGCGCTGGCGGAGATCCTCACCGCGGAGGACGAGGCCGCGGAGCGCGCGGGACTGTGCGAGGAACTGCTCTTGGGCGAGACCGGCGAGACCGCGGCCACCCAGGCGCTGGCGCTCTTCGAGCTGCGGCTGCGCCTGGGCGACGATGCCGGGGCGGAGCGCGCACTCACCTTGGGTCGAGAACGAGCCCCGGGCAATGCGCAGATCTTCGACCAGCTCGCGCGCTTCTACACCCAGCGCGAGCGTTGGGCGGACGCGGTGGTGCTCTTGAGCCACGAGGCGAATCGGCTGTCCGACAAGAGCAAGGCCACGCGGCTTCTGCGCAAGATCGCGCACCTGCAACGCGAGAAGCTGGGCGATCCCAAGGCCGCGGCGCAGACTCTGCGCCAGGCTGTGCAGTCGGATCCAAGTGACTTCGATCTGGTGCGCGAGCTGTGCGATTCACTGGTCGAGGCGCAGGAGGCGGCTTTGGCGGTGAGCGCGGTGACCGAGATCCTGGAAGGGGACAACCCGCCCGCGGTCCGCATCGGGCTGCTCCGTCTGCGCGCCGAGATGTCGTCACGCAACCACGACGACGAGGCGGCGGTGAAGGACCTGGAAGAAGCCATGGCGCTCGGTGCAACCGACGTGGCCTCCGACTTGGCTGCCGCCTTGTCACGTGTCGCGGGGCGCGGCACCAGCGCGGGCAACAAGGAGATCGCTCGGGCGGCCACGCTGAGGCTCGCCGACGTGTTGCGCGCGGGCGGCGATTACGAGCAGGCAGATCAGATTCTGTTCCGTTGGGTGGAAGCCTGCCCCGATGATCGCGACCTGCTCTACAAGATGCGCGACATGTTCCAGTCCTCCGAGCGGTGGGAGGCCGCCGCCAACGTGTGGGCGCGCCTCGTGCACTTGGAGGAGGGCGAAGCGAAGGCCCAGGCCGCGCTGGCTCTGGCCGACGCCTATGAGAAGCTCGGGCGCCCCGAGGAGGCGATCCCGTGGCTGTCCAGCGTGCTCTCGCACGTGCCCGACCACGGGGCCATGCAGGCGCGCCTGGCCGCGCTGTACACGGGGGCAGGCAATCTCGGCGATGCGGCTCGGCTGCGCACGGCGATGGCGGACAGCGAGCCTGACGAGAAACAGCGCTACAAGTTGTACCTCGAGATCGCCGAGTCGCTGCGCGTGGTCGATCAGATCAAGGACGCCGTCTATCCGCTGGAGAAGGCGGTGGCCTTGCCGGTCGCGGATCGAGGCACCCGCACGCTGCTGCTCGATGCCTACGTCGCCGCCGGGGCCCTGGAGCCGGCATCGGCTCTGCTGACCGAGCTGCTCACGAACAGCAAGGGCATGAAGGCCGACGAGCTGGCCTCGCTTTTCCACCGTCAGTCGAGGATGGCGGCGTTGGCCGGCGATAGCGATGGGCAGCTGCAAGCCTTGAAGAAGGCGCTCGACGCCGACCGGCGGAGCGTGGCCATTGCCAACGAGCTGGCGGATCTCGCCGAGTCGCTCGGCGACGACGAGCTGGCCCTGCGCGCGCTGCGGGTGGTGGCCGCGAGCCCAGTGAGGGACGCCAAGGTTCTGGGCCAGGCGTACCTGCGCCAGGCGCGAATCGCCCATCGAGCGAAGGATCGCGCCCGTGCGATCATCTTCGTGAAGCGCGCGCTGCAAGAGTACCCGGAGCTCGAAGAGGCGAAGGCGCTGCTGGATCAGCTGCGGTAGGTTCGCCGGCGGAAGTGCCCGGTCGGCGGCCGCGAACCCACGGTCGCCGAGCGCGCAACCACTGGACGGACACCCGGCCAGGTCATAGCGTAGTCGGCGTCAAGCGTACGCCTCTTTCCGTCGAGCAGGGCACCACCAAGATGAAGAAGTATTTCGCTCTCGCCAAGCAGCTACTGACCTGATCAGCTCAGCCTCCGGTGGAGGCAAGAGGCCGCACAGTTGCGTTGCCGTGCCAAAGTCGAGGCTGGCGACCGAGCAACTTGTGATAATGAATCATCACGATGCCTATCTTTCGCTCCAATCGAATACTGTTGGACGAGTTCCGGGAAGGGCAGCCGGACGCCTTGGGAACCGTGTACTGGCAGTACGTTCGCAAGGTCGAGCGCTTACTGAGGCAGGGATTCACGGTCCGCAATGGTGTTTCCTCGAGGCCGCAGTCAATCGGGGCGCGGGTCGGGCCGCAGGACTTGGCCGATCTGGTACAAGACGTGTTTCTGCGAGCGTTCTCCGAACGGGCGCGAAGGGCATATGACAGCCAACGCGACTACGGCCCTTACCTGTACACGATAGCTCGCAACGTGCTCGTGGACTGGGCGCGCAAGCAGGGACGGGAGATCCCGGCGTCTTTGATCGCGCTCGAGGCGGCCGTCGAAACGGCCGAATCGGCAGCAGAGGTGGCACCCTGGGCGACACCAGCGACGATGAGATTGGTCGAAGCGTATCTCGCCGCTCTTCCCGAGGAGCTGCGCCAAGTGCATGAGCTGCGCTACGAGCAGGGCCTCTCACAGGAGAGGGCCGCGAAGGCGATGGGGGTTGGCCGTCAGACGCTGCGTACGCTCGAGGCTCGCCTGCGGGAAGGCCTCGCGCTTGCTCTCGACGTCCCGGAGGCCGTGCCCCTCTCGGCAAGCGAGGTCTCTTCCACTCTGGCGTGGCAAGGGGAAAGGAAAGCACAATGAAGCCGCGACTGACAGATGCCGAGCTCGATTCGCTGCTCGACCGCGGCGGCTTGGGTGCTCGACGCGACGCGATCCTTTCGGAGGTGCTGGCGCAGGTTCGAGCCGAACGGCCCAGACGATCGCGTAGTCGATGGGCCGTGGCGGGCCTGGGGGCGGCAGCTGCGGCAGTGGCCGTCGTGGGCCTCGCGCCCTGGCGTTCGACGCAGGCCCCGTCGCTGCGAGGTAAGGGCGGACCGGTCCCAGCCTCATCGACGAAGCCATCACTCGAGCTCGACTGTCTCGAGGCTACTCTCGCCGGGTGTCCGCGAGGGGCCCTGGTCGTCGTGCACGCCACCGGGGTGCAAGGGTTCCTGTCTGCCTGGGCCGAACCGGTCAATGGCGGCGAGCGAATCTGGTACTTCTCCTCCGAGGGCTCATCGCCGTCGGTGGGTGCCGATACGTCGGCCGCCGCGACCCGTGCGGTGAAGTTGGGCCCCGAACATGCGCCAGGAAGCTATCGCGTTCAGGTCCGCGTGACGGCTCAGCCGATGTCACGGGCGCAGCTCTTGGCGCTTCCCCGCGACGCCGCGTTGGCCGAGACAGAGGCCGTGCTGACAGTCACGTCGCCATGAGGTGGGTGCTGCTTCTGCTATCGGTCATCACGCTCACGGCACGTGTCGCGTACGCGGGCACGGCGTGGTTCTCCTTGGCGATCGGGTATAACGGCGTGCCGCCAGCCATGCTCGACCCTGCCGCGGAAGAGCTGCGCTTCGCCGACGATGATGCCTTGGCCGTGCACGAGCTGGCCCGCACGTTCACTCGCCGCTCGGTGGTCTTGACCCTGCCCGATGGGCCGACCCAGGCGCGCTACCCGTCCAGCCAAGAAGCCCGGCCGCCCTCCATGGTCGAGCTGCGCCGGGCGCTGACCGAGCTCGAGACCGATATCCTGGCCGCCACCCGTGCTGGAGAGGACGTATCGGTGTGGCTGTTCTACAGCGGGCACGGTTGGCTCGACGACGCGGGGCGAGCCAATCTGACCCTCGCCGACGGTGCCCTCTCTCAGAGCGTGCTCTACGACGAGCTGTTGCCCTCGCTTCCAGCCCGAACCGTGCACTTGATCATCGATGCCTGCCACGCCGAGGCGTTGATTCGCCCTCGGGATGTCACCGCCGAGACCGTCGAGGTCTCCGCGGCGGAGGTGGCGACGGCGTCGTTGCGGAGACGCCTGGCCGCGATTCCAAACCTTGGTGTCATGATGGCCAGTGCCAGCAACACGCGTGCCCACGAGTGGGACGAGTACCAGACCGGCGTGTTCACGCACGAGCTCTTGTCCGGCTTGCGTGGAGGGGCGGACGTCAACAAGGACGGCCGGGTCGAGTACAGCGAAATCGCCGCGTTCATGACCGCCGCCAACCGCTACGTCGCCGACCCGCGCGCCCGCCTGACCACCCTGGTCGTGGCGCCCAGGTTGTACCCGCGGGCCGCGATCGTGGATACCCGGGCCGCTCGCGAGGTGGGGCGCCTACAGGGGCAGGCCCACCGCCTGGGCCGCTTCCAGATAGACGACCGGCGCGGAAACCGCCTGCTCGATCTGCGGGTGGAGCCCGGCTTCGTCGTCGATGTCATCGTGCCCGAAGGCGAGCCTCTGTTGCTCAGTAGCGAATCCGGGGAGGCGAGACTCGTGGCCAAGGCGAACCATCCGGTTGCGCTCGAGGAGATCGTGCTGGAGAAGACGCGTTCGCGGTCTCGTGGCGTGGTCGCCGAGTCCTTGCGCCGTGGTCTCTTCGCGGCTGAGTTCGGCCCTTCGTACTATCGAGGCTTCGTCGACAACGGCGCTCCACAAGCGGTCTCGGTCGACCTGACCCCGTCGATCGCCGTGCCGACTGCGCCTGTCACCCGGGAATCCAATGTCGGCGCTTGGTCGGCGTTCGCGGTGGGGGCTGCGTCCCTGGCTGCCTCGGTGGGCTTCGGGATCGCCACAGCGGGGGCCTACGGTGACTTTCAAGATGCCCGCTTCGAACGCGAGTCGATCGCTGCGCGCGATCGCTACGAGCGCTACGGCGTCCTCACGCTCGGCTCTGCCGTGGTGGCCCTCTTGTCGGGCGCCGTGGGCTACTGGATGTGGCATTCCGATGCCGCTGACAGTGGCCAGCGACGTCGGTGAGGCTTGGAATGAACCATCAGGGCTTCCTGCAAGTGTTGCTGACCGGGCTGTGCACGCTCTTCTCGACGGCGTGCCTGCAAGAGCCCAAGAGCGCCTGTCGCACGAGCGACGACTGCCAGCATCCCCGCGTTTGTGTGGCCTCCATCTGCCAAGATCACTACCCTGACGCCAGCCCGCTCGAGGACCGGCCAAGCAGCGACGGTTCATTGTCGGAGGTCTCGGTCGATTCTCTCGACAGCGCCATTGCCACGGAATCGACCGATGGCCCGGCAGGCGAGGATGCTCATGACGCCTGGGATGTACCCCAATCCACGCAAGTCGACGGGGAAATCGACGCTGCGGAGAACGCGAAAGGCGACACGAACGATGCCAACATCCCCTGTGATGTGCCATCCGGTGTCGATCTGCCCTCCAAGACCGGCCAAGACGGAGGGGACGCGCTCGATGGAGGCTTCTCCCTCCCAAGTCTATGGACGCTGACCGGTGGCGAGCTCATGTCCGGGCCAGGCGTCAGCCCCCGGGGACCCGGGCACGACATCGACGTCTTCTGGCGCGGCGCCGACGACCACCTCAAGCACCGGGCACTCCTCGACGAGCAGACCTGGTCGGCCGAGGAGGATCTCGGGGGAATCTTGACGGCGGAGCCGGCAGCGACCTCGCGTACCAACAACATCGTGGATGTGTTCTGGCGGGGACCGGACGATCGACTCAAGCACAAGTGGCACGTCCAGAACGTCGGTTGGTCCTTCGAGGAAGATCTCGGTGGCAAGATGGCGTCGGCGCCGGCGGCCGCGAGCTGGGGAACCTTGGCCTTGCACGTATTCTGGCGGGGCCCCGACGGCCTGCTCAGGCAGAAGTCGCTCGACTACGCGACGGACGTTTGGACGGATGAGATCGAGGTGGGCATTCCCGTGGAGGGGGCTCCAGCCGCGATCTATCGAAACAACGGCGTGATGGACCTCTTTTGGCGTGGCCCGGCGGGAACGCTTCTCCATGTCTGGACCCTCGACGGAATGAACTGGTCGGGGGAGCAAGACCTTGGGCGAGCCATCGCGGCTGACTCGTCGCCGACCGCTGCCTCCAGGCAGTTCGAATGGGTCGACGTGTTCTGGAAGGGGCCGGACGGTCGCTTGAAGCACGTCTGGATGACCCCCGACGATAGGTGGTCGCTCATCGAGGAGGATCTCGGAGGCGAGCTCGTGGGCTCGCCTGACGCCACCTCGTGGGGCCTCGGGCGCCTCGATGTCTTCGCGAAGGACGCCGTGACCGGCCAGCTGGCGCATTTGGCCTGGAACCACGAGGCCACGGTCACCCTGAACGACGCGGATTCCCGCATCGACTACTCCCTTGGCTGGAAGTATTCGGCGAATCGGCCGTTCCTCAACTACCGGGACGACGTCCACTACACGGAGGTTGATGGTGCCTACTTCGAGCATCGATTCACGGGGACCGGAATCGACTACGTGACCGACTACGAGGCCTCCTCGGGGGGCGTGGACATCTTCATCGACGGTGCTTTGCAAGCGACCGTCGATTGCTCGGGCCCCACGAGGATGGTCCAGCAAGTCGTCTACAGCAAACGAGGGCTGGCGTCGGGTTCCCACACCATCAAGGCCGTCAAGAAGAACGGGCAGTTCATGGTGCTCGACGCACTCCGAATCCATCCCTAGCAGTCCGAGGGCGACTTTTTCGCGGTCTGCCCAACCAAGATCCTCCGAGCGCCGTACTGATCGACAAGTGAGGAGAACGATCATGACGACTATGAGAACGCATTTCCCGCGCTTGGCCTGCATGTGGGCAGCAAGCATCGCTGGTCTTGTGGCCAGCCCATCCCTGGCCAAGGCCGACGCTTTCGCCAATCTCTTGCAGAGCTATTCGAACTACGACTACGACACCGGATGCACCAGTGGCTGCATCAAGGAGATCAACTCTCTTCAGCCCCTCCTCACCAGCAATCCGGACGACATGACCCTGGACGCCAACTCGAGGCTGATCGTGGTCCTGGTGGAGGCGCGGATCATCGATCCCGGTCAAGGCGTCCCAGGACAAGTGTCGGACCTTCTAAGCCGACTGCGTCGGTTCAAGGCTGACCTCGTGGCCGAAGGGTACACGCCGCGATTCGTCCAGGCGGACGTCTACGCCGGCGCCAATCACCAAGACGGCAAGACCCTGCTGGCCATGCGCCGACTTCTTCGCGATGCGAGGAGTGCCTACCCCGCGATGAAGGGCGCGCTGCTCGTGGGCAATTTTCCGGAGGCGCTGCTGGTGCAAGAGGTGGGCGTGTTTGCTACCGACAACGGGACGCAGAAGTTCACGCTTCAGGCCAATCTCTTTGCCCATCGTTCCGAGATTGTGTTGTCGGATCTCGATGGCCGCTGGGAGAACATCTACCACGAGGCCGTGATGTCTCTGCCTTCTCTGCGCGGCACGGTCGAGCCGGGCGGTGTGTGGCCTCCCAGGGTCGGAGACAATGTGACCTTCCAAACGTACGAGACCACACACAATGGGTTCCCGACAGCGCTTGGGGACTTCTTCCATATTCGCGACACGACCTACACGACCGTCAGCCAGACGCCCAAGCTCGTGATCGCGATTGCCAGCGATTTTGCAGACCCCGAAACCGCGGCAACAGATGAGGGCTTCACCAATCGAATCGCCTATCCCGAGATCTTCGTCTCTCGCGTCAACGCGCGGCATGTGGCGATGAACCCCGATCCGTCCTTTGTCGATGTCAACGGCCAGCACTTCTTGGATTCAAACGGGACGCCACAAACCGTGGTAGCAGCCACGCCCATCAATACGGACTTGCTGTCCTTCCCCTACGTTCCCGATTTGGATCTGGAGAGGCGGATTCTGCTGGACTACTTCGACCGGAACCATCGCTACCGAGTTGGCGGATACAGGACGGCCGTGCCCTACGCGTGTGTAGGTGCCCAGGATCTTTGGGTTGATGGCCTATGCGCCGAGCTCAAGTCAGCCGGGCTTGGGACTGGCGGGGTCATCAAGAATCAGGCCACCCTTCTCGACTACGTCAATTGGCTCGCGAGCCCGAACAACTCGACAACTCTCCGAGCCATCGATGCCCACTCCGCCAGCACGGCGCACACGTTCGGTGGACTCTACAGTGATGCGGACCTTGCAGCTGCCGTTGGCGACAATCCTTGGCGCTGGACCGCATCGCCATCGGGCTCGCTCACCTACGTTCCCTCACTCGGCCAGATGCAGGTGGGAACCGGGCCAAGCTCGATAGCCGACGCGAGGCAGTTCCTGTACAGAACCCTTTGGGAGAACAAGATCCTGGCCAGCATCAGCCCAGCCCTGTACATCGACATGGGGTGCGAGGCCAATTCGCCTGCGTACTCGGAGTTCAACGACTATGCGGATCCACCGTACGGCGTCTTCCAGCACGTTGAGAACATACTGTTCTACGCCAACGGCGTCGCTCTCGCAGCACGCGCAAGGGTCTTCGACGACCATCCTGTCGGCTTCGGCGCCGCCCTGGCGCCGGACAAGGCCAACTTCGGCGCTGGGTTGCTGGCCTACTACGATCGCGAGCGCCAGACAACGGAGCACCTCGACGTCGCCCGCCGCAAGAAGGCCTATTTCTGGAGTGAGATCGGCGACTGGACGGTCAGGAAGTCCTACGGCAACGGGCTTGGCCTTTTGGGCGTCACGTCCCCGACGCCTGGTGATCTTCGGTTCGAGGCGGATACGGTCGCGGCCGACAAGACCTGGCTCGCCGGAGCCGTGCCATTCCTCGGATGGAACTATGACCTGGCGAATGCAGACGTGAAGGCCGTCGCGGACTTCGACGGCGACGGGAAGAACGAGATCTTGCTCGAGAGCACCTGGGGCCTCGGCCTGATTGACCGTCAGGGAGAGCGTACTGGTCTCAACGAGCGTTTTGCCATGGTGGCGGGGGGACCGAGTGGCTCGACGTTTGGTAGCTGGACGTACAACCGGAATACGGACGTGATCGCGGGAACGGGCGACTACGACAACGACGGACGGCAGGAGATCCTGGTCGTGAGTCCCTCGGGCATGGGCATCCTGAAGTACGACGGCACTCAGCTCACGTCCGTCATGACGGCGAGCAATGGCACGTCCCTCGGCGGCTGGATTCTGAATACCAAGGACAACAACTTCTACCTGTTGAACAGGAACAACGGCCAGAGCAAGAGGATCCTGGCCACCAGCGCCTGGGGTATGGGCGTCATCGAGCTGGTCGGCACATCGTTCGTTGGCATCGCGTCTGCCCAGAATGGCTCGAGGTGGGGTAACTGGACCGTCTCGACCGGCGGCGACGCCGTGCAGGGCATCGGCGACTTCGACGGCGACGGCAGCGACGACATCCTGATCAAGTCGGGCACGCACCTGGGCATCCTGTCGCTGGGCAACTCGAAGACCAGCCTCATGATCAAGCCGAGCGGCACCCGCTTCGGGGAATGGGCCTACAACGGCTCGGGCGACGTGATCCGAAAGGTCGCGGATCTGGACACGGATCCGCAACACACCGCCGACATCCTCATTCGGAACTCCGGGTGGATCGGTATCCTCAGCTACAGCAACGGGACGCTCGCGTCCAGGATGGTGCGGCCACAAGGGACGGCGTTCGGTTCGTGGCCTTCCGACTATTCCGATACCATCGAGGGCACCGGTGACTTCACTGGCGATGGTCTCATCGATATCCTGGTCTTCAACCGCAAAGCCAAGAGGGTCGGCATCTTGACGCTGTCCAACGGCAACCTCGAAAGCAAGGCCATCCAGATGCTCGACGGCAGCCTGCTCGGCAACTGGGTACAGACCCCCTGCATGAACATCGTCGGGACCGGCGTGTTCACAGAGGACGGAATCGCGAAGTATCTGGTTCAGCCGATGCCTGCCGAAGCATGCGCATCCGGAGGCGGATTGGGCGACGCATGGAACCAGGGCGCCACTGGCTGGACGGACCAGCTGTATCCACGCGACTTCAACATCTTCGTGCGCGATGGGGTCAGCGGCTTCCACCACGTGGAAGGTCCGGTCGGCGGGGCGGCGGTGAACGCGACGTCGTTCAGCCTGAACTGGGGACATCAGCAGCCGACTGCCGTGCTGTCGCAAGGCCTGACCCTCTCACAAGGAACGGTCACCGGCGAC
Organism: uncultured Myxococcales bacterium; assembly: GCA_964647025.1. Taxonomy (GTDB): domain Bacteria; phylum Myxococcota_A; class Polyangia; order Fen-1088; family Fen-1088; genus Fen-1118. The sequence continues at coordinate 21,040 of CAZYFU010000008.1, read as the reverse complement.
ATTCACTGCACCGGCTCGCCGTGCCAGTACACCAACGTGACGCTAAAAGGAAGCGCCATTGGCAAACCCGCGATGGACTATGCGGCGATCTTCGCGAAGCTGCAGGGACTGTCTTCGACCTTGAGCGCGCTTCCAGCGAACGGAAGGATCTGGAAGCAGTACAGCGAATTGACTCTGACTGGGACCGATCCGGAGCTGAACGTGTTCTCGGTCGATGCCAGCGTCTTCCAGGACACGTACTCGATAGTCCTGAAGGTTCCGCCCACCTCGACCGCGATCATCAATGTCGACGGGACCGCCGTTGCCATCAACTACGCGGGCATGAATGTCAACGGCCTGCCGCCGGGCAGGATTCTCTGGAATCTGCCTCAAGCGACGTCCTACGAAAACAAGGGCATGGCGTTCTCGGGGTCCGTACTGGCGCCGCTCGCGACGGCCACGATTCAGTGGGGCAACATGAGCGGCACGGTCGTGGCTGCGTCCGCCACGGTCCAGGCTGAGATGTACTTCCGGCCCTTCAAGAACAACTGGTTGGTGCCGTAGTCCGCAGGATCGAGTCGGACTGACGGCGCGTGGACGGTTCAAAGGGGCCCCTCATTGCGGGCCCCTTTGCCGCTCTCTCTGGTCGCAGGGGATGCGTGCTACGCCCGCGGCACCCAGACCGACACGCTGCCGCCGGGACAGCGGAACTCGCCCCAGCCGTCGGGGTTGACCGTGACCGTGCCTTCGCTGTTGCCGAGGTAGTCGACGAAGACGCGACCGGCGTGGCGGCGGCCGACCTCCATCCACTTCGCGCCAGCGTCGCCGTCACTGAGTAGCACGGCGCAGCCCGAGCCGGGGTGCTCGTCGTCACCCTCGCGCGTCCAGCCGACGGTGTTGAAGTGGTCGAACCAGTCACGCTGCACGCCATAGGCGAAGCGCTGGCGCGCGCGCGCCAACTCGCGTAGGCCGCGCACGGGCGCAAGCTCGATCTTCTGCCCCTTGTCCTCGTACGAGGCGCCGTACCAGTCGGCATGGAACAGGCACGGGTAACCCTCTGCGCGCAACAGGATGACGGCGTAGGCGAGCGGCTTGAACCAGTAGTCGACCCACGATTCGAGGGCCTGGCACGGCTGCGTGTCGTGGTTGTCGACCAAGGTCACCGCCAGCGCGGGTTGCTGCTGCATCAGGGTGTTGTCGAGCAGGCGACGCATGTCGTAGTGGCCGCCCGCCCGCGAAGCCTCGTAGAAGTTGCGGTGTAGCGGCGCATCGAAGAGGGACATGCAGCCGCCGGACGCACGGATGTAGCCGTGCAACTCCTCGATGTTGTACGGGTTCCAGTACTCGCCCACCGTGAACAGGGGCTTGCCGGTGACCTTGCGCAGGTGGCAGAGCCAGTCACGGAAGAAGCTGTATTGAATGTGCTTGATGGCATCCAGGCGAAAACCATCCACGCCGGTGAAGGCCAGGTACCACTGCCCCCAGCGCGCCAGCTCGGTGCGCACGTCGGGATCGTTCATGTCGATGTCGGAGAACATGAGGTAGTCGTAGTTGCCGTTCTCCTTCGCCACCATCTTCGCCCAATCCTTGCCGCGCGAGAGGAACTTGAAGATGGCATTGCGGCCGAGATTCTCGGCCCAGTCGACCCCGTCGAAGTCCTCCCAGTTCCACTGGTAGTCCGAGTACTTTGCTTGCCGCGCGGGAAACTTGAAGCGGGTCCACGCCGTGATCCACACCTCGTCCTCGATGACGAAGTTGCGGTCGTCGTGGCGGACCTGGGCGCACTTCACCCATTCGAGGTCGTCCGCGCCCGCCTTGTGGTTCAGCACCACGTCCGCCAGAACCTGCACGTTGGCGTCGTGGCACGCCTTCACCGCGGCCAAGTATTCGTCCTTGGTTCCGTACTTCGTCCGCGTGGAGTTGGGCAGCTGGTTCTTCTGCGGAAACTCGCCCAGGTCGTAGAGGTCGTACGGGCCATACCCGACGTCGTATTCGCCCGCCGCCGCCTTGTACGCGGGCGGCAGCCACAGCGCGGTCACGCCGTCGGCCGCGAGAACCGGCGCTTGACTGGCCACCTGCCGCCACAGCGATCCGTCCGGCGGGCAGTACCAATGGAAGTACTGCATGAGGGTGCCGTTGCTGGTCTTCGCGGATTCGGTTGCTGGTGCCATGGCGTCGTCTCCGGGTTGTCGAGTTTGCGACCGGCCCCACCGCACCGGCCAGATTCACCGCGGCGCCTATCGTACCATGGGCGGCCATGCTCGGTCGGGCTCCACAACGCCCTGCGTTCGACCGGCCCAGAGTGCCGAGCGAGCCCGCGGCCCGCCGCGCGCGATCGCGATATCCAGGCACCAGATTCGACTTTCGGCTACCCAACCCAAGCAGAAATCGTCGAAACTGTGAAGCAGTCGCACCGGTCTCGGGCAATTGCATTGTACATGGAAGGAGCATTTTCCTTGCGCAACGTTTCATCTCGCCTGTCCGTTCTTTCGTTGGCCGCCGTTTTGGCCGCCTGCAACTCAACCGACAACGGCCAACAGAACCCAAGCGGGTCGGGAGGACAGGGGGGCACGGGCTCACCCGACGCACGGCTGGAAGCCGACGCGTCGACTCCGAGCAAGGGCGGGAGCGGCGGGGGGGCCGGGGCCAGTGGCTCCGGCGGCGCGACGGTGGGCAAAGGAGGGGCTGGCGGTGTCGGTTCGTCGCAAGGGGGCGCCGGGGGCGCTTCGCAGACCGGGGGTTCTGCCAAACCTGACGGCGGGCCCTCTGGCGGACGCGTGAACGACGGCGGTGTCGATCGCGGCGCGGGTGGAAGCGCCGGGCACGCCACGGGGGGCACCGCGGGTGGGGGCGCGGGCGGCGGCGCAGGCGGCGGGTCCGGTGGCGTCGCGAGCCCTGACGGCGGCGGCACGCCCAGCGAGTGCACGGGCCCCACGAGCTACGCGAATCTCTTCGTCACGATCTCCGGTCACACCCAGGCGGAGAGCGACGACAAGCTCAAGAAGGCTTGGGACTCGCTCTTCAACGCCAAGAGCTCGGGGACCATCTACTTCGACGGGCCCGGCTCGGACGAGTCGTACGTCCAGGACATCTACAACAACGACGTACGCTCCGAGGGCATGTCCTACGGCATGATAACCGCGGTCCAGCTCGACCATCAGACCGAGTTCGACCGCCTCTGGAAGTGGGTCAAGAACCACATGGCGCAAGGCACCGGCGAGATCCGCTGGTCGTGCAAGACCTCGGGGTCGGGGTGCGCTGGTGGTGGCGCGCCTGACGGCGAGGAGTACATGGCGACCGCCCTCATCTTCGCCAGCCACCGCTGGGGCGACTCGACGGGACCCGCCAAGATCGCCTACTCGACCGAGGCCAAGTGGGTGCTCGACGTCGTCCGGACCAAGTACTTCAACTCGCAATACCATCTGGTCAAGTTCGTCTCCAACTCGAGCAACACCGATCCTTCGTACATCCTGCCCGCCTTCTACGAGGTGTGGGCATGCTTCGACACCGCGAACGCGGCCTTCTGGAAGGAAGCGGCGACCGCGGGGCGCGCCTACATGCAGAAGGTGGTGGACAACAACGGCGTCTGCCCCTACCAAGCCAGCATGACGGCCACGAACCCGCAGGCCGCCAATGCCGATTCGACCAGGTGCGTGATGAATCTCATGATGGACTGGTATCTCTTTGGCGTGGATTCCTGGCAGAAGGACACGTACGCGCCCAAGTTTGCCTCATACTCGGGCTCTCGTAACAACGGCGCCGCCATAGGGCCCAACGCCACCCTGGGCTTCGCCTTGCCGGCCTCTTCGGGCAAAGCCTTCGTGGACAAGCTCTGGACCACCGGCGTCCCCTCCCGCAACTACTGGGACGGGACGCTCTACATGCTCGGCATGCTCCACGTCAGCGGCAACTTCCACATCTGGTAGTCGGCATCGGGTCTAGCAGCCCATGGACAGGGGCTGCTAGGGCCCGTAGGGCGTCGCACAGACGCTGAAGTCGGCGTTGCACATGTCGTCCGGGAACTTGTAGCCGATGAGGGCCGTGTCTTCTCCGTAGCCCGTCTTCAGCACCGTCGCGCTGGTGATCTGCGCTTCCAGGAAGGCTCGGCCGGGTGAGTTGACGGCCCTGACGGTCTCGAACACCATGATCTCGCGTGGGCATCCAGCCGGCATGACGTTCAGGTCGAGCGTCGCCGGCCTCTGCGTGAGCCCCCATCTTCCAGGACCGCTGCACGGCCAGTACGGGACTCCGGTTCGGGGCAGGTTGGGATCGGCCAAGACCTGAATCGCGCCGCCGAAGGTCGCGCCGGGCTCGGCCGAGATGCGCAGCCAAGAGAAGTGGTCCATGCCACCGGGCCAGCCGACGAGCCACGTCCCGACCAGGAGGTCGGTGAAGTGGCGTTCGACGTAGTGGGCATCGATGACGGTCAAGCCCCGCGGGCCATCCACCGTTGGAGATGCGGCATCGCTGGGAGCCGTCGGGCCTGTGCTCACCCCTGCCTCTGGCGCGGTTCTGTTCGCAAGGCCGCCAGATCTGCAAGCGAGGACGCAGAGCAGCGGCATCAGCCAAAGACGGTTTCGAATCCGGTGCGAGCGTGGCATGGGCGCCTCCCTTCCGTTCGGCCGGTGAGCCTATCACCAAGCGGCCCCGCTCCGGCCGCCAGCGGACTCTGTTATTCTACGGTCGGAGGAAATGTGCCATGACGTGCAGGCGGGACAGAAGACAGTGGATGGTCCTGTCGGTGGCGGTGGGGGTGTTGGCGTGTGGGGGCGATGGGGGAGGGACGGTGATCGAGATTTTGCCGGGGATGCCGGGGAATCCCGACGGGCATTGCCCGATTCCGAACGAGGCGCTGCCCGAGGACGTGTCCGTGCCGACCACGGTGGTCGGGACCGGGACTGCCGGCAGTTGCACGGGCGACGTCTTCATCGCGGCCGTCGCCAAGGGCGGCGTGATCACCTTCGACTGCGGCCCCGAGCCGGCCATCGTCAAGCTCGACAAGCCGGCCAAGGTGTTCAACGACAAGGGGCCCAAGATCGTCATCGACGGCGGCGGCAAGGTCACGCTGGACGGGCAGGGCAAGACACGGATTCTCTACATGAACACCTGCGACGAGAAACAGGTGTGGACCTCCCCCCACTGCGACGACCAGGAGACGCCACAGCTCACGGTGCAGAACATCAGCTTCGTGAACGGCAACGCGAAGAACGAGGAAGACGGCGGCGGTGCCATCTTCGCCAGCGGCGGGCGCTTGAAGATCATCAACGCCAAGTTCGCGGGCAACGTCTGCGCGGACACGGGCCCCGACATCGGCGGCGGTGCCGTGCGCGCCTTTCAGCAGTACGACCAGCTTCCCATCTACGTCGTGAACAGCACCTTCGGCGGCGCGGAGGGGCAAGGCAACATCGGATCGAACGGCGGCGCGCTGTCCAGCATCGGCGTGTCGTGGACCGTGCTCAACACCGTCATCAGCTACAACAAGGCCATCGGCCAGGGCGGCAATCCGGCCAAGGACGGCCCAGGCGGCGGCAGCGGCGGTGGCATCTACAACGATGGGAACAAGATGACGCTTTCGCTGTGTGGAACCGTGATGCAATACAACCAGGTCAACGCCCACGGCAGCGCCATTTTCTTCGTCACCAACGACCATAGCGGCAACATCGTGATCGACGCGTCGACCATCACGAACAACATCGGCGGCTCGTGGTATCCCAAGTATCCGCAGATCTCCATGCACGACGACACGCGCATCACGGTGACGAGCTCCACGATACAGTGACGCCACGGGGTGCGCAGTGTGAATGGATGGCACGGTGGCCGGCGGGGAACCGCGCGCCGTCGCTGCGGGGCCGTTGAATGAAAGGCGCACCCCGGCCGTCTAGCGTAAGATAGTCTCGCTTCAACGGAGGTACCCAATGTCTATCGGTTCTCGTCAGCCCCGCGCTGGGCGCTCTCTCGCCGCCGCATTCTCCCTGGCCTTCCTTTTCATGGTCGGCTGTGGCAGCGGCGGAGGTCCTCGCGGAGGCTCCCAGGTCCCACCGCCTGGTTCGTCCAACGCGTACGCGACCCTCGCGTGGCAGATCTACGGCGTCAGCGGCGACGGTCCACTGACCTGCGACGAGGTAGCAGGGTACAGCTTCTCCGTTTCCTTCATCGACAGCTACGGGAACTACTACGATGCGGCCACCGTGGGCTGCGCGCCCAACGACACCTTTTTCCAGGCCAACACGGCCTACGTCCCCGCCGGCCTCTACGCCATCGAGTTCTATCTCTACGGAAACCCGAGCGTCTACGGGACGTCGGACACGGTCATCGGTAGCTACCGCGTCGACGGCATCCAGATGTATGCCGGCGCGAACAATTTCGCGGGCTCGCCCCAGGCGGTGTACGTCGAGTCGTTCGTCGTGGGTTGGGCTCTCTACAACGGCAGTCGCCTGTCCGCGTGCAACCCCGGCGAGCTCGTCGAGCTCCAGTTCCGGGCATCTGGCGGCGTTTGGATCATCAGCCAGTTCGCCTGCGAACAGTACGCGGGCACCAGCTTTCCCATCCCGGTCAACTACACGTCTGCCGAGTGGAACATCTATCTCCTAGGCAGCTCCGGACAAGAGCTCGATGCGATCGCGGGCGGGGTCGTGGCGATCCCGGAAGGTATCAACGTCAACCTGGGAACCCATTCGTTCTACGTGAACCACTAGCAGGGAGGACTCGCGTTCGCGTTCGCGGTCGGGCCCAAGCTGGCTCGCCATGGCCGACTGAGGCTGGGCAGCGTTGCCACCGATCCCAGCCTCCGACGGGATCGTCAGGTCCGCAGCGAATCTTCGTGCGCGCCCATACGAAATTCGAACGCCAGAAAGAAATTTCACCACCTGCCGATGGGGATGGGGATTTTCACATGCGACCCGTCCTCGTGCCCCCCACGTTGCATACCCCGGCTGATGCCGCTGCGCTGCCCATGTGTCGCGAGATCATCGAGAAGGCCGGGGTGGGGCTGGCGGTGATGGATCTCGATGGCAGTCTGCGCGAGGCCAACAATGCCTTCTGCGAGACCACCGGACATTCCAGGGACGAGCTGCTGTCGCCTGGCTTCTCGGTACGTTCGTTCTTGCTGCCCGACGAGGCTCCGGGCCACGAGGAAGGGCTGCGCGCACTTCGCCGCGGCGACGAGCAGGGCTACCGCAAGACCATGCAGATCATCCGCGGAGACGGCACCCTGGTCTGGGTCGACTGGGTGGTGAACCTCCTGCGCTCGGGCACCGGCGGACCCCAGGTCTTGCTCACCACGATCGACGTCACCGAGCAAAAGCGTGTCCAAGATGCCTTCCGTGACATGTCCTTTCGCGATCCACTGACCAAGCTTCCGAACCGTCGCTTGCTCATCGATCGCCTCCAGACGGCTCTGGCACGCGCGCGACGAGACCGCTGCGGGGTTGCCCTGCTCTTCATCGATCTCGACAACTTCAAGCCGGTGAACGACAACTTCGGCCACAACATGGGCGATCTGCTGCTCAAGGTGTTGGCCCGGCGACTCCTCGCGTGCGTGCGACCTTACGACACGGCGGCGCGCTTCGGGGGCGACGAGTTCGTCGTGCTCCTCCCGGACGTCGCCCAACGGGACGGTGTCGACCGGGTGGCCGAGCGTGTCTTGGCGTCGTTCTCCGAACCCTTCGTCATCGATGACGGCAGACGGATCGACATCTCCGCCAGCATCGGCATCGCCATCTATCCGGACAACGCACACAGCGAGCGAGAGCTCTTGCACGCCGCCGATGAAGCGATGTACCTGGCGAAGAAGGCAGGGCGCAATCGCATCGCCCGAGCCGAGCGATCCTATGGCACTGGCACGGTCGAGGTCATCGCCGACGAGGAGTCGGCGCCGGGGCTCATCCGCCTGCGCTGGGACTCGGCCTACGCCTCGGGGAACGTCTTCATCGACACCGAGCACAGCGAGCTCTTCCGGCAGTCGAACCAGTTGCTCGACTTGGCGCTGCATCGCGATGCCGATCGGGCGTCCCTGATCGCGAGCTTGCAGCGGCTGCTACAGAGTATCGGCGCGCACTTCGAGCACGAGGAGCGCCTGCTCTCGGAGTGGAGATTCCCGGACGCGGATGGGCACGCGCTCAAGCATCGCAGCCTGCTCGAGCACGCACAGCAAGTCGTCTACGCGCTCTCCGAGCAGGCGAACCACATAGGCGATCTGTTGCGTTTCCTCGTGGTCGACGTGATTCAAGGTCACATGCTGGTCGAAGACAGCAAGTACTTCGAGCTCGCGAAGCGCGCTTCGACCCGGTAGCTGCTACAGTCTGCCGCCCAGGCCGAAACCGGTCATCAGGCGTCCATTGGGAGACGTCATCTGCACCATGGTCGGCGTCAGCCGGCGATGCCAAGCCGTGCGCTTCTGCTCCTCGTCCGGAATCCCGTCGAGACTACCGGTCGTCACGAACGTGACCACGAGCCCGAGGAGCCCGCCGATGGCAGCCCCGCGGAACATGTCCTCGTCACGGCCATCGTTGGCGCTGGCGCCGATGAGCAGTCCGACCACCGCGCCGCCGTAGCCCCCCCAGGTGGTCACCCGAACCCGCTCTAGTGAGACCTCGCTGACGTGGGCGGTGAGCAGGCCCAAGCCGAGCCCGCCATAAAGACCCAGCAGACCTGCGACGGCGACTTGTCGGCCGGACGGCGCGTGGTAGCTGCTGTAATGCCCCCAAGCCTCGGTCCTATCGCCGGCGAAGCCCATCGTGCCCAAGGTGGCCAGCGCGAGCCCCCAGAAACCGGCGTCGCGCACGAGCTGGGTGTCGCCCGGATCCAGGTCGAAGCTCCGAGCCGCCAGCACTGCGAAGGGAATCGACAGAAGTCCGGCCACGGTCGTCGCCGCGCCCGTGGTGCGCCCGCTGACGTCCGGATCCAGTGCCGTGATGGCGAGCAGCGCGGTGGTGGGCACGTACGACGTGATTCCCAGCGCAAGTGGCAGATCCCCGCGATCGGGATTGGCCAGCTGGAGAAACCCCACCGACCCGAGCGTGTAAGCGACGGCCCCGAGCGCGACCGGCGTGAGTACGTCGGACGGCGAGCTTCCGTCTTGGCTGAGCGAGAAAGACAGACCGACGGACATGCCATAGAGAAACGCGGTCACTCCGAAGTCCACCTTCTCCCAGACCGTCAAACGCAGGCGCTCGGACGTCTTGATCGAGTAGGGCTCGTCACGGATGACCACGTCGCCGCTGTCGCCGGGGCCAGCCAGCGTGGCCGCGGTTGGGCCCGGCCCCAGGCGCGCGCTGCTCACGGCCATGATGGTCAGGGCCCGTCGCGCCTCGCTCGCCTCTGGCGTTCCGGCGAACTGTCCGGCCAGGCGCAGGAACAGCGAGCGCGCCAGCTCGAGGTTGCCTGCTCCGACTGCCTCGTCGGCGGCGGCCAGCAAGCTCGCCGGCGTCGCGTGGTCCCCTGACGGTGCGAGATTGGCTGCCGAAACCGGCGCTGCGGCCGCGAGCACGATTCCGAGCAGAAGAGCGGTCGCCAACACCAAACGATGCATGCGCCCATTATGCCAGCGGGCGTCGTCGGTGTCGTTCACCGGTACGGGGAATGGCGGCTGCCAAGTGAGCCCGGACACGCGTAAGCACGGGCGCGTCCGGTATGGCCCGGGGTCGTTGGCCTCGTAGGCCTTCCTGGTCCACGGCCACCTGGCATGGGAAGGCTGGGCACGATATAGAGACGCCAGTGATTACGCAGCAACACAGCCCCGCCGTTTCCTGTCACGGTTTGCGTAAGGTCTACGATGGTCGCCATGGCCTGTTTCGCAAGCGGTCGCCTCCGGTGGTCGCGGTCGACGGTCTGGATCTCGACATTCGGCGCGGCGAGTGCTTTGGTCTCCTCGGCCCCAACGGATCTGGCAAGACCACCACGGTGGAGATGCTCGAAGGACTGCTGCCACCGACGGCGGGCCAGATCGCGCTGTTCGGCCGTTCGTGGGACACGCACGAGAGCGATCTGCGCGAGCGCGTCGGGGTGGCGTTGCAGGAGACGCACCTTCCCGAGAAGCTCACCGTCGAGGAATTGCTTGTGCTGTTTCGCAGCTTCTACCGAAGACCTCGACCGCTCGACGATCTGTTGGCCGAGGTCGAGCTGCTCGAAAAGCGGACTGCCTGGATCGGCAAACTGTCGGGCGGACAACGGCAGCGGCTTGCCATCGCCTGCGCCATGGTGGGCGAGCCTGCCGTGCTGTTTCTCGATGAGCCCACGACGGGGCTCGACCCTCAGTCGCGAAGGCAGGTGTGGGGCCTGGTGGCGGCGTACCGTGCGCGCGGCGGGACGGTGGTCTTGACCACGCACTACATGGAGGAGGCCGAGCGTCTGTGCGACCGGGTCGGGATCGTCGAGCGCGGCCGAATGGTCCGAGTGGGCTCGCCGGCCGCGCTGATCGCCGCGCTGCCCGGGGACCACATCATCGAGCTCGAGCTCGAGCCTGGCACCGGCGCGGCCCTCGGTCGGGAAGAGCTGCTCGCCTTGCCCACCGTCGCCGAGGCGCACCTTTCCGCCGAAGGCGTGTGGTCGCTGGCGGTGTCACGCTCGGAGCACGCCACGTCCGCGGCGCTGGCTTTGGTCGCAAGCAAGGGCGGCCGGCTCGCGCGCCTGGGCACACGCAAGGCCTCGCTAGAGGACGTCTTCGTCGCGCTCACCGGGAGGCAACTTCGTGAAGGCTGACACACCAAGGGTGGGCGATGCGAAGCGTTCGCACCCCATCGTCGAGCTGACGCTGATGCGGCTACGCGAGGCTGGTCGCGAGCCCGGCGTGTTGTTCTGGTCTTTCGGTTTTCCGGTCGTGCTGTCGCTGGCGCTGGGAATCGCTTTCCGCGCGCGGGGGCCGGAGCCGGTCGTGGTCGCGGCCCTGCCCGGGATATCCCCGCAAGTGCATCAGGCACTCGCCGAGGCCAAGGTGCAGGTCAAGGACTTGGAGCCGGCCGCCGCCGCGACCGATCTGCGGGCGGGACGCGTGAGCCTGGTGCTGGTTCCCCCGGGCACGCCGGGAGACCCGCTGGGCTATCGTTTCGACCCATCGCGGGCCGAGGCGCGCAACGCCCGTGCGACGGTGAACAGCATTCTGCAACGCGCGGCCGGGCAGACCGAACCTCGAGCGGTGCACGACCAGGAGGTGCACGACGTCGGCTCGCGCTACATCGATTTCCTGGTGCCGGGCCTTATCGCGATGAACCTGATGTCCGGGTCGATGTGGGGCGTGGCGTGGGTGGTGGTGAACATGCGGGTGCGCAAGTTGCTCAAGCGTCTTCTCGCGGCGCCCATGCGTCGGCGGGATCTCCTGATCTCCCTCGGCCTCGCGCGCCTCGTGGTCATCCCCGCCGAGCTGCTGGTGATTCTGCTGTTCTCGCGCATCTTCTTCGGCGTCCAGGTGACCGGATCCTACGCGGCCCTGTTCGCCGTCTCGGTGGTGGGCAGTGCCAGCTTCGCCGCGATCGCCATCGCCGTCGCCAGCCGCGCGCAGAACACCGAGACCGTGAGCGGTCTCATGAACCTCGTCATGATGCCGATGTTCATCGTGTCAGGCGTGTTCTTCGCGGCCAGTAACTTCCCCGACGTCATCCAGCCCCTGATCCGCGCGCTGCCGCTCACCGCCATGTGCGACGGCATGCGCGCCGTGATGATTGACGGTGCCGGGATGGTGGGCGTGGCCTCATCCCTGCTGATCCTGGCCGCCTGGGGCATCCCCGCCTTCGTGCTGGGCCTGCGCTACTTCCGCTGGAACTAGGAAGGGGCGGCGGTACGCGCCCCCCCCAAAAAAAACGCGCCCGGCTGTTCACCAGGCGCGCCCCCCCCTGCAAACTACTCCCTCCTCTAAAATGGCCCTCCGTGCTTAGCAGGCTCTCTTCCGTGGACCAAACGGATGCCAAGTACGGAGGGCCCCCCACTTCCACCTAGTTACAGGAGTAAGTCCTTTCTCGCTGTGGCGGTCCTGCGGACCCCATCAGCCAAGACCGATCAAACCTTCCACGTACTGGCTGGCGCTGAAGGTCCATTTGTCGCCAGGGTTGATACGTGCCAGCTTGCCTCGGAAATCCTCCAGATTCTTGTAGCCGTGAGCGTCCATCCAGGCGCCCAGCTCGCCCAACATCTTGCCGATGACGGGGGGCTTTTCGCGAATGATCGCCCCCACCACCTGGGTCGCTCGGGCGCCGGCCAGGATCATCTTGGCCACGTCCTTGCCCGTGCTGATCCCAGTGCTGGCGGCGATGCCTGCCCGGATGTGGTTAGACATCAGGGCCACCCAGCGGAGCGGCAGCAGCGCGTCCTTCGAATCGGTCTCTTGGTAACGCGCCTTCTTGGTCTCGCTCTCGACGTCGATGTCGGGCTGGAACAGCCGGTTGAACATCACGAACCCGTCGGCGCCGGCCTCTTCGAAGCTCTCCACGACGTTGTACAGGTTCGTGTAGAACGGGTGCAGCTTGACGCCGATGGGGATCTTCACCGCGTTGCGGACCTCGTTGAGGATCTCGAGCTCGCGCTTCTCGACGTCGGCCGCCGTGGTCTTGGGATCGTTGACCGGTGAGTACAGGTTCAGCTCGATACCGTCCACGCCGGCGCCCTCCAGCGCCTTGGCGTACTCGGCCCATTCGACCTTGGTCACGCAGTTGATGCTCGCGATGAGTGGAATCTTGACCGCCTTGCGCGCCTCGCTGACCCAGAAGACGTGGGTGCGCGTGCCGGCGTGCTGAAGCCGCGGGAACATCGACGACGCCTCGGCGGAGGAGTAAGCATGCTCTTCCAGGTCACGCTCAAAGGCTTCGGCGTCGATGCGAACTTGCTCTTCGAAGAGAGACTTGAGCACCACGGCGGACGCGCCGTTCGCCTCCATGGCCTTGATGGTGTCCACCCGGGTCGACAGGGGAGAAGACCCCACGATGATCGGGTTGGCGAGAGATATACCCATGTAGCTGGTTCGTAAATCGGCCATGACGTCTCCTTTCTGAGCCTGAATTCGGATTAGGAATGTCCCGATTGGTCCTGGGACTGAAGCATTCCTGACGGATTCGAGTATGTGATGCTACTCGGCTTGGGGAGGTGACAAAAAACCTCTGGCGGTCCCGGCGGCTGTCATCGTCGCTACGGCGATGGCTCGGGCCGCGCGTGGCAACGTTCCCGTCGCGCCAGGCGTCATGTGGGGCCTCCTATGCCAAAGCCCGCATCGCCGATGCTCTCCGGCGGACTGCCGTCACGCTCGCGTGCTAGATCCCGACCAACGATGCCCTCCTTCCGTCCGAGCGCCCTCGTGGTCCCCTGGCTGCGTTCCGAAGCGGAGGTGCCGGATGACGTCGCCGGGCCCGACTGGGAGACCTGGCTTCTGCGACGGATGAGCCGGGGCGAGGTGATGGACGTGGGCGGTGTGCTGGTGGACCGGGCCGTGCTCCGACAGCGCTTCGCGTGCGTCTCGGATCGATGCGCGCCGGGCCCCGGCCGTGGCCGCTACCGAAGCTGTTGCGCCGATGCCTGCGTGTCGCTCTCGCGGGCCGAGGATCGGCGCCTCGCGAGCCGGGGCGTGGATCTTTTGCCCTGGATCGCGGCGCGCGAGCCGCGCTTGCGCGAACGTCGCGGTCGCGGCTTCTATCGCGAAGGCGCCGAGCGCGACTTGGCGAGACCCGGCGGGCGGTGCGTGTTCTCAGGGCTCGATCAGGGGCGTATCGTCTGCCACCTGCATGCCTACACCAAGCGCGCGCGCATCGATCGTGGCGGTCTGCAGCCCATCAGCTGTCGTCTCTTCCCGCTCATCGTGGTGGATTGCGGTGATGGTCGGGTTCTCCTGACCGTGGTGGCTAGCCACACCCGACGCCTGGTGAGCGCGCACCCACCCGAGCGTTACCCGTGTCTCGACGACCCTTCTCTGCCGCCGCTTTACGAATCGATGCGCGGCGATCTCGATTGGGTGTTCGGCAAAGGGTTCGCGAAGGCGCTGGCCTCGCACGGACACCCTGATGCCGGGGCGGGGACGGGGCGCCACGGTCGCCTTCTGACGAGAACAACGACGTCAGCGGAAGCGGTATCCGACGTGGATGGCGGCGAACGGAGTCAGCGGTTTCGACTCGAAGGTGCTGCCCGCGAGGGTCACGTCCCGAGCATTGAACGTGTAGCTGACACCCGCCCACGCGGTGAGGTAAAGCCCGGCGGCGATAGGGAACCGCCATCCGGCATGGGCGCCGAGACCGTACTGGGTCTGGCGCCTGGCCAGGTCCGTGCCCTTCCGCTCCAGATACAGCTTGTTTGCCCCCCCGTCGATGCCGACGAAGGCGCCCGACTGCTCGGCGAACAAGAAGTACTGAAGCTTCGCTCCATAGCCATCGAACGAGACGGCATAGTCCGAATTGCCGTGCACGAACTGTGGGATGGCGATGGCGAAGTTGCCAAGATCCAATCGCCATCGTTGCCAGCCAAGCCCGACGTGGATCGAGAAGCCTTCGAGGACGTAGGCCGTGGGGTCGACCTCCGCGTCCGCGTGGAAGCGGTCGGCTGACGTGGGCTGGGAAGCCTGCACGTCTGGTTCGCTCTGGGCAAAAGATCCCATCGGGATCGAGAGCGGCAGGGCGATGATGAACGAAACAACGAGAAGACGAGGTCCTCGGCGCATACGACTCCTAATCAAGCAAGGACGAATCTGTTTGCGCGATTGGATGCCAGTGACGTAGGGCAGGTGACAACCTAGGACAACGCCAGCTGGCGGCAGCGTGCTTGCGTCTTCACGCGATGCTCGTTGCTTGGCCGGAAGGCCATGCGCTGGCACTGTAAGGGTTTCGCGACCAAGCGACATTGGATGTACGGCACACCCATGTACCCAAAGGAGTCCCGCCCATGACCACATCCCCGTCCAGTGCGACGTCGAACCCGCGGAACCGCTTGCATGGCCGGCGTAGCTCTCGCTCGAACCTCACGGCTACGGCCCTCTTGCTGCTCGCCACCTGCAACGGCGAGAACGCCGGTCTGCTGGACGATGGGATCGAGTCGTCGGTCCGGGGGCTCGGTGTGGTTCCACCGACCGAGGTGGCCTCTTGGCGCAAATACGTGTCCATCGCGGCCCCCAAGGGACGTTATCTGCAGGCCGTGGCATTCGACGAGACCCGACAAGTCGTGGTGATGTTCGGAGGGCAGTACCGAAGCCCGGGCGGAGGTCTACTCGAGGCCATGCAGGACACGTGGGAATGGTCGCCGGCCACCGCGACGTGGACCATGCGGACCCCCAGCGGGAGCGTGCCCGATGCGCGTGGTGGCGCGGCCATGGTCTTCGATTCTGTGCGTAACAAGATGCTGCTCTTCGGTGGCCGCTCCGCCAGCGGATACAACTTCGAGGATCTGTGGGAGTGGGATCCGGCGACCGGCGCCTGGACTGAACGAGGCGCGGGCGGGACCCACCCGGCGGCGCGCGCCCAGCACGGAATGCTCTTCCAGAAATCCACCGGGACGATCCTCCTGTTCGGCGGTGGGCGCAGCGACGCGACCTACAGCGACGGAACGCGCATGTCGATGTCGTTTGGCGACACCTGGGAGCTGGATCCCGCCACGGCCACGTGGACCGAGCTGTCCCCGACCTCCAGCCCCAGCGTGCGTCACGACTTCGGCCTGGTCTGGGACGACACCAGGAAGCAAGCCGTGTTCTTCGGGGGCATGCAGGTGGACATCCCTGGTGCCACCGGCGTGCCCAAGCAGGACACCTGGGAATGGGATCCCGCGACCAAGACGTGGACCGAGCGCACCCTCGCCGGAACCAAACCCAGCCAACGCTGCGGTCACGCCGCCGCCTTCGACCCTGGCAGCGGCAAGACCTTCGTCTTCGGCGGCTGGGACATGCAGAGCACGAACAACCGGAACGATCTGTGGAGTTGGGATCCCTCGACGGGCGCCTGGGCGCAGCTTGTCACCGGCACCGAGGCTGGAATTCCAAGCGTGCGCAGTTGGGCATCTATGATCTTCGACGGCGCGCACGCGCGCTTCGAGATCATCGCGGGACAGGTCAACTACTCGGAGAGCTCGAAAGGGATGTACGGGGTCGTGGGCTCCAACGACGTTTGGGAGCTGGATCCCTCGACCTTGACCTTCGTCAGTCGTGGGGTGGGGTACCAAGGCCCGGTCGGGCGCGCATACCACGCGATGGCATCCGATCCCACCACCGGCAAGGTGTACGTATTCGGTGGCGTCGATCCGATCTTCAAAGGAGACATGCTGAGCGACCTCTGGGAGTGGGACGGCTCGAAGTGGACCAAGGTCGGCACGGATCCTGGCCCGGGCGGTCGCCTGGATGCCGCGCTGGCATACGATCCCGCGAGGCAGTCGCTGATCCTGTTCGGCGGCACCTCGTGGAGCTCGGCGCAGATCTCGAACGAGACCTGGGAGTGGAGCCCGCGGACGCGCCAGTGGGGCCTGCTCAAGACCAACGGGGTGTACCCGAGCGCGCGTTGGGGCCATGCGATGGTCACGGACAACACGCGCAAGAAGGTCCTGATGGTCTGCGGCAGCGGCGCGGCCGGCGGCGAAGTCTGGGAATGGGACGGCGCCGCATCGTCGTGGACCGATCGTACGCCCCGTGGCTCATCGTCGATGCCGGCCGGGCGCAACTATCCCGTGGCCTCCTTCGATGAACACCGGCAGAAGCTGGTGCTCTACGATGGCAGCCGAAACCCGTCGACTCCTGGCCAGTCGACCAGTGCCTTCTGGGAGTGGGACACCCTCACGGGCGGGTGGGCCTTGCGCGACCCCGGCGACGATCTCGGGGAGGCGTCGGATGTCTACGCCGCCTACGACCCGATTCGCAGACGCCACGTCTTCTCCACCGCCGCCGGTTCGAGCGGCGCCTACCAGACCTGGGAGCTCGACACCAAGTCGGCGACCTGGTACGTGCGTACGTTGGCAGACTCGCCCGGAGTCCGGTTCCGCGCTGCGATGGTGTTCGATAGCGTCCGCCGCGTGGCCGTCCTGTTCGGCGGAACGCTCTCCTCGGGTGCCGCTGTCGACGACAGCTGGGAGTACTCCGTGGCAAGCCTCGGCAATGGCCAGGGCTGCACGGCCGCGTCGGCGGCCTCGTGCGCTTCGGGCCACTGCGTGGACGGCGTCTGCTGCGAGAGCGCCGGTTGCACGGGCGCCTGCAAGTCCTGCAACGTGCCCGGATCGGAGGGCATCTGCGTGCTGGCGCAGGCCGGGACCGAAGTGCCCGGCAGTTGCTCGGAAGGCCAGTCCTGCGACGGCACCGGCGCGTGCAAGAGCAAGAACGGGCAAGCGTGCGCGGCCGCCAGCGCCTGCGCTTCGGGCCACTGCGTGGACGGCGTCTGCTGCGACGTCGCGTGCGCTGGCGATTGCGTGTCGTGCAACCTCCAAGGTCGCGTCGGCGTATGCACCCCGCACGCCGCTGGCACGGATCCGGATGGCGAATGCACGAGTGGTTCGGGCGTGTGCAAGGCGACCTGCGACGGCGTCGGGTCGTGCGCCTTCCCGGCGGCGGCGATGTCGTGCGGTGCCTGCCTGGTGTGCGATGGCGCGGGCACGTGCTCGCGGCCCGACCCGGCATGCTCCACCGGCGGCACCGGCGGCAGCGTTCCAGGGAAGGGCGGCACCGGTGGCAGCGTTCCAGGGAAGGGCGGCACCACGGGCGGCAATGGCGGGAGCAGCGGCCAAGGGGGCGCGGTGGGCAGCGGTGCGGCTACCAGCGGGTCGGGCGGCAGTGGGGGCGTCGTGACCTCCACCAGCGGGTCGGGCGGCAGCGGAGGCAGCGGTGGAACGAAGACCGGTGGAAGCTCGGGCCAAGCCGGCGCGACCTCGGGAGGTGGCGGGGGCGTTGGCACCGGCGGCACGGGTGGGAGCGGTGCCTCGACGGGGGCAGCCGACGGCGGTGGCACCCTGGGTGGAAGTGGTGGAACCTCGCGGGACGCGGGCAGCGCGGCCGCGACCGGCAGCACCGGCGGCGCGTCCTCCTCGAGCACCGCGACGGGCGCGGCCGGCGTCGACGGCGGCGTCCAAACCGGCGACGGTGGCCTGGTCGCATCGCTGCGGCGGGGCGATTGCTCGTGCGATCTGGGTCGTGGCCATTCGCCGACCGCGTCCGTTTCGCCGTGGGCGTTGTTCGCCGTGGGGGGCGTGCTCGCGTATGGTTGGCGGCGCAAGCGTCGGCCACGGTTCAACGATCATCCCCAAAGCGGGCCGCGATGAAGAGCACACAACCGTAGACCGCGCCGCCGGCAAGACAAGTCAGCGCGAACCAACTTCCCCCCACCCACAGAAGGGGCCCCCACTGCATGGCGCAGGCTCGCTCTCCCGGGCCTTCGTTACACGTGCGGAACTCTCCGGAGGGGTTGTGGTCTAGCGCTATCCCGCACATGGCGGCAGCCACCAGCAGCGCGAGCCCAGCGATGACCGCCACCGCGGCGCCGTGCCGTCGCCCCTTCGACGAGCTTCCCTTACTTCCCCGCAATGAAGTCGTAGCTCCGTCTGTAAAGCAGACTGTCGCTCTCATCCGGATCAGCGACGAGGAAGATGGGGTGTAGCTCGATCCGGTCGATCAGACGAATCGGCACGTCGATGGCGATGGGGACGTCCGCGCCAGCCTCGATCCGCGGCACCACGACGTCCGCCCCCATCGCGACGCCCTTGATGCGCGTGCCGCCACGGACGATCTCCTCCAGGCCCCAGGTGAGAAATCGCGGAAAGTCGGTCCTCAGCGTCTCCCGCGTGTAGGAGATGCTGCCTGGGATCGAATCGGCCAAGAGCCGCAGCCTCACGTTGTCCGCGGCGCTCTTGCCGAGGTTGCGCACGGTCGCCCGGACGTGCAGGACCATCTCGGCCGCGCTCGCTTCGGTCCGGTCGATGGTGACGAGGAGCTCGCGCGTGAGCGGGCGCTGGTGATGGATGCGGATCTCGGTGTACGTGTTCGCCTCGAAGCCCTCGTGGGGGTACTTGCCCGTGGCGGGGTCGGGCTCTTTGTTCGGGGCGAAGGGCACATACGCGCCGACGACGTCAGTCCGTCCATCTCCGTCCATGTCGGCCACGCCGTAGCTGAGCTGGTTCAGGTAGCCCTCCTCGCCGAGCACTTGGTCGTTGGGGATGAACTCGACCTTTACCCACTCCTTCATGCCCGCGACCTGCTCGGGGAACAGGGTGGCCGTTTCGACATCGGGGGTGGTTGCGAACAGGCCGAGCACTTGGCGAAGAAGCCCCTCGGGCTGGCCGTTGCGTTCGACGCGGATATCGAGGACACCGTCGCGGTCGAGGTCCCGGACGTCGAATCCCAGGGCGTGCTTCGTGCTATCGGTGCTGGCGGGGCGCCAGAGGTCGGAGGTGATGGTGCGAGCGTCGGCGAAGCTGCCGTCGGCCTGCTGCAAGAACACCCCAGTCAGCCCCGACGAGGAGAGGGCGGCGTACTCGCGGTTCTTGCCCGGCATCACCACCACATCCAGGCGGCCGTCGCCGTTGATGTCGGCGAGCCGCACGATGCGCAGGTACTGCGCCAGCTTCAGCGCCTGCACCGGGGTGCTACCGAACGCACCGTCTGCCTGCGTGTAGACCAGGGTGTCGTAGCCGAGCGCCGGGATCCCGACGTCCCGGAGCTTCCCCTCTTGCAGCACCGCCAGATCTGGCCTGCCGTCGCGGTCGACGTCGCCGATGGCAGCCGTGTACGCACAAGCCCGGCAGTCGGAGTCGTTCGTCGGTGTCTCGATCTCGGCGCCAAGCGCGAAGGTTCCGTTGCCGTCTTGGGCGAAGATCTGGACCATGCTCGCTTCGAAGGTGCCGCACTGGCCGCTCGGGGTCTTGGTGTTCTGGATCTTGGTGATGGCCACGATGTCGGCGCGCCCGTCGCCGTTCATGTCTTCGCCGGCGAGGAAAGTGACCGCATCGCAAAGGCTGGTGACCGGCGACACCGGGAAACTGCTGTCGGGCGTGGAGCGAAAGCCGTCTTTGCCTTGTAGATAGACGCCGATGTTCCCGCGGGCGTAGCTGAGCATCGCGTACGAGTGAAGGACGACGTCGAGCAGGCCGTCACCGTTCAAGTCGGCGAGCTCGAAGGCGTCGAAGAAGTCCGATGTCGGGATCGAGACGCCGCGGACACGCTCGAAATGGCCGGCCTCGTCTTGCAGGTACACGCCGATGTTGGGCGACTTGGCAACCACGAGGTCGCCGAGCCCATCGCCGTTGACGTCGCGGTATTGCACTTCGCCCAGTTGGTCCACGCGAAAGATCGTGTCTGGCTGCACGCGGAACATCTTCGAGTGCGACAGCACGGCGGTGCCGGGAAAACCGTAGATCGGCGTACAGAGCCCTCCGTCGACCAGCGGGGGCACCTCGCCGATGGTCACCTTCGCGTCTGCCCCCGGCCACGCCACGGCACCATCCGGAACGGGGTCGGGCTGGGGCAAATCCGGCATCGCGGCGTCGGATGCGTTGTCGCTGCCACGGCTGTCGGGGGCAATCCCGGCTGCGTCGCTGTTGCCGATGGCGTCTGGCGACGAGTCCGCCTTGCCGGCCTCGGGCAGCTCCGCGGAGCCTGCTTCCCGAGGTGCCTCCGCTCTCGAACATCCGACGGTCGCGCCAAGCACCGTGAGAATGGCAGCGACCAAGCGAGCCTTGCGCATGTGAGCCCTCCGTGGCGATGGCAAGCCGAGCGGCGGAGAGTCTACATCAGCTCGATCGGAAGCGGTCGGTGTCGTCCGAGCGCCGGCTCAGAACGCCCAGCCCAACGTGCCCGTTGCGCCACCGCGAACCGGAACCACAGAGAGGTGGGGCACTGGGCGACCGGCGGCCCTCGGCGACGCTTCGAAGACCTCCGGGTCGGCGGCAACTCCCCCGGCCGCTGCTCCCAAGGCGGCGCCCGGCAGGTGCATGAGGAGCCCATAGAGCACAGCCTTGTCTCTGCCGGACATGACGAACAGGCAAAGATTCGAGTCGCTGGGCTCGCAGTGGTCGTCTCCAGCGGAGAGCCCCATCAGCACCCCCACGAGGAGACCCGTGAGCGCCCCCGCTCCGGCTCCGATCCCGAGTGCGCCTAGCATGAACGTCGTCTTGGCGGTGAAAGTCCGCCCGAAAGGAG
>CAZYFU010000007.1:7652-94570 GCA_964647025.1 uncultured Myxococcales bacterium | reverse complement strand
ACACCCGGGAGAATGCGCCATCTTTCAAATTTCCACACGAACCGGGACACGACCGACTGTGCATGGGTTGATAGGAAGACCAAACTGATACCTGCAAGCAGAACCGCGCAGACTGCGAGCAGGTAGTTCAGAAGGAAGGCACCACGATAGAGTTCGGCATAGTGGTAGTTCAGACTTGTTGCCCGAGAACGCCATGATGCATATGGTTCAAGCGAGGGATCGCTCTTTGGAGTCTTGCCTCGGCGGCACTGGTTCTCAAACCACGTCCAACACCGCCCATGCAATGAAGGGGAGCGCACCAGCTTTCCGTCTTTCATCGTCCGAGTAGGAGGAATCGCTGGCGCATCAAAGTACTCATCGAGAAGCCTTCCACTGGAAGCGTGCCATGTGCCCGCTGAAGTGCTCTCGTCAGATCCACGCCCAGAAGGGACATCTGGATCAGCGATGATCCTCGTAACCCAGTCGCTTAGCCTGAGTTGCCATTCCCCGGGCGTGACGCTAGTCAAGACGTTGGTAAGGTCATCGCCAGGCTCAAGCAGGGTGGTTGCGCCTGTATCGGGGCTCACCAGGATGACCAACATTTCCAGAGCTAGAGCCGCTCGAATCGTTTCTAGGGTTCCTCCTGCACCTCCCGCTTCGTCAAGGTGGGCTACAGCCAGGAGCAGATCCGAGTGGCGAAGCAATATGTTGCTTTGAGTCCGGTAGGCTCGGGACCGGCGGTGCTTCGCCCAGGCCGTGTCAGGCGTGGGCTTGTCGTAAATGCCGTCCAGGGTCAAGATATATGAGCATTTCGGAGCCAAGTCGTCGAAGACCGGCCGAAAGGCTTCGGGGCGACTACGCCTGTACGTGGCGATATCGAATGGCAAGACGGCACCCACTTCACCTGACCAACCATATTGTGCCGCAGAGAGCCGCGCCCGCCCAAACGCGTCGATGGCAAGGGTATCGGCCCCTTCGGACAACCCCGACACTAGCCGCAATACGGGTGTTGTCGGAGAGTAGTAGCGCGAAATGCGGGCATGGGCTTGCGCAGCCGATGAAGGGTTTGCCAGCGTCTGCGACAATTGCCGGCCAATCGTCAGGAAAATGGTTTCCAGCACGGAAGCGAGGGGACCGGTGTTGGACGGGAGCTCACGCCGCCCTGCGAACCCCAGCCGTAGTACCAGGTCAGGCCTCGATACGGTTGTTCTTGCTAGCATCGAATCTGCACTTGCTCAGCCTTCGCAGGTCATTGGCTACTCAGCTTGACTGCTAGCGGAGTCTACCAAATCTGAGCGGGAGTGGACTGTTAGGAATCATCTCTCCGGGGGCCGAAAAGGCCGATGCAATCGTCGAAGACCACTGCCCGACGAATGCATGTAGGCTCCTTTCAAACCGCGAGTCGGCAAGCTGGCCACCTCCGCAACGGATTGGTGGTCGCCGTTGCCACCACGTTGCCACGGACACCTCCCCTACACGGTTCTCAGTGGAACTCGGTGGCAAAGGCCAGGGACCGTAACTCGGCGTAACCACTGCAAGTCGGCGCCGCGCCTAAGGTTTTCGGCTTGGCTCCGCCGAGTTCAATCCCTGTCCCGCCTACAAGTCAGCAGGGCCGATTTCGCTCAGAGCCCTTCCGCGACTATGTTTCCGTCACTACGAGGCATGGTCGATCGACGGCCTCACGCTTGCGTCAAGACCTCAGCCACGTATTGGTTTAGGCTCTCGCCGCGTGCTTGGGCCTTGAGAGCGATCTTCTTGTGTAGAGCCACCGGGATGCGCACCACGAACTTACCGCTGTAGGTCTTGCCGGCCTCGCCCTTGGGCACAGGCATCTTCCCGTCAATCACGTCTTGCACCAAGTCCTCTACGATGGCGGCAAGCTGTGTGGCCACGGCAGACTCGGTCTTGCCGTGGCAGCACTGCCCCACCAACGGGGGCGCGCTACCCACATAGCAGCGGTCTTCTTCGCTCCACTCGATCAGGCGAGGGAACTGCGCCGACAAACGACGAACCTCTTCCTGGCGAGACTTCTTGGTGCTCATTTTCGGCTCTCCTCGATCATGCGCTGAACCTGACGTTCCTGGTAGGCCAGTGCGTCGGCGCCTTCGCCATGACCCGAAAGGATCACGGTCACGCCCCTCGGATGGCGAAATTTCCGATGGCTCCCGCGGGCTGGCTCCTGGACAAAGCCGGCACGCTTGAAATCGGCTATCAGCTCGCGCAGCTTTCGCGGCACGAGAGAGATAGTATCCCAGTGATACTACCTTCTGCAAGGCGAGCCAGCGACACGCAGTGGCACGTCCGTCAGCCACGGGTGCCGCGGACAAAGAGCAGAACGCAACCGGACGACGGCTCGTGCAGGGCCGGGCGTCAGCTGTGTTTTCTGGAGCTTCTGGCAAACGCGCGGAAAGCCCGACCGGTTCGGTGGAATACAATCCCCGTCCCGCCTACAAGCTAACTATTCGATATCGCTGGAACCGTCGACGCATCATCGTAGGCCGTTGCCACGGATGTGCCGGCCCGAGCGCCAGATTTGTCGATACGGCTCGTGCGTTTCCTCTCAAGCTTCTACGATTCCTTCACACAGCAGCGGGCGATGAATCGGGAACGGACAAGCGGCCGGGGCACCCGATCCGCCCGCGGTCAAGGTGTCCCCGGCACGGGAACCGATCATCGCCAATGTATCCTTGCTTCAAGGACACCTTCGTGAGAGGTTTTCCCGGTGAGCCTGCACCCCGTTCTGCTCGACAAACTCAACGCCGCGCTGGCACCACCCGCACCCGCTGGCGCCACGCCAACCCTGCGTGACGCCCGGCTTCCGGCGATTGCCGGCAAGGTCCACGCAGTGATCGGCATGCGCCGCGCGGGCAAGACCACCTACTTGCAGCAGCTACAGCGCGAGCGAATCGGAACCGGGCCGGCCGAGCGCGCTATCTACATGAGCTTCGACGACGACCGCCTTGCCGACATCGACGCGGGCCAGCTCGACTCTCTGCTGGAGGAGTACTTTCGTCGCTATCCGAAGCTGCGCAACCGCGAGGCCGTGCTATGGCTCCTCGACGAGATTCAGCTGGTACCGGGGTGGGAAAGGTTCGTCCGTCGGGTACTCGACAGCGAGCGCGTGGACGTGGTGGTGTCGGGCTCCTCGGCGCGTCTTCTGTCGCGGGAGGTGCACACGTCTCTGCGTGGCCGCGGCTTGGCCACCGTCATTCGGCCCTTTTCCTTCCGCGAATTCCTACGCCACCGCGGAGAGGAACCAGACCGAGAACCACGCCGCTACACCGCACGGGAGCGGTCGCTGGTGGAGAAGCGCTTCCGCGAATTCCTGGTCGAGGGGGGCTTCCCCGAGGCGCAGGGGCTAGCCCCTGCCCTGCGGTTGGAACTGCTGCAGGGCTACGTCGATACGGTCCTTTTCCGCGACATCGCCGAACGATACGGGATCTCGCAACTGGCCGCCTTGCGCTGGTTGGTACGACAATGCTTGCGCAATCCCGCCGGGGCGCTCAGCGTTCACCGGCTGCATAGTGACCTCAGGTCGCAGGGCCTCGGCGTGGCCAAAGATGCCTTGCACGCGATGTTCGATCATCTTCTCGATGCGTTCCTGCTGAGCGCGGTGCCCATCGCCACCGAGTCAGAGCGCCAGCGCAACTCGAACCCTCGCAAGCTCTATCCTGTCGATCCCGGTCTCATCAAAGCATTCGACGCTAGCGGCCGCGCCAACCTGGGCCACGCCCTCGAAACCGTGGTGGCCAACGAACTGGAACGGCGCCGCGCAGGGGTCGCCTACGTCAAGCCCCCCGAGGGCTTCGAGGTGGACTTCCTGGCACGCGACCCCGTCGGAACCGAGGAGTTGATCCAGGTCTCGGCAGATCTTTCCGATCCAACCACCCGCGACCGCGAGCTGCGCGCACTGGCAGCCGCTAGCAAGCAATACCCGCGTGCAATCCAGCGAATCCTCGTCCTTGATCGCGACGCGACCAAGACGCTGAAGGTGCCCCACGTGAACATACAGCCGGCCTACGAATGGATGCTGGCGAAGGAAGGTTCGGCAGAGGCGTAGCCTGCTAGGAAACGATGCCGGACTGCACCTGACAGCTTTCATGGCCTCCCCAACTACGCAAGCGCAGGAGGATGTCTTGGGGCTGCGATGTCCATTGCCACCACGTTGCCACGGACACCTCCTCCACGCGGTTCTCAACGGAACTCACCGGAAGTGCGCAGGGACTTGAGCTCGGCGTAACCACTGCAAGTCGGCGCCGCGCCTCTGGTTTTCGGCTTGGCTCCGCCGAGTTCAATCCCTGTCCCGCCTACAAGCTAACAAGTTGAAATCGTTGTGAATCTTGGCGCATCGTTGGGTTCTTTTGCCATGGATTTGCTCGAGACTCGGGAGAGCGACCTCCCGGCAAGATAGAAACTCGCAGCGCTCTCACGGGTTCCGCACACGAATCTTGGGTCGCTTGTGCAACTCGTCCTCGGGCACGAAGACGATGCGCATACCCCAGCCACCATGGCCGCCGAGCAACTTGATGAACTCGGCAACGCTGAAGTCGCGACCGTCGATGGCGACGACCGGCTCGTCGAGCTCGACCGGGATGGCCGCGTCGGTCACGATCTGGCACCGAAGCACGTGGCCACGCGCAACCCATTGATCGCCAGGCTCGAAATACTCGACCTGGGGCTGGCCCACGGGGATCTCGGTCGCGACGTGGTCTTGGCTGTTGCGGAAAGCCTGGCTCGATCGGATGTGCTCATTCCAGAATGCCAGCACATCGGCGTCGCTCATGGTAGCGAGCCGCTCCGCACCCATCTTGAGATGGGTGATGGCGATCTGGCTGTCGGCATACTCGATGATGGCGTCGTCGCCATCACGGGTGATGCGGACCTGCTCTGCGGCCGTTGCCAGCACTGGTCAGGTGATTTGCCCGTACGGTAATCCTCAACTTGGATTCTGGGCCATCCGGCGCTAGCATTCCCGTACGGTAATACATGCCGAAGATCATGGCCCAAGACAGCAAGGCAGTCCCGTACGGGAAGATTGTCGATGTTGCCCAAATCGGGACCGCCATCCGGCACAAGCGCCGCGAGATCGGCATGCGGCAGTCCGAATTGGCTGCCCTGTCGGGCGTGGGAACGCGGTTCCTTTCCGAACTGGAGAACGGCAAGACCACTGCTGAGGTAGGCAAGGCTCTCCGGGTCCTGCAACGCCTCGGCCTCGACCTGTGGCTCGAGCCTCGCGGGTCGCGCGGCACGCCGGAGCATCGCTGATGCAACGCCTGGGCGTCTTCTTCGAGGACCGCAAGGTCGGCCTCGTCACCGCGGACGAAAGCCGTTTCACCTTTACCTACGACTCGTCCTGGATTGACGCCCAAGCGAGTTTCGCCATCTCGATTTCACTACCTCTGGTGGCAGGGGCCCAGACTGGACCGGCCGCGCACTCGTTCTTCGCCAATCTCTTGCCCGAGGGACGCATCCGTGCGCTCGTGGCCCGCCGGCTGGGCATCTCGGAGGACAACGACTTCGCGTTGCTGGCGGCCTTGGGTGGCGAGTGCGCCGGAGCCATGGTGGTGGCCGCCGCGGCGCCCAAGCCCGCGAAGTACGCGTGGCGCCCACTGGACAGCGACGAGTTGGCGCGGCTGTCGACAGGTGGAGCTGCCTTCGCCGAAGCCGTGGCGGGCGGTGGGGTTCGGCTCTCGCTCGCTGGGGCCCAGGACAAGCTTCCGGTCAAGCTAGAGGGGGGACGGCTCTATCTGCCGCTCGGCTCATCGCCGAGCAGCCACATCCTCAAATTCGCCAACCAGGACTTCAAGCACATGCCAACCAACGAGGCTTTCATCTCGGCGTTGGCGCGTGCCTGCGGGCTTCCAGCCGTGGCCACCGAGATCTTCACCATCGGCAGAACCCAGCACCTTCTGGTTACCCGCTACGATCGTGTTGTGCGCGAGGATGGCACCATCATGCGCCTGCACCAAGAGGACATGTGCCAGGCGCTGGGCTTGCCGCCGGGGCGGAAGTACCAGGAGGAAGGCGGCCCCAGCTTCGAGCAATGCTTCCGCACAGTCGCGGACGCATCGGTCGAGCCCGCCCTCGACACGCGCGCCCTGCTGCACTGGCTTGTGTTCAATACCGTGGTCGGAGCGACGTCTGGCGGAGTCGGTCGGGGTTGGGCCAGCCTTCGTGCTCGAGATCGTGCGAAACCTGGCGGAGGCGATCCCGGAGCGCGCCCGCGCGATTGCCGCCGAGCTCCGCACAGGCCGCAGAGATACTCCCGCAGCCGAGCTTATCCTGCCCGTCCTGCGCAAGCGCAGCCGGCGGCTGTTGCAGCTCCTGCGCGAGTAAGCCACTCGAAGGCCGCTGGCGCAGGCGTCGAATGCCTTTGCCACCACGTTGCCACGGACACCTCCTCCACGCGGTTCTCAACGGAACTCACCGGAAGTGCGCAGGGACTTGAGCTCGGCGTAACCACTGCAAGTCGGCGCCGCGCCTTGTTTTTCTCGGCTTGGCTCCGCCGAGCTCATGGATGTGGCGCCGAGGTTCTCGCCCGGGCGTTCGAGCTTCGCCGTGGCCGGGATGGGAACAATCCACGGGCGCCGGCCGGCTGCCATGTCAGGGTGATCCGAGCGGGTGTGGCGTGCAGCTGGTTGGCGGCATGCGCCCGTCGGTCGCGGCGCCCGCTTCGGACACGCCGAAGTGCTTCACCTCGCCCTGCTGGATAAGGTTGCTAGCAAGAGCGTGAACGTCAGGAAAACCCAGCGGCGCCCCACCTCTCGCTGAGGTACTGTGTCCCGGTGAAACCCTGGAAGATTTTGGCCAAAGCACCGGCACCTGGCGGCGGCGAATTGCTACTGTGGCAGCGCGATCGGGAATATGCGATCCGCGTGGGCACGGACGAATTGATGTCCAGCCGACGCCACGGCTCGGAGGAAGCGATGGCCGAAGCCGCGCAACCTGCCATCGGGCGGCGCGGGGCGCGCGTGCTGGTGGGAGGCCTGGGCCTGGGCTACACGCTGCGGGCGGTGCTCGACGTGCTGGGCCCCAAGGGCACGGTGACGGTGGCCGAGATCTCGCCTGACGTGGTCGCCTGGAACCGGGAAATCCTGGGCGGACTCGCCGGCCACCCGCTGAAGGATCCGCGCGTGACCGTGGCATGCACCGATGTCCGTTTGCTGCTGGCGCAGTCCGGGGGCAAACCGGGCGGCGCTTTCGACGTTATCTTGATGGATGTGGACAATGGTCCCTGGGCCCTGTCGACCCGGACCAACCGGCTGCTGTGGGACGCCAAGGGCATCGCGACCTTGGCTCGCACCCTGCCCGTAGGGGGAACCCTGGTGGTTTGGTCCTCGGGCCACGAGCCCTCGTTCGTACGCCGGCTGGCCGACAGCGGGTTCTCCGTCACGGTCCGCAACGAGCGGGCGCGCGGCGACAAGGGCGTTCGTCAGGTGCTCTTTGTCGCCCAGCTCTTGCCGCCCGCTGCCCCGACCAAGCCCGCCAAGCCGTTCACGCCACGAGGTTCCCCTACTCGACCAAGGAGGTCTTGAACCTCTTTCCCTTGATACGGCCCTCGGCCAGGCTGCGCAAGGCCTTGGCACTTTGTCCCCTGCTGATGGCCACGTAGGAAAACCGATCGTGGATCTCGATGGCGCCCACGTCGGCGGCGTCCAGGCCGCCCGCCTCGCCGGTCAACGCGCCCAGGATGTCGCCCGGTCGCAGCTTGTCCTTGCGTCCGCCGCCAATCCGTAACGTGTCCATCTTGGCCTCGCGGATCCGTGTACCTGGCGTGCGGGCGGGATGTGCGCTGGGCGCCGGGTTCAGGGCCACACCAGTGAAGCGTTCAATGTCCTTGATGCGATTGCGGTCGCGCCCCGTGCACAAGGAAATGGCCAGCCCCGGCTTGCCCGCCCGCCCGGTACGCCCGATACGGTGGACGTAAATCTCGGGCTGCGCCGGCAGTTCGAAATTCACCACCAGGTCCAGGCTGGCCACGTCCAACCCCCGGGCCGCCACGTCGGTGGCCACCAGGACACGCGTGCTGCCGTTACGGAACTTCGCCATGACACGGTCGCGATCGAATTGTTCGATGTCCCCATGCAGGCTGGCGGCGCTCACCCCGTGCTGGCCCAGGTACTCTTCGATGGAGGCGGCCACCGCCTTGAAATTGGCGAAGATCAACGCCGATTCGTGGGCGTGCTGTTCCAGGACTTCGAGGAGCGCGGCCAGCTTGTTCGAAGCTTCCACCCGCAACAGCCATTGTCGCGTCTCCGCGGTCGCCTGCCGATCCTCCTCGATGCGAAGGTGCACCGGATGGTCCTGGAAAGTTTCACTGAGCGCCTCGATGGACCGGGGAAAGGTCGCGGAGAACAACAGGGTCTGGCGCTTGCTCGGGAGCTCCTTGAGGATCTGCTCCATGTCCTTCTGGAACCCCATCTCCAACATGCGGTCGGCCTCGTCGAGGACGACCATCCTTACCCGGGCCAGCCCCAGGTTCTTGCGCCGCAGGTGATCGAGCACGCGCCCCGGCGTGCCCACCACGACGTGCGCGCCCCGCTCGAGGGCAGTGGCCTGGAAACGCACTGGCTCCCCTCCCGAGAGGACTACCACCGACAGGCCCGGGTGGCGCCGGCCGAACTTGCGCAGCTCGCGCCCCACTTGCGCGCTCAACTCGCGGGTTGGGCACAGCACCAGCGCGCCCGGCTCTCGCGTGCGCAGGTCCACGCGGTCGATGATCGGGAACCCGAAGGCGACGGTCTTTCCGCTTCCGGTCTTGGATTGCCCAATCAGATCCTTGCCTGCGAGCAACACGGGGATCGCCTGGGCCTGGATGGGGGTCATGGTCGCAAAGCCGAGCTCGGCAGCCACGGTCAATAGCGCCTTGGACAGCGCAAGCTGGGAAAAATCAGTGGTCATGGACCTCCAACGGCCGGCCTAGCCATGCCCTTGAACAGGTTACGCAGGAACTGGTCCTTGCATTCGCGATAGTTGCGGTGGTCGCGTCGGCGGCAGAAGGCACCCAACTCGGCCTTCGATACCCGCAGGCCGGTTTTCGCCAGCAGCGCGACGATGTCATCGTCCTTCAACTGGAACGCCACCCGTAGCTTCCTCAGGACGACGTTGTTGGTCACAGGGGTCTCGATGGGCTGGGGCGGACGGTTGGGATCCACGCCGCGTTTGTGCAGGACAAGGCCGTTGAGGAAATGGGCCATCGCCTCATGACTGCATTCCTTGTAGCCCGGATCGTCTTCCCCTTTCAGCAGGCCGCCGACCTCAGCCGCGTCGATCTCGAGTCTGCCGAGGCGAAAGATCTCCACCAGCTTCGAATCACGAACGTTCAACAAGTAGCGAAGACTGCGTAGGACATCGTTGTGGGACATTGGCCAGGCCGGCGCGAATCGTAGTACATCCGGCCCGCACCTGCCGCGAATACGTCACGCTGGCCGCCAGCCATTTCGCGCGTCACGCTTCTGACCAAGGTCCCTGACCCCGACCAGCGCGAATGGTACGCCATCCGTGCGGTCGAGCGCCCTGGCAACGACACGTGATGGCCGCCACGGGAGCTCGACTACAAAGGAGCAGCGTCGTGCGTCGCCGCCGTCAGCTCGACCGAGTTCGTTCGAACGAGGAGCGCGCTCAGCCAGTCACCAGCTCATTCCCACGTCGACGGATCCGCCCCTCCCGAACCGCCTCACCAATCATCCGCGTTAGCCGCGGACGCATCGTCTCGGTCAACTGCTGCCACCCGAAGTAGCGTGCGATGGCGCGCATCAGCTCCTCCTCGGCGATGCCACAGGTCTCGGTGACCACGCCCTCGATGGCTGCCACGATTTCCTCGGGAGCCGTCCACTCCAACGGGCGCCGCTCGCCTTCGTCGTCTGGCCATCGCGGCAGCCCAGGGCTGCGACCAACGGGCCAAAGGAACCGTTCCTCGCCCTCTTGTCGGACCTCGATCTTGCCGACCGCAACCAGCGCGGCCAGAGCGCGGTCAAGCGACTCGAACATTCGCCCGCCAGAGCGCTTCAACTTCCACGAGCCGCGAATGCGGGCGAGCGCTTGTTCGAAGTGGATGGGGCCTTCGACGTCCACCAATCGCCCCAGCGTGTCGACGTGGTCACGAAGGGCTTGCTCGTCGTGAAACTCGAACGGTCGGCTCCAGGTCTTGAGCGGCAGCGTTTCGTAGCGGAATCCGAAACGTTCGTCCCGAGGTGAACGCTTGGACACCACGGAGCTGGCAGGCGCCCGACTCGGTGTCACAGTCGGGACGCGCGGACGTTCCCCCGGCGGCGACGAGACAGGCCGCTGGCGTTCCTGGTCCAGGGCGATCCGAAGCCGGTTGATGACGGCGCCACGATTCCTGACCCAGTCCGGGCCCCAGATGCGGAATAGGCGCCAGCCGTAGTGCTGTTCCAGGATCTCGTCGCGAAGTCGATCTCGGTCGCGCGCCGTAGGCGACGAATGGTATTGGGCTCCGTCGCACTCGACACCGAGCAGGTAGCGGCTGGTGTCGCCGGAATCGAGCACACCGAGGTCGATTCGGAAACGACCACAGCCAACCTGTGGGACCGGAACGTAGCCAAGCTCGCGGATGGCACCGGCCACCGAGCGCTCGAAATCCGACTCGAAGTCTCCGACCGAGTCACCCATTCGCTCGCGCGAATGCTCCGCACCAAGCTCGGCGAAAGCCAGGTAGTCGCGCAGCAACCGTACGCCATCGCTGTTCAGCCTGCTGGCGTCGAAGTCCGAGGCTCGGATCGAGGAAACCAGGACGACTCGCCGCTTGGCACGCGTGACAGCCACGTTGAGGCGGTTGGGACCGCCACGCTGATTCACGGGACCGAAGTTGTAGGAGAGCTTCCCGTCGGAGTCCCTGCCATACCCGACGCTGATGAGCATCACGTCCCGTTCGTCGCCTTGAACGTTCTCCAGGTTCTTGACGAAGAACGGCTCCGCCGCGCCGTTCTGGGCGAAGCATTGCTCTAGCTCTGGCTCCTGGCCGCTACGCCGACGCTCGCTGAGCAAATCATCGATGAGGTGTGCTTGTTTCAAGCTGAACGCGATCACGCCAAGGCTCACGTTTCGTCCGTGCCGTCGGAAATGCTCGAGGACCAGATCGACGACCCTCTCGGCTTCGCGGCGGTTGGTCGCGCTCTTGCCACGATCGTATCGACCGTCGGGCACGTGCAGCAGGCTGACCCCCATCTCGCTGGGGACGGCCTGCACGGAAGGAAACACGATCAGGTCATTGTCGTAGAAGGCGTTGTTGCTGAACGCGATGAGCGACTGATGCCGACTGCGATAGTGCCAGCGTAGCCCCAACTCACGCCAGCGTGCCCTCGCCACATCGATGAGCGAGCTGTAGTCGGCGTCTTCGATCTCGTCGTCCTCGTTCCCTGACTCATCGTCATCGGCGGATTTGAAGAAGCTGGTCGGAGCGAGCTGCTTGGGATCGCCAACCACGATGGCTTGCTTTGCCCGCATCAAGCACCCCACGGCGTCCTCCACGCACAGCTGGGAGGCCTCATCGAAGACCACCACATCGAACGTCCAAGCGTGGGGGGCCAGAAACTGAGCGACGCTGATCGGACTCATCAGCAGGCAAGGTTTCAATCGTCTGATCACATCCGGGGCAAGGCGGAACAGCTCGCGCAGGGGCTTCTGCCGGCGCTTCTTGTTCGCTTCCTTTTTCAACAGGCCGAGCTGTCCCCCTGGCGAGAAGGCCACATTGCTGGGTCGCTGCGCTCCCAGCCGACCACGTAGGCTCGACCGAGCCCAATCCTTGAGCGCTCGGTCGAGCCGCCGAAATGTGCCGATCCTATCTTCGTGGTGCCGAAGGTCGAAGTGTCCGAGCCTGCCATCCCGGCCAGCGATCGCGTCGTACCAAGCGCTGTAGAGGCTCCGCTCCAACGTCGACCAGATCTGTTCCGATGGCACCTTGGCGGCCCGCACACCTTCGAGCCAGCCCGCCAGGCCGGCTCGCCGCAGATCGGGCAGAAGGTCGCGGAAACCGCACCAAGCCGCGACGTCGTCGACGTGCGCCGCCAGCTCGGTCATCCAAGCCGATACGTCCGCACAGCCCATGGCGAGAGCATCTCGACCGCTTCGCTTCACCACGCTCAAGTCGAAGTGGGCTCCAAGCCACGTCCAGATCCTCTGTGAGGCGACGTGCAGGCGCTCGACCTCGCCTGCCCTGGGGGCCGCGGGTGGCCGAGCCGCGCGTCCGACGACTGTTCGGGGGACCTGCTTGCCAAAGTGGGCACTCAAGGCGACACACCACTGCAAACGGACAGCGAGGCCGGCCCAGTCTGCTGAAGGATCGGCATGGGAGGGGCCGAAGAGCGTGTGTAGACGGGTACGTTTGTCGGCGAAGAGCGCCTGCATGCGTTCGATCCCGGCGCGTGTCTCGAACGCCCGCGCCACGTCGGCGATGCCCAGGGTTTGCTGGCCACGCCAGAAGCCGACCAGCTCTTGACGTAGTCCACTCACGTCTCGTACGAAGTCCTCGAGCGACCGGACCAAGGCGCGAAGCTCGGTCGCTTTGGCCAGTGCCGCCGGAGGAGCCTGCCAGAGGTCGGCAAGAGCGCCCGTGAACACCACGTGGCCAGCCAGCGCGGCCTGCAGTCGAGCGGCCAGTCCCCCCACGTGAGCCTCCGAGCGCCGCTGCTCTGCCCGCCGAGCGACCGCGCTCCAGTCGTGCCCCACCGCGAGACTGCGCAGCGCCTGCGCTCGTTGAACTGCGCGCTCCACAGTCTCAACGTCGGTTGCCAGACCTTGGTAGCGCTCGCCAAGTATCTGAGCCAAGCGGGGGATTTCCGCGGTGATGGCCGCCATCTCGGCCTGCAGCCCCCTCGCCGTGCGCAGGTCCTCGCCAATCGACTTCGGGAGCCTTCCCTCACGGCTCAACCCGAGGAGCATCTTGCGGTCTCGCCAGAAGGCGGGCCGAAACCAGCGGGTGACGCCAAGGTAGGGACCCGAGAAGCCCGTGTGCGCGCTCGCCAGATCCGCTTCGAGAATGCCCGGCAGCCAGCGCTTGCCCAGCTCGGCAGAAGCACCACGCCACGCAAGGATGCGAGCCCGAGCCTCGCTCCACGATCGCTCCGCCCGCTCCCAGCCCTCGCGATCCACCCAGGCCGACTCCACACGATCCACTCCCTGCAGCGCTTCCAGCACCGCCGCCAAGCCTTCAGCAACACCTGGCTCGGGCAGGACGGGCAGACAGTCCAGGTTCAGGGCCGCGCGGACATCGGCATAGGCTCGATCGAGTTCCTCGACAGCAGAGGGCCCTTCAACTACCACGCGAGCCAGCCGGGGCCAGGACACGAGCAGCTCGGTCGCCACGGGCTTCCCGCCCAAGTCAGCCAGACGCGCCTGCGCCGAAGCCCAGCGCTGCATCCAGCCCCAGTCCACACCCATGATGCCGTTCTGCCAGGACCTCGCCAAGACGCGCTGCCCTTCCGCAAGACGTGCGGCTCCATCGCCAAGCTCACGGACTTCAGCAAGCAGATCGGCCGGATCCTGGCCCTCGAGCCAGCGAGGGTCACACCCAGGCGAGCAATCGGTCAGGTCGACGAGCTTCTTCAGCCAGTTCCAGTCGACAGTCTCGCCGGCCGACAGCCCAAGGTCCAACAGCAGACGATCGAAGTCCCGTCGCAGAGCCTCCGACTGTTCTTGCTGCTCTCGGATCTCGGACCGCAGCACATCCAGCGCGGCCAAGCCTGGCGACGCCAGCTTGTACCCGTGCCAAGGGTGCGCCTGGCCCGCGATCAGCTCGGGAAGTGACGCAACCACTCGCCGTCCCAGCTCCTGGTAAGACGCCAGACGCTCGGGCGTCAGCAGGTCGGGTCTTTCGATCTGTGCCGGAACCGACGGCACGTCATGCAGCCGCCCCAACTTCCCGAAAACCGAGAACACGCACACGCCGAGCGGCTCGCGCTTCTCGTGCAGCGCCTTCGCGTATCCGTTCAGCTCGTTACGCAGGTCGGCCCAGCGCGCGAGCTCCACGGCCGGCACGGCTGTCTCCGGATCCGTCTCCTTGGCCAGGGTCCGTGCCAACTCGTCGATAACAGCTCGCTTCTGAACCTTGTGGCTGTGAAGCTCCAGGCAGAAGTCCGACAGGCCATCCTCGGTGAGACGTCGCTGGACGACCTCGAGCGCCGCCATCTTCTCGGCGACGAACAACACCGACCTTCCCTGTCCAAGCAACTCGGCGATGATGTTGGCGATGGTCTGGCTCTTGCCGGTGCCAGGGGGCCCGATGATGACCATGTCGTCCCCGCGCTTGGCCATCTCGATGCAGGCCTGTTGACTGGAGTCGGCGTCGCGAACCTGGAACGCCCGTGCCGGATGGAAGAGACCGTCGACCTGATCCGGGCGGATGGCGGCCGGACCATCTCCCAGCTGATCGACCTTGCCGGCCAGCTCACGCAGGAGGCGGGACTGCGAGGCCCTGGCTGCATTGGCACAGAGGTCCTCGAACATGACGAGCTTGTGGAACGTGAAGTAGCCCAGCCAGCATCCGTCCTCGCATTGCAGGCCCGGCCCGCTGAGAACCCGTACGTAAGAGTCGAGTACCTCCGGCCATCTGGCGTCGGCATCATCATCCGAAGGAAGACCGAGCTCGGGCAGGTCGACCCTGAACGTGCGCGAGGCAAGCGCTCGCAGCGCCGGATTCAGGAATGGCTCGTCGTCGCCCGGTGTCAGCGTGAAGGGTGCGCTTGGATTCTCCTTGCCGAGAGATACCGGGACCAGGATCAGAGGTGCGACACCCTCGTCGCCACGGCCATCGTCGCGCCAGCGCACCGCTCCGAATGCCAGGAAGGCGACCTGGAGGCCCCGCTCAGTCATCTCCTCCCGCGCCTTCCGGTCCAACCTCGCGGTAAAAGCTCGAGTCTGCTTCACCGTCCGTCGGCCGAGGAGCAGACAACGTCGCGGAAGCTCCGCGAGCTCGATCGATGACTCAATCCGCCGCTCCTCGGACTCCACATCGGCCTCTCTCGATCCACCACCAGGCGACAACGGTGGAAGCCAGATCTCCAACGTCCGACCACCACCGACAATCGAGTCCCACACGCACTCGGCTGAAGGCGCCACGACGGCCTGAGCATTCGGCTTGGCGGGATCGAAGTACAGGAGGCGGTTGTTCTTCGTGCGATCGATCAGCCGATCAGCCCAGGCTTGAACATGGCGATCCAAGATCCCCGCGTCTTCGCGAGCTGCCGACGAGGGGGACGGCACGACCGGCAGGCTGCCCACCGGATCGTTCGCCACGTGGTCAGCCGGAGACGTTCTGCTCGGCGTCGTCACGGTTGGCAGGCTCGGCGGTCCGATGACCCCACGAACCTCGCTCGCCTCGAGCCCGACCTCCCGCGCTATCTCCTCCACCTCAGCGTCGGTGAGCTCGGGGCCTCGATCTTCTGCGGCCATCGCCGACGATTATACACACCCAGACGACGACACGGTTTGGCCGGCTTCAGCCAGCGCTACGGCGCGACTCTCCCGCTTCTGGGACACGCTGCCACCCGGCCGAAGTCATCCACGCTTCGGCCTCCGACGCGCGCGCACTGTCCATCGCGATCCAGATTTGGTCTCCCGGGCGCGGCGTCCACTCTGAGTCCACGGGAAACGTACGCTTCTTGCGCATGACCAGCAGAGGCAGGATGAGCGGCTCGATGGCATGGATGGAGCTTGCGTCCCCACGTGGGTCGAGCAGCTCACGCCGCTTGCCTGGTCGCCACGTCTGCACCACGACCTGGTCGCGCTCGCAAAGCGCGATCCACGAGCGTAAGTCCCTGGCAGCGCCAAACAGGGTTCGCGCGCCGGCCTCGTCCACGGCGCCCGTGCTGACGCCGATCCCCCGCTTGTCGGTCGCGGCGTGTACCCTGCGGATGCGGAAATCTTCGTTCGCCTTGCGGGCGCACAGCAAATTGATGCCTTCATTCTTCGTGACGGCGAGCAAGGTCCGAGCCGACTCGATCCCAGCGCGCCTCAGGGTCCTTTCTTCGAGCGCACTGCCGAGCACCACCCGCAGACCTGCTTGTTCGGCCAGCTGACAGACGTTCGGATCGGCGTCGACCAATGCCGCGGTCACGCCGAGATCGCGCAGCTGTCGCGCAAGCAAACGACCCAGGCCATTGGCGCCCACGACGATGGCGCTGGCGGCGGGCTTCTGCGAAAGGCCGAGCATGCGAACCACAAGCCCCGCCGGCAGGCCCTGCACCACCACCGTGGTGACGATCACCAGGAACACCATGGCGCGCAACGAAGACCCGCCTGGCAGACCGGCAGCATCGAGCGTTTGGGCGAACATGGCCGATACCGCCGCGGCGACAATCCCTCGCGGTGCGAGCCAAGCCAGAAACAGCCTCTCCCGTACGCTGTACTCGGTTCCTCTGGCACACACCGCGATGACCACCGGTCGAACGATCACCATCAACACCCCCACGGTGACCAGACCCGGCCATCCCAGTGCCTGCAGATCCGCCCAGCGCAGATTGGCCGACAGCAGAATGAACAGCATCCCGATGAACATCGTGGTCAGCTGCTCTTTGAACTCGCGTAGCTCTTTCAGCGCCTCGCACCGAACGTTGCCGACGACGATGCCCGCGGTGATGCACGCGACGAGCCCGCTTTCCGAGATCAGGGCGTTGCTCGTCTGAAACACGGCCACTGCCATCGCCAGCGCGAATACGTTGCCAAGGCGCTGAGGGACCAGCAGATGCGCTCGGAGGAGCAATACCGTCAGGAAGCCCCCGGCCAGGCCGATCACCACCCCGAGGCCCAAGCGCATGCTCAAGATCCCGACGCCCATGGCGAGCGATCGCCCGCTGGGGTTGAGCACCACCTCGAGTGCCACGACGGCCACGAGCGCGCCAATTGCGTCGATGATGACGCCTTCGGCCTCGAGCACGGTGCGCAAGCTCGGCCCGACGTTGATCCGTCGCAGAAGCGGCGTGATCACCGTCGGCCCGGTCACCATCACCAGGGTGCCAAACAGCACCGACGTGCGGATATCCCACCGCATGATCGCAAGCCCGGCGAGGGCGCCACCCAGCGCGGTGATCAATCCTCCCCAAGTCACGAGGCGACGAATCAGGACCTGCTCGCGTCTCAGGCGCGTCAGGCTCAAGTTCATCCCGCCCTCGAACAGCACGACCGCGACCGCGAACCCCACCAAGGTCATGAGGGCCGAGCCGAGCATAGCGGAACGTACCAGCCCCGCGAACTCCGGGCCGAGGAGGAACCCGACGACGAGCAACAAGACGATGCCCGGAATGCGCATTCGGAAAGCCACGGCCTGGGTCAGGACCCCGGCAACGAGTGCGATGGCGATGGTCAGAGCGACGGTGTGCTGCATCGGCAGCGTCGTTTTAACGTAGCCTCCGCGCCTACCACAAGGAATCGGTCATGGCGACCGTCTCTTTCGCGCGAAGCTGGCCGTGGGGCCGCGCTAAGGCGTCGTCCCCGAGTCTCGTTCGCGCCCCTCCCAATACGGCGGTCGCCGGTAGTACCCGTGCAGGCGTTCTTCGTACTCGCGAGTGATGGGCGTGCTGGGATCCCACTCCGGGCCGGCCTTGATCACCTGACGCGACAGATCGACATGGACCTTTCGGTCGTCCCAGCTGACACGGGTGGCCCAGCGAGACGCGATCAGAACCTTCTTGCCGAGCCACCAACTGCCGGTGTCGATCACGAGGTAGCGTACTTCCCACGTCTGGTCATCGACGATGAAGTCCTCGACGTAGCCGATGGCATCGTCGGTCCCTTGGATGTCGTAGCCGCGAAGCTCGCCTGCGCTCCGCAAATGAACGTCGCCCGACGTCTCGGGCTCGTCCGACGCGGGAGCGTTCCACGCCTCGGCTGCGATGCCCCCGGGTTGCACGCCCACGCCCCAGACGCCCGGGTAGCCCCAGTAGTAGGGATAGCCGTAGTACCGGAAAAAAATCGCGCTCGTGTTGCCTCGAAACCGGCTTGTCGGTGTCAATGCTCGGGCTGTTCTTGACCTTGTCCCTGGTCAAGGCCAGGTGGAAACGCAGGTTCGCCCAGTCGGCCTCGCGAAACGAAACCGGGGTAATGAGCACCTGCCGCCGATCGAAGAAGCCGCCGGTCTTGGCGACCAGATAGCGAATGGCCCACCGCTCATCGTCGAGAAGGAAATCGACCACGGTGCCGACGTCGCCGTCGGTAGCGGTCACGGTGTAACTCTCGAGGCTCTTCACGGTTCGCAACATCGTTTCTCTCCTTTCGAACGCACCGGCACGGCATCGGGTGTTGCATGGGGCGTGCCGCCGGCGGGTCGAGCGACCTGGGCGGTCCGGGCTTTGCAGTTCTCGGTCGAGGCGCCCACCACGCCGTGATGCCATTCACCGCGGAGTTGCCGTGGCCGCTGTCCCGGCCGGCTCGCGGAAGGGGTATGCTCGCGCATCGGCCAGGGTGGCCGCCAGGGGGGACCCCACGATGTCCAGTCCACGGAGCACGACTCGAATCGTCCTCGGATTGCTGTGTGCGGGGATGCTGGCCGGCTGCGAGGACAGCGCGAAGTCAGCCACGCCGAGCAGGGACGCAGGCCAGGACCAACGGGTCGGGGACAAGGACGCCGCCGGGCCAAAGGACAGCAGCTCGGTCGAGGACGCGGGCCGGGGCAACGAGGTCGAAACGGCCAGGAAGGATGGCGCCGCCCAGGAGGTGGGTACGAGAGCAGACGCTGGGCTCGACCTTGCAGAGCATGGCGACGCGGGCCGTGGCGCGACGGATTCGCCGACGGACAGCGCCGCCGGCCAGGACGGCAGGTCGATCGATGCGAGCCTGGCGGACGAGGTGGGGCCCCGTGTGGATGGCCCTGTCGGCACCGATGGCAGGACGGGCATCGACGGCACCGTGGCGGTCGGGTGCCAGGGGATCCTGCTCGACAACACCTTCACGCCTCCGACCTACCCGGTGCTCTATCGCGCGCCCGACAACGCGGCCGAGCGCTTCGCCGCGCGCTCTGCGGAGCTACGCTCTGCCCACGCGATCGACCACACGAGCTACACGTTCGAGGGAATGCCGGTCTCGTGGGCCGCGACGGTCGAGCGCGGCACGGGCTCTTGCACGCTCATGCTGGGCGGCGCGCTCACCAAGGAGAACGTGCTCGCGACGGTTCGGACGTTCCTCTCGCGATGGGGCGACCTCTTCCAGTACAAGGACAACGCCACCGAGGCCAGGCCCGCTTCGTGCGACAGCAAATTCTGCATGGTCAGGCTGGCGCAGGACTACTGCGGTCTGCCCGTGTACTCCGCCGAGCAAAGCTACGCCGGAGACCTGAGCGTGGACGCGTACAGCAAGGATGGCTGCCTGTGGCGCGCGATCTCGCACTTCGTGCCGATGATCCCCATCCCCGGAAACGTCCTGCTGTCCGACGAGAAGCTCAAGCAAGCCATCCTCGGGCTGACGCTGACGTATGGGTGCGGAACCGGTCCCAGCACCGTGGAGGTGAGCCAGACGGATTCCTTCACGATGCCGGAGCGACCGACCGTGCTGGTTCGCAAGTCCGCGACCCAGGCCGACACCCTGGAGTACCGGTTGGCGGTCTCGGTGCTGGTCGAGGTTGGCGGCGCTGGCGGCATGCCCTGGATAGTCTACGTCGACGGTCTCGACGGCACCGTGCTCGCGAGCGTGGCCTCCTTTGCGTGCCACTGATCACTTCGCGAACCCAGGAGTGATCCGGCTTCTCTCCGCCGCGACTATAGTCGCGGCATGTGCTGCTCGCGATTCTTCCCGGCATGCCTCCTCGGCTGGTTGACGTTCGGCTTGGCCATCGGCTGTGGTAACGGCGGCACGGCCGCTGGCAGCGACGGTTCCATGAGCGGACCGGCCATCGACTGGACGGTCCGCGCGCTCCCCGAGAGCGTGGGCATGGACTCGTGCCGTCTCGAAGAAGGGTTGGCCTTCATTCGCGCGCAAGCCCTCCCCGTCCACGGCCTGCTGGTGGTCCGCGACGGCCGGGTCATCGTGGAGGCCTACCGCTCGCCCAGCGATGCGAGCACGGTCTTCGACATGCAATCCATCACCAAGAGCATCGTCTCGGGATTGGTCGGCGTGGCCATCGCCGAAGGACATCTGCCGGGGACGGAAAGCCCGGTCCTCGATCTCTTCCCTGACACGGTGGTCGCGAATCCGTCCGCGGAGAAGTCCGCGATGACCGTGGAAGACCTGCTCACCATGCGCAGCGGCCTCGCCTACGACAATGACGACGAGTCCTTCGACAGCGAGGCGGACTCCGTGGCGTTCATCCTGGGACACGGCATGCGGGCCGCGCCGGGAACCCTCTGGTCCTACAGCAGCGCGGACGTGCACCTGCTGTCGGCCATGCTCACGCGACGGCTCGGCATGAGCACGGAGGCGTACGCGCAAGACAGGCTCTTTCGTCCGTTGGCCATCTCGCCGGGCGCCTGGCTCGCGGACGCGTCGGGCATCACCGTCGGCGGGTTCGGGCTGGGCCTGACCTTGCGAGATCTGACGAAGATCGGGCAGCTGTACCTCAATCGTGGGGCTTGGGATGGCCGCCAGGTCATTCCCGCCGCATGGGTGGACGCCTCGGTCGTGGCCAGGGTCGACACGCCGTGGACCCGCGGAGCGATGGGGTATCTGTGGTGGATCTGGGGCGAGCAGGGCTTCCGGGCCGGCGGACGCTATGGACAGCAGCTCGCCGTAATCCCCGATCAGCGCATGGTCATCGCCTACACGGCCAAGCTTCCGCTCGAAACTGCCGACACGATCCTCGACCACATCACGACGGACTACGTCCTCGGCGCGCTCAGGTCGCCGGCTTCGGCCCCTTGCCCGGTCTCGCAAGAGCTCGCGCCGAGCGCGGGCGTGGATGCTGGCGTCTCGTGCGACAACACCGGCTCGCAGTGGCTGGGCGACAGCGGCCTTCACCTCTCCGCCGGCAACGCCGCCATCGCCGTCGGAGACGGCACCACCAGCTTCTGCGCGGTAGCCAGCGGCCCCGGGAAGGTCTGTGTCCAGGGCCGCGCCGCGGATGCGGGGGCCGGCTACAAGAACTGGGGAGCCGCGCTGCTGCTCCGGCTGCCGGCCAGCGGTGACGTCGACGGAGGCGCCGAGCAGGCCTTCGACGCCAAGTCGCGCGGAATCGCTGGCTTCCAGTTCACCGCCACGGGCACGACTCGACTGCCTGCGGGGCTGCGCGTGGGGGTAGCGCAAGTCGACCAGCCCGGCCTCGCGTACCAGAACAACCCGTTCCTGGTCGATGGCGGAAGGCAGGGCCTAGGCACCGACGGCAAGACGGTCGTGTACTTCGCGAACACGAGCCAGCCCAGTTGGTCGAAGCTCCCGAGCGGCACGCTCCTCGATGCCTCGCAGATCTACGCCTTGCGCTTCCAAGTGCCCGCCGGCGCCGGCACGGCCTTCGAGTACGACGTGTGCATCTCCGACGTGGATTGGATCGACGCCGATGGAAACGTGTTGCGCACCGGGCACTGATGCGGCCGTTCGACCGCGGCCCGGTCAGCCGCCTATTCCGTGCAGGAAGACGTGCAGCGCCAGCGCGAAACGGTCGCGGGGAGAGGTGCCCTTGCGGCTGGGGGGCAGGACGCAGCCCATGATCAGGCTCTTCAAGACGAAGGCGATCTCCTCGGGCGCGCGTCCACCGAGATCCCTGGGGCCGGTCACGTTCTTCTTCAGCCACGCGACGAGCTTCGCGTCCATGGCGCGTTTCGATGTCCGCTGCTGACGATCCCTCAGCGCGGCCTGGCCCGAACGCCTGAATTCGATCAAGAGAAGGCGCGTCTCGGGCCAGCGCTCGGCGACCTCGGCCAATCGGCCAAACAGCAGGCCCATCCGCTCGGCGAAAGCCAAATCGTCGGGAATCTGGGTCTCGAACACCGCCTCGAACTGGCCTTGGATGGCCACGATGAGGGCCTCGATGATCTCTTGCTTGCCTTTGAAATAGGCGTAGAGCGACGGCGCGGTGTAGCCGGCTTCTTTGGCGACGTCGTGGATGGTCGTGGCGTCGAAGCCTTGGCGCGCGAAGGCCCGCCCTGCGGCGTGCAGGATCTTTTCGCGAATGCTCTCGATCTCTTCCTGAAGCCGAGCCCGACGTCCCATGGATGATTCGACTTCGACACGATTCGCAGTCGGCAGTCAACCCGAAGATCGCGTCAGACAGCTTCGCCGTGTGTTCAGTTGACTTTAACGATCGTTAAAGATAATTACTCACAACCCCTTAACGGCGATTAAAATCAACCGATATATCCCCGCAGCCCCTTGGGGCGACCATCCCTTCCAAAGAACACCCATGAAGCTCCTCCGCGACCCACGTTGCCTGGCCATCTGTGGCCTGGCTGGAATCGCAACCGCCTCCGTTGCCTGCCACAAACCAGCGCCTCCGCCCAAGCCGGTCGTCGAGGTGGCGTTCCAGACGGTCACCCAAGCGTCCACCGTTCTGACCACCGAGCTGCCTGGTCGGACGCGAGCCTACCTGGTGGCCGAGATTCGCCCACAGGTCAACGGCCTCATCAAGAAGCGCCTGTTTCAGGAAGGCAGCAACGTGAAGGCGGGCAGCACGCTCTACCAAATCGATCCCGCGCCCTACCAGGCGGCGCTGGACCAGGCCAAGGCGTCGCTGGACGTGGCCGAGTCGCAGCTGCCGTCGATCAGGTCGCGGGCCGAACGCCTGCAGAGCCTGGTGAAGCTGAACGCCGTGGGCCAGCAGGAGGCCGAGGAGGCGCAAGCCAACAACCAGAAGGCCATCGCCGGTATCGCGCTGGCCAAGGCGGCCTACCAAAGCGCCCGCATCAACCTTTCGTACACGCCCATCAAGGCGCCCATCTCGGGGCGTATCGGGGTGTCGAACGTCACCGTGGGCGCCATGGTGACGGCCTATCAGGCGACCGTGCTGGCCACCATCCAGCAGCTCGATCCCATCTATGTGGACGTCACCCAGTCCAGCGCCGAGCTGCTGCGGCTGCGGCGAAGCCTTGACAAGGGCCTGCTCAAGAAGAGCGACGAGACCTCGCGCAAGGTGAAGCTGATGCTGGAGGACGGGACCGCCTACCCGCTGGCGGGCAATCTGCAGTTCCGCGACGTCACGGTCAATCCGGCGACCGGCGCGGTCACCCTGCGCATCGTCTTCCCCAATCCCGACGACGTGCTTCTGCCCGGGATGTTCGTGCGCGCCATCGTCGAGGAGGGCGTCAACGAGCGCGCCATCCTGGTCATGCAGGAAGCGGTCAGCCGCGACACCAAGGGCAACCCCATGGTGCTCGTCGTCGATAAGTCCGAGAAGGTCGAAGCCCGCCCGGTGGTGGTGGACCGGGCCATCGGCAACCAGTGGCTCATCGCCAGCGGCCTCGCGCCGGGCGATCGGGTGATCGTCGAGGGCATGCAGAAGGCGCGGCCGGGCGTCGCGGTGAAGGCGGTTCCCTTCACACCCAAGGCCGCGTTGCCCCCGTCGGGCGGCGCGCCCGCGGCGCCGAAGTCCCTCGAAGCCAGCGGACAGCCGGCGGCGAAGAACGAACGCTAGCCATGCTGTCGCAGTTCTTTCTCAAGCGTCCGGTGTTCGCCTGGGTCATCGCCATCTCCATGATGGTGCTCGGCGCGATGGCGATCTACATCCTGCCCATCTCGCAGTACCCGCCCATCGCACCGCCGTCGATCACCATCCGCGGGAACTATCCCGGCGCTTCGGCGAAGACCGTCGAGGAAACCGTGGTCCAGATGATCGAGCAAAAGATGACGGGCCTCGACAAGATGCTCTACATGTACTCGACGGCGGACTCGTCGGGTAGCGCGTCCGTCACCATGACGTTCGCGCCCGGGACCGTTCCCGACATGGCTTGGGCCAAGGTGCAAAATAAGCTCCAGCTCGCCATGCCCTCGCTGCCCCAGGTGGTGCAGTTGCAGGGTCTGTCGGTGA
Organism: uncultured Myxococcales bacterium; assembly: GCA_964647025.1. Classification (GTDB taxonomy): domain Bacteria; phylum Myxococcota_A; class Polyangia; order Fen-1088; family Fen-1088; genus Fen-1118. The sequence goes on along the minus strand of CAZYFU010000007.1, from coordinate 70,695 downwards.
GCAAGTCTACCCGCAACTACCTGATGCTCATCGGTCTCACCACCGACGACGGCAGCATGAGCATGCCCGATCTCAACGACTACTCGGTTTCCAAGCTGCAGTCGACGTTGGCCCGTGTCCCGGGGGTGGGCGAGGTCGAGGCCTTCGGAACCGCGTATTCCATGCGCATCTGGTTCGACCCCGACAAGCTCACCAAGTACGGCATGACCTCGGAGGACGTGGTGGCGGCGGTCAGTCAGTACAACGTCGAGGTCTCCGCCGGCCAACTGGGCGGTGCCCCCGCGGTGCCCGGCCAGCGCCTGAACGCCTCCATCCTCATCCAGTCCATGTTGATGACGCCGGAGGAGTTCGCCGACGTCCCCTTGCGCACCAACCCCGACGGCTCGGTGGTGCGGGTAAAGGACATCGGCCGGACCCAGCTCGGCTCGGAGTTGCCCGACCTGATGATGCGCTACAACCGCAACCCGGTCGGCATGATCGCCGTCCGTCAGGAAGCCGGCGCCAACGCGCTCGAGACCGCGGATCGAATCAAGAAGAAGATGGCCGAGATGTCGCGCTTCTTCCCGCCCGGAATGAAGGTCGTGTATCCCATGGACACCACGCCCTTCGTGCGGGTGGCCATCGCCGAGGTCTACAAGACCCTGTTCGAGGCCATCGTCCTGGTCTTCCTGGTCATGTTCCTTTTCATGGGGAACTTCCGGGCCACCCTGATCCCGACCATTGCCGTGCCCGTGGTCCTCCTCGGCACCTTCGGCGTGCTCGCGGCTTTGGGCTATTCGGTAAACATGCTGACCATGTTCGCCATGGTCCTGGCCATCGGCTTGCTGGTCGACGACGCCATCGTGGTGGTGGAGAACGTCGAGCGCGTGATGAGCGAGGAGGGCCTGCCGCCCTGGGAGGCGACCAAGAAGTCCATGGGCGAGATTCAGAGCGCGCTCATCGGCATCGGCCTGGTGCTGTCCGCGGTGTTCGGCCCCATGATGTTCTTCCCGGGCTCCACTGGTGTCATCTACCGACAGTTCTCGGTGACCGTCATCGCGTCCATGCTGCTCTCGGTGGTGGTGGCCTTGGTGCTGACCCCGGTGTTGTGCGCCACCTTCCTGCGCCCGGTGGAGAAGGGGCACGAAGCCGCGGAGACCGGCATCCGTATCTTGCGGCCCTTCTTCCTGCTCTTCGACCGCACCTTCTACCGCGTGCGCGACCTGTACCTGCGCATCGTGACCCGGATCCTCGGGCGCAAGAAGCGCTACATGACCGTCTTTCTGATGATCGTGGTCGCCATGGGGTACCTGTACGTGCGCATGCCGACCGGCTACCTGCCCGACGAGGATCAGGGGACCGTGGTGTGCATGGTCCAGTTGCCCGTGGGCTCGACCATTGAACAGACCATCGAGGTGGTCAAGCGGGTGGAGAACCACTTCCTCGACGAGCAGAAGGAAGCCGTCGAGGGCATCATGGGTGGCGCCGGCATGGGCTTCGGCGGGCGCGGCCAGAACCAGGGCATGATCTACGTCAAGCTGCGCGACTGGGATCTGCGCGACAAGCCGGGCCTGAGCGCGAAAGACGTGGTGGCCAAGGCCATGCGCGCCCTCGGGGGCATGCGCGAGGCGGTCTTCTTCGCCTTCCCGCCCCCGGCCGTCACCGAGCTGGGTAACGCCACCGGTTTCGACTTCATGTTGCAGGACCGGGGCGACATCGGACACCTGGGGCTGACCCAGGCGCAGAACCAACTGCTCGGCATGGCGGCGAAGGATCCCCTGTTGGCGCGCGTGCGCCCCAACGGCATGGCCGATCAGGCGCAGTACAAGATCGACATCGACTGGGGCAAGACAGGCGCGCTGGGCGTGCCCTTGAGCTCGGTGCAGAAGTACATCGCCGCGGCCTACGGCAGCGCGTACATCGGCAACTTCGTTCAGGGCGGGCGGGTCAAGCGCGTGTACACGCAGGCCGACGCCCCCTTCCGCATGTTGCCCGAGGACATGAATCGCCTGCACGTGCGCAACAACAAGGGCGAGTTGGTGCCGCTGTCGGCCCTGGCCGCCGGTCGTTGGGTGTACGGCTCACCTCGGTTGGAGCGCTACAACGGCTTCCCGGCCATGAACATCCAGGGCGAGCCCTCGCCGGGGCACAGCTCGGGCGAAGCCATGAACGCCATGGAGGCGATCGCCAAGCAGCTTCCCCCGGGCGTCGGTTTCGAGTGGACCAACCTGTCGTACCAGCAGCGCATGTCCGAGTCGCAGGCCGGTCTGCTCTACGCCTTCTCGATCCTGGTCATCTTCCTGGTGCTGGCGGCCCTCTATGAAAGCTGGACGGTTCCCATCACCATCCTGATGGCGCTACCCCTGGGCATCATCGGCGGCGTGGCGGCGTCCACCCTGCGCGGCATGCCCAACGACGTCTACTTCCAGATCGGCCTGCTCACCGTGCTGGGCTTGACCACCAAGAACGCCATCCTCATCGTCCAGTTCGCCAAGAGCAACATGGAGGAACAGGGCATGGGGCTGGTCGAGGCCACCATCGAGGCGGCCAAGCTCCGCCTGCGCCCCATCTTGATGACCTCGATCGCCTTCGGCTTCGGCGTCATCCCCTTGGCCATCGCCAGCGGCGCGGGCGCGGGCGCGCAGATGGCCATCGGCACCAGCGTCCTCGGCGGTATGGTCACCGCGACCTTCCTCGCGGTGTTCTTCATCCCGCTCTTCTACGTGCTGGTGGTCAGACTGTTCGGTCGCAAGAAGCCGGGCGCGGCCCTGCCCTCGCCAAGCGTCGCAGTGAAGGAGTGACGGCCATGCGCAGACACTCCCTTCTCGCCGTCGCGTTGTTCGCGCTCACCGGATGCAACTTCACGCCCGCCTACACCCGGCCCGCCGCGCCGGTGCCCGAGAAGTGGTCGGCCTCGACCGACGCCAAGGGAAAGCCGGACGCCCCCGCCGGCTCGCAACTGCACTGGCAGGACTACTTCACCAACCCGGGCATGCAGTCGGTGATCAAGCTGGCCCTGGCCAACAACCGAGACGTGCGCATCGCCGCGCTCAACGTGCAAAGGGCGCAGGCCGCCTACGGCATCCAGCGTGCGGGCCTCTATCCCACGGTGGGCGTCGCGGCCAGCGGCAACCGCTACCGCATGCCGGAGAAGATGTCCGCCAGCGGCTCGGCCATGACGGTGGAAACCGACACGGTCAACCTGGCGGTGCTGTCCTGGGAGCTGGACTTCTTCGGCCGGGTGCGCAGCCTGAGCGAACAAGCCCTGAACCTGTACCTGGCGACCGAGCAGGCCAAGACCTCGGCCCAGCTCTCGCTGGTGGGCGCCGTGGCGTTGCAGTACCTCGCGTACGCGACGGACATGGAGGGCCAGATGCTGGCCCAGTCGACCTTCGAGGCCCAGAAGTCCTACGCCGAGCTGATCGAGAAGAGCTTCCAGCTCGGGATCGCCTCCGAGCTGGCGCTACGCCAGGCGCAGAGCCAGGTGGAGAGCGCGCGGGGCGACGTGGCCCGCTACCGTGGGCTCGTCGCCGTGGACCGCAATGCCCTCGGGCTGCTGGTGGGGACCGCGGTTCCCGCCGAGTGGCTGCCCAACGGCCTGGATGCTGCGGGAGAGCTCAAGGACGTGTCCGCGGGATTGCCGTCGGAGGCCCTGCTCAACCGCCCCGACATCCTCGCGGCCGAGCATCAGCTGAAGGCGGCCAACGCCAACATCGGCGCCGCGCGCGCGGCCTTCTTTCCCAAGATCAGCCTGACCGGCGGGGTCGGCACCATGAGCCCCGAGCTGTCGAGCCTCTTTGCCTCCGGCACGGGGACGTGGAGCTTCAACCCGCAGATCTCGGTCCCCATCTTCGCCGGCGGCGCGCTGCGGGCGGGGCTGAAGGTCGCGGAGATCAACCGCGAGATCGCCGTCGTCCAGTACGAGGCCGCGATCCAGTCGGCGTTCCGCGAGGTCAGCGACGGCCTGGCGAGACGGGCCGCGCTGTCCGAACAGTACGAGGCCCAGACAGCCCTGCTGGCTTCGCTGGAGGCGGCCTACAAGCTCTCCGAGCTCCGCTACAAGCAAGGCCTCGATGGCTACCTCAGCGTGCTGGTGGCCCAGCAATCGCTCTACGCCGCCCGGCAGGGCACCCTGGCGACGCGCCTGGCCCGCCAGTCGACGCAGATCACGCTCTTCAAGGCGCTGGGCGGACAGCTGTAGAAGCTTGGTCGCGCCGCCGCCTCGCCAGCCGCGGCATCAGGACATCGAACATCGGGCGCTTTGAGGTATCCTTGCACCATGCCGGGCGGAAGAGAGCGTAAGACTCCTCTCATGATGGGGCGAGTTCTGGGCGAACAAGACTCGCTCGGCGCGACGGCGGAGCGTTTCTTTTCCGAAGGCGAGGAGCTCGAGAGCCGGGGATGGGACGAAATCGTGCCGTCGGATGACACGCTGGAACCGCCGCGCCATCGTGGTCGACGTGGATCGGTCGACAAGGTCCCGCGTCGACTGAGCGCGGTCATTGGCTCGGTCCTGCTTCTCCTTTGTGTCGGTGTGGCGGCAGCTTTGGGAGGCTTTGCGCTATTCGCGAAGGGCAGTCTCCCATCCTGGTTCGAGACGAAGCCGCACGAAGCGGCTACGATGTCGCCACCCGGGCAGGCACCGGCCGAGACGCCGCGGCCAGGCCCGCAGGTGATCGCGCAGCCTCCTGCCCAGGCTCGTACGCAGCCGGTGGCACGGCCTCATACCCCGACGGTGGCGCCGACGCCGGCAGCGCTTCCCGCCGCGACGCCCAAGCTCCCCGACATGGCGGTATTGCCAGATCTCGAGGGCGCCGAAAGACTGAGGCAGGATGCTATCGCTGTGCGCAAGAGACGGCAGCAAAAGCAGATCGAGAACGACTACATCTGGTCTCAAGAGTTGAAGGCGTTGGTGCGGGCCTCGTCGCTGGAGCAACCGCCAGCGCCACCCAATACCGCTCCCGGCCCATGACCCCGAGCGCCCTCGGCGCGCCCCGCTGCGGATGCGAACGGGCCCGCGGGCCTACTCGCCCGACGGCACGGCCAAGGCGGTGGCGGTAGAGACCGGCGTGCCGAAGTTCGGCGTGCCGTCGGCGTTCCAGGTGATCTTCTGCGCGCGAGAGGTCCGGTTGTTGTCGCAGCCGCCGGTCACCGAGCTCTGTGCGTGGTAGATGATCCAGTCTTCGGTACCGTCGGGAGAAACGAAGAACCCGTTGTGGCCCGGACCGAAGACGCTGGCGCTGTCGTTGCGCTGGAACACCGGCCCCGCCGACTTGCTCCACGCGCTGGCGTCCAGGGGATTGCTGCCGGTGAGGGTCAGAAGGCCCAGCTTGTAGTCCGGGCCGTTGCAGCCGCTGGCGGAGAAGGCGATGAAGGTCTTTCCTCCGCGCTGCAGGACCTCGGGCCCCTCGTTGACGTTCGACCCGTTCTGCTGCTCCCACGGATTGGTGGGCTTCGAGATGAGCACCCGATTGCCGGTGGTCGTCCATGGGTTGATCATGGCCGTGATGTAGAGCGATTGGTACGCGCCCGACCACGACGAGTAGAGGAAGTACAGCTTCCCGTCCAGGCTGAGCACGCTGGGGTCGATGGCCCAGGTCGAAGCGTCGAGCAGCTGGCCCTTGAAGGTGTAGGGTCCAAGCGGATCCGTGCCGGCGCTCTCGAGCACGTAGCTGCGCTGGTAGTCGTAGTTCGTGCCGGACCGCCCGGCGACGTAGTACAGGTACCAGCGCGGCCCGTTGGGTCCGTCGAGCAGGTGAAACTCGGGCGCCCAGATGTTGCAGCAACGGCTCGGGTCGTCGCCGTTCCACACGCGCACGGGCTTCGCGGCCTTGAGGCCGGCGATGGTCGGCGACTTGCGAATGTCGATGGTCTCGGCCCAACTGGTCGCCATCAGGTAGTAGTTGCCATCGTGGTAGAGCATCCAGGGATCCGACCCGTGATCCTGGTTGAGAGGGTTCTTGAAGGTCGCCGCGGCGCCGCCCGCACCTGTGCTGCCGCCCGTGCCCGCGCTCGCTCCGCCCGTCGCCAGGCCGCCGGTGCCGAGTGCGCCCCCCAGCACCGAAGCTCCCCCGGTCGCCCCTGCGTCCACGACGCCAACGACGCCACCCGTCGTGATCCGACCGCCGGTCGCGAGCGCGCCCCCGTTGCTCACAACGCCGCCCGTCGTGACTCGGCCGCCGGTCGCGGGTGCGCCCCCATTGCCCACGGAGCCACCCGTCGCAGCAGGGCTGCCGCCCGTGGCGACAGGCGCCGCCGCGTCCGCGCGGTTCGCCGTGCCGGTCGAGGCACTCCGCCCACCCGTGCCGATGGCACCACCCGACTGGGCCGGGCCCGCGTCGGACGAGGAGGCGCCGCCCGAGCTACCCGATGAACCCGTTCCCTGGCAGCTGCACGCCGAAACCGCCACCCACGCGGCGAGCGCGAGATGGGCGATGGTCGGCCCGCGCACAAGACTGTCGAGCATGGTGATAAGCGGGCAGTGTCGCGGCTCGGCCGAACGGCTCGCGCTCAGTGCGAGGAGCTGGCGCGGCGACTCTCTACGAAAGCGTCCAGGCCGAGGGCGCGCGACCGCAAACGAAGCTTCTCCAAGCCCTGGGCTTCGATCTGGCGAATGCGCTCGCGGGTCAGGGCGAAGCTCTTGCCCACCTCTTCCAGCGTGCACTCGGGTGACTCATCGATGCCGAATCGCAAGCGCAGGATCTCTTGCTCGCGCGGGCTCAGGGTGGCGAGGATTTCCCGGGTCTGCTTCGCGATGCTGGTCGAAACCAGCGAATCGAACGCCGAGGTCACGTTCTCGTCTTCGATGAAGTCGCCCAGGCGGGCCTCCCCTTCGGGACCGATGGGCGAATCCAGCGACACCGTCCGCTCGGACGCATTGAGCACGTCACGGATCTTCTCGACCGAAAGCTCCATCTCCGCGGCGATCTCCTCTGCCGTGGGTTCCCGCCCCAGCTTCTGGACCATCTGACGGCGCGCTCGTCTGACCTTGTTCGTCACTTCCAGCACGTGCATCGGCAGTCGGATGGTGCGCGACTGCTCGGCCATGGCGAACGTGATGGCCTGACGAATCCACCAGATCGCATAGGTCGCGAACTTGAACCCCATCCTGTAGTCGAATTTCTCGACCGCCCTGATGAGCCCGATGTTGCCTTCCTGGACCAGGTCCATGAAGTCCAGCTCGCTGTGATTGACGTACTTCTTGGCGATGAAGATGACGAGCCGCAGGTTGCGTTTGACCATCTCGGTCTTGGCCTTCTCCGCGAGGAGCTCGCCCCGGCGGATCTCCGCGAGGGTCTCGCGCAGAAGCTGCTCGGGCATGCCGGCCTCCTCCTCGAGCATCCGGATGGCCTTCTTCGCGTTGTCGAGGATCTCGGCGAGCATCTCGGGCTGGTTCGAACCGAGTCCCGTGTGAGGCATCGACGGGGCCTCTTGGCAATAGGCGATGTCGCTGCGGGCTGACACGAAGCAGGTCAAGAGCGACTCGAGCTGGGCGACGATGCGTGCGATCGCCTTTCTATCGAGGCGCAGGGACAACAGGGCATCGGCCATCTCGACCCTGATCGCCACCACCTCCTGCCGCGCGCGCTCGCGGGTCGACTCGTCGGCGGACAGCGTGTCGTCCGCCGCCCTCGCCAGCCGGCGACGCATCCGCTCGACGTCCTCCACGAGTTGAGAAATCCGCTCCGCCCGGACTGCCTCCTGGGGGTCGGCGACGTGCTCGTCTCTCTCGGCCAAGGCGTCGGTCTGGGAGGATTGCCGTCGCAGGTTGTGTCCCAGCTCGAGCAGCTGGCAGCTGGCCGACGGCGAGTTCAGCAAGGCCAGCAGCACGCGCCGCTGCCCCTCTTCGATGCGCCGACCCAGCTCTACTTCTCCTTCGCGGGTCAAGAGATCGACCGCGCTCATCTTGCGCAGGTAGGCCGCGAACGGATCGTGGCCCTGGTTGTCGTTGCTGGCGACGGTGGTCAGGGTGTCGAGAGCGGGAGCCGATGTGGCAACGTCTTCCGGTGCCTCCTCGGAGTCGTCGAGCTCACCCAGGATGCCTGGGCTGTTCTCTGGCGTGTAGCTGGCGTCAAGGGCTTCGTCGTCTTGGTAGCAAATTTGGATCATCTCGGGAACAACTGCTTTCGCTGGAGACAACTTCTGCACGACCCACCCCGAGGCCAGGATGGTGCCTGCGGCGCACTCTTTACCAATCCTGGAGGACTTTTTCGAGAAAACCGTGATCTGGAGTGTCTGCGACGAGAAAAACGGCGTCATGCCACGGCGATCCAAACGACCGGCCGTGTCGAAGCTGCCCTTCATCCAGGGCAGCCAATATTCAAGCCAGCTTTCCAGACCGGCGATACCATGTGGGGAATGTCCGGGGTTGCGCAGAGTTATACCGTGGTCGCCAAGGTTCGGGAGACCCCCGAGACCGTGCTGTTCCGCGGCTATCGGAACGCCGACATGCGCCCCGTCTTCCTCAAATGTCCCCGGGGAGGACGCCCCACCACGAGCCAGATGGCGCGGCTACGCCATGAATACTCGATCCTGAGCTCTCTCAACGTGCCTGGCGTCGGTAAGGCGCTCGGAATCGAGGACCTGGGAGAAAGCGTCGCCCTGGTGCTCGACTTGCCGGGAGAAAGGTCCCTGGACTGTCTGGTGGCGGCTGGGCCGATCCGCCTGTCCGACTTCCTTCGCACCGCCATCGCCATGGCCGACGCCGTCGAGGCCGTCCACCGGCACCAGATCATCCACAAGGACATCAAGCCGGAGAATTTCTTCCAACGCGAAGGCTCCGACCAGCTGACGCTCATAGAGTTCGGGGCGGCGACACGGCTCGTGCTCGACGACAGACGAAGCACGCAGCAGAGCCGCCCGGAGGGGACGTTGGCGTACATGTCCCCGGAGCAGACCGGCCGAATGAATCGCTCGATCGACCGACGCACGGATCTGTACTCCCTCGGAGTCGCCCTGTACGAGCTCGCCACCGGTGCCCTGCCCTTCCGAACCACCGACCCGCTCGAGCTGGTCCACAGTCACATCGCGCGTTCGCCGGTAGCGCTTCACGACAGTCGCAGGGATTGGCCTCGGGTCGTATCGGACATCGTCATGCGACTTCTGGCCAAGAACGCGGACGACCGCTACCAGGACATCTCGGGGCTCAAGGCGGATCTGGTCCGTTGCCAGCAAGACTTGGCCGAGGCCGGGACCATCGCCAGCTTCCCGCTCGGCGAAAGGGACTTCTCCGACGAGCTTCGCATGCCGCAGAAGCTCTATGGCCGGGAGAAGGAGTCGGAGATCCTTGCCGCGACCTTCGCCCGCGCGCGCGAAGGCGGCACCGAGCTGCTCTTGCTTTCTGGGCACTCGGGCGTCGGCAAGACGGTTCTGGTGGGCGATCTGCAAAGACAGATGGTCGGCGGGCCGCAGCTGGCGACAGGCAAGTTCGATCTCCTGGGCCGTCGCATCCCCTACGCGCCCATTGCCCAGGGCTGCGGCGAGATGCTGCGCTCGATTCTCTCCGAGCCGCCGGCCGCTTTCGCAGATTGGCGCCAGCGCATCCTCCACGCCGTGGGCAACAACGGGCGACTCGTCGCGGACATCATCCCGGAGCTGTCCTTGGTGATCGGCAGCCAGGCGCCGGTGGAGGACCTCGATCCCGCCCAATCGCAACGTCGGTTCGAGGCCACCTTCCTTGCCTTCCTGCAGGTCTTTGCCTCGACGGGGCGGCCGCTGGTGTTCTTCCTCGACGATCTGCAGTGGGCGGACGCGGCGTCGCTGCGCATGATTCGACTGCTACTCACCGCCCCCAAAGCCAGCCATCTCTTGATTATCGGCGCGTACCGAGACAACGAGGTCGATCCAACCCATCCGTTGACCGCGGCGCTGGCCGAGCTACGGCGCCTGGGCGCCAGCATCACCGAGGTCAAGATCGAGCCGCTGCGCGAGGACGCCATCCTGCGATTGCTCGGCGATACCTTTGCCAGCACCGCCGACAGGGTCGCGCCCTTGGCCAAGCTGGCCCTGGAGAAGACCGAGGGGAATCCGTTCTTCCTCGCGCAATTCCTCACCACCCTCTACCGCGACGGTCTCGTCAAATTCAATCCCAGCCTGCGCCAGTGGACCTTCCAGCTGCAGGCAATCGGCGAAGCGATGGTGACCGACAACGTGGTCGACTTCATGGTCGGCCGCTTGCAGCGACTTCCACAGGAGACCCAAGACCTGTTGCGAACGGCGGCGTGCATCGGGCATCGCTTCGATCGGCAGACCTTGGCACAGCTCGCCGGGCGCAGCCCCGGCCAGATCACGCGGCTGCTCTGGCCCGCCCTGCGCGATGGGCTCGTCGTCCCAGTCGACTGCGGGCAGGCGTTCCTCCACGAGGCCGCGATCGGCGCGGACAGCGAGCAGGACCATGATGGTGGAGAGAACCCATCCTATCGATTCCTCCATGATCGGGTGCACCAGGCGGCCTACGAGCGCTTGGCCGCGGACCAACGCCAAGCGATCCACCTTCGCATCGGACGCATGCGCCTGTCGGGTGAGGACCTGTCCGCCGACGACGGCCAGTTGTTCGAGATCGTCAACCATCTCAACCTCGGCGCCGCGCTGATCGCGGAGCAGAGCGAGCGCACCACCCTGGCAAGGCTGAACTGTGCGGCAGCGAGAAAGGCAAAGGACGCCGCCGCGCACACCACCGCCGTCAGGCACGTCGACATCGCCTGGGAGATGCTTGGGCCAAGCCCCTGGCGTGACGACTACGAAACCACGTTCCAGGCCCAGTTTTGCCGAGCCGAGTGCGACATCGCCACCGGGCACTTCGAGCACGCCTTCTCGGTGCTCGACGGGATCGACAATGCAGCGCGGGACGACATCGACCGCGCCACCGCGCTGGCCCTGCGCACCTTGATCCTGGTCAGCACCAATCGCATGGCCGACGCCATCGCATGCGGCGTGAAGGCAGCGGCACTGCTCGGCATGGAGCTTCCGACGACGCCCGAGGGAATCGCTCCGGCCACCGGCGTGGCGTTCGGCGCGCTGTTCGCGGAGATGGGCCCGCGCGGCTTCGAGGTGCTCCTCGACCTGCCTCCCATGGTGGATCGAAAGAGCCTGCTTCTCCTACACGTGCTCCACCGCATCATACCGGCGGCCGCGCAGGTCAACCCGGCCCTGATGACGTTGATCGTCGCGCGGGCCGTGCACGTGTCCCTCCTGCAAGGGAGGTCGCCCGTCCTCACGTACTACTGCGCATCCCTGGCCCACGTCCACGTCACGATGGGGGACATGCCCAAAGCCCACGCGCTAGGCCAGATCGCAGAGCGTCTGAATCGGACCACGGCAAGCCCGGCCATCGCATGTGCCATGCACTTCGTTCTCGGCGCCTTCGTGACATTCTGGTCGTCCGGCAGTGGACAGACCCTCGCTCACCTTCGCGCTGGCTTGGGCGCCGCGCTCGAAGCCGGCGACTACCTCTATGCCTGCTACTGCGCCATGGCCGAGGCCGTCTATACGTTCCAGCTCGGCCACCCTTTGGAGGACATCGCGCAGACGGCGCGCGACGCTGTCGAGCTCATCGATCGGACCGGCGACGTCACGAACCACGACGTCGTCCATTCGCTCAAGCAAGCCGTCGAGCGACTGATTGCCTCGTCCGCGCTGCCGACATCTCCTGCCGAGGCGGAGCTCGAGCGAAGGATCAGCGAGAGCAGGAATCCGTTCGTGACCTCGTGCCACTTCCTGTTCCAGGCCATCGAAAAATACCTGGCCGGCGACTACGAGGGCGCGGGCGTGTGCATCCAGCGCAGCCAGCCCTCGGTGCCAGGCAACTTCAACGGTCCGCAGTCGGTCTACTTCGAGGGGCTGCTGCTCGCGCACGGGGTCCAATCCGGGGCCGAAAGCGGAGCAGAGGCGCTCGCACGGCTCCGAGCGGCCGAGGAGAAGCTGCGGGGATGGGCACAAGCTGCGCTCGAGCCGTTCGGCCACCGGCATGCGCTCGTCGCGGCCGAGCTGTCCGCCGCGACCGGTGACGACGCCCAGGCCCTCACGATGTTCGAGCAGGCCATCAAGCTCGCCCGCGATTCCGGTGCGCCGCTCTTCGAGGCACTGGCCAGCGAGCACGCGGGCAACTATGCCTCCCGCCGTGGCTGGGGACACATGGCGCGGGAGCTGTACTTCAAGAACGCGAGCCTCGCCTACCGCCGATGGGGCCATGTCCGCAAGGCCAGACAGCTGGCTGCCCGGGGCACCGGGGCCTCGGAGCGGTCCCTCGCCTTCGGGCTGGACGGTGCCGGCTGGCCGGGCAGCGTCCGCCCGGACAACGTCGACGCCATCGCGTTGGCCAAGGCGAGCCAAGCGCTGTCTGGCGAGATCGTCCTGCCGAAGCTGATGGCCAGGTTGATGGACATCGCCGTCGCACAAGCGGGGGCCGAGCGAGGGTATCTGCTATTGCATCGCAATGACAGGATGTGGCTCGAATGCTCGGCCGGAGCGGCCGCGGACGAGCTCGGCACGCAGAGCCTGCAGTCGCGCGCCCCCCTGGCCGAGCTGACCACGCTGCTGCCACACACCATCGTCGACTTCGTGATGCAGGCGCGGGAGACGGTGGTGTTGACCCCGGCTCAGCCGAACCGATTCTCGGCGGATCCCTACCTGGCCCGCCAGAAGCCGCAGTCGCTCTTGTGCATGCCGATGATCCGCCAGGGCGTGCTGGTGGGCATCCTCTACCTGGAGAACAGGCTGGCCTCGGACGTGTTCGGCGCCGACCAAGTCGAGTTCCTCGAGATGCTGTCCACGCAAGCTGCAATCTCCATCGAGAACGCGCGGCTTTACGAGGAGATGGAGGAGCGCGTCCGCGATCGCACACGCAAGCTGGAGGAGAGCTTGCGGACGATCCAGGAGGACCAGGCCAAGATCATCGCGGCCGAAAGGCGCGCAGCCGTCGCGCACCTGGAGAGCGAGCTGGCCATTGCGCAGCGGATCCAGACCTCGATTCTGCCGCACGACTTGTCGGTGCCGGGAATGGAGGTCGCCGCAGTCATGCAGACGGCAACCGAGGTCGGCGGTGACTACTACGACATGGTCCCCACCGACGACGGTGGATGCTGGCTCGGCATCGGGGACGTGTCCGGCCACGGCCTCAATGCGGGCCTCGTGATGCTGATGATTCAAAGTGGATTGGCGCCTCTACTGAGGAGTGCCTCTTGGGCCGACCCGGCCAAGCTGCTGTGCATGCTCAACCCCGCGATTCACGAGAACGTGCGCTGCAGACTGAAGCGCGACGACTACGTCACGCTGTCGCTCTTTCGCTTCTTCCCCGACGGACGCTTTCTGGTGGCCGGGGCGCACGAGGAGATCGTGGTCTGGCGCGCCCGCACCGGGCAATGCGAGCAGCTGGAAGCCCGCGGCACCTGGATCGGGATGGTCGAGAAGATCGAGAACGCGACCAGCAACCGGGAGGGACGACTGGAGGACGGGGACGTGATGGTCCTGTTCACGGACGGTATCGTCGAGGCCCGAAGTCCGAGTGGAGATCAGTTCGGTCTCAAGCGCTTGGTGGACCTCACGGCGGTCGCACATGACGAGCCCGTGGGCGAGATCTGTCGGCGCGTCCTGGACGCCGTGACGGAGTGGTCACCCGAGCGCCAGGATGATCAGACCATGGTCGCGCTACGCCGTGGGAACCGCCGCTAGACTGCGTCGCAGGCTATGCCCGGCGACCTTGCGCAGCCTTGCGGGGTGAGCCCGTCCTCGTGCGACGGCGCGGGCGCCTCGCCGCTTCCCTGGCCAGCCTCTTGGCAAGGGGTACGTCGGCCGGAGGCATGAGGGTCCCGGGTAGCTGCGACGGAGCCACCCACGCGATAGCCGCCACTTGCGCGGGACGGGGACTGCCACGAACGATGGTCGCGCGATACACCGGCATCACCAGATCGAACGCCGGGTAGGCATGGAAGACGACGTCGACCACGTCGCCGACCCGAACCGCACAGGAGAGCTCCTCGTGGATCTCCCTTTCCAGCGCGGCCCTGGGATCTTCCCCCGGCTCGACCTTGCCGCCGGGAAACTCCCAGCACAAGCCGAACATCTGGTCCGCGCGACGCTGTGACAGCAGGATGCGCCCCCGGCGCTCAATCAGGGCGGCCACCACGAACAGTCGCTTGCGTTCAGCCGTCACCGACCCGGGCCTCGATCAGTTCCAGAAGCTCGCGCAGCTGAAACGGCTTGTTGATGCAGGCAATGTCGGCTTCTTCCAAGAATCGCCTCGCCTCCGGCGAGAACGCCCCGCCCGTGATGAAGATGAACCGCTCGGCGAGGTCGGGCCACCGTTGCTTGACCGCATGGTACAGCTCGACACCCGACATGTCGGGCATCTGGAGATCGCAAAGCACCACGTCGAAGTCGCGATCCTCGCCGAAACACCGCAGGGCCTCGCGCGCGCCCAGCTTGGTCTCGATGTCGTGGTGCGCGACGAGCATGCGCTGGAACGCCTTGAGCAGCAGCGCCTCGTCGTCGATGGCCAGCACGCGACGACGCTGAATCGCCTTCAGCGAGGGCACGGTGCGGGTCTTCACCGACGGAACGCCCATGGCCGCCGGCAGGCGGACACGGAAGATCGCGCCTCGACCGGGTTCGCTCTCGGCGGTCAACTCCCCCCCGGAACGACGGACGATGTCGAGCGAGATGGGCAGACCGAGCCCCGTGCCGAGCTCCGGGGGCTTGGTGGTGAAGAACGACTCGAAGATGCGCGGCATGATCGCCGGCGGAATGCCAGGCCCGTTGTCTTCGATCTCGACCACGACGTACCTGTCGTCGTCGTGGCTGCGTACGTAGAGACGGTTGCGGCGGGGATGCAGATCCGCCAGGGCGTGGGCCGCGTTCACGAGGAGGTTGAGAAACACCTGTCCCATCCGCGCGGCGCTGGCCCGGACCAGCTGCGTGGCTCGCAGACTACGCTCGACGGTAGCGCGGTAGCGAAGCTCGCTGCGCAGCATGGTCAGGGCGGAATCGACCGCCGCGTTCACGTCCGACAGCGCATTGCCGTCGTCATCGACCCGCGAGAACGAGTGCAAGTCACGGGCGATGCGATGGATGCGGGCCATGCCCTCCTTCGACTCCTGCACGATCGTCATCGCGTCGAAGAGCTGGTTCGCGAGCGCGCCGTTGCTCGCGTACACGTTCTGCATGCGCAGCGCATCATCGAGTTTTCGCAGGCAGCTGGCCAGGGCGTCGACGTTGGCCAAGACGAACGAGGCGGGATTGTTGATCTCGTGTGCGACGCCCGCCGCGAGCATGCCGATGGACGCGAGCTTCTCCGACTGCAGTCGGCGGAGCTCGCGATCGCGCTCCTCGGTAACGTCGCGCACCGACACCAGCACGCGCCCGCCGGCCGCCGGGCTGGCGCGCATGTCGAGCTGACGGGCGCCCGAAAGCAAGGTCCGCGACGTCGTCGCGTTCTGCCGCAGAGCCTCGCCTCCCAACTCCGCCAGGACCTCCCGGAATGTCTCCTTGGGCACCCCGTCGCCGGTATCGCGTACCGAGCCTCTGCGTGCGGCATCGGTCAGGAGCTGTCGGCCGGCCGTGTTCTCGATCAGAACCGCCCCGCCTCCATCGAGCAGAAAGAGGCCGTCCTGAAAGACGTTGAACGTCTCGCGAAGCGCGTCTCGCTCGATGCGGAGCTCGTTGGCGAGGGCGGCCAGCTCTCCGGTGCGTTCCTCGACCTCGTGTGCGAGGTCGGATTGGTGTTGCGCTGCCTCGTCGGCGATCGATCGCGAACGGATGACCGAGCTGATGCGCGCGAGCAACTGGTGTGCGTCGAGCGGCCGCACCACGAAATCGGCTGCGCCACTCTCGATGCAGCGCCGCTCGTACTCGAGCTGGCGGTCGGCATTGGAGAGAAGAATGACAGGGACTCTCGCCTCGTCACCCTGCAGTCGCCGACAGACCTCGAATCCGTCGATGTCGGTCAACTCGGCTTCGACCAAGGCAGCGTCGAACGTCTCACGTGCGGCTTCGGCCAAGGCATCGGCGCCATAGGCTACCGTGGTCACTGTGTGGGTGCCCGACGAGGCCACGAGCGACCGAATCGCATCCTGCTCCTCATTGGCTTGCGCGACGAGCAGGATGCGAGCCATGGCCGCCAGCTGCCCCTAGGCAGTCACGCTGCGTGCCTGACCTGCAGCTTCCGGAGAGCGCGGGACGGTGAAGCTGAACTTGGAACCAGCGCCGACCGTGCTGGACGCCCAAAGGTCGCCGCCCATGCGGATCACCAGGCGCCGGGCCAGGGTCAGTCCCAGGCCCGCAGTCAGCTTGTCTTTCCCCTGCGCCGGCTCCGCCTGGTAGAAGTCCTCGAACAGCTTGGGCAGTTGCGCCGCCGGGATGCCCGAGCCGGTGTCGACGATGTGAATCGCGATCGACCGGTCGTAGAGCTCGGTCGAGATTGTGACCTGCCCGCGCTCGGTGAACTTGATCGCGTTGGCCACGATGTTCGAGAGGACCTGGGCCAAACGAACCGGATCCGCCAGCACGGGTGGCAGGACCTTGACCGACGGCTCGACCACCAAGCCAAGCCCCTTGTTGCGAGCGGCGCTCTTGAACTGCCGCGCGACCTGGGCGATGGCCTCGTCGAGATTGAGCACCTTCGCTTGCACGGGCAGCTCGCCGACCTCGAGGCGGACCAGGTCGATGTAGTCACGCACCCGGCGAGAAACCACGCCTGCATTGTTGGCCACGGTCTCGACGGCCTTGCGCTGCTCTTGCGAGAGCTTCGCGCCAAGCCCGTCGAGCAGCCGCTGGCAGAGCAGGGTCGATTCATCGAGTGGGCCAGCGACTTCGTCGACCAGCCGGGCGAGAATGGCGGAAGCGCGGGAGTTGCCTTCCTGAAATGCGTTCTGCTCTTGAGTTCTCCGGAGTCTCTTGGGTATCGGCATCGATGGATTGCTCATGAGGTCCCGTATGAGCCGGCATTATCTTTCGAGCGGTAGCAACGTTCAACAATGAACAATGCAGCAACGGCAATTTCGCCTCGCCCCACTTACATTGGAGCACAGGTCCGCGGCGAAGGCAGTCGTTGTATAGTCACCCACAATGTATTCGGTTCGCGAGGCATGTGCCGTGCTGGGGATCAGCGTCGCCCGACTGCGATCGTATCTTCGCGGTGGCCTCGTGACTCCAGCCCGGAACGAAAGCGGACAGATCCGGTTGAGTTTTCAGGATCTGTCGTTTCTGCGCAAAGCGGAGGGCCTGGTCTCGGAGCGAATCCCTGCGAGGCGCGTTCATAGCGCGCTTCGCGCCTTGGCCGAGCGCGAAGGCAAGCTGACCGACTTGCGACTCGGCAGCGACGGCCAGACTGTCGTGGTACACGACGGGAACAAGCGCTGGGATGCCCTGTCCGGACAGACCCTGCTCGACTTCGAGGCTCAGGCATCGCCGTCCCAGGAAGCCGCCGTGATACCGCTCGCGTCGGCGAAGCAGGCGCCCGCCGATCCCACGCCGGCGCCCACCCTGACGACGAAGCAGCTCTACGAGCAGGCCTGCGCGCTCGAGACGGTCTCGCCCGAGGACGCCCGCGCGGCCTACCGCGCGGTGCTCGAGCGAGAGCCAGAGTTCGCAGACGCGCACGTCAACCTGGGCCGGCTGCTGCACGAGACCGGAGACGTCTATGCGGCCCTCGTGCACTACAGGGCAGCTCTGTCCATCCGTCCAAGCGACGCTACCGCCGCGTTCAACGCTGGCGTCGCCCTGGAAGACCTCGGCGCCAACGCCGACGCCATCTCCGCTTATCGGCGAGCGATCGAATGCGATCCTCGCAACCCCGACGCGCACTACAACCTGGCCCGCCTGCTCGAGCAATCGGGTAAACCCGATTTGGCGGTCCGGCATCTTCTGCTGTATCGACAACTGGTGAAGAGACGATGACCTTGGCTCCCTCCAACACGCCCCTCGAGCTGCACGCGGACAGCGCCGCACAGATGCAGGCGCTGGCCAGACGCCTCGGGCAGGCGCTGGCCGTCGGAGACGTGGTTGCGCTGAGCGGCCCGCTCGGTGCAGGAAAGACCACCTTCGTGCAGGGCCTCGCAGATGGGATGGGCGTCCCGGCCGACCGACACGTGGCCAGCCCGACCTTCGCGCTGGTGAACGAGCATCCGGGCAGGATCCCGCTCGTGCACGTGGACTTCTACCGCATCAAAGACCCGGCCGAGTTGCCCGAGCTTGGCATCGAGGAAGCCTATGACCAGGCCGCGACCGCCATCGAATGGGCGGAGCGTTTTCCCGACTGGCTGCCCGCCGACGTGCTGTCGGTGGTCATCCGGATCGAGAACGGATCGCGCATCCTCGGGGTCACGGGGCACGGCCCGCGCAGCCAGCGCATGCTCGCAGCGCTCGCGCCGACCTAGGCGAAACCCGGGCTAGCGCCGGCCGTGCTGCGCCAACGAAGCGCGGATGGCGACAAGCACCGACTCTTCCTTCTCCCGACGGAGCGCAGACTCGAGGGCACGCACGGCGCGAGCACCGCCGATGCTGCCGAGCGCCCGGGCGGCGTTCACGCGAACATGTACGTATCCGTCGTTCTCCAGGCACCCGATCAACGCCGAAACGCTGCTTGGATCCGCGATCGAGGCCAGGGCCTCGACGGTCTCTTGGCGAGTCTGCACGAGGGCCAGGTGTTCCAAGAGGGGCTTGGTCGCGCGTCGATCCTTCAGCTTGCCCAGCGCGGCGACGACCCGCTTGCACAGGGATACGTCGGCACCGCAGAGCTCGAAGGAAGTGGTCAGGGTGTCCATGCCCGAACCGTCGCCGTGCTCGGCCAGCGCCAGCGCCGCCTGCAGCCCCACCCCACCGTCTTGGTCAAGGGTTGCCTTTTCGAGCAACGCCTTCAGCCGGCTCGCCATTTCGCCAGCACCGGCGCGAAACGCCGCCACGGACGCCCACGCTCTGATCGCGGCGTCGTCCGCCCTTTCCGCGGCAGCCAGCAACGCCCCCTTGGTATCGATTCGGGGCGGCAACGTGGTCACCAGGATCGTCGCGGCTTCGCGCCGGGCCTCGACGGGCGCATCGCCGATCAACAGCGATGCCAGCTCCGAAGCCGCACTTGCATCGGCCAGACGGCCTCGTTCGATCGCGCGCGCGAAGGGCTCGACGCCCCCGGCCGCGCCGAGCAACTTGGCCTCGTAACGAACCTGCTCGGCCAGCCACGCATCGAGGAGCTGGCGCAACGCCGCCAACCGATCGGGCCTGCTGTCGGCGAGATCGTGGGCCTCGCGCGGGTCGCTCGCCAGATCGAACATCGAGCAGAAGTCCTTGCTCACGTCACAGATCAGCTTCTCGGATCCGCGCACGACCATACGCTTGTCCTCCACCTCGGCGAACGCAGCCGGCAAGCGATCCGCCGGCGCGGCCAGGAGCCAGGGCCCGAGATCCGTGCCGCGCATACGCGCGGGGATAGGGAGATCGAGCATGCCCAGGATGGTCGTCGGGATGTCGATGAGCTGCGACGGGCCCGCGACCGAGTGCGGCGACAGCCCCGGCGCCGCCACGATGAAGGGCACGCGCACCTGCTCCTCGAACAGGGTCGTCCCGTGGTAGCGGCCGCCATGCTCGCCGAACTCCTCGCCATGATCCGCCGCCACCATGATGATCGCACCCGGCCGCATCTTCTCGACCAGGGAAACCACCTTCCCCACCACGCGGTCGCAGTAGGCGATCTCGCTGTCATAGCGGTCCATGTCGGTGGCCCCGAAGTCGAACCCCGCGTGGGCCACGTAGGGCTCGTGCGGCTCGAACAGGTGAAGCCACAGGAAGAGCTTCTTCGGGTTCTCGCTGGCCAGGAACGCCTCGATCTGTCCGATACGCGCCTCGGCGTCGAGGTACTCGTACTTCACGTACTCGAAATCGAAGTGGTTCGACTCGAAGGCCTTCATCTTGTGGGCGTCGATGTAGAACACCGCCGGCGGAAAGAACGCGGCCGTCTTCCAGCCATAGCGGCGCAGTATCTGCGCCAGGGTCTCGTGCGTGTCCGAGGATGCCAGCCGCGCCAGCGTCGGGTAGTACTTGCCGGTCATCACGGAGGCGAGCGAGAAAGACGTGTGCGGCGCCTGCGTGTAGGCATGCTCGAAGCGCACCCCGCGTGCGGCGAGCGCGTCGATGTTGGGCGAGACGGCTCGTTCGTAACCGTAGGACCCCAGGTGGTCGGCGCGCAGAGCATCGACGGTGATCAGAACGACGTCCGCCTCGGGAAAGCGCGGCCCCGCAGGCAGCGGCGGGAGCGCTGGCTGCGCTTGCGTCGGCCCATCCTTGACGGTCTGCCGGGTGCCTGACGGCAGGGCTCGCGCGAAGATGCTCGCAAGCTGGGTCTTCTCGTAGATGAAGAAGCGCAAGGCCTGGCTGCGGGCGACGATGGGCCGCTCGACCACGAAGACGACCAACAGCAGCACCGGCGCGAAGGCCGCGATCGTCCACGACGCGCGCCTGCCGAGAAAGCCGCGGGCGGTCCCGAAGAACAGCCGTACTGCCAACAGGCAGAGCACCAGCTGCAGGATCGCCAGCGACAGGTGAAACCAATGGTAGAGGCGAGGCAGAATGCGCAGGTTGGCCCAGCTCACGGCAAGCGCAGCCCCGGTCGCCACCACGCCCGCGACAAAGACCCATCGCCTACACCCCTGCGCGCAGACGCGATCGGGCCCCGGTTCGGCCCGCGAGAGCAGCCAGCGGGCCAGCGTGACCGCCAGCCACAGCGCGACCAGGCCGAGCACGATCAGGCCCACGGAGATCCAGTGGCGGCCGGGAATGCGCGAAGCCTGCGGGCCTTGGAAGATGGCGAATGCGTCGTAGATGAGGAGCGGTGCCGCAAGCAGAACCGCGACGGCGTGGCTGCCCGAGAGCCAGGGCGATTTGCCGAGCAGCTTCTCGAGACCATGGCCCCATCCGATGAACACAACGACCAGCGCCGAACCTGCGAAGGCGCCGAGCGCGGCATCGATGAGCAGCAGGTGGAGACGGTTGGCGAGGCTCAAGATGTTGGCCGACAGCAGCAGTGTCGCGAGCGCGTCGAGAACGCCCGCGAGCATCCCCCCCCAAAAGCCGGAGGCCAGTGTTCGCTTCGCGAGTACCATGGTTAGCCCGCCTCCTCGGCGATTGGCCGTTCCTCGAGCCAGCGCTCGGCAACCCGACGGCCCAGCTCTGCGTGCTCCGGCCGCGTCAGTCCAGGATCCTGCGCGAGCACAGCCTCCGCCTCCACGCGCGCCCTTTCGAGCAGACGGGCATAGGCGGCAAAATCCGCGAAACGCAGCTCGGGCGCGCCGGTCTGCCGTGTGCCCTGCAGATCGCCCGCCCCTCGCTGATGCAGATCGTGCTCGGCGATGCGAAAACCGTCGTGCGTGCCGGCGAGGATGTCGAGGCGCCGAAGTGCGTCGGGGTCGTTCGTGCTGGTGAGCAGAAAGCAAAAGCCTCGCGCTTGCCCACGACCGACCCGCCCGCGAAGCTGGTGGAGCTGCGACAGCCCGAAGCGCTCGCTGTCCTCGATGACGATCACGCTGGCCGCGGGAACATCGACGCCGACCTCCAGGACCGTGGTGGCCACCAAGACATCCAGGTCGCGGGTTCGAAATGCTTCGACGATGCGGCGTTGCTCTTCACCAGCAAGCCGGCCGTGCAGGACGGCGATTCGTGCCGGTGCGAGAGCCGTGCGCAAGCGTTTGGCGACGGCAACCACGGAGACGGGGCGGGCTCGCTCTCCCTCCGGGTCGGCGATGGCGGGACAGACCACGAAGGCCTGCTCACCTCGCGCGATGGCCTCGCGGACCGCCCCGTAGGCCGATGCCCGGGCATCCTCAGAGGCGCAGACGTGGGTCTCGACCGGTTTGCGCCCGGGCGGCAGCACGTCCAGCGTCACCAGGTCGAGATCTCCGTACATGGTCAGCGCCAAGGTTCTGGGAATGGGAGTTGCGGACAGCACGAGCAGGTGCGGGACCATGCCGTTTTGCGAGGACATTTGCCAGCCGAATTCGTCGCTCGCCACGCGGCGCAGCCTGGCGCGCTGGCGCACCCCGAATCGATGCTGCTCGTCGACGATGGCAAGCGCGAGCCGGCCGAGCCGAAGGCGGTCTTGGAGCAGCGCATGCGTGCCGACGATCACGTCTGCTTCTCCAGACGCTGCGGCATCGAGAACGCGCCTCTGCTCTGCGGTCGGCAGCCCGGCATGCAAGAGCCGCGTGCGCAGCCCCCAGCCCTTCCCCCAGGCGGTCAAGGACCTGTGGTGTTGCTCGGCCAAGACCGCCGTTGGTGCCATCAGCAGACTCTGCCCCCCTGCCCTCGCGACCAGCGCACACGCCACGAACACCACCGCGGTCTTGCCACTGCCCACGTCGCCTTGAAGCAAGCACTGCATCGGGCACGGGCTTCGCAGCGCGCTCGCGATGGCGGAGATGGCGTGATCCTGGGCTGCCGTGCACGCGAACGGGAGCGCGGATTTCGCCGCGACGAGCACGTCATCCGTGACGCCGTCGCATGCAAAGGCGCGATGGCCGCTGGCCAGCGAGCGTTCGCGGGCGAGGCCGAGCTGCGAAACCAGCAAGTCCTCGAAGGCGAACCGCTGCTGGGCAGGCGCCCGGCCCTCGACCAAGGCGGCGACCTCTTCGCAGGACAGCGAGGTCGGTGGCCGGTGAATCGTGTGCAAGGCGGTCGCGAGCTCGGGAAAACCGAGCTCCGAGCGCGACGGCGGCGGCAACGGGTCCTCGAGCTGGTCCACGACGGCGTCCAGGGCTGCGCCGACGATCTTTTCGACGGTCCGGCCGGGGACCCTCTCGACCAACGGATACCGTGCCCGGATGCCCAAGACCTCGCGCTCCGCGAGCAAGGCGGTGACGTTGCTCGGATGAATGAGCTGGCATTCGCCCTCCTCGGTCTTGCGCAGCTCGCCCGCGAGCGCCACAGAGCTCCCCTTGGCGTAGCTCTTCGCCATGCCCGCATTGGGTCGGAACCAACGCGCCAGCAGCCGGGCGCCATCCTGCTCGATCACGACGTCGAGCATGCGACGGAAGAACTTGTGTACGCGCACCACCGTTCCGCGCACGACCACCGGCGTTCCCGGCGCCAGCGCGGCGAGCTCGGGCAGGCGATACTCCCGTCGATAGTCCTGGTACCCGCGTGGAAAGAAGTAGAGCAGATCGCGCACGCTCGCAAGGCCGCGGTCCGCGAGCCGCGCGGCCGTCACCTTGCCGGCGCCTGGCAGCCTATCGATGGGATCGTCGGGACGGGTGGCCGGTCGCTGCCCCCCGGGGTGCCTACCTGAACGTGAACCTGAGCTGGTAGTCGCAGATCGAATAGACGTCGCCTTCTTCAATCTTCCGCGCCTCGATGCGCTCTCCGCCAAAGTCGATGCCGTTGGTCGATCCCAAGTCCTTGATGTAGTAGGCGCCCGCGCGCCTGACCACGGCGGCGTGTTTGCGGGAGATGTTGCCGTCGCGAATGGCGAGATCCGACGACTTCGCGCCTCGACCGATGATGAACTGCTCCTTGTCGATGACGTACTTCTGGTTGCCAAAGATCAAGTACACCGGCGGTATCGTCTCCGCGCTGGCGCTGGGCACGGGCGGAGGCAAGGGTGCGGCCGCCCCGCGTGGCAGTGCCGGGCGCCCAGCGTAGTGGGCCGTGGCTCGGCCCGCCGGCAAGGGCGGCGGAACCGCGGGCGGACGTCCCGCATCGGGGGGAAGGAAAAGTTGTGAAGGCTGTGCGTCGGTGTCCGGGCTGACCAGATAGCCGTGTTGTTCCGCGAAGGCACGCATCGCTTCGTTGACGAGCTCGTCAACCCCGCGATCCATGGTCTCGGACATCTGCTCGAACATCTGCCAGATCATGTCGGAGCAGTAAAAATGACGCAGCGTCTTGCGATTCGGGTCCATGGCGGTTGTCGTTCCTACTCTACCCTTTGCCGGGGCAAACGCTTACTTTCCTTTGCTTTCGAGCAACAGCGCCACCCGCTTGGCTTCGGTCCCGACCGAGGTTCCAGCCGGGAACCCCTTGAGGGTGGCCTTGTCGTCGCCCAGCTTGAGCAGAGCCGCGGCATCCTTTGCCTCGCCCAGGTGTCCGGTCAGGGCCGTGGACACCGGCGCTTCGAGCGCCAGCACCGCGGTCATCCGGGCCAGGGGCGACGAAGACGCCAACGTGGCGAGCACGTGCGGCTTGGCCTGGGCGCCGATCTTCGAGATGTCCTTGACCAAGAAGTCGACCACGTCCTCGCGCTTGAACGACAGCTTGGGCGAAAATGCCTCCAGCGCCGGACGAATCGCCTCGCCCTTGCCTACCGCCAGCGCCGCCTCGTGGGCGCGGTAGCGGACCTTCTCGTTCTTGTCCTCCGCGATGATCTTCACCAGTCCGCCAAGCGCGTCGGGTCCGCCAATCCTCTCGATCACGCCGAAAGCCTCGTCACGCAGCTCGCCCGTGGCCTTGGAATCCGCCGCGATCTTCAGCGCCACCGGCAGAGCGGCCGGGAAGCGCGACTGCTGCAGCGCCCGCGCCGCCGCGACCGCATCCTCCGGCGATCCCTTCTGCATCTTTCCGAGCAAGAACTCGGTCGCGGTCGGTCCACCTATCATCCCGAGCGCCATCCACACGTCATTCGGCATGGGCTTGCCCGGGGCCATTCGCCCGATCAACGCGGCGCCGCCCTCGTCCCGCGCGGCCACGTCGCCCACCTTGACGAGCAGCTCGGCCAGGCCCCGGTATGGGGCTTTGGGCTCCCCGAGTAACCGAACCAGCATGGGCCCCGACGCCGATCCGATGGCCGGCAGCATCTTCTCCAACGAATGGCGCCCGCCTGAGAAACGCCCATCGAGAAGGTCCTTTTCGACGGAGGCGAGCAGCACCTGGTCGATGCGCTTCTGCTCGTCCGCCGGGGCATACTGGCGAAGGCTGAACAGACCGTCACGAGCGTCGCGAACCTTGGGCAGCTGCGGGCTCGCCATCCCCTTGATGTAGATCTCGATCAAGGTCTTGAGGATCTCCACACGCTCGCCGGCCGGCATGCTGGCGATGATCTCGTCGGCCTTCTCGGGACGCCCGATGTCGACCAAGGCGGCGGCGGCCTCGGCGCGAAGGCCGGCCGGAGCGGTCGCGCTTCGCAGTGTGTTCTCGATCTTGCCGGGTCCCTTCTCGGTGCCCTTCCAAGTTTGGATCTTTTCCGACGTCGCGCTTTCGCACGCCGCCATCGCCAGCCCGAGCGCAACAACCAACACGAGAAGCTTCATGGGGGCGGATGTTAGCCACCCGTGGATCGCAGGGTCAAGCGCGCAACGCCGTGCGCGCCGCGGCCGGGTCGTTCGTGATGATCGCGTCGATGCCCATGTCGGCCAGCCGGCGCAGCTGGCCGGGCTCGTCGACCGTCCAGACATTCACCGCGTAGCCTCGGCGATGCCAGCGGCGGACCGCGGTGGGCGAGCAAAGGCCACGCTCGGGATGAACGGCCTCGGGGCAGAGCACAGGCAGAAGGCAATCGGTTCGCAGCGGCCAAGGCCGATGAAAAGGCCGCGGCTTCTCGAAGAGCAGCCCGCATGGAACGTCGCCGTGCTGGCGGCGCCAAAGCCAGATGGCGGCTGGGCTGAAGGACGAGACCAGCACCCGCGACTGCGCGCCAGCGCGGGCAATCTCCCGCGAGGCACCGTCGACCAGGGCCGCGCAAGCCCACGGTGAACAGCCGTCGTACTTGATCTCGACGTTCACCAGCGCGTCCCGGCCGCATGCCTCGAACACCTCGGCCAGGGTCGGTATCTCACCGCCGCCGCGCAGGCGAACCTCGCGAAGCGCTTGCATCGGCAGCTCGACGATGCGTTCAGGGCGGCCCGCGAGGCGCAGGAGATCGTCGTCGTGAAAAACCACGATCTCCCCCGTCAGGCAGCGCTGGACGTCGAGCTCCACCCCGTCCGCGCCGCCTTCGAGCGCGCGCCGGAAGGCAGGGATGGTGTTTTCCGTCACGTGCGCGCTGGCGCCTCTGTGTCCAAGCAGCATCGGAGGCGCAACGCCGGGCTCGCCCCGCAGACCGGGCCAGCTCCTCCGGCGATGAGATTCCGCCGACATGACGAGCTTGCTTTATAGCGCGAAGGAAGGCGCACGCGCTAAACTTCGGCCATGTGGAAGATCCTTGCCAGACTCGGCATGGCCGGCCTGCTCGGCCTGACCGCGATATCTGGTTGTGCCCATGGAACCGCGCCTCGGCCGGCCCGACTCAGCCCGGCGTCGCAGGCGCTTGCGCGCGAAGCGGGCGCCCTGCCTGCCATCGCCGCCGAGGAGGACTACTTCGAAGCGAAGCTCCTCTACCAGGCGCTTCCCGAGGGCTCCGACGAGCGCATCCGGCTGCGCGGCAAGCTCGTCGAGTATCTGCTCAAGCCCCTCGCCACCCTCGATGCGGAGCGCCTCCGCAAGAGCCCCGGCCTCCTCGGCACCGAAGACGACTTCCAGCGACTCTACGATTCTCTCCGCGACGCCCTCGAGTTGTATTCGCCAGCGTCGCTCTGGATGGCCGGCGGACTGCCGTTGGCAGACCGGGAACGGACGCTGCTGCGTGACGGCTCCAAGCTGGTCCTGGCCGCGTATTCACCTCGCGGCAACGAGCTCCCCGTGACCACCGCGCTGTTTGCGCTGCAGGTGGCGGAACCGAGCAACCCCGAGTGGAGCTCGCGCCTCGAAGAGGTGCTGTCCTGGCTCGAGGCCGGCTCGCAGATCGTCGGTGGCCACGGCGGCCCCCACCGTGTGGCCAGCACCATCGAAGTGCTCGAACAGGTGGCTGGCGCCTGGCCCACCCCCGCGGTGCTCGAACGCTTGAGCAGGCTCTACATCCAAAAGCAGGACCGCGTGAGCGGCTTTCTGCGCAAGCCCATGGGTGAGGGCGCGCGCGGACTGCTCGGCGAGCTGCTCCTCGACACGGAGGCGTTGTCGGCGATGTCGGTGTCCTCGGCGGCGATCTATCTGCGTTGCGGACAGTTCCCCAAGGCGAGCGAAGCCGCCAACCGCTTCACCGATCGCCCCGGCGACGACCCCGATTTCCGCCAGTTGATCGCTGCCGTCAACCGAAGCGACGCCAAGCCTGCGGACTATCTGGCCCTCGCGCGGCGGCTGCTTCCCCGCAACGATCTGCTTCGCGGCACGTCCACCGATCGACTGGACCCGGCGGCCTCGATGGGCGTCCTCCAGCGTGGCCTGATGGTCTACCCGACGGACAGTGACATGCTCGTGCTCGCATCGCGGGTTGCGCGCATGCTCTCCGAGCCCGTGCTGTCGTTGCGCTACCTCGACGAGGCTTTGGCAGCGCTCAGCGCCAGCAACGCTGGCCACGACCTGATGGGCGACCTGGCCTCCGAGCGGATGGAGCTGGCGTTCCTGCGACTCAAGATGCACATCGATCCCGACCGCATGCCGGCCGCCGAGCAAGAAGCGGACAGCCTGCGCAAGGAGTTCGCGGAGGCGCGCGGTCGCTTTGGTGCCGCCCGCTTCAAGCTCGACGACAACGACATCGACTATCTGGTCGCGGGTGGATTGGTCGACGCCGGCCAAATCGAAAAGGCCGGGCCGCTGCTCCAGCGCGCGCAACGATCGGGTGACTCCGCGGTGGACGTGACCCGACAGTTGGCCAACCTGGCGCTCAAGCGTGGGGAGCCACAGAAGGCGATCGCGATCTTGCAGCAGGCTCTCGACTTCCGCGAGCGCAACGCTCCCGCCGAGGACACCATCCCGTACGTCGAGGGGCAAGCGAAGCTCTCGTTCTTGCTCGGCAACGCGTACGACTCCACGGGAAACAGCGAGGCCGCGCGCAAGGCTTGGGCGGTCTCGGCACGCGGCTGGGAGCGGCTGATGCTGGAGCAGCTCCGCCGCAAGAATCTGTCGTCGTCCGCGGAGGCGACCTTCGAGGTCGGACGCCTCTACTACTTGCTCGGACGCCGTGACGAAGGAATGCGCAAGTTCGACGAGGCCATCGCACAAGACGAAGATCGCGATCAGACCTATCTGGACGCCATCGCGTTCCTGGTCCAGCGGGGCGAGACCGAGCACGCCCTCGACATCTACCGTCGCGCGATCGCGAAGCCTGGCCGATCCATCTCCGAGTACGTCAAGGTCTATGCATCGCTCTGGATCGCCGACCTCACACGACGCAGCGGCAGCACGCCCGACGTCGGCGCCATGAACTACCTGCGAAGGCTGGCCGAACGGAAGGTAACGTTGCGGGCCCCGCGGGGCGCCCCCTGGTACGCCGACTTGGCCAGATACGCCGTCGGGCAAATGGACTACACGACCTTGCTCGGCAAGGCGGACACCGTCGGCAAACGCGCAGAAGCCTACTTCTACGAGGCTATGCGACGCCTGTCGAACGGGCAACGCGATGAAGCGCACGATCTCTGGAGCAAGGTTGTCGAGACCAAGATGCTGTCCTTCTTCGAGTTCGAGATGGCATCGCGCTACCTGCGCACCGGCGCGCCGGCGCGGCCCGAAATCCCCGACACCAACGAGGTGATCTAGCCCACGGCCCCGGGCGCTCACGGTTCGGGCGACGACCAGCCCGCGCGTGCCCGTTCTGGTGCGCCCGCTTCGGCGTCACGGCGAGGAGATATCGACGATATCGGTTGACCGCCCCGTCGCCCTCTGTGCTACATACAGGGGGTCTCAAGTACGGTGCCGTGGCCAAGTGGTAAGGCAAGGGTCTGCAAAACCCTTATTCCCCGGTTCAAATCCGGGCGGCACCTCTCAAGCCCCTCCGGGGACAGCCCCGAAGGACACCTTTGCGGGGGCGTGAAGTTCGGCCTCCGAACCCAGTTCTACTGGTAGACGGCCCCACCCCCCAATGCCCCGCACGCACGCAGCCCTCATCGTCGACTCGGATCCGAAGGGGCTGGAGTCTCTGGTGTATGGCTTCCAGGGGGCGGGCTGGCGAATCACGGCCTGTCCAGCACCGGAAACCGCTTCGCTGCTGGTGAAGGCGTCGGGAGCCCAGGTCCTCGTCACGGCGTCACGCACGGACCACGACAAGGTGCACGCCATGATCAACCAGCTGCGCAGCCGCGAAGCGTTTCGCAGCCTCCCCGTGCTGGTGCTCGGCCCCGAGGAGCTGCGAGGCCAAGTCAAGCCACACGGACAGACCGAGCTGCTGCCGTTGCCGACATTCGTTCGCGACGTTCTGAGCGCGAGCCAGATGCTCGTCGCCAGCGAACAGGCCGGCACCGCAGGCGACAAGCCGATCCTCGATGACGCCATCACTGCCCAGGGCAGCCTGTCACTGGTGAGAACCATGAACGGGCTGCGCCGGTCGGGTTCACTGCATTTGGCACGCAAGGGGCGCCACGGCGAGATTCTGTTCTACCAGGGCGAGCTGACAGGGGCCCAGGTCGGTCCCTTGCAGGGCATGGCCGCGGTTCAACACCTGCTCGTGTGGAACGACGGACATCTCGAGTTGCGCCTTCGCCCCGTCGTGCGGCGCGGACAGCTGCATCGCACCGCGCACGAGTTCCTGGAAGAGTTCGACCGGTTCCAGCGCGACTACAGCCACGCCATCAAGGACATCGGGCCGGACACCACCGTTTATCTGGTCAACCACGACCGCCTTCGCGCCTCCGCCGCGGCGATCCCGGCCGAGGTCACGCCGGTAATCAGGCTGTGCGACGGGCAGAGAAGCCTGGCCGACGTAATCGACGAAAGCCCGTTCCGCGTGCTCGATACCACGCGGATTCTGGGACGACTGATCGAGCTGGCTGTGTTGAGCCGCCAGGACGCCGGCACCGACGGCACGGCCGACGAGGTCTCGCCACTCGAAGCCTTCTGGGCCACTGCCCGCATCACGCTGAGCGGCGCGGCCGAGGATGGGGCGAGGCTGAGTCAGCCGATGCTGGCACAGGTCGAAGACCCGTCGATGCAGAGGACGCCGGTGCCGGTCGAAAGCAAGCCGAGAACCCGACGGCAGACGCAGGAGATTGGAAAGCCGACCGCAGCTGCAGCACGCGACACCGGGGCGATCCCGGTTGCAGCCGTGACCGGCAAGTCGGCGGTCGAGACCCAACCGTTCGCCTTGCGCGGCGACGTCGCCTCCGACAAACCTGCCGAAGCCGCCCGGCGCTCCACGCCGGCTTTCGGAGTGGGCGTCCGGACGGAAAGGAGCAGCCCGGCGCGCGGTGTGCCCGTGGTCGTCGCGACTGCCCCCGCGAGCGCGCAGACGAGTGGATCGATCGAGCTGCACAAGCCGCGCACGACGCCGCGGGCAGCCCGGCCGGCCGAAGGCCGCCGCTCGGTGGTCATCGACACGGCATTGGTCGAGGTCGTCTCAGCGGGTCTGGCATCGAGAGAGAACGATGCTGCCCCCGCCGAGGCCACGGTCACGAGCGCTGCCGGCCAGGCTCATCCGGAGATCGCCCCTCGAGCTCCTACAGCACCGCCGTCGCAGCCAGCGGTCTCTGTCGAGCTCCGCAGCTCGCCCACAGACGAGCCGAAGACGCCAGCCGTTGCAGTCCCGCTTGCCGAATCGAAGAAGGAGCCGTCGGGCGCGCGGGTCACCGGGGAGATGCGTGTCGTCTCGTCGGGGAAGCCACGCGCGCAGGCGAGGCGCGGCGGAATATCGTCCTTCCACATCGATCCATCGCTGACGGCGGACGCGCCGATCGCCAAGCCATCCCCACCGCGTGAGCGCGACCCGCAGCCTCAGCCGAACCAGGGCACGCATCGGCCGAGTGGCAGTTTCTCCGCAATCGAGAGCGACTTCTTCGATCGCGAGGCCGATCTCTACAAGGTCGAGAACACGGAGTCGTTCGCCGATCTGGACGAGCGGAAGGGCAAGTCGGGCGGAAAAAACCGGCCCGCTGGCAGCCCCGCCAAGCGGAAGTAGCGCTACCGAGCGCGGCTAACCACGCTCGATCACCGTCGGAAAGCCGACTCGGAAAACCGACGGGGCCTCGACGGGAAGGCGACGAATACGCTCCGATCGGGTCCTCCTTTGCGAGGCTAGGTAAGCAGACGGGTGCACTCATGCTCGCGTCAAGTCGCGACGGACAAACGGAATTGCTCTCTACTAAAAACGTATTGCAGATTTCATTTTATGTTTTTAGAATGTTGGCATTGTTTACGCACACGAAGATCCCAGGACATCTCTCGCCTACGAACGCAGGCGCCACAGCCTCCGCGTCAGGCGCTTCGCCCGTCGGATCCTCGGCCTGGGAAGACCCTGCAATAGCGCTGAGCCAGCGCCGTCTTCCGGCAGCACCTGTGGCAATGGTGCTCATCGAAGCCGCAGCATGGACGACGAAGTCGTGCGCTCTGATCCGTAGTGCTAATTACATTTCGACTATTGCAAACAGATCACATCGGCAGGCGCTCAGGTAGAGCTCCTGCCCACAGAAGGCGGGTAAATCGAAATGGGGTTTCCGCGAATCACACAATGTTTGCTTGTCACCGGCGTGTTGCTGGCAGAAACACACCAGCCGCAGGCGGCGAGCGCGACGGCAAACCTCTCGGTTTCCGCGACAATCGTCAACAACTGCACCATCAGCACCACGCCGGTAGCCTTTCCTTCCTACGATCCCATCGGGGCCAACGCCACGGTCGATGCCGACGATGGGACGGGCACGGTGACCATCACGTGCACCAAGGGCACCACAGCAACCATCGGTCTCGGCCTCGGGAGCAATGCATCTGGAAATACCCGCCGCATGCTGAACGGTCCCAGCAACTACCTCGACTACGAGCTCTACCAGACCTCGGCACGCACGACCGTCTGGGGCAACGCCGGGCCCAGGCTCTTCTCGCCCGGTCCAGCCCCGAGCAAGGCGCCCCGGACATTCACCGTCTACGGCCGCATCTTCGCCGGTCAGGACTTGCCCGCCGGCAGCTACGCCGACACCGTCCAAGCCACCGTCAACTTCTGATCCGACCGTCCCCCAACCCAAGGAGCCCCCATGACCAACAAGCTGCCGGTACTCGCCTCCGCAACCGCGACTCTCTTGTTCGGACTCTTGGCTGGTCCTGCCTCGGCCGCCACCAGCTCGGACACGGTTCAGGTCACCGCGAACGTCACCGCCACATGCAGCATCGCCACCGCGGCCTTGGCGTTCGGCACCTACGATCCCGTGGTCGCGAACGCCACATCGCCGAACGACGCTACCGGAAGCATCGTCGTCCGCTGCACCAATGGCGCGACCGGGATCTACATCGATCTCGATGGCGGCAGGCACAATGCGGGGGCGCAGCGCCAGATGGTTCACGGGACGAACGCCACGGTGCTGCTCTCCTACGAGGTCTACAAGGAGACCGGCCGCACGGCGGTCTGGGGCAGCGGCGACAACGGCACCACCAACCCCGTTGCCGACGGCAACGGAGAGGACGTGTCGGTGGTGATGTACGGTCGCATCCCCGCGGGGCAGACCCAGGCGATCTCGGGCAGCTACACGGACACGCTGGTCTCCACGATCCACTTCTAGCCAATCCTCCGAGTACAACGAACCGCCATAGGCTGATTGACCATGGGAAACGCCTACCGCCGGGCCTTGCTGTGCGCTGTGCTCGTGGCTGTCGCGCCGAGAGCCGAGGCCAGTTCCTTCACCGTCAACCCCATCAAGGTGGTGCTCTCCGACAAAGAACAGAGCGCCCTTCTGACCTTGCAGAACAAGAGCACCGAGGAGCTGCGCTTCAAGATCCTGATGCAGGAATGGAAGCAGAGCCCACGGGGCGAAATGCAGCTCGGTGACACCAAGGACATCGTTGTCTATCCGGGGCTCCTCAGTCTGCCGCCGGGCGGCGAGCGAAAGCTGCGCGTGGGTGCCACGGTGCCCGCGGGCCCGACCGAGAAAGCCTACCGGGTCTTCGTCGAAGAGCTGCCGCCGCTGCGCTCAGCCAAGGAAGCCTCGAAGTCCGAGGTCAAGGTGCTCACCAAGATGGGGGTTCCCATCTTCCTTCGGCCAGTCGCCGTGAAGGCGGCCGGAGCGGTCGGCGGCATGGCGCTCGCGAAGGGCAGCCTGTCGTTCACGCTCAAGAACAGCGGGAACCTCCACTTCCTGGTCCAGTCGGTCTTGGTCAAGGCCGTCGATGGCGCTGGCACCAGCACCTTCGAGAAGCGCCCCGAAGGCTGGTACGTGCTGGCCGGCGGAACCCGCAGCTGGCAGGTCGAGATCCCCAAGGACGCCTGCGCGAAATCGAAGAAGCTGACCGTCGAGATCCAAACCACCGAGGGCAAGTTCGATGGCCGACTGGACGTGCAGACGGCCGGCTGCGGGCCCTGAGCTTCCGGGAAGCGGTGGATGTGCTGCACGCGTACCGACATCCATCTCACGGTTCGTTCTAGTCGCGGCACTCGCGGGTGTTGCCCTGCGTGGACAGGCCCGCGCGCAGACGGCGACGGCCCTCGACGGAGGCGCCGAGCACGCCACGTGGGATGGAGCCGCTGGCGACGCCTTCGCGGCCTCGTCCGATGTCGCGCCATCGGACACGTTGGGCCATGTCGAAACGACACAGTCCGCCGTGGACGAGGACAGGCCGGCGTTCCTGCGGGTCACCGTCAACGAGATCGAGCTCGGAGACGTCCTCGTGGTCCTGCATGGCGAGGACGTCCTCGTGCGTGTCGCGGATCTGCAGAAGGCCGGCATGCGCGTCGACGTAGGCAGACACGAGAAGCGTGCCGAGGGCGAAGTGGTCTCCCTTCGTTCGCTGGCGCCGAGAGTGTCCTTTTCGCTCAGCGAGATCGACCTCTCCCTGACCATCGGGGTGGATCCCAAGCTCTTCGGCTCCGTCGCCGTCGACCTCAAGCCCAAGCTCCCCGAAGGAATCGTCTATGCATCCTCGCCGAGCCTGTTTGCCAACTACCAGCTCCGGGCGACCGATCTTCAGGACCGCGACAGCGCGCACCTCGGCGCGTTCACCGAGGCGGGGCTCAGCCACCGGGGCCTCCTGCTCTACAGCAGCGCCAGCTACAACAGCCATCCGTCCGGCGGCTACGATCGCCTGCTCTGGAGCAGCCAGTGGATCCGCATGATCACGAACCTGACCTTCGACTGGCGCGAGAAGCTCACGCGCATCGTCGCCGGAGATGTCATCGTCAGCTCCGGAGACGCGCTTGGGGGCGGAGGAACCTTGGCTGGCATCGGGGCCACAAGGACGTTCGCGCTCGATCCCTATTTCGTGTTCCTGCCGTCCCTGGCACTCTCGGGAACGGCGCTTACTCCATCCACCGTCGAGGTCTACGTCAACGGTCAGCTCATCAAGCGTGAGGTCTTGCCGCCAGGGCAGTTCAGTCTGCAGAACGTCCCGTTGACCAACGGAAGTGGCGAGACGAGAGTCGTCGTTCGCGACGCCTTCGGCGGCCAACAGACGATGGTAAACCCCTACTACCTCGCGCTGGGCACGCTCGGCAAGGGGCTGTCCGACTTCGCCTACAACGTCGGTTTCGTGCGCAAGGGTCTCGGCAGCGAGAGCTGGAGCTATGAACAGCCAGCGCTGGCCCTTCGCCATCGCATCGGCGTCCTCGACTGGCTCACCATCGGCGCCCGCGCCGAAGCCACACCAGACATGGTCAGCGGCGGAGCCAGCTTCGCCGCCCGGCTCGCCTTGGGGCGGCTGCGCGTCGGGGAGCTCGGATGCTCGATGGCGGCCAGCCGACAGGCCGCGATGGCAGGCTTTGCGGGCCTGGTCTCGTACTCGTACGTCGGCAGCCCGATCCTCGCGCAGTTGGGCATGCGCTTCGCGAGCGATCGCTACGCCACGTTGAGCTTGTCGCCGCAGACCGACCGACCGAGCCTCGACGTCAATGCAACCGGAGCAGTCACGGTCAACAAGGTCGCAAGCTTCGCCGTGCAGCTCAGCCACGCCGTGATGCGGGACCTGGGACGAACCGACACGATCGCCTTACGAATCAACCGCTCCATGTTGCGCTGGCTCTATGTCTTCGCCGAATTCAACAACATCTACCGAAGCAACTACCCGGTCGAGTTCCGGACCTTCGTCGGCCTCACGTTCTCGCTCGCGGACCGGACCATGGCCGCCGTCTCCCGCGGAGACCACTGGGGATACCAAGGCGGCCACGGCGGAAGCACGCAGGCGATGCTTCAACGGGCGCTACCGATGGGCACAGGGGTCGGGTACCGCCTGGCCGTGGCCGAGGGCGACAACGCCCTCGACAACGGTCTGCTCCAGTACCAAGGCAGCCACGGCCGCGTCGAGGCCGAGTACCAACGCAACGGCTGGGATAGCTCGTCACGCGGCCATACCACCCTCACCGCCACCGGTGGCGCCGTCCTCATCGGCGGGAGAGGCTATTTGACGAGGCCCGTGCAGGACGCGTTCGCGCTGATTCGCGTGCCGAACGTCGGGGGCGTGCGTGGGCTGGTCAGCAACCAAGTCGTCGGTACCACCGATCGAAAGGGCGACCTCCTGATTCCGAGCCTGCTTTCCTACTATGGCAATCGCATCGGTATCGACGACAAGGACATCCCCCTCGACCATGACATCGCCACCACCGAGCTGACCATCGCCCCACCCTACCGCGGCGGAGCCATCGTCACGTTCCCGGTGCGCCAGGTGTTCTCGGTCGCCGGCACGGTGATCGTGGAGAAGAATGGCAGAGACATCGTGCCGGCGTATGGCCAACTGGTGGTCACCGTCGCGGGGCTGCCCATCGTGTCCCCGTTCGACGAGGCGGGGAACTTCTACCTGGAGAACGTCCCACCCGGGACCTATCTGGCCGAAGCCCAATTCGCGACGGGGACCTGCGCATTCCACCTCGCCGTGCAGACGGGCGGAATGGCGCTGGTGAACGCGGGGACCGTGAGATGTATCGTTTCACCGAAGGAGTCCGAATGAGCGTCGCACGCTGGCTCTTCTGTTCGTGTGTGGTTGCTGGGGCATTGCTTGCCGCCGAGCGACCGGCATCGGCGCAGTACTGCTCGGTCTCGACCACGGCAGTTTCGTTCGGCATCTACGACGTATTTGGCACCGTCCCACTGGCCTCGACGGGCTCGGTCACCATCAGGTGCCTGTTCTCACCTGGCGTGGAGGTCTGGCTGAGCAAGGGCGTCAACGCCCCGACCAACCTGCCGCGCCAGCTTGCCAGCGGCGGGGATCGTCTGGACTACAACCTCTACATCGATGCTGCCCGCACCGCGGTGTGGGGCGATCCCAATCCGAATCACTACCACACCGGGCCCCTCCTCTGGTGGCCCGTCACCCTGACCATCTACGGTCAGATTCCAGCTGGGCAGGACGTGCCCGCCGGCACCTACACCGACGCGGTCACGGTCACCATCAACTTCTGAGCGTGGGGGGCGCCCCTCCGTCCGTCGGGAAGCCGACGGCATCCGAAAAGGTGGCGTCGCGATTCCGACACCGACACGAGACGTAAGCGCGGTATCCGAATAAAAGCCAAGAGTTAATCCGCTCTCCGGCTGCCTTCGCTTGGGGGCACGAAAGCTGCTCTTGCCGTCCTCGTGTACGCCCGGTCCCCATCCCCCCCCAGCACCAGCAAGGCACGGCGGCTGATGGTTTGCCTGCTCCTCACCATCAGCGCCGTTGCCCTTGCATTTCCCGCACAAGCCGACAAGCGCAGCTCCGTGGTGATGGTCTCCGCCCAAGTGGTTCCCGCCTGCCAGGTGGAGACCAGCCGCGGAACGGCCTCGAGCTCTGTCGACGTGAAGGTGCGCTGCAGTTCCACGGCACGCCCCACCATCGGTCTCGCGGGCACCTCGCAGATGGTTCCCGCGATCGTCAGCTTGTCCGTCCCGCAGTCGCAGCTCGTCACCACGAGCAACGGTCCGACGCTGAAGATCGAATTCTAGACCGGCTTTCTCAGCAGCCGCGCTGGCGGGCCAAGCAGGGTCAAGATACACTGGACCGCGAGTCGCCCGAGGCACCTGGCATGAGCCGTCAGATACGCTTGATATCGCAGAGTGGGCACAGGAGCGGCCGCAAGGCCGACCTAGCCGAGCGCAGGCGCAACCGGGGTGAGGGGGAATGAGCCAGCGTTTGGATGTCCTGTTCCTCGAAGACTCGGAGGACGACGTTCTTCTCGTCGTGCGACATCTGAACAAGGGTGGCTACACGGTCGACTACCAGCGGGTGGAGACGCCCGAAGCGTTCCGAAGCGCGCTGACAGACAGACACTGGGACATCGTCATCAGCGACTACTCGTTGCCAAGCCTCAACGCCCTGATGGCGATCCACATCTTCAAGGACAAGGGGCCGGACATCCCGTTTCTGGTGATCTCGGGCGCCGTCGGTGAAGAGACCGCGGTCGAGGTTCTCAAGTCGGGAGCACACGACGTCCTGGTCAAGAACAACCTGGCCCGACTGATCCCCGCGGTCGAGCGCGAGCTTCGCGAGGCGAGCGAGCGGCGTGCGCGGCGCAAGGCCGAGGAGAGCCTGGCCGCCAGCGAGATCAAGTTCCGGCGCATCGTCGAGACGGCGCACGAGGGTATCTGGCTGCTCGATCCCGAGGGTCGCACGACCTACATGAACCGCCGCATGGCCGACATGTTGGCCGTGGACCCCAGCGAGACCGCGGACGCGAGCATACTGACCTTCATCGCCGAGGCGAAGGTCCTGGAGGCCATCACCGCGTATCTGCAAGGCAAGGCCGACGGAACCCAGACCTTCCGCACCCAATGTCGGCTCCGACGGAAGGATGATTCCGCGTTGTGGGGCCTACTGGCATTCCATTCCATCGTCGACGAGAGCGGTGGACGACTGGGGCACTTGGCCACCATCTTCGACGTCACCGAGCTCCGCCGCCTGCAAGAACAGCTCATGGTCTCCGACCGCATGGCGTCGGTCGGCATCTTGGCTGCGGGCGTCGCCCACGAGATCAACAACCCGCTGGCCGCCGTCCTGACCAACCTCCACATGGCGACCGAGACCATCTCCACGCTCGGGGTGACCGCCGACAGCGAGCGCGATCGCGCCGAGCTCGAAGAGGAGCTGCGCGACGCATTCGAGGCCTCGGAGAGGCTGCGCGACATCGTGCGTGACCTCAAGATCTTCTCGCGCAGCCCCGAGACCTCGCTCGGCCCGGTGGACGTTCAACGCATCCTCGAATCGTCGCTGCGCATGGCCTGGAACGAGCTCAAGCACCGCGCCCGGGTGGTGCGAAAGCTCCAGCCGGTTCCCTTCGTCCATGGTGACGAGTCGCGCTTGGGACAAGTCTTCCTCAACCTCATCATCAATGCAGTGCAGGCCATGGAGGAAGGTCATGCGGGCACCAACACCCTGACCATCGCGACTGCGCTCGACAGTCGGGGGCGCGTCGAGGTGCAGGTAGCGGATACCGGCTGCGGTATGTCGCAGGAGGTGCTGGGACACCTGTTCACGCCGTTTTACACCACGAAGCCGGTCGGCGTGGGCACAGGCCTTGGCCTTTCCATCTGCAACCGGATCGTCCAGGCGCTGGGCGGGGAGATCACGGTGGAAAGCGAGGTCGGCAAGGGCAGCACCTTCCGCGTGTTCCTGCCCACCTCCGATGCCGCGAGCACGACGCGCCGGACGAGCCGGACGAGGCGTCCGATCGCCGCCCTGTCTGCACGAATCCTGGCCATCGACGACGAACCCATCGTGGGCACCGCGCTCAAGCGCGTAATGGGCAAGGACAACGACGTGGTGACGGAGACCAGCGCACGCAACGCCTTGCGACGCATCCGAGACGGCGAGCACTTCGACCTGATTCTGTGCGACCTGATGATGCCGGACATGAACGGCGTGGATTTCTACAACGAGCTGCGAAGCTTCGCCCCCGAACGAGCCGCCGACGTCGTGTTCATGACGGGCGGAGCGTTCACACCGAAAGCACGCAGCTTCCTAGATACCATCAGCAACGAGCGCCTGGAGAAGCCCTTCGATATGACGACGCTCAAGAACCTGGTGCAGGAGCACCTGCTCATGCACCCCGGGCAAGGCGCAAAGAAGGATTGACCACACTGCCGCTTGGGCCCTCCTGCCGAGGCCGGGGCACGAGCCAAGCCCTACATCCCCAGCTTCCGTAGCTTGTCGATGAGCGTGGTTCGGCCGATTCCGAGCAATACGGCGGCCTTGGACTTGTTGTTCGAGGACCTCCGCATGGCCGTACCGATGAGTGCGCGCTCGAAACGGGCCACGGAGGTGGGAAGATCCACGCCATTCTCGGTGAGGTCCCACAGGGTCCGGGCCACCATGTCCCCGGTTTCGCTCCCCAAGGTGGGCGGGACGTCGTCGGACTCAATCACGCCGTCGCGATCCAGGATGGCCATCCGCTCGATGAGGTTCTCCAGCTCGCGTACGTTGCCAGGCCAGCTGTAGAGCTGAAGGATGCCGAGGGCCTTCTCGGACATGGTAATGCTGCGTCCGAGTCTCCGCGCCGCCTGCTCGAGGAAGTGGGCAGCCAATGCCGGCACATCATCCAGCCGGTCGCGCAGCGGCGGAACCTGGATGGGAACGACATTCAGGCGGAAGTAGAGATCCTGGCGAAAACGCCCTTCTCGGACCATGAGCTCGAGGTTGCGATTGGTCGCGGCCAGGAAGCGAACGTTGATCTGGTAGGATCTCTCCGAGCCCACTGGCGTCACGGACTGGTCTTGCAGAACCCGCAAGAGCCGGGCCTGCATCGGCATGGCCAGCTCACCAATTTCGTCGAGCAGCAGGGTGCCGCCGTCGGCTTCGCGCAGCCTCCCCACCCGAGTCTCGTGTGCGCTGGTGAACGCACCCTTCACGTGTCCGAACAGCTCGCTTTCGATCAGGGTCTCCGGGATTGCCGCACAGTTCACCGCCACCAGGCGCTGTCCAGAGCGCGGCGAAGATGCGTGCAACAAGCGCGCGATGACCTCTTTCCCGCTCCCCGTCTCGCCCAGGATGAGGACCGTCGCGTCCGTCGGGCCCACCTGCTCGACCAGGGCCAAGAGCTCCTGAAGCGCGGGCGACCTGCCGAGCAGCATGGCGCCGCTGCCCGCCAGCGACGGATTGCCGTTCGCGCGGGCGGGCTTGGGCTTCGAGAGGGCCGCTGCTTGTCCCAGCGCCGCCTTCACGGTCTCGGTCAGCGCGGTGGGATGGAATGGCTTGGTCAGGAAATCGAAAGCACCTTCGCGCATGGCACGGACGCAATCCGGGACACCACCAGCCCCAGTCAGGATCACCACCGGGGTTCGCGGTTGCTTGCTGCGCACGGCCCCGAGCACGGCAAACCCGTCGGCCGCTGGCATGGACAGATCGGAGATCACCAAATCGAAGGTGTTGCCATCGAGCTTGGCGATGGCGGATGCCCCATCGGGAGCGTCGGTGACGGTCATGTCCAGGTGACGCAGCAGTCTGCCCAACGTCGAGCGCACGACATCGTCGTCATCGGCGATGAGCGCCGACCTGCCCGGAAATGAGACTTCGTTCATGCCTACGGGGCAGATCGGCAGTCTTCGGCGTTGCCTTGAATGGGCAGGCACGCTCCCACCGGAAGCTACTTGGCGTTGAGAATGCTTTGTATTTTGCGCAACAGATCAGTCGGTGAGAAGGGCTTCAGGATCAAAGCCCTTCCTTCGTCCAGGATGCCCCGACGCAGAACCTCGTCGTCGGTGTAACCGGTCATGTACAGTATCCGGGTGTTGGGATGTTGGCTGGCCACCCGCGCTGCCAGATCCTTGCCTCCGATTCCCGGCATGACCACGTCCGTGAGCAACAGATCGATCCCTCCCCCGGTCTCTTCGCAGATAGCCAGCGCCTCCTGGCCGCCACCCGCGACGTACACGCGATAGCCTGCTTTGCTCAGAATCCTCGCCACGACCTTGCGAACCAGATCCTCGTCCTCCACGACCAGGATGCTCTGGTTGCCAGCGACGTTGGCGACGGGCAGATCGGTGCGAGAATCCCGCGTGTACTTCGCAAGCAGCACTTCGACACAGGTGCCCTTGCCAGGGTCGCTGCGCACGCGAATTTGACCACCGGTCTGCTTGACGATCCCGTACACCACCGGAAGCCCCAGGCCGCTGCCCCGGCTCATGTCCTTGGTCGTGAAGAAGGGCTCGAAAGCGTGGGCGAGCACTTCGGGCGACATCCCGCAGCCCGAATCGGAAATGCGCAAGACCGCGTAGTCGCCGGGAGCAATCGCGTCGAAGGCGCTGAGCTGCTCCACGTCGAGGTGAACCAGGTCGGTCTCGATGCACAGCGCCCCGCCCTTGGGCATGGCGTCGCGAGCGTTGAGCGCGAGGTTGATGATGACTTGTTCGATCTGCGAGGGGTCGGTCTTCACCCGGCCCACATCCGGAGACAGTCGAACGGAGAGCTCGATGTGCTCGCCGATCAGCCTGCGCAACATGCTCTCGACGCTGACCACGATGGTGTTGAGCTCGATGACCTGGAGCTGGATCACCTGGCGCCGCGAGAAGGCAAGCAGCCGCCGCGTTATTCCGGCCGCCCGATCGGCAGCAGAGCGAATCTCGCCTATGTCCGCGCGGAGCTCCTCCGATGGTCCTGCTTCCTGCAGCGCCAGATCCGCGAACGCGATGATCGCGTTGAGCGCGTTGTTCATGTCGTGCGCGACGCCGCCAGCGAGACGGCCCACAGCCTCGAGCTTCTGCGTCTGGCGCAGCTGTTCCTCGCTCGAGCGCAAGGCATCTTCCATCTCCTTGCGGCTGGTGATGTCGCTGATGACCGCGATGGCTCCGATGATCTGCCCGTCGGGGTTTCGATACGGCGCGAGGTTGGCGATGATCCAGCGAGGCCGCTTCCTGCCTTCCGCGTTGACGATGAGATCCGATGACAGCACCACCTCGCCCACCAGGACGCGCTCGAGCGCCTCTTCGAAGGAGTCTTCGCCGATGTCTGGGAAGAATTCGGCCAGGCGACGTCCGTGGAGATCGAGCCCCTCGACTTCGAGCAGCCTCTCCATGAACGGGTTGCACTGGACGATGTGTCCGTCGCGAGACAGCACGACGATGCCGGAACCGAGATTGTCCAAGACCTCGCGGTGGAGTTGCAGGGCCTCGCGCAGGTTCTCCGCCCCGCGCTTCCGTTCCTTGAGATTGGAGATCCACTTGCAAAGCGTGGCCTCCGAGCGCCAACGTCCGGACACTTCGACCTGCGGCGTGTAGTAGAAATTCTGGACTGCCTCGGTTCCCAGCACCGCCACGGGATGTGTCAGCAGGACGTCGAGCAAGGCCTCGGCCGGGAACTGAGTCCGTTCGAACTGATTGAGGCCCAGGGCCGCACTCTCGCGGAAGAACGCCCCGAGTCGGCCTGCCTGCTCGAGCAGCCGTTCCGCTCCCTGGGTCTGCCGAAGGATCCAGCTCATCTCCGTCGTCAACCGCAGCGCCGACCATCCATCGGCCAGGGCCAGTGCGGTCATCGCGTGCATCTTGTCGAGCACGCTGTCGAATGAAAATCCGGCGCCGCGGGTGTAGACCTGCTTGGCCTGGACCAAGACCAGCTGCCCTGTGGCTTGCGCACGGTCCACGTCGATCCCGCCCTCAGACAGGATCGTCGACAGCGCCTGTGGGGTGCGCATGTCGTGCACGTAGACCACACGTTGGCGCAGCTCGAGCCCGGCGCGGACGAAGGGCACCACGACGGCACGGTAGTCTTGGTCTCCGCCGTAGATGAACGAGGCGTGATCGCCGGTCCTCAAGTCGTCCACCGTCCGCAATCGACGCCCCCCCCCGTCGGATCCGCCGACTCTCGGCCTTGTCTGAATCACGTCGCTCACCTGATCTCGCGGACAGCAAGACCCACGCCGATTCTCGCCTCTGACAACCATTGGGGATTTCCTCCGAGCGTCGGACTCCAGACAGGGAAAGCCGAGACCACCGACAATTCTATGACAGAAACTTCGGTAAGAATTCTAACAAATGGCATGTTGGGAAAGTGACGGTCCTCCTGGGCCGGGCTGCCGGAAAGCCGACGACACCGAGGCCTCGGGAGACACCACCGGGCATCTCGACTTCAGAATCTTTGGAGAAATCTCTGTGCGATTCCTTGGCGACCTCCGGGCACGGACGTTGCTTCAACCGGATGCATGTACCCCAATGCCGTCCCTATGCCCGCATCGGCAACGCCGGCTCCTGAAGCAAGGGTCGCACCCGCAGGATCGCGCGTTCTGATCGCAGAGGACGACCATCTGCAATTGCGCGCGTACGCACGCGCTCTGCGGGCGGTGGGGTTCGAGGTCGATCGTGCGGACAACGGCGAGATGGCCGTCAACCTGCTCCTTGCGGGCAGCTACGACGCCGTGGTCTCGGACATATCTCTGCCGTGCATCGATGGCGTCGGAGTGT
Source organism: uncultured Myxococcales bacterium (assembly GCA_964647025.1). GTDB lineage: Bacteria > Myxococcota_A > Polyangia > Fen-1088 > Fen-1088 > Fen-1118. The sequence continues at coordinate 27,523 of CAZYFU010000007.1, read as the reverse complement.
TGCAGGCCGCGCACAAGCGGGATCCCGACATGCCGGTCGTACTGATTACCGGCACCCCACGGCTCGACACCGCAGTAGCCGCAGTCGAGCATTCCGCCTTCCGCTACCTGCTGAAACCAATCGCACCGAACGACCTGCAAGATACGGTGGTCTACTGCGCGCAGATGCATCGTCTGGCTGTGCTGCGACGGATGGCCATCAACACCGCCGACGAGGCCTGGAGTCCGGCGGAGGACAGGGCAGGACTGAGCGAAGCCTTGGACCGAGCTCTCGCCTCGGTTTGGATGGCCTATCAGCCGGTGTTCTCGTGGAAGCATCAACGCGTATTTGCGTACGAAGCGCTCCTTCGCAACGAGGAGCCGATGCTGGGCAATCCCTGTGCGATGCTGTCCGCGGCTGAGCGGCTGGGCCGCGTCGGTGAGATCGGGCGGCTCGTGCGCGACCGGGTTGCGTCGGAGGTGCCTGCCTGTCCGTCCCAGTTCATCCTGGTGAACTTGCACAGCCATGACCTTCTCGACGCCCACCTCTACGATAGCTCCTCGGCGCTCTCGAAAGTGGCCGAGAGGATCATACTGGAGGTCACGGAGCGCGCGTCGCTCTCGACGGTGGAGGACATCGAGAGCAAGATGGCTAAACTCCGCTCGCTCGGTTTCCGCATCGCCTTGGACGATTTGGGCGCGGGGTATTCGGGGCTCTCGAGCTTCGCCACTTTGCAGCCGGAGGTGGTCAAGTACGACATGTCGCTGGTGCGAGGCGTGGACGCTTCACCGACGCGAAGAAAGGTCATCTCTTCGATGACCGCCTTGTTCGCCGAGATGGAGATGCAGGTGGTAGCGGAGGGCGTCGAGACGCCCGCGGAGCGAGACACCCTGATCGAGCTTGGTGTCGATCTCCTGCAAGGCTACCTGTTCGCCAAACCGGCCAGGGGCTTCTGCAAGGTCGCTCGCTAGTCGACAGGCCTGGCCTCTCGCCGGAGTTTTCTGTCCTCGCGGCCTATCCTTACCCCCCATCCGGATATAGACTCATGAGTGATGGAGGACGCGAAGGATCTAGAGACGCTCGTCGTCGACCTCATCAAGAACGACAACGTCAACATCCCGCCCTACCCGGTCGTTGCGATGCGGCTGCAGCGCCTGCTCGGGGAGGACGACTATGGGATCGGGGACTTGCAGCGCGTGATCAGCGGCGACCCCATCCTCGCGGCCACTATCCTGCGCTACGCCAACTCGGCGGCGTTCCGCGGCGTGACACCCGCGACGACGCTGGAATCCGCGATTACCCGTATCGGGTCGAACGAGGTCAGCAAGATAGCCCTCGCGACGACCATCGGTGCCCACGCCATCGTAACCGGATGTCTGTCCCAACTCCGACGCCGCTACTGGCGCTTGGGGATGACCAGCGCGCTGTTGTGCCGGGCGCTCGCCTACTGGCGCAAGCAGAACCCTGAAGAGGCGTTCATCTGCGGCCTCCTTCACGACTTCGGACAGGTGGTGGCCACGGCTTGCTTCGAAGAGGTCATCACACGCACCCGTGACGCCAGGATCTTGCCGGAACCCCTGTGGGAGACGGCGGTGGAGCGTTTCCACGTCGAGCTCGGTCTGGTGACCGCCGCGCGCTGGAACCTTCCGAACCTAATCTGCAGCGTCATCATGGCCCACCACGACCCCGAGTCCGATCCCAGCAACAGGGACATGATCGACATCGTCAATACGTGCGACGCGATCGCCCTGATGCTCGACAAAGAGGCCAGCCCGACTGTCGAGACCTTGGCCGCCCTTGGCACGTTGCGAACCGACGAACCGGAGTACATCGTCTCCGTGATCCCCAAGGTGGCGATGGCGGTGGCCTCGCTCGACGAAACGACGCCTGGCAAGGACACGGGAATTTTCCGGGTGGGAAGCAGGATCCTCGCCCCGCACTCTGCACTGAACGAGCCCACCAAGCAGGCCAGCTTCCCGATGCAAATCCTGCGGTCCACGGGAAACGCGAGCTACGAGACGCTGTACTTCGCAAGGGACGGCCTCGGTTTCGTCGGTTCGAACAAGCTGCGGGAAAACAGCATGATCAGAATTCGGGTCGACACACCGAGAGGCCCCATCGAGGTGTTGGGGGTGGTGGTGCTTTGCGCGACCGAAGGCACCTTGCAGAGGATGGAAGCAAAGCTTTTCGCAGCGGACCCACAGCTACTCAAGGCCTGGATCGATTTCCATGCATCCCTGGTTTGACTCTGTCAGGTCGTCCGAGGCCGCTCCCACCGGATAGCCGAGGTTGACCGTGTTTTCCTACCTGGAACAATTCGCCGAACAGCTCCGGGACATCGGACTGGACTCGTTTCAGCGCATGTACCCCTGGCCATTCCTGGTTACTCTGGGCATGGCAGGTGATCTCGATCGAACCAGTAGCTCGGGAAGCACGACCATCATCAACATCTCGGAGAGCGTGCTCGAGCGCGGAAGGATAACCGGGCGGGTATTCCCGCTGACCAAGACCAAGTATTCGGCCCAGGGCCCCATCACCATAGGCCGCACGTCGGAGAACGACGTGGTGATCCCCGAGTACTCGGTGTCGCGCAAGCACTGCTTCATCGCCCTGGTCAACGGAGGCTATCGCATCACGGACTGGGGATCGGCCAACGGAACCCTGGTGAACGAGACGGACATCGGCAAGATGTCCCCCTTCCCTCTGCAAGGCCGCGAGATCCTCACGCTCGGCCGGCTGATGCTGCTGTTCCTGCTGCCTCAGCAGTTCGCGGAGCACGTTCACGCCATCGCGCCCCCGCCGGACTTCGTAGGCTGAAGGGGCGCGGCAACGGTGCTATCTCAGGTGGCGCTCGCGTCGTGCTTGGCGATCATCTTGCTCACGCGCGGAATGGCGACCTCCGTATGCTTCTTCGCCATCGGCCGCATCTTTTCGTAGGCACTCCGTATCACCTGATTCTTCGAACGCTGTGCACGCTGATCGGTGATCCCGAGCAGGGCCTCGGCCGCCTCTCCAGCGCGAGCGTTGAAGTGCGCCGTGATCGGATCGTTCTTCGCCTTGGCGGCCTGGTAGAGGGGATCGAGGCGATCGGCGAAATCGTCGAGCAGCCCGTCGATGACCTCGGGAATGAACCCGGGCTTGATGGCCTTGACGACCGCGTACGCGGCCTTGATGGGGATGCCGGCCAAGCCTTTGGACGAAACCTCTTCCTCGATGATCTGCTCACAATCGCGGATGACCTGGGGCCGTGTGCCGGGGCGTGACAAGATGTCCTTCAGAGTGCTCATGCGGCGCACTCTACCGCGACCTTTGCCCTCGTGGTACCCATGGGGTCCGTGCTACTCGCAAAAAAGACGCCCCTGGCCGCGCGCCCGGGTGCCACGCTCGCCGTCCTGACCGGGCTCAATGCCCTGAACTACCTCGACCGTTTCCTGGTCGCCCCACTCTTGCCCCTCATCATCGCGGGCCTGGGCCTCTCCGACCGGCAGGCTGGATCGCTGCAGTCCGCTTTCATCCTCGTCTACGCCATCGCCTGTCCCGGCGCCGGCTGGCTGGGAGACCGGTACCGACGCCTCCGCCTGGCAGCGCTGGGCGTCGCCTTGTGGAGCCTGGCCACCGTCGGGTCCGGGATCGTCACCACCTTCGCGGGCCTCTTGCTGGCACGGGCTCTGGTCGGCATTGGTGAAGCCAGCTACACCGTCATCACCCCGTCGATTCTCTCGGACCACTACCCGGCCGACCGGCGGGCGCGGGCGCTGTCGATCTTCTATGCCGCCATGCCCTTCGGCATCGCCATCGGATACGTGCTCGGCGGTCAGATCGGCGCGCGCTACGGCTGGCGCCCCGCCTTCTTCGTCGCCGGAGGCCCGGGTCTGTTGCTCGCCTGTTCGCTGTTGCTGCTGCGCGAACCCATCCGCGGGCAGCTCGACGCCGACGCGCAGACCAGGCCCAAGTCCACCCCGTTGCGCGACTTCATCCGGCTGCTCAGGCAACGCCCGAGCTACTTCGTCAACATGGCGGCGCAGACACTCTACACCTTCACCATGGGTGGGCTCGGAGCCTGGATGCCGACCTACTTCGTTCGCGAGCGCCACCTCGGCGTGGCGCAGGCGGGAACCCTGTTCGGGGCGCTCTTGCTGGCAGCGGGCTTCGTGGGCACCCTGGTCGGAGGGTGGGCCGGAGATCGCTTGGCAGCCAAGTACCGGGGCGCACACTTCACATTCTCGGCAGTGACACTCCTGGCGTCGCTGCCATTCACGGTCGTGGCCGTCACCTCCGCCAATCCCTGGATCTACTGGTCCGCGATGGGTGCGACGCTATTCTTCCTGTTCCTCAACTATGGCCCTTTGAACGCGGCCCTGGTCAACGTGCTTCCTGGCCACGCCCGTGCCCGCGGCGTCGGACTGCACACGACCACGATTCACGTCTTCGGCGACGCATGCTCGCCTTTTCTGATCGGTGCCGCGTCCGACGTAATCGGCCTGCGCTTGCCGGTTCTGGCGAGCGGGCTTCTCGTTGCGCTGTCCGCCGTTCTCCTGCTTCTCGGCCGACGCCTCTTCGTGAGGGACTTGGCCTCGGCAAGCGCGGGCACGTAATCCGTCGGCCACGAGCGAGCTGCCCTGCTATGGTTCGGGGCACATGCAGCCGGATGTCTCCCATGAACTGCACATCGCACGCTCCGTCGCACTGGAGGCCGCGGCCCTGGTTGCGAGCTTCAAGGGTCGAGCTCTCGACGTTCGACGGAAGGCGGGCGGTGAACCGGTCTCGCAGGCCGATCTCGAGTCGAGCGCGCTCGTCGTCAGGCGCCTGCGCGAGGCCTTTCCGAACGACGCCATCCTTTCCGAGGAGTTGCCCGACGACGGCGCCCGCCTGAGAAACCCACGGGTGTGGATGGTCGACCCCATCGACGGAACCAGCGACTTTCTTCGCGGTGAGCCGGGCTATGTCGTGATGGTTGGCTTCTGCTTCGAGGGCCGCCCGATAGCGGGGGCGGTCGCACAGCCCGAAACCGGCGCCATCTGGTGGGGCGGGACCGGTGCCGGTGCTTTCAAGGAAGGCCCGGGAGGCCAGCGCCAAGCTCTCGCGGTCTCCTCGATCACCGAGCCCCACACCATCCGGCTGGTCTCTTCGAAGTCGCATCGATCCGAGTATTACCAACGCTTTCGCAATTCCCTCGGCATCACCGACGAGCTCGCCGTGGGCAGCGTGGGTTTGAAGGTCAGCTTGGTGGCCGAAGGCTCACGCGATCTCTATGTCTATCCGGGCAGCCAGACCAAGATCTGGGACAGCTGCGCCCCTGAGGCGATCCTGACCGCCGCCGGAGGCAGGGTCACAGACAGCGACGGCACCCTCCTGTGCTACAGCGAGCCACGGCTACAGAATCCGCGCGGGCTGGTCGCTTCGAACGGGCACATCCATCAGCACGCGCTCGACGCCGTAGCCCGCCTGCGTGCCGAGATCGGTCTCAAGTGACGAGCGATCACTCGGCGCGCCGCCCCTGGTGGTGCGAATCGCCGATAGCGCGAAAGAACCCGACCACGTAGTCGAACCCGGAGATGAGCGAGATACCGAGCGACAAGTAGAGCACCACCAGACCGACGGCGTTGTAGTCGATGTTGATTCCGAGCCCGAGCAGCGGATAGCGGAAGTGGAGCAGCAACATGGTCAGCGCGACGAGCTGGAGTGCCGTCTTGATCTTGCCCCCGCGGCTGGCGGCGATGACGATGCCCTCGCTGGAGGCGATGCTGCGCAGCCCCGTGATGGCCAGGTCGCGCGCGGTCAGGGCGACTACCAGCCAAGCGGGAACCCGCCCCAGCGCCACCATGAACACCAACACCGCCGTGACCATCAGCTTGTCGGCCAACGGGTCGAGCAGCTTGCCGAGCACGCTGACTTGGCCGCGGCTTCGGGCCAAGTAGCCATCGACGCCGTCGCCCACCGAGGCAATCAGGTACAAGATGGCCGCGACCAGGCTGCGCACTGGGCTGTAGTTGTCCATGTAGTACAGCACGGCAGGCACGATCAGCACCCGGCCCATGGTGACCAGGTTCGGAAGGTTCGTGAACTCTCTAGTTAGATTCGCCATGTTTCGAGATGAGTAACACGCCCTCGCCCTCGCACGTGACATGATCGGCACCGGCGTCGCCGCCATGGCCTGGTCGCGCCTGCACGACCACCCGGCCCAGCCACCCGGCCAGGCGAGCGCTCGGCACCGTCATGCCCTCGCCCTCGGCGATACGGACGGCAACCAGTTCGTCCTCGCCCACCAGGATCACGACGCGTCCGGTGCCGCGAAATTGGAGCAAGGGACTACCATCGCCAGGAACGCTCCCGGCCTCCCACACGATTTCGTCGCCCCACGCCACGACCCGGGCGGCCTCGAGGTAGAGGACATCGCGATCCAACGACAGCGCGACCAGATGGCGGCTCGCGTGGGGCGAAGAGAGCAGCAGCGTCGTCTCCCCCTCGACGCGCAGCAGGCGGTCACCTTCATGGGTCAGCGCCTCATCCGACAGGTGGCCCCGAATTCTGCGTCGCGCGACCGCCAAACCGCCAACACCTACCGCAGCCAGAAGCGCGGACTGCCGCACGTGGGTTTCCGGTCCCGCGGCGAACCTGAGCACACCGCGACCGAGACTCGCGAGTGGGGCATCCGAAGGCGCCAACGAAAGTAGCCGCCCAGTCGTGAAGCTCGCCAGCGTACAGATCCGGCCTTCCTCACGAGAGCCATCTGCGAAGCTCGCCAGGGGGACGGGTGTGCTCTCATCGCGCGGAACTGGCCGCGGGGTCACCATTCCCGAGGATGGTCCGGCGTCGGTTGGCCCGGCCAAAGGCAGCCCCTCCACCACAGCGGCCTCCGGCTCATGAGACGGCGTGGCCGCACGCTCCATCTCGGCCGCCAGCTCGTGCTGACCAGCCCGCCTGAAAGCCGTGGCGGCCTGCATGGGAGCCCCGCTCTTCGCATAGGCGTACCCAAGGTAGCTCCACGCGCGCCTGTCATCGGGCTGAAGTCGAACGGTGGCCTCCAGCTCGGCTGCGGCTTCGGGAAAGGCCTCCAGCTTGAGAGCGATGAGCCCAAGGTTCAGCCTGATGGTGGGGTCATCGGGCGATGCCGCAGCCGCTTCGCGATATACCTCGCGGGCGTCGGCGAGGCGGCCAAGCTTGAAGCGAACCAGGGCGAGCAGCTTGAGCACGCGAAGATCCTTCGAGGCGCCTCGCCTCGCGGCCACGAGCAGCGCTTCAGCCTCGGGCAGCTTCTGCGCGGCGACGAGCTCGCTCGTGCGCCGAAGCTGGGCCGTAACCGCCTCGTCTTGGGAGGTCCCCACTGCCACACCCCCAGCCTTCTCGACTGGACTTGGCTCTGGCAAGGGTTCTTTGCTGACCGTGTCGTCCACGTGTGGCTCACCTCGATGAAAGGGGCACCGATTCGGACCAATCCGACAGCACCGCTTCGCGCTTTCTATACTCTTCAAAGCGCTGGAGTACAGCATTGACATAGCTTCGGGTGGTTTCGTAGGGCGGCATGCCACCGTACTTGTCGACCGCGCCCGGCCCTGCGTGATAGCCGGCCAGGACTTTGACCTTCTCGTCAAACGAACAGATCACGCTGGCTGTCTTGCCCTCGCTGTTGCCCATGGCCGGGGTGCGGCAGAACCGCTTTGCCAGCAGCTGAAGGTAGCGGGCGCCGCCCATGATGTTCTGACGGGGATCCCACACGTTGGTCACCCCCATCGACCGGGCTGTGGCGGGCATCAGCTGCATGAGGCCCTGGGCACCAGCGCTCGAAACGACCAGCGGGTCGAAATCCGACTCCGTGCGAATCACCGCGCGGATCAGCGCCTGGGGAATGCCGTAGTACGCCTGTTGGTCGCGGATGTGATCGTCGTATTTGGAATAGCGAGCCGGGGAGGTATCGCGAGCCGGAACCAAGTCGGAGGTTCCACGCAACGCCGAGGCCTTCCCGGGGCCGATGCGAAACAACACTTTCCAGTGCTTGCCCACCGGGTCGAGGTTGGTGAACTCCACCGTCCCATCGTCGCGCTCGCGCGTCCAGACCACGCTGGCCGGGCGCCTCTTCGGCAGCGTGATTACTTCTTGGGACGAATCTGACGCTCTGGGACGTTCAAGGCCCGCCACCGGATTCCATCCCTTGGAAATCCGGGGCGCGCTGGTGAACTCGACGGTGCCGTCCGCGCGTGTGCGCTTCCAGACCTTCGCCTCCCCCGCTGAGGCAGCGAGCAGCAGCACGACGATGGTTGGCAAGACGAGGCGCCAGGACACTCGGCAGAATCCTAACACATGCGCGGCGCGCTGGTCGCCGCTTGCCGTGCCCCAGAACCGCCTCGGGAAGTGCTAGATTGCCCGCATCTTGGAAGCCGACTATCTCGTCATTGGCTCCGGTCTCGCGGGGCTGTACTTCGCGCTACGCGCCTGCGCGCACGGCCGGGTCATCTTGGTATCGAAACGAGACCTCACCGACAACAACACCCAACATGCGCAGGGCGGTGTCGCCGGTGTGCTCGGCGAGAATGACACCGCCGAGCAGCACATCGCCGACACCTTACGTGTGGGCGACGGCCTTTGCTCGCGCGAGGCCGTGGAGCTGTGTGTGCGCGAAGGACCCGAGCACATCCTGTACTTGGCCAACCAGATCGGCGTCGCCTTCGATCGCGACGAAAACGGCGAGTTCAAGATGGGGCGCGAAGGCGGGCACTCCGCGAGACGTATCGTCCACGCGCAAGACATGACAGGCGCGGCCATCCACAATGCTCTCCTCGAGACGGTGCGGGGCTATTCGGACAGCATCACCCTGCTACCCAACCACATGGCCGTCGACCTCCTCACGACCGCCAAGTACGGCGGACCGAACACCGTGTTCGGCGCCTACGTTTTCGACCAGAAGACGGGCGAGGTCAAGACCATCACGGCTCGCGCGGTCATCCTGGCCGCCGGCGGCGCTGGCAAGGTCTACCTCTACACGTCGAATCCCGACGTGGCCACGGGCGACGGCGTCGCCATGGCGTATCGGGTCGGCGCGCGTGTCGCGAACATGGAGTTCTTCCAGTTCCACCCGACGGTGCTCTACCACCCGGCTGCGAAGTCCTTCCTGATCAGCGAAGCCCTGCGCGGCGAAGGCGGCGTGCTTCGCCTTCGAGATGGAACCGCGTTCATGGGGCGCTACCACGAGATGAAGGACCTGGCTTCACGCGACGTGGTGGCGCGTGCTATCGATGCCGAGCTCAAGCGGACGGGAGACGCTCACGTTCTCCTCGACATGACCCACCTGCCCGGCGACTTCCTGGTCGAGCGCTTTCCCAACATCCACCGGCGGTGCATGGAGCTGGGGATCGACATGCGCACGACGCCGATTCCGGTCGTGCCTGCGGCGCACTACAGCTGCGGTGGCATCCAGGTGGACAGCCACGGCCGGACCAGCGTTCGCAACCTCTACGCCATCGGCGAGACGTCGATGACCGGGCTGCACGGTGCCTGCAGGCTGGCCTCGAACTCGCTGCTCGAAGCACTGGTCTACGCTTCACGTGCCGCCGACGACGTGCGAGATCTCAGCGTCAGTCGGCCGGTGCAGGTTGCGCCTTGGTACGCGGGCGATGCAACGGTCACCGACGAAGCAGTCGTCATCAGTCACACCTGGGACGAGATAAGACGGCTCATGTGGAACTACGTCGGAATCGTACGCTCCGACAGGCGCCTGGAACGGGCTGCGCGGCGCATGCAGGTGATTCGCGAGGAGATACGTGAGTACTACTGGAATTTCCAGGTGACCGGAGATCTGCTCGAGCTTCGCAACATCGCCCTCGTGGCCGACCTGATCATCCAGAGTGCCCGAAAGCGCCCCGAAAGCCGCGGGCTGCACTTCAATCTCGATCACCCCGAGCACGACCAACGGCTGGCCAAAGACACCATCCTTGCCCGTGGTGACGGTCCCGCCGTGTAGCCCATCAATTGGCATAGGGGCCCCGGACGATCTCCGGCCCCCCCTGCCACACCACCCGGCATGCGGGTCCGCACCGGGCGTTTCACAGAGTTGAGGGCGCTGTTGCCTCCTCTGCGTTCGGCCCTTCGTGACCTGGCGCCATCCGCTTCGCTTCCGGCGGCAACGCCTTCGGGATGGCCTCCTTCCGGGGAGACTTGCACCCCCAAGATGGCGTTCATGCTAGGCGCACTATGACAAAACCCCGATGGTTGCCCACCGGGGTTCTGCTCTTAGGCTTGTTCAGCTATTCGAGTTCGTTGGTAATTTGCGGCTGATAGCTACCCGAGACGTCGCCGTTCGAGTTGATCGCACCCTGGCGAATGAACTTCGCAAGAGTGGTGTTGCAGTTGAGGTCGCCCTTGGCGAAAGCGGTGAACGTCGCCCCCGCACCGGTGCCGGCGCCCGTGTAACCCGGGATGTAGTTGTGAGGATCGGGCAACGAGAAGTTGAGGGCCTGCCACACGCCGTCGCTTCCCCAGACACTCGAGTTGCTTGGGCAGCGCGCACCGGTCAAGCAGCCACACTCACTCGTCTGCGCCCACGAGGCGGTCGAGCCCGGGAACTGCTTCGGCAGCATGGTGCCCATCGCAGCGATGTGGTCGGACTCGTAGTACGTGAGCGAACCAGCCCACTCCTTGTTCAGGTGACCGACGGCCTCTGCGGTCCGGGACTTCTTCACGTACCGCGTGAACGCCGGAATAGCCACGGCCGCCAAGATACCGATGATCGCTACGACGATCATCAACTCCACCAGGGTGAAACCTCCGCTCTTCTTACGCGCTTTCGTCATTGAATTGCCTCCTTGCCGGCGCAGTTGCAGCCCTTGTGCCATGTACAGTCAGCGCCGGATGCAACTGGCAACATATTGATATCGCTTGCTATTATTGAATTCCGGCCAACCGGCGCGTCCGAGAGCGTCAGCGTCACGGGTGACAATCGACGGCAAAAATCCGTTCGATAGATCGGAATCTGGCATACAAAATTCCCGACAAAAACCCTTCACAGCGTCCATCATCACGTCTGCGAACGAAAGCACGCCTGGGGTGAAGGTGATCCGCCGCACGACTAACCCAGCGAAAACTGGAGCTTTTCGGAGAACACGCAGCCCGGTTGCCTGCGGGGAGGGGCACGCCTGACATAAATTGGCAGCCACCGATGCCAACACCGCCAGAGCCGGAGCGTTCGCCGGCATCGCGGCGGTAGCGCCTAAAGGCGCTCGTCTCTCATCCGAACGGCGGGCGAATCGTGCGTGAGAGTGAGGACCGTGACGTTGTCGGGCCACCCCGCCTCCCCGCCCAGGTTGCAGGCCGCCATGGAATAGAACCAAGGAACGTTGGGCGCGGCACCCCAGAGGGTCGCCCCGATAGTTCCGGTCGGAGCGACCGCAGCAGCGCCAGCCACTGTCAGGTAGGTGCAGAAGAGCTGTGGCCAGCGAGGCTTGATGCCCAGGGTTCGCCATGTGACTGGCAGTGTCCCCAAAGTCACCGCGCCACGCGCGGAATCGAAGTACGTACTCGGGTTGCTCGGGAAGAAGAGGGTCACGTCTTCGCTGGCTGCGCCGAGAAACGCGCCTGCGTCCAGAAAGTAGAGCTGCTCCTTGGCTGCGAATTCCGCAAGCATGGCCGTGGCTTCCGACATTCGAGCCTTCGCGATGTAGCGACGGTAGCTAACCACGGAGATCGCAGCAAGGATGCCGATGATCACCACGACGATCATCAGCTCGACGATGGTCATACCTCGCGACTTGGTTCTCGACATGGTCACCTTTCCCGATTGTAGGCCGCGTCGCGAACCGGGTCCACAGCCGGCTGCGGCACACTCAATCAATCGAAGAGAAAGCGAGCGGCTTGAGAATCGATGGATTGTCGGTCAAGTAATAGGTTAAACTCCTACACGCAACCACGGTCCCAGTGGCCGTCAACCAAGGAGCTTGCTCTTGGCACTGACTCTAACGATTGGCCAGAAAGCTGTGTATCCCTCTCGCGGCATCGCGGAGGTGGTGGACATCGAGAAGAAGGAGATCGGAGGCAAGGTCCAGGAATTTTACGTCCTGCGCTTGACCACGACCGATCTCAAAATCCTCGTGCACATCGACAAAGCCGAGCAAGTCGGCCTGCGTCCCGTGGCTGGACAAGCCGACGCCGACGAGGTCCTGCAGATCCTGCGCGAGAAGGTGGTGCAGTTCGAGCGGCACACGTGGAACCGTCGCTACCGCGCCTTCATGGACAAGATCAAGTCCGGCTCGCTCTTCGAAGTGGCCGAGGTCTTCCGTGACCTGCATCGCCTGAAGCGGACCAAGTCGCTGTCATTCGGCGAGAGGCGCATGCTGGACACGGCGCGCGGGCTCGTCATTCAAGAGCTGTCCGTGGCACGGGCCTCGAATCGAGAGTCGGTCGAAGCGGATCTGGAGAGAGCGCTCAACGAAGGACAAGCGTAGGCTCCACCGTCCGGGAAAAACTCGTCACGAGTCCGCTTCCGAGGCAGGATAGTCGGCCGCCTCATGAGTGACCTCAACGACGAGAAACGGCCAGGTGAACCGGGCGAGGCGGAGTCTCGCGTGCGCGAGCTGCGCAAGGTCATCGCCGAGCACGACAAGCGGTACTACGAGCTCGATCAGCCGACGATTCCAGACGCGGACTACGACGCCTTGCTGCGCGAGCTGCGCACCCTCGAAGAGCGTTTTCCATCGCTGGTGACTTCCGACAGCCCGACCAGGCGGGTGAGTGGTCGTGCGTCGTCGCTGTTTGCTCCGGTTACCCACGCCGCACCGATGTTGTCCCTCGACAACGTCTTCTCGCTGGACGAGCTCCGGGCTTGGTCAGGGCGTCTCGATCGGGGATCGGAAGGTGCCGTCGATTTCGTCTGCGAGCTGAAAATCGACGGCCTCGCAGTGTCGATGACCTACGAGAATGGCGTCTTCGCCCGGGGCGGGACCCGCGGCGACGGCCGCGTCGGAGAAGACATCACCGCCAATCTGCGCACCATCGCCGAGATTCCCACGCGGCTGCCCGGGCAGACCTTTCCACGGGTCATGGAGATCCGCGGCGAGGTCTACCTGCCCATTTCGACGTTCGAGAGGTTGAACCTGGAGCTGACCGCCCGGGGGGAGCGCGCCTTGGTCAACCCGCGCAACGCCGCCGCCGGGAGCCTGCGCCAGAAAGACCCGACCATCACGGCATCCCGTGGGTTGCGCATGTGGTGCTATGGCATGGGGAGACCGGGCGACGTGGTCGACGGCGCACGCGCCAGTCGACATTCGGAGGATCTGGCGCGTCTGCGTAGCTGGGGACTGCCGGTCAACCCCACGATCGAGCTCGCGCACTCTCTCGATGAGGTCGTTGCATTCATCGCCAAGTGGCACGAGCAACGGCACACCGTCGACTATCAGATCGACGGGATCGTGATCAAGGTCGACCGCTACGACCAGCGCGCCGACCTGGGTAGCACCAGCCGTGCCCCGCGCTGGGCCATCGCGTACAAGTTCCCACCGGAAGAGAAGACCGCGCGGGTCGTACGCATCGCGGTCAACACGGGACGCACGGGTCGGGTGACCCCCTATGTGGATCTCGAACCCGTCTACGTCGGCGGAGTCACGGTCTCATCGGCAACGCTGCACAATGAGAGCGAGGTCAGGCGCAAAGACATCCGCGAAGGCGACATGGTCATCATTCGTCGCGCCGGCGACGTCATTCCGGAGGTCGTTGCGCCGATCCTCGACCAGCGTCCGCCGGATTCTCGGCCGTGGTGTTTCCCGACTCAGTGCCCCGCCTGCGGTGCGGAGCTGACTCGCAAGGGCGACGAAGCCGATTGGCGCTGTCCGAACCGCAAAGGCTGCCCGGCTCAAGGTGCGCGCTGGCTGTTCCATTTCGGTTCCCCTGACGCCATGGATATCGAACACCTTGGCTACCAGACCGTCATGGCGTTGATGGAGCGGGGCTGGGTCACCGATCCGTCGGATCTCTACAAGCTCGAGGTCGAGGCCGTGAGCACGCTGCCCGGCTTCGGCGAGAAGTCCGCGCGCAATCTTATCGACGCGATCGCCGGGTCCAAGGATCGCCCCATCTGGCGATTGCTCGTCGGGTTGTCGATCCGTCGCGTCGGCGCACACGTGGCTGAGATCCTGGCCAAGCGCTACCGCTCCATCGACGTGCTAGCCGCAGCCAGCCTCGAGGATCTCGAGCACGCAGAGGGTGTGGGGCCCGAGATCTCGTCAGCGGTCCACGAGTGGTTTCGTGCACCGGAGAATCTTGCGCTCTTGGAGAGGCTTCGCCTGGCTGGGCTGCGCCTGCGGGACGAGGAGCCAGCCGTTCCGCCAGGTGCGCAACCGCTGCTCGGGAAAATCGTCGTCATCACGGGCACCCTGTCGGGGTTCTCCCGGGAAGAGGCCACCCAAGCCGCGGAAGTCGCCGGCGCTCGAGTCACGTCGAGCGTGTCGAAAAAAACCAGCTTCCTGGTCGCGGGCGCCGAAGCAGGCTCCAAGCTCACCAAGGCCCAGGGCCTGGGCGTCGAGATCATCGACGAAGCGGAGTTCCTGCGCCGCGTTGGACGGACCTAGCAGGACCGGGCGGGTCTAGCCCACCGGGTGCAACCCGTGCTGATCGATCCCACGCAGGTAATAGCTGGGATCGGACATGAAGCTGCTGAACATCCCGATGTACAGTATGAGCAGGCGAATGAACTGTCGGCGGTCGTTGTAGAGCGACTCGATATGCTGTTTGCGAACCCTGTCGTCGGGATGGGAGAAATGCTCCAAGAAGCTTCCATCGAGGAGCCCACCCTTGTCTTTGCGGCAGATCGCCGCCATCCCGCCGTCCGCGCAGTAGTCCATCATTTCGCGTAGCAGGGTCCTCCTGTCCTGACAGTCCAGCGTCGGCGCGGAGAGCAGCGCCGCCACCACCCATTGCGCCTGCTCGCTGCTGGTGGTCGCCAGGGCCTGGAACAACCGATCCGTCGTCTCGTCGAGCGTGTCGAGCTGCTGCTGGCGGAGCATGCTCATGAGCACCACGTTCTTGAAGAGCTGCGAGAGCAGGAGAACGCACGCCTCCACGTCGGGAACCACCACGCCATCGGCTGGCAGCGGCTGGTACCCTGACAGGAACATCATACGGAAGGCCAGCTCGAAGAACGCCCCCTGTTCGACGGGCGAGCGCTGCACGGCGATGTCCAGGGTATTGTCCAAACGGTCCGCCAGCTTGCAGCGCAGGAGGTCCGGCATCGTGCGCACCTTCGAGAGCACGACCCCCAAGTACTCGAAGTACGACTGGGATGACTGCCGCCAGAGGAGCGCGATGCGCTCGCCTAGGAACCAGCGGTGGTTGGAGTCGATCTTGTCGAGCACACGGGTGAACTCGGCCTGCAAGCGATCCCACTCGACTGCGCCCAGCTCCTCGCGGGTGAGGTCCTCCTCCTTGTCGTGCAGCAGGGCGCCGAGGAGGTCCAACGTGGTCGGCGTGGGCATGATCCGCGCCAGCATGGCGGCGATACGAAGACAGTGCAGCACCGCTGCCGGGCCGTTCTTGCGGCGGCGGTCTCCATAGGCGTGGTGCAAGTAATTGAGGGCCTCCAGCAAGGTGTCTTGGTTCGTCACCTTGGCCGGGCCCAGGATCACCCGCAGCAACGCCCTCAAGTCGATCTTGCGCGCGGACAGGTGCCAGTTGATGGTGGCTGACAAGGTCAGGTGGCTTTCCACCGTGATCCGGGCCGGTCGCTGGTCTTGCAAGAGCATCGTTGACTCCGCGAGGAGCAGAACAAGTCTAGCGGCTTCGGAGGTTCTGCTCCAAGCGGGGCTCGCATATTGTACAACATCGCCGCCACCCAGCTATGGCCCGGCGAGGCAAAGGGACGCTTGCACTCGCGGCAGGCGCTAGCTTTTCTTCGACTTCAGCAGGTCGCCCAAGGTTCCCCACCCACCAGATCCGCCGGCGATGCGCGCGGCGTCTCTGTCCTCCTGGGTGACCACATCCCCACGTTCGCCAAGGCCGAGCGACAGCCGTCGCCGCTCGTGATCGAGGGCGAGAACCGTCACCGTGACGCTATCGCCAACCTTGCAGACCTCCCGGGCATGACGAACCTGCTTGCCCGAAGCCAACTCGGAGGCGTGCAGAAGGCCCTCCACCCCGGGCGACAACTCGACGAAGGCCCCAAATTGCTCGACCCGCACGACCTTGCCCGACACCTGGGTGCCTGCCGGGAATCGGTCACGGATGTCTTCCCACGGATCGCGCTGCATCGATTTGAGAGAGAGCGAGATCCTCTCCGGCCGCTTCGGATCGTCGGTCTTCTCGATCTTCAGCACCTGCACTTCGAGCTGCTGTCCCACCGACAAGACCTCGGCCGGACGTTGATTCCGCGAGAACCCGAGCTCGGACGCGTGGAGCATGCCCTCGATTCCGCCCAGGTCGACGAATGCGCCGAAGTCCTTGATGGTTGCGACCACGCCAGGGAGGACCGCGCCCACCGTCAACTTGGCGCGCGTCTTCTCGGCCCGCACGCGCGCGTCCGCCTCGAGAAGCGTTCGACGCGAGACGATCAGATTCACACCTCGACGGTCGACCTCGTAGCGGGTCACGCGGAACTGCAACTTGCGTCCCACATACTCGCTCGCATCCGCCACGTGCCTGGCCTCGAGCTGCGAAATCGGACAGAAGCCACGAACCCCTGCGACCATCACGTCGACTCCGCCTTTGTTCACCGCGGTCACTGTGCCCTCGACCGTGAGGCCCAGCTCTGCCGCCTGTGCGAGCTCTGCCTTGGCCTCTGGGCCCCGAGCCATCGCCTTTCGCAAAATTACGCAGCCCGCTTTCCCCATGTCCTCGACCACACGCGCCTCGATCTCGTCGCCGACCTTGACCGACAAGTTGCCGTCGCCATCGCGAAGTTGGTCGAGCTCAATCATCCCCTCGGCCGTGCTGCCGATGATTTCTATTACCGCGGAGTCGTGGCCGATGCGCGCGATCTTGCCACGCACGTTGTCGCCGATGGCGAGCCGCTTTCCGGCGCCCTTGTCGCGGCTTTCGAATTCCGCCAAAAGGGAAGCGAAGTCCTGGTCATCTTGGTTCTTTTCACCCATGGCCATTTCATACTCGTTCCTCGCGTCGCTTGCACGTTCATCGATCGCGTCCGACGCAGCTGCCTCTGCTCTGTAGGCAGCCATGTAGGCAGCTAGCGACGCTCGTCTTCGGACGTAGTACAATGGGTTCGTTCAGCCTCGCTGAAGCAATGGGGGCAAGTCGATGACGACGAAGAAAACCGTGCGCGTCCCAGTGGCCGCCGATGGCGTGCCCATCGACGTCTCGCCCCGACAGTCGGACAGAACCAGGGAAGTCCCCGCCCGTGAGGCAGCCCATGCGGCGAACGCTCTCGACAAGGCCGCTGTCCAGGCAGCCCCGCGAGAGATCCTGGATGACGACATCACGGTGCCGGTGCAGTCTTCCATCGAAAGCACAGTGACTTTCGAGCTCCTTCGCCGACAGTCCACGGAAACCGACGAAGGCGGCGCGCTTACCGGCGATCACGAGGTGGGCGATGGCGACAAGCCCTAGAGCACCGAACGGTTCGACTCCCGTCGGAAAATCGCGCCGCTGGGGCGGTCCCGGCCGTCTGTTTCGTGGCCGTTCGCTTGGCCAGCAGAGCCTGCCATGACTGAAGGACCGGTCGTCACACCCCAAGCTGCGCTCCTGCGCGTGATGGTGAGCGGCGAGAGCGATGGCCCGGAGCTCATCCGCAGGGTTCGCGAGTGGACCGATGGGGCCATCCAGCTCGACGACGAGGCCTTCGCCTCGATGATGAGGGCGCTCGAGGACGGCGGCTTGGTGGAAAGACACAGCGGCATCGTCGACAAGCGCGCGGCACAGCCCCGGACGCTCTTCGCGCTGACCGCGACGGGCAGAAAGTCGGCGCTGGAAGTTCTCGCGGCCAGCCTGACGCGGAAAGTATAGCGACGCCTACGGCCCCTTGAGCTGATGCAGTCTGAGGGTGTTGGTCTGGAAGGGCTCGTTGCCGATGACCATGCCGAACGTAATGACGACGTTGTCCCCCGGCCGAGCGATGTGGTAGCGCAGAAGCTCGCGTTCGGTCTGCCCGACCACGCCCGCGACGCCCTCGACCCACTCACCGTACAAGGGCCGAACGCCCCACAGCAAGCCGAGACGGTTCAGGACCTTCTCGTGCCGTGAGAACGCGACGATTCCGGCGAGCGGCCGTTGTGCCGACAATACGTTGGCCGAGTGGCCGCTGTCGGTGTACACGACGATCGCGGCGAGCTTGAGATCCTCGGCGATCTCGGCGGCGGCATCCGCGATGGAGGCGGAGAAAGTCTTGTCGCGCACCTCGGGCCGGTCCTTGCCGGCGGTAAGGTAGTTCTCGCTGCCCTCGATCTCGTCGATGATCCGGCCCAGGGTCTTGACGGCCTCGACGGGATAGTCGCCCACCGAAGTCTCGGCGGACAGCATGACCGCATCGGTTCCATCGAGGACCGCATTGGCCACGTCCGATACCTCCGCGCGCGTCGGGCGGGGATTCTTGATCATCGAGTCGAGCATCTGCGTTGCAGTGATCACGGGCTTGGCGAGCGCCTTGATGTCGCGCAGGATCCGCTTCTGCACGAGCGGGACCTTCTCGTGCCCGGCCTCGACGCCAAGGTCGCCGCGCGCCACCATGACCGCGTCGGCCACATCGAGGATGGCGTCGAGGTTCGCCACCGCTTCGGGCTTCTCGATCTTGGCGATGATGGGAATGCCGCCGGACAAGGCCTTCGCTTCCTCGACGTCCTTCGCGTTGCGAACGAAGGACAGCGCGAACCAATCCACGCCGAGCTCGCGCCCGAAGAGGATGTCCTTCTTGTCCTTCTCGGTCAGCGCGGGCGTGGAGAGCGCCGAGCCTGGCAGGTTCATTCCCTTCTTGTCCTTGAGCACGCCACCGTCGATCACCTGGCAAGTCACGTCGTCGCCAGTCACCGACTCCACCCGCAGCTGCAAGAGGCCGTCATCGAGCAAGATCGGATCGCCCGGCCGCACGTCGCGGGCCAAGGGAAGATAGTTGTGCGGCACACGCTCGGCGGTGCCCAGGAACTCGCCGGCGGAGAGTACGATGCGATTGCCCCTGGCGAGCACCACCTGCCCGCCCTCCATCTTGCCCACGCGGATCTTGGGCCCGCACAGATCTGCGAAGACCGTGATGGGACGCCCCACCTGCTTCGCGGCGGCACGTACGTCGGCGAACATGGTCCGGTGCGCGCTCTGGTCGCCGTGAGAGAAGTTCAAGCGTGCCACATCCATGCCCGCCTCGATCAGCTCGACCAACCGAGGGACACCAGCGGTCGCGGGGCCGAGCGTGCAAACGATCTTCACCTTGCGCATGCGCGAATCCTTTCGGCCGCCATGGTCGCAGAAGCCAAGCTGTTGCTCAAGCAAGTGATTCCGTTTCCCCATCGAACCCACGATTGTCGACGGAGAAAGGGGAAGTCGCGCATTGCACCATTAGTTGAGCGAATATATTCGAAGAGGTGGAAATACTCTCCCGCCCCTGTATGATGCGCCCGCAGTCCAACGTTACACTCGTGGAGGACAATCGATGAAGCGTCTACTCATGGTACTTTCGGTTTCGGCTTTGCTGCCTCTGTCGGGCGTTGCCTTGGCAGAAGGCAAGGCGCCGGCGGCCCCCGCTGCGCCTGCTCCAGCTCCCTCTGCTGCGAAGGCCGTTGCGCCTGCCCCGCCGGCAGCTGCCAAGACGCCCGAGAAGGCAGAGAAGGCCGAGCCAGCCAAGGCTGAAGCTCCCAAGGCCGAGCCTGCCAAGGCTGACGCTAAGGCCGACGCCAAGGCCGAGAAGGAAGAGAAGGCCGCCAAGGCCAAGGCCGAGAAGGAAGAGAAGGCCGCCAAGGCCAAGGCCGAGAAGGAAGAGA
>CAZYFU010000007.1:0-7552 GCA_964647025.1 uncultured Myxococcales bacterium | reverse complement strand
AGGCCAAGGCCGAAAAGGAAGAGAAGGCCGCCAAGGCCAAGGCCGAAAAGGAAGAAAAGGCCGCCAAGGCCAAGGCCGAGAAGGAAGAGAAGGCCGCCAAGGCCAAGGCCGAAAAGGAAGAGAAGGCCGAGAAGGCCAAGGCCGAAAAGGAAGAGAAGGCCGCCAAGGCCAAGGAAGGCAAGGCCGAGAAGGCCGAGCCCGCCGCCAAGGCCGAGAAGGCCGAGCCCGCCGCCAAGGCCGAAAAGGCCGAGCCCGCCAAGGCCGAAGCCCACAAGGCTCCTGCCAAGGCCGAGCCCGCCAAGGCCGAGCCTGCCAAGGCCGAGCCCGCCAAGGCCGAGAAGAAGTAACTCACCCTCGACCGAGCAAGGGCCTTCTGGTCACGCCAGGAGGCCCTTCGTGTTTCTGGGTCGTGCCGGGCCTCAGGCGAGGAGGTCGCGTAGCGCGCGGAGCTCGGCGTCGGTGCTGTAGAAGTGGGGCGAGATGCGGACGCGGCCTCGACGAGCCGAAAGCATGACGCCGGCCCTCTGGGCTCGGGCTGCGAACTCGTCGGCCGTTCCCGATGGAGGCTTGAAAGTCAGTATCCCTTTGCGGTGCTCAGGCCCAGGACCAGGCTCGAGGCCAGCGGCAGCCAAATCCCGATGGGCCTCTCCGAGCCAGTCGGCGATGTGCCCTGCGATACGCGCTATGCCGATCTCTTCGAGCAGGGCCAAAGCAGCGCCCAGGCCGAGAATCGTCGCGAAGCTCTGCGTCCCCTCCTCCAATTTGGCGGCATCGTCGCGCAGGACGAAGCTCAAGTGGTCGAAATCGAGCGGCGTCTTGATGCTCTTCCAGCCAACCACCGAAGGCCGCAACGAGGGCAGCACGTCGCGACGAACGTAGGCGATCCCGACGCCTGGCAATCCGAGCTGCCACTTGTGGCTGTCGGCGGCCAGCAGGTCGATCTTCGCCCTCGCGACATCCAAGGGGAAAGCGCCCACGCTCTGGATGCCGTCCACGCAGAACAGGATACCGTGGCTGCGACAGAAGTCCCCGATGGCCTCGAGGTCGGTCGCCACGCCCGTGGCGAACTCCACCGAGCTGACCGAGACCAGCCTGGTGCGGGGCCCAACGACCTTGGCAATCGCATCGACCGTGACACCGCCATCCTGAGCGAAGATCGGGCGCAGCACCACACCGCGGTCGGCAAGGTGCATCCATGGATACACGTTGGCCGGATACTCCAGCTCGGTGCACACGGCCACCTCGTCGCCCGGCTGCCACGCCAAACCTTCCGCGAACATTCCGAGGCCGTGGGAAGTGCTGCGCACGAACGCGATCTCGTCGGACGCGGCACCGAGGATCCGTGCGGCCGCGGCGCGCACGTCCCGCTCCCGCCTGACCCAATCCGCGACGTTGGCCATGCCATGCATGGTCAGGTCGTCGACCCAAGCGTTCACCACGTCGCGTACACGCGTGGACGTGGGTGACACCGCCGCGTGGTTCAGGTAGTGGCAGCTGCGGGTGATGGGAAAGAGGTCTCGGTAGTTCGCCAGTGGCGTCGCCATGGGCTCAAGCCTACTTGCTTTTCTTGGCGAAGGCCCCATTGCCCAGGTGGAACTCGCGCACGTACGCGATGGTGTCGTGGATGGTTTCCGTCGCCGCGCGGGGCGACCAACCCAGCTCACGCTTCGCCTTGGCCGAGTCGAAGTACCAGAAGAACCGCGCTTGGTCGGCGGCGGTGGGCTCGATGGGCGCCGTACGGCCGAAGGCCTTGAAAACCGCCGCCTGTGCGCGGGCCGCGTACCAGGCCCAATCGCTGCGCACCTTGATGCGCGGCGAGTACTCCTTGCTCAGGCGCTCCATGCGGCTGAAGTACTCGACGAAGGTCATGTTGTGGCCGCCGAGTAAGTAGCGCTCGCCAGGTCGCCCCTTCTCCATCGCCACGGGAATCATGGCGGCCACATCGCGCGCGTCGACGAAGTTGATGCCACCGTGGGGAACGATGCGCACGTCGCCCGACAGGAACGACAGCACCTCGCGCGTCGAGCCGATGCGTTCGTCGCCCGGCCCCAGCAGCAAGGCGGGGTTCACCATCACGAGCTCCACCTGGTCGCCGCAGAACCGCCGCGCCGTCGCTTCCTGGTAGTACTTGCTCGAGTAGTACGGCCACCGCGTGATGAGCTCCATCGGTGCCGGCGAGTCCTCGTCCGGCCACGCGTCGTCGCGATCGGAGATCGCGATGGTTCCGCTGGTCGACGACATCACGATGCGCTTCACGCCAGCAGCGACCGCAGCCTGGCACACCAGTCGCGTGCCATCCACGTGCACGGTGAACATCAGGTGCGCGTCTTCCGGGCGACGGGAGACGTAGCCAGCCAAGTGGTAGACGTGCGAGACGCCGTCCATGGCGCGCTCGACGTCGGGCCGCGAGGTGACACTGCCGGTGAGGACCTCGACGCCCAGCTTCTCCAAAGACGGCGTGTTGACCAGGTTCAAGACGCGAACGTCCGCGGCGTCCACGCGCTTGCACAACTCGTTCATGAAGTGGGTACCGAGGAAACCGGTTCCACCGGTGACGAGGATCTTCATGACGAGCGTCCTTGGCTGATGCGACCGCGGGTACGGAACGGCGGTGGAACGAGCGGTCCGAGCTTCTCCCCGCCCCAAGCCGCGCGCACGCTCTCTGCGTCGAAGCGGGGGGTGATGCCGTCGCGCAGGTTCTCGACGATCCTTTGGGTCAGCGCCGAGCAAAGTCGCCACGCTTCCTGTTGCGCCAACCCCTTGGTCATCTGGCGCAGGAAATCGATGGTCAGGAAGGGCCCGAAATAGACGCCCAGGTCTCGCTTCTTCGGGATGGTCGCGCCCACCGGCATGGCGTCGTGCGCGCCCTCGATGTAGGCGGGCAGGATGCCGACGTCGGCGTGCAGCGCCAGGTAGCCGAGGCTCGGCAAGAAGTCCGCCATCTGGCCCGTACGCGAGCGCGTGCCTTCGGGGAACAGCACCAGGCTCTTGCCCTTGCGAAGGACTTCTTCCGCGATTCCGAGCGACTTGCGGATCGATCCGCTGCGCTCCATGGGCACCAGGTTGGTCAGGTTCTTGAAGTACGCCCGACGCCATTTGTTCTTGAAGAAGTAGTCCGCCGCCGCCAGCGACGCCAGCTCGTGGCCGGCATCGCCCAGCGAGACCTTGAGCGCGCCCATGTCCAAGTGGGACGAGTGGTTGGCGGCCACGATGAAGTTCGTGTGCTGCGGGATGTACGCCTCGCCGCGAACCTTGGTCTTCAAGGCGCGCGTGTAGAAGAGGCGCTGCGCCTTGGCGAGCCCGCGCTTGCCCACCTGGGCCACCGGCGCGGGCAACTTGATGTCGTCGGACTCGTCATCGGCGGTCTTCTTGCCGTCGCGCTTCTCCGCCACGGCGCCGTGGCGTTTGCCCATCACCAAGTCGTGAAGCGCGGTCACGTCGTGAGCGCTGGCGAACACCACGCCCTCGGGCACCTGCACCGACGCGTTCTCCAGGCCGGCCGCCAGCTCGTTGAAGGTCAGGCTGTCGAAGCCCAGCTCGTCGAGCGCGCTCGACATGTGCACCTGCGAATAGGGCTTTCCGCAGGCATCGGCGACGATCTCCAAGAACCAGCTGTAACTCGCATCCGCATTGCGCAGGCCATCTGTGCCCTGCGACTCGGCCAGCGCCTTCTCGTGGCGGCGGCGAAGCTCGGCCGCGACGTCGCGTCGCTTGACGCTGCGCTTGCTGGTACGGGGCAGCTCGCCCTCCCAGAACTCGAGGGTTCGCACGCGCTTCCAGAATGGCAGCGGCCCCGAGACCGCGCGGAAGTGCTCTTCGATCCGTTGCTTGACCTCTGCCAAGGACAGGCCGGGCTCGGCATCGAGAGCAGGGACCACGGCGCACGCGACGTGCTCGGCGACGCCATCGGGAAGGCCGACCACCGACAGCTCCTTGATGTAGGGGCTGTCCTTGTAGAGATCCTCGATCTCGTCGGGATAGACGTTCTTTCCGTTGGCGTCGATGATGACGTCCTTGCTGCGCCCGACGATGTACAGGTTGCCTTCCTCGTCGAAGCGGCCCAGGTCGCCGGTGTGGAACCAGCCATCGCGAATCGCGTGCGAGGTGGCCTCTTCGTCCTGCCAGTAGCCGGCCATCACGTTCCTGCCGCGGGCGATGACCTCGCCCACGCCCGAGTCGTCGGGGTTGGAGATCTTGACCTCGACGCCGGCGAGCGGCTGGCCCACCGACCCCGCGATGGGCTTCTTCTTGGGCGTGCTCACCGACAGCACGGGAGAGGTCTCGGTCAGGCCGTAGCCCTCGAAGAAGTCGAAGCCCATGCCGTAGAACATCTTGAGCACGTCGGCCGGCAAGGCCGAGCCACCGCTGATCATGTAGCGGATACGGCCGCCCAGCTTCTCGTGCACGGGCAAGAAGAGGAACATGCCGAAGTCGAGGCCGGTGCGCGCCCGCACCTCGAAGTTGGCGTCCGCGAGCGCCTTGACCGCCGACTCGAGGAGCTCGGACTTGTCCGAGAACCGCTGCAGCACGCGCCGGCGCAGGGTCTCCCACAGCGCCGGCACGCCGACGATGGCGGTGACCTTGCCGTGCCTGAGGGTGTGGTTGATGGTGTCGCCCGTCAGATCCGGCAAGTAGGTGACGCGCGCCCCGTGCGCCAGCGGCACGAGCAGACCGGCCGAGAACTCGAGGGTGTGGTGCAGGGGCAGCACCGACATCATGCAGTCCGAGGTGCCGAGCTCGAAGATGCGCGACAGCTCGGCCACCATGAAGGTGAGGTTGCGGTGGGTCAGCATCACCCCCTTCGGGTTGCCGGTGGTGCCGGAGGTGAAGATGAGCGATGCCAGGTTGTCGGCTGGCTGCTTGGCGACGAGCGAGCGCTTGCGCTCGTCCTCGAGCGCCTGGTCGATCAGCTCGAAGACCTCGGCGAACGTCCACAGCCGCGCCGGCAACCCGGCCTCGGCCAGCTCGCGGCGCAGGCTCGGTCGCTTCTCGAGCAGATCCTCGCCGAGGATGATCCCCACGGCGCCGGCAGCGCGCGCGAGGTTCACGACCTCGGCCGAAGTCGAGTCGTGCGCGACCGGTACCGCGGTGGCGCCTGCCTTCAAGATGCCGAAGTAGCACATGGGCCACTCCGGCGAGTTCTTGGCGAAGAGGACCACCCGGTCACCGGGCTTGACGTCCTGACCGACAAGGAAGGCGCCGGCTCGCTCGGCGAGCTCGCGCAGGTCGCCGTAGCTGTACGATTCCTGCCGGCCCCCGCGCTCCATGCGCAACGCCGGGCGAGTCCGGTGCAGCTTGGTGGTGGTGTCGAAGAGCTCGAGCAGGTCGCGGTACGCGTAGACGCTCTTCGGCTTGGGCGCGTAGGTCTCGTCGAGCTCGGGCAGCACCCACTTCTGCAGCGCCGGGAAGTGGATGTTCATGAAGTAGTCGTACCAGTCGATGGTCTCGGGCGACCAAGGCGCGAGGTGACGTTCTTCGGGCGGCAGGCGGTCGCGGAGCGCGCGGATGTTGTCGGAGCGCAGGACGTACTCGTTCTCCAGGATGAACGGCTTGAACAGATCGATGTCGCGGCTGGCGTCCTTGGTGATGCGCTTGACGTCGTCGACCTTCTTCTTGACCTGGTCCACCCAGTGGGCGAAGCGTCCCCCACCCCACTTCGGGCGAACCTTGTCGAGCGCGTCCGACACCCGCTCGGTCACGCGGCTGACCAGCGGCAGGGAGGTCTTGTCGTACTCGTCGTAGCTGACGGGCCGGAACTCCATGCGCGCGGCCAGCTCGTTCAGGAACTTGTTTCCGGTCTCCTTGTCCTGGAACCGCTTGCGCTTGTAAAGGCCGGTCAGCGTGGTCACGCGGCCGATGCGCGACGGATTGAGATCGCCGCTGGCCAGCTGGTGCACGAGCTTCGGCTCTTCCACGCACGCCTGCGCAGCCACCATCAGCATGCCGCCCGCGATGTAATCCACCGGCACCATGTCCAGGATCAGCGACTCGGACACGGGCAGCTTGTTCTGTCCCTTGAGCGCCAAGTACACCAGCGGGGCCGACGTGGTGAAGCCCTCGTTCCATCCACGCAGCGGATAGGCCAGCGAGCTCTCCACGATGGCCGGACGAACGATGGAGCGGACGATGCTGGTCTCGCGCGCCACCAGCTGATCACCGATGCTCTTGGTGTACGTGTAGATGTTGGGCCAGCCCCACTCCCTGGCGCGGTCCATGCCTCGGTTGGTCAGCTCGGTGCGGATCCAGTCCTTCCGCTCGCGGGCCAGCCCCATCTTGAGCGACCCTTCGTCATCGGGGTCGCGGTTGGCGTCGCGCAAGAAGTCGCGCGCCTTCTGCCGCAGCTTCGCGACCACCGTGGCGTCGTCGGCCTGGGCCCTGACCTCGGCGGCGATACGGGCACAGTCGGCGATCTCCTGTTCGACGTTGAAGCGCGTGGCAGGAAGCTCGCGCCAGCGCGGGAAGTATCCGTCGAGCGGCTCGTTCTCCCAGATCTCGCCGCTGCGGTTGCCGGCGACGAAGCAGGTGCTGGTGTGAATCAGCGCCGGGCGCTTCATGCGCTTGGCGAACGCGATGACGTTCTTCGTGCCGGAGACGTTGGTGCGCAACGCCATTTCCAGCGGGGGATTGAAGGTCACCTTGCCCGACGAGTTGATGATGACGTCGATGTCGCCCGCCACCCGCGCGGCGTCTTCCTCGGAGAGGCCCAGGTTGGTCTCGGTGATGTCACCGTCGACCACCCGCACCTTGTCCCGCAAGAAGGCTTCGAGGCCGTCGCCGTGCTGCTCGCGCAGCGGATCGAAGGTGTGCGACGGGACGACGTGGCTCCAGAAGCGCGCCTCGCTGGTGGTGCCGGTTCCACGCCGGACCATGACGTACGCGCGCCCCACGTCCGGGAAGTTGCGCAGCAGCATGCTGAGCAGGACCTTGCCCAAAAATCCCGTCGAGCCCAGGACGAAGACGTGGCGGCCGCGGTAGATCTCGCGCACCGACAGTAGGGAGTTGTTGGCCGTACTTCCGCTCATGGCCGGCGTTACTCGACGTCCGCCATGACGATGGGCGGCCACTTCATCAGCGTGATGGACGCCGACGGCCCCACGAAGCTACGCGCGATGGAGATGGCCTCGGTGAGCGAGTCGGCCCGGTCCCACCCCATGCGGGCGGGCACGTGCGCGTTCTTCGCGCCGGCCACGATGAGCTTGCCCACGTGGTTGCGGCCGCCCTCGCCCCAGTTCCACATGAAGAACGGGTGCGCGCCGTGGTACGCGTTTCCGCGCCGGTACATCTCGATGTAGCTCGGGTTGTGCGCGAACTCGTCCTGATACTTGTGCATCAGCTTGTGCGCGTCCCGGGTCTCGGGCAGCAAGCGGTTGAAGAACTCGATGTAGCTCGGGTGGAACTTGTGGTCGAACTCGTCATGGCAGGGGTGCGTGATGATCACCGCCCCGCCCTTCTTCACCACGGGCTTGCCGCGATAGAAGCTGTGGAAGTAGCCCATCGCCATGACCTGCACCAGGATGGGGTTCAGGATCGAGTTGATGTTGTAGGGCGAGAC
>CAZYFU010000006.1:58354-96630 GCA_964647025.1 uncultured Myxococcales bacterium | reverse complement strand
TGACTGCCGAGGGCTCGGCAACCTCGTCTGCTTTGGACGTGCGAGGCTCCGTCGCGCTGAGCGACCTGGGCAGCCTACTGCAGAGTCTCTCGCGATCCACCGGTGACTCGCCTGCTCAGGGAGGCGGTCGGCTCGCTTTCGCGGTCTCCGGCTCTCCAGCCAGACCCTCCGTCCGAATCGCCGGCCGACTGGACAGGATGGTCTGGAACGACATCGCCGTGCCTCGCGCCGCGCTCGATCTTCGCCTCCCCGACGCAGGCAATCCGTTCGCGGCCGACCTGACGCTTCGGGTGCCCGAAGCGCGTGTGGGTCAACGGCACCTCCGTGGGATCGAGGTTCTAGCGCAGGGCACGGGCCCGGCCTTTCGGCTGCGAGTCGGCCTCGCACAGCCGGAGCACGTCGCGCTGTCGTTCGGTGGGCGCTGGTCTTCGAACCACGCTCGGCTGACGATCTCGCACGCCCGGCTTTCGCTCCCACGCGCGAGCTGGACCCTGCAACGAAACGCCGCGCTCAGTGTCGCGGGATCCAGGATCGAGCTTGGCAACCTTTCCCTTGCATCCGGTGACCAGGCCCTACGCCTCGACTTCGACAAGCGGCCGCATGAGCTGAGCGTCCGCGCTTCGCTGGCGCGGCTCGATTTGTCCCGCCTGCCGCGTCGACTGCTGCCACTTCCCCGTGTGGCGGGACAGGTGAGCGTCGACCTCGACCTGCGGCAGTCGGCCCGCTCTCGGTCGGCCACTGCCAGCGTGCGCCTGGCCCAAGGTCGCATCGGAGCGGTCGATCGCATCGATTCCACGGTCGACGCCGAGCTCGATGGCGAGCGCGCCAAGGCTAGGTTCACGGCGAGCGCCCTCGGCGCCCGAGCGCAAGGGCAGATGAGCTTGCCCATTCGCTGGCCGCCGCGCCCCACCTCGACGATCTCGGCCGACTTCAACGTGTCGGCGATCGACCTCGATAGCGTGATGTCGGCGCTGTCTCGGGCGCAGCCCGGCCTGTCGGGAACCGGCTCCGCGACGGTCAGCGTGCGCGGAACCGCAGAGCGCCCCGATGTCGTGGTGGACCTTGGCGTCGCGGGCCTTCGCTGGCAAGACACGCCGATAGGCGATCTGCGACTCGCGCTCGACACCACGAGCGACGCTGGCCCGGTCGGAACGCTGGCGCTCGGCACCGCTACCCAGGGCATCGGCCCGGTCACCTTGAACCTTCGCGGTGAACGGCGACTACCTCCCCTCTTCGCTGGCCAAGACCTCGCGAGCGAGCTCGCCACGCTGCCCGTTCTCGCCGAGCTCCGAGCCGAACGCCTCGATTTGCCCACGCTGGCTCGGCTACTAGGTCGCCCAGGCGTCGAGGGCGGCGCGGCCTCGGTGTCAGCCCGTCTCGCTGGCAACGCCTCCAGCGGTGAAGGCGACATCGCCGTCGATATCGTCGGATTGGCCGGTCCAGGCCTGCCGCCCACCGACGGAAGGGCGCACGTCGCCTTGCGCGGCCGCGAGGTGCACGCCGATCTCGGGATCACGCGCAGGCGAGCGAATCTGCTCACTGCCACCGCCAGCCTTCATGCGCCGCTCGCGCAGCTCGCCCACCCAGCTCGGCTCGCCGATACACCCGTCGAGCTGCGGGCAACCCTCGGGCCACTGGCGTGGCAACACGTCGGTGTGGTGTCCCGGCTCGGCCGGCCGCGCGTGCTACGTGGTCACCTCGGCGCCCAGCTCGAGCTCACCGGCACACCCCGTCGCCCAAGTGCGCGAGTCATGGCCAAGACTCCGGATGTCCGTCTCGACGACAAGCCTGTAGGTGCCGCGGCCGCGCTGCTCGACTACCGCGATGGCCTGCTCGAAGGTCACGTCAGCCTGGTGTCGACCGACGGCGGTCGGCTGCTCGCGACCGCTTCTCTTCCCGCCGACCTGGGCTACCCGGCCGTTCTCGACCCGCCGCCGGCTCGGGACTTGCCCATCTCCGCCAGCTTGCAGGCCGCCCAGTTCGACTTGGCGGCGCTGTCTGGCCTGTCGCCCACCCTTCGCACCGTCGAGGGAAGGATCGACGCCAACATGGAGGTCTCGGGCACGCTTGCGGATCCCCGCCCGGTGGGACAGCTCGAGTGGAAGAACGGTCGGCTGGCCATGGTAGGCATCGGCGACTACGAGAACATCCACCTGCTGGTTCGCGGCGACCGCGACCGGCTGTCCATCGAAGAGCTCCGTGCGGACAGTGGCTCTGGCCACGCCAAGCTCACCATGTCCGCGACCCATCGCGACCGAGGCTACGACATCACCTCCCAGATCGACCTCGACAAGTTGCCGATCTACGTGCAGGGACAATCGCTCGCGTCCATCTCGCTCGACGCCAAGGCGAGGGCACGGATCGATAGCGGGCAGGTACGATCGCACATCGAGATAGGCTCCTCCCACGTCAGGCTCAGCGACGCCAAACGCAAGCGCCTGCAGGACCTCTCGCAACCCGACGACGTCATTCTGGTCGAGGACGGACGCCCCATCGACGAAGAACAAGCGCGCAAGCTGGCCCAGGTCAACGCCGCGCTCGCGCACGAGCCACTCGAGCCCGAAGGGCAGCCTCCGCCCACGAAGCCGGAGGGCGCCACCATCGTGTTGCTGCTCGATGCTCCACGCGACGTTTGGCTCGCGGGCAAAGACGCCAATCTCGAGATTGGACTCGAACCCGGCTTTCGTGTCGAGTTGGCCGACCAGGTCCGCGTCTACGGTCAAGTCGTGGTCAAGCGCGGTTACGTGGAGGTCCTGGGCAGCCGCTTCGACTTGAAGGAGAGCTCCACGCTTCGCTTCTCCGGTCCGCCTGACCGGCCCGCCCTCGACGTGACGGCCGAGCACTTCAATGCGGAGAACGACGTGACCGTGGTGGCGACTATCCAAGGCTCTCCTGACCATTTGGAGACCGAGCTGACCGCGCCCGGCCGCCCGGACCTGACCGAATCGCAGCTCTATACGTTGGTCCTGACAGGGAGGCTCGGCTTTGGGAGTCGCTCATCGACCCCGTCCACACCGGCGGACCAAGCTGGATCGCTGCTTGGCGGCCTGCTCGCCAGCCAGCTGCAGACCCTGGCCGGCAGCAGACTCCCGCTCGATGTGCTGACGATTCAGACCGGGGCGACGGCGGGATCGGCGCGGGTTGAAGCCGGCAAGTACGTGACGTCCGACCTCTACGTCGGCTATGTGGGACGCGTCGGCGCGGACCCGACGCGCCTGCAAAACCGCAACGCGGTCCACTTCGAGTACGCGCTGGGATCCCGTTGGAGCTTCCAGGGCGAGTATGGCGACGCCAAGACTGGCTCGCTCGATCTGTTCTGGACCAAGCGGTACTGAGTCTCAAGGGTCCGGGTGATGAGCGCGGCGGGGTAGCTCCGCGAGCTGCAGCAACAGATCCGGCGCGGACTGCACGAACGCACGCTCTTCGACGGTCAGATGGGACACGGCGTCCTCGACGTTTTGCGCCGCGCGCACCTTCAGATCTGCGATCGCCTCCACCGCGTCGATGGGCTCTTGGAATCGCGTAGAGGTGCGATCGAGCATGGCCAGGTGCCGCCGCAGCATCTCGCCGTCACGAACCATGGCGGCCAGATCCGGGGTGGCCTCGACCGCCCGGCGGTAGGTGGGCAGCGTCTCCTCCATCTTCTGGCGCACGGGCGCCCGCTCGACTTCGAGTGGGGTTCGTAGCAACGCCATCGTGCGCAGCCACCATCCCACGGCAGACGATCCGGTCATCGCCGAGATGGGGATGGCCAAGGCCATGCCCAAGACCGCGGGCGCGATCCACGCGAGCATCTCGGGGGAGATCGACTTGGCCGCCACCGCCAACCCCGCGCCGATGAGCACGTGCCAACGATGACGGTACGCGATCTCAGAGAGCGGCAGGCCGTTGTCGCCCCGACGCTGTGGCTTCCACCCGCTGTCACGCCCGCCGAGCACCGCCATCACGAAACCGCAGTGCATGAGCATCAGGACTGGCGCCAACAACGCCGAGCCCCCGATCTCCACCGCGATGCTGAAGGGCAACATGGGGCCAGCGCCGCGCAGACGACGGGCGCGACCGACGAAGTGGAGCAGCCCGAGGAACTTGGGCACCAGCAGAATCCCCAGCGTCACCAGGAACAGGCGAAGGGCGCGCACGGGATCGAGATTCGGCCACAGCGGAAACAACGAGTAGCCGCGCGAGAAGTACTCGGGCCTCGAGAACTCGTTCTGCACGCCGAGCGCCAAGGTCGCCACGATGAAGAGCAACCACAGCGGTGACGAGAGAAAGGTGAACATGCCGGTAAGCAGGTGGAACCTGCTCACCCAACCAAGCCCCTTGCCGAACAGAATGCGCGCGTGCTGAAGGTTGCCCTGGCACCAGCGCCGATCGCGCAAGGAAAGATCGATCAAGGTGGATGGGCTCGACTCGTACGATCCCTGCAAGTCATCGGCGATGGTCACCTTCCAGCCTGCCCGCCGAAGCAGCGCGGCCTCGACGAAGTCGTGACTTAGGATGTGCCCGCCGAGTGGCGGCTTGCCGGGCAGCTTGGGCAGGCCCGCCGACGCCATGAACGCCTTGCAACGGATGATCGCGTTGTGTCCCCAGTAGTTTCCGTCGTCGGCGGCCCACCAGGCGAGCCCGGACGACAACACCGGCCCATAGACCCCAGCGGCGAACTGCTGCAGCATCGCGATGGGCGTCTGCCCCTCGTGTAGACGCGGGACGGTCTGGATCATCCCGGCGCCCTCGTCCCGCTCCATCCGCCGCGCCAGCTCGACGATGGTCGCGCCATCCATCAAGCTGTCGGCGTCGAGGACCAAGAAGTGGTCGTAGCTGGCACCCCAGCGGGTGCAGAACTCACCGATGTTCCCTGATTTGTGCGCGGTATTGCGCACGCGACGACGGTAGTAGACCGAGATCGCGGCCCCGATCCTCTGCCGTAGCAGGGCGAAGACTTCTTCCTCGGCGAGCGCGATGTCGCCATCGGTCGAATCGCTCAGGATGAAGATGTCGAACGACCGTGATTCGCGTTGTGCCCGAAGCTCCGAGGCCATCGCCTCGAGGGCGGCGCCGGCGCGGGCCGGGTCCTCGTTGTAAAGCGGCATCAGGAGCGCCGTCCTCGTGGACAATGGCTCGCGTTCGTTTCGCCGTGGCCTGCGAGGTAACGCCAGCCGCACCCATCCGACCGCGGCCGTAACGGCGGGAAGGGAAATCCACGCCGTGTTGAAGCTGAACAGCACCAGCACGACGATCTCGAGCGGCGTCAAGCCGCTCACCCGCAACACGAGGCGCATCTCGTTGACCAGCAGCGCGGCGATGAGGGCGGCCCCGCCGAACACCAGCCAGCGCCGAACGGCGACCGCAAACCAGGACCTCGCGGTCACCGGGCCACGGCGGACCTTTGCCGCCGGGGCGGTCAGCGACTGCACCGGCATCGCGCCGGGGTGCTCGGGCGGGACACAGCCGAGGCAAAGGTCGCCACCATGACCGCCGATTTCCACGACGCTGCCGGCCGGTCGCCCCATGAACGCAACGCCACATCTCTCCTGGTCTCCCATCTTGGCTGCGCCCGGTTGTTGCAACGGACTTGCCAGCAATCGGGATGAATCTATTGTTGTGGCTTCTGCCGATGACCGTCAGCGCTCAAGTCGCTCCCCACCCGCCCGTCGTGATCGACCAGCGAGTCGAGGCCCTCTTGCGCCAGATGTCCCTGGAGGAGAAGGCCGGCCAACTGACGCAGTTCTCGGCCGGCGAGGCGACGGGGCCGGAGGCGGAGCGGCGGCCGTTCGCGACCATGGTGGCTGCGGGTCAGGTCGGCAGCTTCCTCAACGTGGTGGAGCCGGCTGCCATCGCCGCGTATCAGAAGATCGCCGTCGAGGATTCCCGCCTGCACATCCCGTTGCTCTTCGGCTTCGACGTCATCCACGGCTATCGGACCATCTTCCCGGTCAACCTCGGCCTGGCAGCCAGTTGGGATTTGCCTCTGCTCGAGCAGACCGCGCGTGTGGCCGCGTCGGAGGCCGCCGCCGACGGGATCCGCTGGACGTTCTCGCCGATGGTGGACGTGGCCCGCGACGCACGTTGGGGCCGCATCGCCGAGGGGGCCGGCGAGGATCCGTATCTGGGAGCGCTGGTGGCGCAGGCTTACGTCCGTGGCTACCAGGGCAAGCGGCTCGACGATCCCAGCTCGGTTCTGGCCTGCGCCAAGCACTTCGTCGCCTACGGTGCCGCCGAGGCCGGCCGCGAGTACAACACCACGGAGGTCTCGGACCGCACGCTGAGACAGATCTACCTGCCTCCCTTCGAGGCATCGTCGAGAAGCGACGTCGCCACCGTCATGGCGGCCTTCAATGCGCTGGGCGGAATCCCGACCAGCGCGAACCCGTTCACACTCGACAAGATCCTGCGCGCGGAATGGGGATTCCAGGGCTTCGTGGTCAGTGACTGGACGTCCATCGAAGAGCTCATCGCCCACGGTACCGCGCGCGACGGAGCCGATGCAGCCGCGAAGGCGTTTCTGGCGGGCGTGGACATGGACATGGGGAGCGGGCTCTACTTGGAGCATTTGCCCCGGCTGGTCCGCGCGGGCTCGGTCCCCACCACGCGACTCGACGACGCGGTGAGGAGGGTGCTTCGCAAGAAGGTGGAGCTGGGACTGTTCGAGCGCCCCTACCCGCCCGAGGTGCGGCGCGAGCCGGCCTTACCGGAAGAATCCCGTTTGCTCGCCCGTCGTGCCGCCGAGGAGTCCCTCGTGCTGCTCAAGAACGAGAAGCATGGCGATACCCCTCTGCTTCCGCTATCAGCCAAGGCGGGCTTGCGCATCGGGCTCGTCGGCCCACGCGCGGATGCGGCCGTCGACATGCTCGGCCCATGGAGCGGCCGTGGCCGCGCGGAGGACGTCGTCACCCTGCGGGCCGCCCTGGAAGAACGCGCCAAGCGCGAACGCATGTCCGTGCTCTATGCCCCGGGCAACAAGATGCCCGGCGACAGGAAGAGCCTGCGAGAGGCCATCGCGGTGGCCAAGCGCTCGCACGTACTGCTGGTGGCGCTCGGCGAGGAGGGACAATGGACCGGCGAAGGGGCGTCACGGGCGTACCTGGATCTATCCGCCGCCGAAGAGGAGTTGCTCGAGCGACTGCACGCCACGGGTAAGCCGCTGGTTCTGCTGCTCTTCAGCGGACGGCCACTCACCGTTCGTTGGGCCGCACAGAACGTGCCCGCCATCGTCCAGGCGTGGTTCCCCGGGGTCGAGGCCGGACCGGCCCTCGTTCGTATGCTCTTCGGCGAGGTCAATCCCTCGGGTCATCTGACCGTCACCTTTCCTCGTTCCGTCGGACAAGAGCCTCTGTACTACAACGCTCTGTCCACGGGCAGGCCGGTGTCGCCAGTCGAAGGCCAGCCGCCAGGCCGCTTCACCAGTCGCTACATCGACGAGGCCAATACGCCGCTCTTCCCGTTCGGACACGGTCTGTCGTACACGACTTTCTCTTACGGGCAGACCACCGTCGATACTGCACGGGTCAGCGCGGCGGCGCTGCGTGCCGGCGCGGGGCTCACGGTTGCCGCGCAGGTGTCCAACACCGGGTCACGCGACGGAACCACCATCGCCCAGTGCTACATACGGCTCACAGGCACCAGCGTGGCCCGGCCGGTGCGCGAGCTCACGGGGTTCGAGCGGGTCCCGCTCGTGGCCGGCGCCAGCAAGCACGTGCAGTTTCGCTTGGGCCGCGACGAGCTGTCGTTCTGGGACATCGACATGCGACGTGAAGTAGAGCCGGCCAAGCTGCAAATCTGGGTGGCCGATAGCTCTGCCAGCGGAACCCCAGTGACCGTGGAGATTACGAAATAGCTCCGCCGCGTCGGTAACCGGCGCACCACGATTGCGCTTGAATGACTCGACCCACGCATTTACAGAAGAGACGTGGTCTCGTCGTTGCGACATCGGTACAGCAGAGGCGTGCGAGGCGCTCGCCGCCTCCTCCTCGCGCTGGCGTCATGGGTGTTGCTCGTGTCCTCGCCGCTGTCGGCTCGCGCCGAGGATGTCCCTTCCCTGCTCAAGCCAGACGGCTTCACCGTTTCGACAGAGCAACAGACGTTTCTCGACAAGCTCGAGCGTGACACTTTCAACTTCTTCTGGGACGTCACACCGTCAGCCACCGGATTGACCCCGGACCGCCTCAGCCAGTCCGGGGTGTCCAGCATCGCGGCCGTGGGGTTTGCGTTGACCTCGTATACGGTCGCGGCCCAGAACGGGTGGGTCTCTCGCAAAGAAGCAGCCGCCCGCACGCTGGCCACCCTGCGCACGCTGTGGCGGGCGCGCCAAGGCCCCGAGCCCCGGGGCAGCTCCGGCTACAAGGGCTTCTACTACCACTTCGTCGACTCCAAGACAGCCGCGCGCGCCTCGAGCTCGGAGCTGTCCACGGTCGACACGGCCTTGTTGATGGCCGGCGTGCTGTCCAGCCAGGGCTTCTTCGTTGGCCGATCGAAGGACGAGGCGGCCATTCGTTATCTCGCCGACGAGCTCTACCGGCGCGTGGATTGGGCGTGGGCCACCTCGCGCGCCAAGCCGCCGCTGCTCAGCATGGGCTGGACGCCCGAGCAGGGGCCCCTGGAATACGACTGGCAAGGCTACAACGAAGCCATGATCCTCTACATCCTGGCGCTCGGGTCGCCCACGCATCCCATCCCGACTGAGGCCTGGCCCGCGTGGACCGAGACCTACCGCTGGGACGACAGCGACGGATTCCCACGCGTTGCCTTCGATCCCTTGTTCGGACACCAGTACTCCCACGTGTGGATCGACTTCCGCAAGATTCAGGACGCGTACATGCGCGGGAAGGGCATCGACTACTTCATCAACTCGACTCGGGCGACCTACGCCAATCGCGCGTACTGTGTCGCCAACCCGGCCAAGTGGGCGGGCTACGACGCCAAGGTCTGGGGTCTTACGGCTTCTGACGGACCCGGCGACTCCCCGGCCGGTCCGTTCCGTTCGTACTGGGCGCGCGGCGCGGGCCCGGACAATCGCGACGATGGAACCATCGCCGTCACCGCGGCGGGTGGCTCGGTCCCCTTCGCCCCCGAGCTGACCATCCCGACGCTCGCCCATTTTCAGGCCCAGTTCGGGGAACGATTGTACGGAAAGTACGGTTTCAAGGACGCCTTCAACCTGTCCTTCTCGGCGGGAAACACCCAAGGGTGGTTCAGCGACGACTACGTCGCGATCGACCAGGGGCCCATTCTTCTGATGATCGAGAACTATCGCAGCGACCACGTTTGGCGACTCACCAGGTCCAGCGAGTACATCCGAACGGGGCTGGCCCGTGCCGGTTTTGCCGGCGGCTGGTTGGACGTCACGTCCCAGGCGGAAGCGGCTGGTCGATAAATTGCAGGGTGGCGCCGCATGAACATGCGGCACAACCGACCCTCTCTGCTCAGCGCGGCCTGCGCCGCGGCCGGCCTTTGCCTAGCTCTCGTAGCCGCTCCGACCAACGCCGATCCGATGTACGCGCGCGACGGAGCCTTCGCATCGGACACCGTTACCAAGCTGGCGCGGGATCTCGCCAGCAGGCCTTATGCGGCCCCGAACGCCCCCCTCCCCGAGGTGCTCGCGAAAGCGGACTACGACGCGTATCGCGACCTCCGCTCGAACCCGGATGCCACGCTGTGGCTCCACGACAAGACGCCGTTTCGCGTGCAGGTCATGTCCCGAGGGTTTCTCTTCGCAGACCCGGTCGAGATAGCCCTGGTCAGCCATGGCATCGCACGGCACCTGCCCTACAGCCCGAGTCAGTTCATCGCCGGCGAGCTCATCAAAGGTCCCTTGCCCACCGAGGACATCGGCTTCTCGGGCTTCCGCGTCCTTTCGCCGATCAACCGGTCCACGGTGTTCGACGAGATCGCCGTCTTTCAGGGCGCCAGCTACTTCCGAGCCGTCGCAGCGAGAGAGGCCTACGGGCTCTCCGCGAGGGGACTCGCGAACAAGACTGCCGAGCCCGAGGGTGAAGAGTTTCCCTCCTTCCGCGCCTTTTGGATCGAAGAGCCCACGCGAATCAGCAAGCAGCTACGCGTGCACGCGTTGCTCGACAGCCCCAGCGTCAGTGGCGCCTACACCTTTCGCATTCATCCCGGCATCACCACCACCATCGACGTCGCGTTGGTGCTCTTCCCCCGCACCGAGCTCACGAAGGTGGGGCTTGCGCCCATGACCAGCATGTTCCTCTTCTCCGCGAACGGGCGCGAATCCGCTGACGACTATCGGCCCGAAGTGCACGACTCCGACGGCCTTCTCATGATCAATGGGCGCGACGAGCACCTCTGGCGGCCGCTGTCCAACCCCAAGCAGCTCGAAGTGAGCGCATTCCTCGATGACAATCCTCGGGGCTTCGGGCTTCTGCAACGCAACCGTAGCGCAGCGGACTACCAGGACTTCGAGGCCACGTACGAGCGCCGGCCAAGCCTCTGGGCCGAGCCCTCCGGGCCCTGGGGCGAGGGAGCCGTGGTGCTCACCGAGATCCCGAGCGACGCCGAGATTCACGACAACATCGTGGCGTTCTGGCGCCCCAAGGACCCCATCCCCGCCGGCAAGGAGTACCGCCTTGCCTACCGACTATCCTGGGCAGACGAGGCGCCGACACGAACGACGTCGCGAGCCCGCGTGGTCGCGACCAGGCGAGGGCGCGCAGACGTCAAGGCGCCGACACCGATCCGCAGATTCGTCATCGACTATGCCTTTCCAGCGCCGGTGCCGCGCCAGCCACCCAAGCTGCCGATAGCCAAGGTGACATCCACCGCAGGTAAGGTCGCCGACGTGGTGGTGAGCGACAATCCACTGCTAGGCGGCGTCCGGTTGAGCTTCCTCTTCGATCCGCAGGACGTAAAAGTGGCCGAGCTTCGGGCCGAGCTCTCCTTCGACGACCAGCGTACGGCAGAGACTTGGGTCTACCGCTTCACGCCCCCGTGATGTCCAGGACGCGCTTGGCACACGCGTTGCACCCGGTGCTTCCGACACTTGGGACTATCTCAGTCGGAGTCAGCATGACAGACAGCGATCTGGACAATAGAAGAGTACGTTTCGCGGTGGTGGGCCAAGGACACTTCGCGCAGACCGCGATCCTTCCTGCGTTTGCGAACGCAGATAACTGTGAGCTCGTCGCCCTGTTCTCGAACGACGCCACCAAGCTGAGAGAGCTGAAGGAGACCTACGGCGTGAAGTCCGCCCTGCCCTACGAAGAGTACGACGCCTTCCTTCGCAGCGGCGCGGTGGACGCCGTGTACATCGCGCTCCCCAACGACATGCACTGCGACTATACGGTTCGGGCCGCGGCGGCGCGTGTACATGTCCTGTGTGAGAAGCCGATGGCCGTCACCAGCGCCGAGTGCGAGCAAATGATCGCCGCGTGCGATGAGGCACGCGTGAAGCTCATGATTGCCTATCGCCTGCACTTCGAGCAGGGCAACCTCTCGACCATCGAGCTGCTCGACAGTGGCCAGCTGGGAGACCCGCGCTACTTCGTCTCGGCGTTCTCGCAGCAGGTGTCGGGCGGGATACGCATATCGGCCGAGCGAGGCGGCGGTCCGGTCTACGACATCGGCGTGTACTGTATCAATGCAGCCAGGTACCTGTTTCGGGCCGAGCCCATCGACGTCATGGCCGTCGCCACCACGAAGAAGTCAGACGAGCGGTTTCGCGAAGTCGAGGAACAGATGGGCGTCGTCATGACGTTTCCCGAGGACCGCCTCGCGACGTTCTCTTGCGGCTTTGGGGCCGCGAAGGAGAGCTTCTATGACGTGGTCTGTACGCAGGGCAAGATCCGCATGGATCCGGCATACCAGCACTCGTCGGATCTGCGGCGGGAGGTCACGGATGCCCATGGAGAGACGTACGCCGAGACGTTTGCCGAGAGAGACCAGGTCGCGCCCGAGTTGGTCTACTTCGCGGATTGTGTGCTGAGGGACCACGTTCCGGAGCCTTCTGGCAAGGAAGGTCTGGCTGACATCCGCGTGGTCGAGGCAATCTACGAATCGGCACGCACACGCACGCGCGTGCCGGTCGCCGCCGTCGAGCGCGAGAGGCGCCCCACCGAGGAACAAGAGCAGACCCGGCCGCCGCCGGAGAAGCCAGAGACCGTGCACGTCGAGCCGCCCAGCCGCTGACGCCGAGCGAGCTTCGAGCCATTGGCGAACATCGACGAGCCAGCGGTTCGGTTACCCGGCTCGAATGCGGGTGACGGCCGAGTTACGCCCCCTGTGCCGTGCATGGGCGTCGTCGACAATGCAACCGCGCGACTTCCCCGAGGCAAGGACACCGCGCCGTCCCGCGGGCACCCCAGCATGCCGCTTGCACAGCTCGCGAACCATGCGTCGTACATCGTTGATAGCGTCTCTCGTCACCTGGGCTGCGACTTCGACCTGTGCGCTTTGGGCCCTCGGCCCGGGAGCGCAGGCGAGTCATTCTCTCGGCGATTCCATGGTTGCGGCCACACCCCGGTCACTGTTGGGTGCGTTGCCGATCGCTGACAGTCCGAGAGCGGAGAATCCCGGAACGGAGTCGGCCAACGTCGATTCGACAGAGGAGTGTCTTGCATCCGCGATCTGTGCGATCAAGCAGCGCATTCGATGGCGCACGCCCGCGTGGACGCCGGAGTTCTGCGAGGCAATCGCGCGTACGGTGCTCGAGTCCTCGCGCAAGCATCAGTTACCGCCGCTCCTCCTCGTCGCGATCATGATCAACGAGAGCACGATGAACGAAGGTGCCGTCCGCATCACCCTGAAGCAGGGAACCCTCTACGCCAAGGATGGAGGGCTCATGGGGCTTCGCTGCGTGATCGACAAGCACGGCCGTTGCAGAAACGGCGATCTGCGCGGCATGACCTGGTCGCAGGTGGTCGAGCCCATGACGAACATCACGCTCGCGGCACGGCAGCTCGCGTACTGGCGCGACTCCGGCGGAGTCGAAGAGCGCAAGACCATCGCACGCGGGAGCGATGGAGTCATGCGCACGAGGAGCAGACTCGTCCACTGCACGCACTCGGATCACGCCTTCTGGGCTCACTACAACCACGGCATGCGCTTCATCGACCGCGGTCCCGCCCGGTACTATCCCAATCGCGTGGGCAGTCTGTACCAGGCGCTCTCCCGAACGCTGAGGATGGACGAGAGTCCATACGTCGGGCAAGGACTCGCCTCCGCGGGATTGAAAGGCCTTCGCGGGATGGGCACGCGCCGCTTGGGTAGCCACCAGCGCTCCCTGTCCCGAACCATCATGGACGCCGCGCCCACCTGCAAGCAATCGGCGACGGCCGAGGTCCACTCGCAGAATTAGTGCGGGCCCTTGGTCCGCGCCCTGTGCTCGTCGAGTTTGCGTTCGGCGATCGCGAGCAAGGCCGAGACCCCCTTCTGTACGACCGCCTCGAACGCCTTCGTCGGGTCTGGCGTGGGCCCCGCGACTCCGAGAATCCGCTTGCCCCAGTCTGCGTGCAGCGCTGCTCGGCGTTCCCGCTCCCGCTCGCGACGCTCACGCTTTCGGCGACGCAGGATCTTCTCGTAAGGGAACAGCACGTTGCGCAGCTTGAGCGCGAGCAACGCGCCGCTGCCCAGCAAAGGCCAAACCCAAAGCGAGCTGGAGAGCACGTTGGTGGCGACCAGATAGACGAACACGTTCAGGATGCCCAGGCTGGCGAGCGAAGCCAGAAAGCGCTTCATCTCGACCTGGCGCTCGGCCGCGATCTCGGCGGCGTCGCCTTGGCGGGACAGCTCGCGCACATGCTCCTGAGCGAGATCCGCGATCGCTTGGTCGAGCGACGCCCGGTCGATCCCCGCCTCCGTGGCGATCTCCACCAAGTCGTCGTGGCTCAACGCGGACTCTCGGCTGGCCTCCTGCGCAAGCGCGCGCCTCAGGATCTCGTTGACCTCTTCCTGGGTGTAGCTGGGCTTGGAATCGTCCATGGCGGCGAAGGCATTCTACACACCCGACCCGACACCTAGCCTCAAGAACTTGGTCTGAACTGGCGAGCACCCAATAGTAAGGATGCCTCGCGGAGCACCATATGGTCCGAGCGACCCGTTCGAGGCCCCGGTGCCATGAGATGGGGCCTGGCCTCGCTGTGCGTGTCGGTGCTCTGGCTGTCCGGCTGCTTCGGGCCCCTGGTGGGCGTCGAGTGTGCGGAGGGTCAGTCACCCTGCGGTTCACACTGCGTTCCCGGTGGCACCTGTGCGATCGACGGCGGGATTGACACGGGCAGTCTGGACTCGGAGAACGTGACGGAGGCAGGCGTCGCCTTCCCGACGCTCGACGCCGACCCCTCCGCACACCTCGATGCAGACTACGCCGGCGCCGCGGACGCCAAGGATGGACGAGCTGCAGACAAGCCAGTCCGCGCCGACGCCCCCGTCAAGCGAGACATCCCCTCCGATCCCCCGCCCGACCGCGCATCCCCGGATACCCGGGACGCTGCCGAGCGCGATGCACGGCTCTTCGACGGTCCGGACGCACCTGCCGCGCAAAGCGATACCCGGGATGCGACAGGGA
The DNA here is from genome assembly GCA_964647025.1 of uncultured Myxococcales bacterium. Lineage (GTDB taxonomy): Bacteria > Myxococcota_A > Polyangia > Fen-1088 > Fen-1088 > Fen-1118. The sequence continues at coordinate 82,115 of CAZYFU010000006.1, read as the reverse complement.
AAGACGTCTCCGATGCAGCGATGGCGGCCACCACGGACACGCCGCCTGCCACCAACCCAGACGCCGGCGACGCGCCGTACGCGCCCGAGGTCCCAGATGCCATTCAGCTGGCAGATGCGCCCGGCCAGCAGCCCGACAGCGGCGGTGATACCGCCGATACCGGCCCCATGGTCATCGATGGTGCGGATGCCCAGCAGACCTCGGATGCAACCTCGGATGCCGCTTCCGATGCCACTTCGGCCGACACGTCGGCTCTCGCAGACGCGCCCCACGACACCTCGGATGGGCCTCCCGATGTCCTCGGGGCCGAGCCCGGGCCAGAAGCCCAACCACCGTGTCCGGACCAGCAGGTGAAGTGCGCCGGAACCTGCGTGGACCTCCAGACCACGCAAACCCATTGCGGGCTTTGCGGAAACGATTGCGGGTCGCTGCCGTGCATCGGAGGCCAGTGCGTCTCGTGTCCAGCCAACCAGACCCTCTGCGACGGGCGGTGTGTCGACACGTCCGTCGAGCCTTCGCACTGCGGAGGTTGCGGGCAGGTGTGCGTCTCGGGCGCATGCAGGTTCGGCGACTGCAAGGCTAGCACCTCCGGCCATCTCGTCATCATCGGGCACGACTTCCGATACAGCAACGTGGCGATGAATCGCCTGCTCGGGAATGCCATCCTGTTCTCGACCGTCGCGGACGTGCTCGTCGTCGAGTACGTCGGTGTGGCCACGGAAAGCTCGGTCAGCAACAGCCACGCGGCCATCGAGCAGGTCGCGAGCACCGAAGGCCGCAGGGTGACCATGCAAGGCGATCCCACCTACAGCCGCGAGTCCCTGGCGGCGCACCTCAGGTCCGCCGACGTGTTCTTGGTCCAAAGCCAAACCGTCGCAACCAACAGCATCTTGATCGGTCTGGGAGAGAGTTGGGCCAGCGTGCTTGGTACCTTCGTCCACACAGGTGGGACCATCGTCGTCCTCGACGCCTCCTACCCGATCAACAAGGGGACCTCGCAGCTCATCTCACGCGCGGGACTCGGGACGTTTCCCACCGTCGACACCGTAAACGACGAGGACTGTTCCGTCTCGTCCGCGAGCGATCCTCTGGCAGCATCGATGCCCTTGAGCTATCAATGCTCGACGAGGAGCGCGGTCTTCTCGGGCGAGGGCACGCACGTGGTCGAGGACCAGGCGGGACGCCCGGTCGTGCTTCACGTCGCGTTCTAGCGGGCACGCTCCACTGCCGAGTCAGATCCCTGACGCTCGCTCGCGCCAAGCCACCCAGCGCATTGGATTGTGGCCTCGCAGTGACAGTCTTCCGACATCTCCAAGACACTTTCCGGTATTGAATCCCGCGAGTGAGTACAGTTGCTGGCCGCGACTGTCGGATTTCCGTCGCCACGAACAACGAGATGACGCCGGAAGGCCGCGACCGTCGCTCCTTGTACGCCGGCTTACCAACTATATTTTCAAAATCCCTACTTAATGATCCCTACCGACGAGCCGAAGATTGCTACTGAGATGCTCGGCTCCGTTCCCGTGCGGGATTGAACGGAGATCCCCGCTGGCCAGATGGCACATATCGTGCCCTGGAGGACTCCCGCAATATCCAAGGAGGTCACATTATGTTCGCACAGAGGAGCCGCTTGACACTGTTAGGTTTGGGACTCGTAGCGACAGGTCTGCTGGGCTGCCAAGGGCAGCAGCAGACAGAGCCCGGCAAGCCGATCGACTTCAACGCGGGGGGGTTCGAGGGGCTAGAGTCCGGACAGTTCGCGCTGCTAAACGCGACCTGCGATACCGCGGACGATCCCGTGGTAGTCACTGTCGCCAGCGGTGAGTTCGCCTACCTGTACAAGCGGACCTCCGACAACTACGTCGTCGTCAATGCCAATGCCGACGGCGGCGGCCAATGCGCATTTCCGTCTACCAAGAAGATCAGCATCGTTGCCCCCGTCACAGACACCGGCGCCCAGAGCCACAAGGTCCTCATCGACTTCCTGAGCGGGCAATTCTCGCCGGGCGATGACACGGCGCCTGGCATCGAGGTCGACCTCAAGAGCACCGGGGTCAACCAGGTCATGTTCCGGGGCACCACCAACCCGGACGTGTTCGTCCTCGGCTCGGTCGGCACCACCTCCTACCTGGCATTCGCCACCGGCGCATCCACGCCAGTTGCGGCGCCCACGTTCGCCAACGTGAAACTGTTGAACGTCTCGGACGTCACCATCACCGCGGGCCCGGGTGACGACATCATCGACGGACAAGCGACTGCCCTTACCGCACCGGAGAGCCTGGTTGCGCTGAATGGAGCCGTCAGCCTGACCGCGCACGGCGGGGACGGAAACGACCATCTCACCAGCGGCGCAGCCTCCATCGGCACCGCCAAGAACTCCCTCAACGGCGGGAACGGCAGCGACGTCTTCCATCAGCCGTCCGCGCTCGCCAGCGACGTCATCTCGGGCGGCACGGATCCCACCGTCACGCTCACGCTGACCGGAACAGCAACAGGCACGGACACCGCAGCGGTCGTGTTGGTCGGAACGACCACCGACACTGCCACTGCCACGGCCAGCGCGAACCAAGTCTTGACCGACACGCAGACCAAGACCGGAACCAAGACTTACAACCTCACGGGAACCGCCACGGCGTCGGCGACCGTGAGTAAGACCTCCTCGCTCAACACCACGGCCACCGTGACCACCACGGGGGAGAGGACGTCCACCACGACATCCACTTGGAGCGGCACGTATTTGGGTACCGGCACGGCCTCAGGAACCAAGACCTACACGGGAACCATGACCAGCACGGCCACCTTCACAGCGTCGCTCACGCTCACGGCCACGGGAACTACCACGGGCGAGGTCACGGCGACCGGCTCGAGGACGGCGACCACCGTGGTGTCGGCCGCGGGCACCAAGGAGATCACCCAGACCTTCACGTCCGTGGTGACCAGCCTCACCAACACCTCCGTACAGACCGACATCTCCACCGACGTGGTCGACTACAGTGCCCGATCGGCGGCGCTCAAGGTCACCTTGGGTGATGACGAAGTGGCGACGGCCGCCTCCGCCAAGATCGTCCTTCCGGGCTCGGACGCGATTCGCAACTACGACAGCTTCGAGATCAACGACGGCGTGGCGACGACCAGCGTGGTCGAGTTCCACCGTGCCGGCAGCTATGCCATCGGCGACATCACCGCGCCCGCCAACGGCGCCGCTGACCTGGAGGTCGACGACACCTTTAGCATCAACGATGGTGTCAACACGGTCACCTTCAACTTCGCCATCGCGGCCGGAACCGGTGAGCGGACCAGCACCGGCACCTCGACGGCCACGAACACGAACGCGGTCATCACGGTGGGCGAGGATGATGACAAGGCCGCTGTCGCGACGAAGGTGTTCGAGGGCATCAAGAAGTACCAGACCTCGACGTGGACCGGCACGGCCGTCGGTACGGCCACGATGACCAGCACGACCATCGTGCCGAATGTCACCGTCCTGGAGCCCGACACCGATGCGAAGATCTCCGTTCAGACCAGGAACGCCCCGGAGGAAACACCGACGCTCTTGGCCCAGGTTGGAGACGGAGTGACTGTGGGCAATGGTGACGCGACTTCGCTCTGGAACGCCAATGAAGGTGCGATCGCGGTCGAGCTCAGCGAATCTGAGGGCGCCCTCACCGGCAGCGATGTTGCCACGGCGGTTGCCGCCGCAATTCCAGGCGAGAGCGGCCTAGAAGTCGGCGCATCCGCCGCCGATGCCACCGTCACCATTACGGCCAGCGGCGATATCGCCGTCAAGTCGGGCTTCGCGGTCACCCGGAAGAGCGGCGGCTTCGACATCACCGTGGACTCCACCGGAACGCCGGCCGAGGGCCCGGGCGCGAACGATGGCGATGCCGGGGGCTCCGAGAAGGACTCCATCTTCGACGACATCGAGACGGTCATTGGCGGCTCGGGCAACGACACCATCGACGTGAGCCAATCCACCAACATCGTCCACAAGCTGTTCGGTATGGCTGGAGACGACACCCTGGTCATCGGCACGTTGGCGTCGGGTGGGGACATGCTCTACGGTGGCCCTGGCAACGATCGCCTTCTGGGCGGTGGCGGTGTCCAGACACTGTACGGTGGTGATGGCAACGACTTCGTGGCGGGCGGCCTGGGCAACGACGTCATCGATGGCGACGGCCCCAACTGCGAGGTGGCCAGCGCCGGTGCCTACGCCTCGAGCATCTGCACCACCACGTTCGCCGCAGCATCCGAAACGCCCGGGTCGAACTACCTCGACTACAGCGACCGTTCGGAAATAGTCACCGTCGACCTCGGCAACCTCGCCGGCGCCGTCCAGGTTGGCGTCGAGGGCGAGAAGGACATCGTCACGAACTGCACCAACGTCCGCGGTGGCTCGGCAGGGGACATCCTGACCGGCAGCTCGGGCGCCAACATCATCTACGGTGGCCCGGGCGACGACGTCATCAACGGCGGGGGCGGCAGCGACTCGCTCTACGGCGACACCGGCAATGACAACGTCAGCGGCGGTGCAGGCGATGACTACGTCTACGGCGGCAGCGGCGTCAATAATCTGTGGGGTGATGCCGACGGCTACACGGGCACGGCCGGCATCAACATGCTGGACAACAGCGAAGGCAGGGGCGGCGCCGTCGACTGCGGTGCGGGGGACATGGACATCCTCTTCTCGAATGGCGAAGAAGGTGGCACCAACACGTGCGAGCTCAAGTAACCTGACCTAGCGCAGTCGAGTCTCTCGCAAAACGCCGGCCGCAAGTACGCGGCCGGCGTTTTCTTGTTTGGTTGCCCCTGCGTGGCTTTGCCGGCCCTCAAGAAAGTCCAAGATGGGGCCGATGCTGCTCTCTGCATGCGACTTCACTTGTGCGGATTGGCACCAGTCGTGCTGGCTGCCCTAGGCCTGGCCTGCTCCTCGAAGGCATCGTCCCCCAACGATGCCAGCATCGTCAGCGAGGCCGGTGTGCGCGATGCGGCCGGGAGCGAGGCCGGCGCGCCACGCGACACCAAGCCCGGGGCCATCGACGCTGCCAATAGTGACGGCAAGAACGATGTGGTCAAACGGGACACCAAAGCGGACGGCAAGCGCGACGCTGCCGGGGACGCCACCGACGAACCCGACCTTCCCGTCGAGCCGCCAAAGCCCGGCACCTGCGCTGCACCCATCGAGATCCCCTACACGACGCACATCGAGCTGACGGCCGATACCACGGACGCCGAGCACCTGGTGGACTTCCCGTGCGCCGCCAACGGCGCAGACATCGTGTTCAAGGTGCGGTCAGACGGAGACGAGCTGGTCTACGCAGACACGTTCGGCACGACCTGGAACACCGCCCTCTTCTTCAGCAAGACCTGCCCACTGCCCGGCCTGCCACCAGGAGAAGGCACGGCAGCCTGCAACGACGACGCGTGCGGCACCAGCCAATCGCAAGCGTTCGCCATCCTACCCTACGGGTACCACTACCTCATCGTCAGTGGCGTCAACGGTGAGAGCGGCCCCCTCAAGCTCCGTTACGAGCGAGCACCGCTCGGCAACGGCGTGCCTGCCATCCTCTTGCCGGGAGACTCCGCCGTGGTCGGAGCCACCAGCGGCACGGACACCACCCGCACCTGCGAGATGACGGGACCCAAGAACAGCTACTGGTGGGTTACGTGCCCCACGGACCTCGGTGGCCCGTTCATCGCGTCGACCTGCTTCGGGGCCGAGTGGGATGCGGCACTCATCCTTCAGGTTCCGCGGCTCGAAGACAGTCCAAGCTGCGCCGACGACGATCAGTCGTGCGGAGTACAAGCGACCCTCGCCGCCACCATTCCCCCCGGTGCGGGCTTGGCCGTGCTCACGGTCACCGGCAACCTGATGAGAAGCTACGGTCCGTACACGCTCACCTACTCGCGTCCATAGTCGCCCCCATCGATGCCCACAAGAGCTGGCCCGTTGACGGCTCAGCCGTCCTCCTCGTAGCGCTCCTTGATCTGGGCGACGGCCGTCGGATCCGCCAACGTCGTGACGTCGCCCAGGGCGCGACCTTCGGCGATGTCACGCAAGAGGCGACGCATGATCTTTCCCGAGCGCGTCTTGGGAAGGTCGGCCGCGAACAGCACGCGCTCGGGCTTGGCGAACGCTCCGATTCTGTGCCCGATCCACTCGCGCAGCTCACCGGCCAGGCTCTCCGACGGAGTCAGGCCCTGTCGCAAGGTCACGAACCCGACCAGGGCCTGGCCCTTGACGTCGTGCTTGATCCCGATGACCGCCGCCTCGCTGACCGCCTTGTGCTCGACGAACAGGCTCTCGATCTCGGCGGTCCCGATGCGATGACCGGAGATATTGACCACGTCGTCCACGCGCCCCACCACCCAGAAGTAGCCCTCGTCGTCACGAATGGCGCCATCGCCCGTGAAGTAGTACCGCCCGTTCCAGTGCCCCCAGTAGGTCTGGCGATAGCGCTCGTCGTCGCCCCATATCCCGCGCATCATGGCGGGCCACGGGCGCCTCAGCGCAAGCAGGCCGCCACCCGAGGTAACCTCCTTGCCGGCGTCGTCCAGCACGGCGGCGTCGATGCCGTAGAAAGGGACGGTAGCAGAGCCCGGCTTGGTGGTGACCGCACCCGGCAGCGGAGAGATGGCGATGGCCCCGGTTTCCGTCTGCCACCAGGTATCGACGATCGGGCAGCGCCTGCCGCCGATCACCTCGTGATACCAAAGCCACGCCTCCGGATTGATGGGCTCACCGACGGAGCCGAGCAGCCGCAAAGACGAGAGGTCGTGTCGCTTCGGCCAAGCGTCGCCCCACTTCATGAAGGATCGGATCGCCGTGGGTGCGGTGTACAGGATCGAAACGCCCTCGGCGGCCACGATCTGCCACATCCGGTCGGGCTCGGGCCAGTTGGGCGCGCCTTCGTAGAGCACCTGCGTGGCGCCAAGTTGCATGGGGCCGTAGACCACGTAACTGTGACCGGTGATCCAGCCGATATCGGCCGTGCACCAGTACACGTCGTCGGCTCGAACGTCGAAGACCTCGCGCGTGGTCATCTGCGTCTGGAGCAGGTAGCCCGCATGCGTGTGTACCACGCCTTTGGGTCTACCGGTCGTCCCCGACGTGTAGAGGATGAAGAGCGGATCCTCGGACTCCATGGTTTGCGCAGGCGCGACCTTTCCGCTCTGCGCGCAGAGATCCTCGTAGTAGATGTCCCTGCCAGGCTTCATGTGGTGGGGGAACGTGCTGCCGCCGCGCTTGGCCACCACCACGTGGCTGACCGTCGGGCTTTCCCGTAGGGCCTCGTCCACCGTCCGCTTGAGCAAGATGTGTCCGCCTCGACGCCAACCGCCGTCGGCGGTGATCACGGCCGTCGCACCACAGTCGTTGATGCGGTCCCGCAGCGCTTCCGCGGAGAATCCGCCAAAGACCACGGTGTGAATCGCACCGATGCGCGCACACGCGAGACACGCGATGGGCAATTCGGGGATCATCGGCATGTAGATCGCCACGCGGTCGCCCTTGCCAATGCCCAGGTTGGCGAGGCCGCCCGCCAGACGACCGACTTCCTTGTGCACTTGCGCGTAGGTCAGCGTGCGCGCGTCGCCCGGCTCGCCTACCCAGATGAACGCAGCCTTGTGCATCGTCGGCGTGCCGAGGTGTCGGTCAAGGCACTGTACCGAAGCGTTCAATCGCCCGCCGGCGAACCAGCGGGCGTTCGGAGGCTCCCACTCGAGCACGTGGTTCCATGGCTCATCCCAGACCAGGTTGCGGGCCTCATCGCCCCAGAAGCCTTCGGGATCGGCCAACGAGCGCTCCCAGCGCTGGCGGTAGACATCCATCGAGGGCGTTGCCGTTCCCCCTGACCACGGCGGCGGCGAAAACTTGCGCGTCTCGCTCAGGACCCGTTCCAGGTTCGAAGTGGCTACGCTCTCGTGCATCGATCCCTCCTCCGCCGGGGTGCGTGGGCGGAGTTGCCCACGCATGCCAAGCGCGGACCCAAGCGCCGCGCTCGACCCTACGTGGATGCTCGATGCTCTGTTCGCGTTACAGGCGCACTGACGGTTCTGCCACCCGAGGAAGCCCGGCCGTGCGCCGCTCGAGCGCTGGCCGGGCCCTTACGCGCGGGATCAGCCCTTCATCTCTTCGAGCTCTTTGCCCTTCGTCTCGTGCACCCACTTGAGGATGAAGACGATCGAGAGGATGGCGCACAGGGTGTAGAGGCCGTAGGCGCCACCCAGCCCGACGCCAGCCAGGAGCATCGGGAAGGTCATGGTGATACCGAAGTTCGCCATCCACTGGGCAAGGCCGCTGACCGCCAGCCCCGATCCACGGATCTGGTTGGGGAACATCTCGCCGAGCATGACCCACATGACCGGGCCCCACGAGAAGTTGAAGAACATGACGTAGAGGTTCGCGGCGACCAGGGCGATCGGGCCGCTGCTGCCGGTCAGCTCTAGCGCGCCGTTGTTCATGAGCGCCGTTCCGAAGACCGCGGCCAAGACGCCGAGGGTGATGGCCATACCGATGGAGCCGATGAGCAGGAGCGGCTTGCGACCGATGCGGTCGATGAGCGCCGTGGCGATGAAGCAAGCCACGATGCTGACCGCGCCGCTGATGACGTTGATGAGCAGAGCATCGTTCTCTTTGAATCCGGCCGACTTCCACAGCACGGCGCCGTAGTAGAAGACGACGTTGATACCCACGAGCTGCTGGAAGCTGGCGAGCCCGATACCCACCCACACGATCGGGCGGAACAGGCGCTTCGAATCCAGGATGTCGGTGAGCTTGGGGCGGTGGTGGTCGGCGACCAGCGAGGCGCTGATCTCGTCGAGCTTTGCCTGCGCGTCGCTGCCCATGAGGCGGGTGAGCACGGCCAGCGCCTTCTCCTTCTTTCCGCTCGCGACCAGAAAGCGCGGGCTCTCGGGGATGAAGAGCAGCGAGACGAGGAAGACCACCGACGGAACGAGCATGACCCAGAACATCCAGCGCCACGCCTCGAAGCCCATGGCCAGGATCTCGGTCGAGCCGCCCGCGACGCGGGCCAAGATGTAGTTGCTCAAGAAGGACGCGAACAGACCGGTGATGATGGCGATCTGCTGAACCGACGACAGCGCGCCACGGTACTTCGCAGGCGCGACCTCGCTGATGTAGGCCGGGGCGAGCACGCTGGCGGCGCCGACCGCCAAACCACCGAGGACGCGCACCAACACGAACTGCAGCGAGTTCTGGGCGATGCCGGCACCGAAGGCGCTGCCGGTGAAGCAGAAAGCCGCCACGATCAGGATCGTACGTCGGCCGAACTTGTCGGCCAGCCAGCCGGCCATGAACGCGCCAGCCGCGCAGCCGAGGAGGATGGAGGCGACGTTGAAGCCCGTGCCCGCGCTGTCAGAACGAAACGCCTTCTGCAAACCGTCGACGGTGCCGTTGATGACACCGCTGTCGTAGCCGAAGAGGAAGCCGCCGATGGTGGCTACCAGCGTGATGAGAATGACGAACGCGAAATTTGTCGAACCTTTTTCGGCCATTTTTCAATCCTCTCTGCTGACGGACTTGTCGCCGAAGACACCTGCGATGTGTCCCGGCCGTGCTAGGCAGGATGCTGAAACGCGGCGCAGTCTATCCACGACGGCGACATCCGCACAATATCGAAGAGTGGGAAGAACGAGGGACAGAGCGTGCGTCAGCGCCGACGAGCGGCGGCCCCACCCCTGGCGCGACCAGTTACAACAGATTGCTGGCGAGTTCTGCCAACTGCGAGTGCCCAGTGTCCCTCGCCCCCCTGGTCCGGTTCTTCGAAGTGGCAAAGCCCCGTTGGGCGTCAGGCGCAACGACGCGCGAGCGCCGCCACCAAGTCGGCCCACGCGTCACTCGCATTGAGCGACGGGATCAACGTCAGGGCCTCTCCCCCAGCCGCCAGGAACTGCTCCCGGCCGCGAATGCCAATCTCCTCCAGGGTTTCGAGGCAGTCCGCCACGAAGGATGGGCAGAAGACCGCGAGTCGTCTGACACCCTTGCGAGCGAGCTCGCCCAGCATCGAGTCCGTGTACGGCCCGATCCAGCGCGTGCGGCCGAGACGCGACTGGAAGCTGACGGTGAAGCGATCCCGTGCAAGCGACAGCTTGGCGGCGATGGCCCGAGCGGTCGCAAAACACTGCGCCCGGTAGCATCGTCGATTGGCCGAGGTCACGGCGGCGCAGCAATCGGCGACAGACAAGCAATGTCCGGCGCTGACGTCGGTCTTGTGCAGGTGCCGCTCGGGCAGCCCGTGGAAGCTGAACAGGACATGGTCGTGGGCCTCCTGCTGCAAGATCGGCGCGCCCTGCGCCGCGAATGCATCGACGAAATCGGGGGCATCGAAGAAGGGCTCGACGAAGCTCAACGAAGGCGGCGCCCACGCCTCGCCGGCGAGTCGCAAGGCCTCCGCCACCGTGGAGCCCGTTGTCGAGGCCGCGTACTGCGGGTAGAGCGGAAACACCACCACACGATCCGCCCCCGCGCGACGAAGCCTACCCAAGGCATCGCCCATGGACGGGCGCCCGTAGCGCATTCCCAGCTCGACGGCCCAGTCGCTGCCCAAGCGCGCCCTCACGGCCGCGACCAGCGCCACGGAGTGCAACAGCAACGGCGAGCCCTCGTCGGACCAGACCTTTCTGTACGCTGCGGCACTCTTGCGCGGCCGCAGCGGCAGGATGATCAGGTTCAGCAGCGCCCATCGACCGACCGGGTTCATGTCGAGGACGCGCGGATCCCCGAGAAACTGGCGCAAGTAGCGGCGAACCGAACCTGGGCTCGGATCGTCCGGCGTGCCCAGATTGCACAGGAGCAAACCCGTCATGCCGACACTATTGCATAGGCCAAGCAGGGCGTCAGCGCAGCAAGGGGCTTCCCGCCTCAACTTCTGCCGCAGAGGTGCCGAAACAAGATTGGCCAAACAAATGGGGAGCTTAGTCATGCGATCCGGACCCTGGCTCAAAGAGCGACGAACCAACCCGCGCATCCACCTTGGCGTACCCGTGCGGGTTCACTACGCCGGAGAGGTGCGCACCTTGACCCTCGAGCTTGCCAACGTCTCGGCGGACGGCTGCTACTTCAGAACCGACGAACGCCGTCCCCGCGTGGGGCAATGGATAGCCTTCGGGTTCGTCGAGGAACACCGCTCCGTGTGTACGGCCTGTGGCCGCGCGGTTCGCGCCGACGCGCAGGGCTTCGCCGTCCGCTTCGAGCGAACCAACGAGTCGTTCCGCAACTTCGTCGACGAGGTTTCCTCGTCGTACGTCTGCGCGGCCTGAGCGTGGCCTTCGGCTACGGCGCGTGTCCGGATCCGCGGTTTCGTGGTACACGGATACCGTGCCGCTGCTCCGCCACCTAGTCGTTTTCGTCCTGCTCCAAGCCGCCTGCAGCACGGGCAAAAAGGACGTCACCGCCGCGCCATCCGACGAGATCAGAGTTGTGCGCGCGATCCCCAGCAACATCTCGTTCGATTCGCTGGAGGGCCCGCTCTGGGTCCCAGACGGCGGGTATCTGCTCTTCTCCGACGTGGTCGAACAGAACGGCGCAGCAGCGAAGGTCTACCGATTCGATCCCGACGCACGGACCTTTTCTGCGGTGGAGCTGCCCGGAGGTCCCGTCAGCACCAACGGCCTCGCCCGCGATGGCCAAGGCCGACTCATCGCATGCGAGCGCTGGAACGGAGTGCTCTCGCGAATCGCGGGGTCGACGCGAAGCGTGCTGGCCGAACGCGCACCGTCGGGAGAGAGCCTGAACGCCCCCAACGACGTCGCGGTCCGCGCCGACGGCAACATCTACTTCAGCGACAGCACCTGGGGCGCAAGGCCCGGCAAGCACGCGGCCACGGCGGTGTACAGGATCTCGCCCGACGGCGAGCTCAGCACGGCATTCCAGGTGGACATGCCGAACGGCGTGGCGCTGTCGCCTGACGGTCGCCACCTATACGTCGGAAGCGATGCGCAGAACCGCCTGTGGCGCCTGCCGGTCGAACGAGATGGTCGCGTCGGCAGCCCAGAACCGTTCGCCGCCGATGTTGCCCTGAAGGTCCCCGACGGCCTTTGCATCGACGACCGCGGTCGCGTCTACGTCACCAACAACAGCGACGACGTCAGCGCCGTCGTGATCCTCGACGAGGACGGCCGACCTGCGGGCAAGCTCGCGATACCTGCCCGCCCCTCGAACTGTACGTTCGGCGGCAAAGACCGCCGCACGCTCTACGTGACTACCTTGCACGCGATCTACGAAGTCCGCGTGGACACGCCGGGCCTGCCGTAGGGGCAACTACTCCGCGTCGTGCACGTGGAAGTGCACGTGGGTCCCGCCGTGGTGATGGTGCTGGTGCCGGTGCGCCAGGCCGCTCGCCACCAACAGGTCCTGGTCCTCCAGGAGCCCCTCGGCCGGACCGTCGTAGAGCAGCCGTCCCGGACGGGGAGGCAGCAGCAAGACGCGCGCGCCGAGCTCGCCCACCACGCTCAGGTTGTGGGTCGAGACCACCACGGTGAGCTCGCTCTGCTGATTGAGGATGTCCACCAGCTGCGCGCTCCACGCCGGATCCAACCCGGCCGTGGGCTCGTCGAGCAGGAGCACCTTCGGTTCCACGGCGAACAGCGCCGCCAGCGCGACTCGCTTCTTCTCGCCACCCGACAGCTCGAACGGTGGACGCGCAAGCCACGACTCGGCCCCGAACATCTTCGCGAACCGCTCGACCCGGGCCTCGACGTCGCTCAGCCCGAGCTGGCGAGGGCCAAAGGCGATCTCGTCGGCCACCGTGGGGTTGAACAGCATCGCGTCGACGTTCTGGAAGAGGAACGCGACCTGCGCGCGAAAGCGCCGCCGAAAAGCCGCATCGTCGAGCGCCTTTCCATCGAGTGCGTGTCCGTCGTAGCGCAGCACCCCGCCCCCCGGCTTCACGAGCCCGTCGAGGATCTTGAGCAAGGTAGTCTTGCCGCAACCATTGACTCCGAGAAGGACCACGCGTTCCTGGGCCGCGATGGAGAACGAGACCTCGGAGAGGACGTCTCGCTCACCCAGGCGGACCGACAGCCGTTCGAGGACGAATGGCATCAGAACCCCCGTGAGCGCAGAGCTTCGGAGATCTCGCGCGCGTTGCGTGTCGAAAGGGTCAGCATGGTCGCGGTTACTCCGCCCGCGTTGGCGAGACCGTCACGCGCCGAAGGCTTACGCGGGAGTCGGCTTTGCAGGCCCAGCCATGACTCGCGCGCGAGCAGCCGAAGCGCGTGGATTTGTGCCAACGTGACCACGAGCAGGCGAGAGAGCGTGGGCCACGGCGCGAGCGCGCCGAGCAGATCCACCGCACCCAGTAGCGCAAACGTGCCGAACGTCAGCAGTCCCGCGCGAAGGGCCAGCGCTGCGTATGCGTGCAGGTTCGGAGGGACGTGAAGGATCCACTGAGCGTGAGCCCAGGTCAGTGCGAGGATCGCCAAAGTCACGGGAGCGGCGGTGGTCAGCGTGCGCTTGGCAGCCGGTATCGCCTGGCGTGGAAACAGCAGCGCCACGGCGACGATCCCGCCCAAGAGCAGCAGCGGTTGGGTGACCGCCGAGAACACGAAGCAGGCAATGAGCCACCCCAAGAGCGCAAACCGGGCGGTGCGACCTCGCAGCTTCATGGCGACGTCTTACCACGTAGACGATCGACGATGCGAAACGCGAACAAGGTATAGAGCCCCTCGATGAGCCCGGTGAAGAGCAAGCTCGGCAGGAGCATGGTCGTGACCACGACGGAAAGCGGCGTGGGAAGCTGCGTGGGACTCAGGGCGTGCTGCAAGCCCAACACAGCCACGACCGCAACCGTAGACAGTTGTAGGCCCACGTACCCGGCGAGGAATGGCGCCAACCTCGGGAAACGCTTCCCGAGAATTCGCATGACCGTCCAGGCGACGAGCGGCCCCCCAAGCCCCATGGCCAGCGCGTTCACGCCCAGCACGGTGATGCCGCCCGCGCCGAAGAACAGAGACTGAATCAGGAGCACCATCGACTCGCACACGAAGGCGACCCACGGCCCGCGTATGAGCGCGAGCAGGCTCGCACCCACGAGGTGGGTCGAGGTTCCGCCCGGGACAGGGATCATGATGGTCTGCAGGACGAACGCCACCGCGGTCAGCGCCCCCACCGCGGGCAGCGCCTCGACTTGGTTGGGACCGAAGTGCTTGCGCACCGCCCACACCCACAGCGGTGTCGCCGCGGCGTACGCCGGAATCGTGATGGTCGGGGCGAGGAACCCGTCGGGGATGTGCATGCGCCTCAAAACCGCGTCGTCGCGCTGAGCGCGAACGAGAGGCGAAAGCTCTCGAGCCCCTCCGAGCCTTGCTGCTCGGATTTTTCGTTGAGATGCGTGAGCAATGCCCGCTTGAGGCCGAGCGCCAGGGCGACGCGGCCCAGATAGGCCCTGACCCCGAGGCTACCGTAGAGGATGTTGCCGCCGGAGGCCTGGAGCGCGACCAAGTCCTCCGATTGAGCAGGGTCTTCGCGCTCCCGATCGCGCTGGATGTACAGGCCCACGGCCTCGGCCACCACGTCCAGCCGCACCCTGCCCCGCCCATATGCGCGGTAGGCGATCGCTGCGTTGGCACGCGTCTCGCCGCCGAACTTGTAGCGCGTGAAGCTGTAGCTATGCGGGAAGAAGTACTGGTAGTTCAGCTCGGCCAGCAAGGTGAAGTCGGTGCTGAGCTGCTTGAGCGTCACGAGCCCCATGGCCGCGCTCGGCGCACCGAATCCCGTCTGCAGATCTGGTGCGAACGGCTCGCCGTTGTCGTCCTTGTGCTCGGTCGGTCCCGTCGGCAACGTACAGGACGCCCACAGGAGAAAGTGCCAGTCGCGCAGCTCATCGAGGCTCTCCTTCTGCGGGATCAAGCGCAGCCCCTCGTCCCACTTCCAGCCGAACGCCAGCATCAAGTTGGTGTCGCCGATCCCCGCGTTGGTGCCGACGCCGCTGTCCGCGGACTTGACGTTGTAGGGCTGGAATACGTACGCGGACAGCCAAGGCGTGATGCCGAAGCCCAACGCCGCCACATTGAAGAAAGCGCTGTCCTTCTGCACGGGGAACGCGGCGCGATCGTCTCGGGCCTGGAACGAGACGAACTCGCTTTTGACCAAGGCGAAGCCCAGGCGGCGAGGAAGGGTCAGTGCAGCGGTGGTCTCGATGCCCACGCCGGGGCCCTCGGGATCGGAGAATCCGACAGCGGCCACACCATGGTGCGCATAGGCGGGCGCCACCGCGCCGAGGATGGTGAGCGACACGACGAGGATCGCCTTGTTCTTCACGGCTTTCTCCTGCGGTAGAGCTTGACGAGCACGGCGAACAATCCTGCGATGAGGACCACGCCGAGAAGCGGTCTCAGCACAAACGCCCAACCCGCGGGACCGGCACCCGACACCGGCGTGGTCGCGGTCGTCTCGGTGGGCACGTCGAGCTCGAAACCGTGGCCCCCGCTCTCGGTCACCTTCACGTGCCAGTTGCCCGGAGCGTCCGGCACGAAGGACAGGTAACCGGCTCGATCGGTCCGCCCTTTCTGGTGGGGAATCTTCGGATCCTTGGGCGAGAAGACCACGTATTCGCTGTATGCGACGGGCTCGCCATCGGCGAAGGCCGCCTTCACCGCGATGGCGCGCCCGCGCTCGACGCTGTGGAGGATCTCGTGCGCGAACGCGCCCGGCGTCAGGTACAGCGCCAGCCCGAGGAAGGCGACCGGATGCAGCCGTCGGGTCACTTCGCGACCTCGAACGTGAGGCTCGCCTCGAAGAGCTCGCTGTCGGCGTCGGGCGATTGAATCGGGCGACGAAAGCTGACGCTCACCGACTCGACGTCGGAAGACCGGATCTTCACGCGGACCTCCCCCTGGTCGTCGGTCTCGCCGAGCGACTTGTGGCCGATGGAGAGAACCGCGCCCGAGAGCGGCTTGCCGTCGAGAAAAACCCGGAAGGTGGCTTTGTCGCCCGCCTTGACCTTGCGCAGCTCGGTGACCGGGACGATCTCCAGCTCGTCTCCTTGCGCCTCACTCGAGGACGGCGAGCGAACATCGAGCCACTTCGCGAACTGCTTCGACCGCCACGCCTTCACGGCATCGGGGACCTTGCTCTTGGGCAAGCTCTTCTCGCCATCGGGGGTGAGTGAGTAGAAACCACCGTCGAGGAAGGCAGACACCACCATGCACGTAGCGGTCACGCTGAGCTGGTTTGCAGAGGCGACGGCCGCGCCCAGCAGACTCTCCACGCGGCCTCTGTCCTGGCGACACGCGAACCTGCGAACCTTCGTCGCGTCGAGCGGAAGCGCCGTGCCGCCGCGGTGGCCATAGCGGAGAACGAACGCGCCAGCCTGCCGTTCCACCCAGAAATCGTGGGCCATTGCCTGGCCCGGGAGAGCCATAATCGCGAGGACCGCTACGAGCCGTGCGCTGCGAGTCATCATGTTCACCGGAGATACGCGTAACACGAAAGCGGAGAACGCGGTAGCACGAATGTTGCAACTCGTACCACCGCAACCACGCCTCGACAATCGAGCACCCAGCCGTAGCCTATGTCCATGAACAAGCAGTTCGGTAACGAGGACGCGGAGTTGTCGGCATATATCGCCCGCGTGTACGAGCCAGATGACGAGGCGTTACGCGAGATCCGCGAGCGCTGTCGCGAGGCAGGCTTGCCCGACATCCAAGTGGCCGCGCTCGATGCCCGCCACCTCGAAATCCTGACCCGCGCGTGCAAGGCCCGCCGCGCAGTGGAGATTGGCGCCCTGGGCGGATACTCGAGCGTTTCCATCCTCCGGGGGATGGGCAGGCAAGGAACGCTGGACGCGATCGAAATGGATCCCAGGCACGCCGAGGTCGCACGCGAGAGCTTCCGCAGGAACGGGTTTGCCCGGCGAGCGCGGGTTCACGTCGGCTCGGCCATCGAGGTGCTGCCCCGGCTGCGGAAGCGAGGCCCGTTCGATCTGTGCTTCATCGACGCCGACAAGGAAGGCTATCCGGTCTACCTGCTGTGGGCCGCGGAAAACCTGCGCAAGGGCGGGCTCGCGATCTTGGACAATGCATTCCTGTTCGGCGAGCTCGGCAAGTCCCCGGCTGGAAGCGACGCCGTGGCGGCGATGCAAGCCACCCATGAGATTCTCGCGCACAGCGGCCGCTTCCGGGCCACGGTCATCCCCACCGGCGAGGGCCTTGCGGTCGGCGTGAAGATCTAGAGCGTGCTCGTGGTTTCCGAGCCACGCTATAGCTCACTCCCTTGAAACGCCGGTTACTCTCCATTTCTGGTTGGCACGTCGCGCTCCTCGTGCTCGCTGCTGGCGCGGCTGCGTTCTGGTATCTGCTACCCAGGCTGTCCGCGCTCGCCCTCATCGTTCGCGTCGCCAAACCGGAAGGGGCGGCTGCGAAGCTGGCTGGACTGGCGACCAGCGAGGTCCGCCGGGGTGAAGTGGTCAGTGCCACCACCCGCCACGGCATGGTTCCCACGCGCCTCTACAGTCCGAATCGCGACGCGCGCCGAACCACCTTGCTCGTGCCCGGGGTACACATGGATGGCATCGAGGAAGCGCGGCTGGTCGGCTTGGCCACCGCGCTCGCCGGCGCGGGTCTACAGGTGCTGACGGTGGCGCCGCCGGATCTGACCCGCTATCGCGTGACCACCGCCAGCGTCGACGAGCTCGAGGACGTGGCGGCGTGGGCCGCCAGCCAGCCGCACCTCGCGCCCGACGGCAAGGTTGGCATCATCGCCTTCAGCTTCTCGGGCGCGCTGGCGCTGGTCGCTGCCGGCCGCCCCGCGATTCGCGATCGCATCGCGCTCGCGGTTTCGTTCGGCGGGTACGCCGATCTGCCGAGGGTGCTTCGTTACCTGTGTGGCGACCCAAGCGATCCGTTGCCATCCGCCGATGAGATGGCCGCCCTGGTGACGGGCGGTGAGCACATCCATGTCCCGAAGCCCCACGACTACGGTGCGGTGGTGACGCTGCTGAATCTGGCCGATCGCTTGGTTCCAGCCATGCAAGTGCCGGGGCTCGAAAGGGCAATCACCGAGTTCCTTCGGGGGTCGAGCATCGACCGTGTGGATCCGGCGCGGGCACGAGAGGTCTTTGCGCATGCACGAGCCCTGGGTGAAGCGATGCCGGAGCCTTCGCGAACGTTGATGAGCTACGTGAGCGCTCGACAAGTGGACAAGCTCGGCCAGGCGCTGCGTCCGGGGCTCTCCAGCCAGGACCTCCCGACAGAGCTGTCACCCGCCCGCACACCTGCCCCATCGGCTCCCGTGTTCCTGCTCCATGGTGCCGACGATTCGGTGGTGCCTGCCTCGGAGATGGTTTGGCTGGCGAAGCATCTCCGGGGGAAGACCGAAGTCCGCACGTTCGCCAGCCGTCTGATCACCCACGCCGAGATCAACCGGAAAGCCGCGCTATCGGAGGTCTGGCAGCTTTCGGATTTCTGGCGTGACCTGATGGCTCGGTAGCGCTAGCGGCTACCGACGGTGCCCACCACCGAACCCACGTCCACCACCGCCGAAGCCACGTCCGCCGCCGCCGATGCCGGGCCCGCCGCCGCCGAAGCCACGCCCACCGCCCATGCTGGGACCGGGACCACCTCCACCGAAACCACGTCCACCGCCGCCGATGCCCGGGCCCGCGCCGAAGCTACCTCCGCGGAAGCCACCACCGGAGAAACCGCCGTGAACGGCGCCCGGCCGAAAGCCACCGCCAGGGGTTCCGCCGCGAACGGCGCCTGGCCGGAAGCCGCCGCCCGGTACTCCGCCTTGAACAGCGCCTGGCCGAAAACCGCCGCCGGGGACTGCCCCGTGCACCGCGCCTGGCCGGAAGCCGCCGCCGGGGACTGCCCCGTGCGCCGCGCCTGGCCGGAAGCCGCCGCCAACATGCCCAGGCATGGGCCGTCCGCCCACGCCATGGTATCCGCCCACACCGCGCGGGGGGATCGGCCGAACCCCTCCAGGACGATATCCCGGACCGTAGCCCGGCCGGTGCCCCGTCGACCAGTAGCCGCCAGACCGACCGCCATAATAGCCGCCGTAGTAGCCCGGATATCCGCCGCGATAGCGCCCCCAGCCGTATCCCCAACCATAGCCAGCGTGGTAGAGGCCCCGGTACCAGCCGTAGGACCACGGCCCTCGCACGCCGAAGTAGGGGTACGCCCCCCAGCCCCAGAGCCACGGTGCGGCCAACCAGCTCCAGCCATAGCTCGGGTAGTAGACGTAGGCGTACGGATACGCATCGGTGGCGACGCCTTCGTAGACGTACTGATCACCGTAAGGCATGTAGACCCAGCCATACTGCTCGGTGTAGACCCACTGGCCGCCGCTGACAGGCTGGTTCACCACCACGGGCTGTTGAACGGGAGCGGGCTGGGCGTACTGCATTGGCGCAGGAGCGGGCGCCGCCGGAGCGTTCGGAGCGGCCGCGGTGGGTGCGGGAGGAGGAACCGCCGGAGGGGCCGGTGGCTGCTCGGCGGGGATCGGTGTGGGGGGCGATGCCTGCTCGGCTCCGCTCTGCGCAGGAGACTGGGCGCTGACGTCGACGGCCTCCACATCAGCGCGGGCAACGCCAAGTCCGGAGAACGCGAACAGTAGACCGGCAATCAGTTTGGTCGTCATGACAGCACCTCGATGATGTGGACGGATTCGATGGACATGGTATTCAGCGCCGAAGAGAGCAATTGATGTGCCGCGATCGAAGGGGCGGCATGCCACGAAAAACGCACGCTTGCCGACCGCGCACCTTTGCCGGGCGGCACCGGTGCGAGCGAACCCGGCCCACCGTGAATTCGGTTCACGCATCTTTCGCGTCAACGTTTGCGCGGCCCACCGACGGAAGCTAGCCTCTCGGCTCAACCCCGAAAGGAGCAACCATGGAACGAAGTGCAAGTGCGGCTTGGAATGGCGATCTCAAGCAAGGACAGGGCAAGTTCAGCGTGGCGAGTGGAGCTTTCAAGGACCAGAAGTTCTCCTTCCGAACGCGCTTCGAGGGCGAGCCGGGCACCAACCCCGAGGAGCTGATCGCGGCTGCGCACGCGAGCTGCTTCAGCATGGCGCTGAGCGCGCAGCTCGGCGAACGCGGCATCACACCTGAGGCCGTCGAGACCACCTGCAACATCACGTTCGAGAATCTCACGCTGACCAGGAGCGCTTTGCGCACCACGGTCAGAGCCAAGGGCGCGGACAAGGCCAAGGTCGAGGAAGCGGCCGCCGCGGCCAAGGCCGGTTGCCCCATCTCGAAAGTCCTCAAGCTCGACATCGCGCTCGAGCTGACCGTCGTCAACTAACGCGGCAAGTGGTGCTGCAGGAAGCTCCGGCTTCTTGCAGCCGGACCACGAGAACGTGGGGCCGGCGGCGACGATGGTGCCGGTGGGGGGAAACATGGCACACTGGCGGCGATGTCACCGCAGCCGTCCTCGGCGCCGTTTAGCAACCTGCTCGGCCGTTTCGCCACGCTGGAGATCCAGCGCTTCGGCAGCCCGGGCGCATTCCTGACCGAAGTCGGTGCGCCAGCCGACGCACCAGCCGTCCTGCTCCTGGGCCCAGAGATTCCACAGAATGCGCGCGAAGGCGACCACGTGGATGTGTTCGTCATGCTGGACTCCGAAGGGCGGCCCTTGGCCACCACGAAGACGCCGCGCCTGGTCCTGGGCGAGGTGGCGTTCCTGACGGTCACCGCGTGCACCGAATTCGGTGCGTTCGTGGACTGGGGCCTCGCCAAGGAGTTGCTCGTCCCGTTCGCCGAACAGACCACGCCACTCGAGGTGGGTGCCCGATGCGCGATCGGACTTTACCTCGACAACAGCAACCGGCTGGCCGGCACCATGCGAGTGCGCGAGATGCTGGGCACCGGCGGCACCTTCCATCGGGGCGAGTGGGTCGAAGGCGAAGCATGGCGCGAAGACCAGGCGATCGGGTGGTTCGTGATCGTGGAGAGGCGATTTCTGGGCTTGGTGCCCAGGCACGAGCCCCACGGTTTGCGACGCGGGGACGCCGCGCGCTTTCGCATCGCCCACGTGCACCCCGACGGAAAGATCGAGCTGTCTTTGCGAGGGCGGGCCCACGAGGAGCTGGAGCGGGATGCGCAGACGATCCTCACGACGTTGCAGCGGCCAGGGGCTCCCCAGGTCGGGGACAAATCGGACCCGGACGAGATCCGTCGTCTGTTTGGCCTGAGCAAGAAGGCGTTCAAGCGCGCCGTGGGCTCTCTGCTCAAAGCCGGTCGCGTGGACGTGGACGAGGCGGGCCGCGTGCACCTGATCCAGCGCTGATTCCCCCACCGGTCGCTGCGGACCGTTGCACTTGACGAGCAGCGTCTAATGCCGTACAATGATGCGATGTACCACGCCTTTAACAAGCCGCACGTCTTTAGTGAAGGGTACTACTTCTTCACATTCGCCAACAAGGAAGCCTGCGCTCGGTTCAAGCAGGCGGTCAGCTCTGCCGGGGTTGGTCGGTTCCTCACCGAGCCGGTGTGGGGAGATGGGGATCAGAATCGGGATCGCTACACGCCCGAAGGCTGCATGAGGTGGGGTTATACGATCTACGCCTTCATGGCCCACACGGGGGCCAAGGGAATGCTGCGCGGGAACTGGGTAGAGAATCTCGTGTCTCCCGGAGACACCCGCCACTACCTTCGCATCCATGTCCCGGGCCTCGAGGGCACGGATCCCTACTGGCAGCGTCTGGTCTCGCACTACCGCTGAGGATCGGCTGACGTCTGAGCCGCCTGCGTGGCCATTGCGACGCGGGCGGCACACCACACCGTGAACGGGGCGCCCGCGGCGGACGTGGTTCCCCGGCTCAATCGCTCGGCTTTTGCGGTTCGCGACGACCTCGTGCGTGGCACCCGAATTGCTGTTCGCCGAGCCGATGCGATGGAGATGTGTCTGGCCGTTGCTTGTGCTGGCAGGGTGCGATCAGGGCGAGCCGCCCTTCGACGAGCTCCCGTTACGGGATGCCTTGCGGGCCGATCCCGCGGTGCTGGCGAACCTGTCCGATGCAGCCCGCGCTCGCCTGGCGTCGCGCTTCGAAGCCGCACGCGCAGCTGACCGCACCGTCGATCACTTCTTCGACGATCCGCCGGCGGCGTGTGGGCTCCTCGTCTCGAACGTGGACCGGACACGGCAGGCGCGACAGGCCGAGCCTTTGCTCGTCGGCATGATCCGTGGGGGGGCCGCGTGGTCCACCGATGGCGATGACGATCCAACGCAAGCACCTCTTCCGCCCCTCGGCGGTGTGCCCGCCACAGCCACCGCCGACGTCGAAGCTCGCGCACTCGATGGTCATGCTGGGGCGAAGCTGCGCACCTTGATGTCGGCCTCGGGCGCGCAGCACCTCGAACGCGTGCTGGGCTGGCCCTCGGGCGCGGTTGCCATCGACGACACCATCTATGTGAACGCCTCTTGGTTGGTTGCGCTCGCTCCCGCACAAGCTCCGGGACTCGACGGCGGCGCGCTCGACGGGGGCATCCCCGACGGGGGATTGACCGCCACTAGCCAGCCCTCGCGCATGCCCTCTGTGCCCACGACCGCCGCGGTTTCGCCCTCGACGGTGGTGCCTCCGCCGTCCGTCGAGGGTGTCACCGGGGCGGTCGCGGACACGGTAGGGCCACGGTTCCGCGCGGACGCGGGCGCGCCCACACCCCCGCCAACAGAGCCGTCATCGTCCACGTCCGGGCCCATCATCACCGACGACGCCTGCATCACCTGCGCCGATGGCTGCGCGAACGCGGAGGGCCAGGACTACGGTAGCGACGACACCTACTACGACGAAGGCGCGTACGCGGGCTCGGGCGACGCGTGTGGGTCAGCGCCAGAGGATTCCCCGAGCGAAGGCGTCGACGGCTGCGCGAGCAGTGAGGACGGCTCCGGCGATCCCTGCGCCTCACCGGGCACCGAGGTGGACGCCAGCGGAATGGAGAGCAGCGGATGTCAGATCGCGCCTCGGGCGACGACGCCGAAGAAGAAGGGCTCGCGTCCTTCGGCGTGGCTGCTCGCGCCACTCGGATACCTCTTCTATCGGAGACGACCGTGAGGAGGACCCTCGCCGCGTGGCTTGGCCACCATGGCCTGCCCGCGTGGCTCATCCCCGAGTACCTCCAACTCACGGCCATCGCCGCCATCCTCGCTTCGGCGATCACGCTGCACCTCGTGCATGAACGTACTGCCGCCAAGCACGCTCGGTCCGCCCTGGCCTGTGCCTACGTGGGAGCACTGGCCGGCGGCTATCTCTTCGAAGCGCTTCTCGCCGTGCCGGCTGCGGTCTCGTCCGGATCCTGGCGAGCGGTCCTCCATCCGGGCCGAGCTGCCTACGGTGGCCTCATCTTCGGTGCCGGCGGAGCGGCCTTGTACCTCTGGCGGACAGGGCAGCCGCTGGCGCCGTTTCTGGATCGCCTGGCGGTCGGCGCGGGCGTCGGGTTTGCGCTCGTCCGTGTGGGCTGCTTCATCGCCGGGTGTGACTACGGGGTCGCGAGCGCGTTGCCGTGGGCCGTGCGATTCCCCTCGGGCAGTCTGGCGGCGCTGGACCACGCCCGGCGGGGCTTCGTTCCCCTGGGGACGCCGAGCCTGCCCGTGCATCCCACGCAGCTCTACGAATCGATGCTCGCCCTGCTGGGCGCGGCCGCGGCTGCCGTGTGCCTCGTCCGAGGTCGGCGTGAAGGCTCCGCCTTTGCGGTCTTCGTCATCATCTACGCCGTCGGTCGCTTCGCCATCGAGCTTCTGCGTGGCGACCCGCATCGCGGCCACACCCTCGGGTTGTCGACGGCCCAGTGGATCTCCGTGG
>CAZYFU010000006.1:53463-58254 GCA_964647025.1 uncultured Myxococcales bacterium | reverse complement strand
CCGCCAGGATCTGCCGCATCTGCGCAGCCGTGGTGCCGTAGACCAGGCCCAGCTCGCAGGCCAGGCGGATGCGATCGCGCTCCGCGAACGATTCGACCTTGGTGTCGGCCAACTTTCCGTTGGGAAGCGTGATGAGGGTTCGATCGAGGGTACGAATGCGCGTTGACCGCAAGCCGACGGCCTCGACCGTGCCCATGAAGTCCTCCACCTTGACGAAGTCGCCCTCGCGGAAGGGTTGGTCCGCACCGATGGAGAACGCGCCAAAGAGATTCTCCAGGGTACTGCGCGCGGCAAGCGCCACCGCCAGCCCACCGATGCCGAGGCCAGCCACCAGGCTGGTGACCGAGTAGCCGAGCTCCGAGAGCAGCGCCACGATGCTGGCGATCACGACCGCGACCTTGGACATGCGACGACCAAGCGGCAGAAGCGCCCGGGATCCGGGGTGCGCTAGCGCCCAGCTCGTCCTGCTGAACGCCTGCCCAGCCACGTCCACGCTCCGCCACAGCAGCCAGAAGAACGCGAGCAAGAACAGGCCATGCGCCCAGCGATGAGCCAAGCCGCGCGCCTGGGCGGATAGCCCGAGCCACGGCAGTCCAAACAACACGACGGCCAGCGTCCAAGCCAGGGTCAGCGGGCGTCCCGCGCGGGCGACCAGCTCGTCATCCCAGGTCGTGGTCGTACGTTTGGTGAACCAACCCAGTACCGAACGGCTGATGCGACTCAGGAGCATACCGAGGAGCCACGCCACGAGCAGCAAGACGGGCAGCGCCGCCCATTGCCACCAGGCCAGATTGCGGAGTGAAGTCATGCCGCCCATGGTAGGGCTGGTCGCGAAGACGCGCCAACAATGGGTGCTACGCGGCGCTGCCAGGCGAGACTGCTTGGCGAAGGCAGCCGCGAATGGCAATCTCCGCGGCACAGTTCGTGCTCAGCTCATCGTTTGTGGAGACCTTATGAAACGCCGCCTTCCCCTCGTCCTCTCGCTGCTCGTCGCTCTCGCCCTTGCCGGGGCGTCCGCGTCTAACGGCGCGACCGCTTCGCGCGATACGCACGCCACCGACGTCAACCTGGTCCGGGTCACCACGAACCTGCTCGAACAGTCGCAATTCTCGCATCACCCGCTCGACCGCGACTTGACCAAGAAGTGGCTCAAGCATTATCTCGACGCGCTCGACAGTCGCCACTCCCTGTTCCTGGAGACGGACGCGGAGGAATTCGCCAAGTACCAGGACGACCTCTCCGCCGAGACCCGCGGCGAGGCCGCGACCAGCGCCGCGCAGAAGATCTTCGCTCGCTTCATCGAACGCCTCGAGCAGCAGACGAGCGCGATGGCGGCGATGTTGAAGGGCCCCGCCTTCGACTTCACCGGACGCGACACCTACGGCCTCGACTGGGACCAGGCGCCAAGGCCGCGTGACCTGGCCGCCGCCCGCGCGCTCTGGCGCGACCAGCTGCGCGCCGAGTACTTGCAGGAAAAGCTCGCCGACAAGAAGCACGCCGAGATCGTGAAGGCGCTCAACCGACGCCACGCCCTGCAGCTCAAGACCATGAAGGGTCTGAGCAGCGACGAGGTGCTCCAGGTGTACCTGAACGCCCTCGCCCACGTCTACGACCCGCACTCGAACTACCTGGGCCGCGAAGAGATGGAGAACATGTCCATCTCCATGAACCTGTCCCTGTTCGGCATCGGGGCCAGCTTGCAGACCATCGATGGCTACTGCACCATCCACGAGCTCATCCCCGGCGGCCCTGGCGCACGCAGCGGACAACTCAAACCGGGCGACCGCATCATCGCGGTCAAGCAAGCCAAGGGCGAGCCGGTGGACGTCATCGACATTCCCCTCACCCGCACCGTGCAGATGATCCGAGGCCCGAAAGGCACGGTGGTCACGCTGACCGTGTTGCCCGCGGGCGCCGCCGAAGGCTCGCCGCCCAAGAACGTGACCCTGGTGCGCGACCAGATCAAGCTCGAGGACCAGGCGGCCAAGGCCACCATCGTCGATCTGGCGAACGGCAACGGCAACCCGATGCGCGTAGGCATCCTCGACCTTCCATCCTTCTACGCAAACATCGGCAGCGCGGCGAGAAGCGGTCAGCGCAGCGCCACCGTGGACGTGCAACGCTTGCTGACCAAACTGAACGCCGAGCACGTGCGTGGTCTCATCGTCGATCTGCGACGCAACGGCGGAGGCTCGCTCGAAGAGGCCATCAGCCTGACCGGGCTCTTCGTTCGCAAAGGCCCGGTGGTGCAGACCCGCGACCTGCGCGGCAGGGTCGATGTCGAATCGGATGAAGACCCGTCGGTGCTCTACGACGGCCCGCTGGTGATCCTCACCAGCCGCTTCAGCGCCTCGGCGTCCGAGATCCTGGCCGGCGCGATCCAGGACTACGGGCGCGGCATCGTCGTCGGCGACACCTCGACCTTCGGCAAGGGCACCGTGCAAAGCATCGTCCCGCTCGCCGCCGTCATGGAGGAGAACAACCTGAGCTACAGCTACGATCCCGGTGCGCTGCTCATCACGATTCGCAAGTTCTACCGTCCCGGCGGGGCCTCGACCCAGCTTCGCGGCGTGGCCGCCGACATCGTGCTGCCGTCGCTGAGCGACCTGTCCGACGTGAGCGAGTCGTCGCTCACCGATCCATTGCCGTGGGATTCCGTGCCCGCCGCGCGCTTTACCAAGCTGGGCCGGGTCGAACGCTACCTGCCCGAGCTGCGCGACGCCTCCGCCAAGCGCGTGCAGGCCGACAGCGGCTTCGCGGTGCTGGCCGAGGCCATCGCGCGCGTGAAGAAGAACATCGCCACCAAGACCGTGTCGCTCAACGAGAAGGAGCGACGCGAAGACATCGCCAAGAGCAAGGCCATCGAGGAGAAGCTCAAGCAGGAGAGTCGCAAGCTGCGCACGGCTCAGCCGCTGACCTACGAGATCACCTTGGCGAACGCCGGCAAGCCCGGCCTGCCCGCCCCGGTGAAGGTGGTCGCGGAAAAGGAGAAGAAGGCTCCGGCGACGCCGCGGGCGGCAAGCGAGCCCGGCGATGACCTGGCCGGCGACGCTACCGGGCACACGCCTGCGGACGACATCATCGTGAGCGAGTGCGAGCGAATCTTGGTCGATTACGCGAATCGCCTCGGCGGGGACTTGGGAGCACGGATCCGCTAGACAGACGGTCTGCCGCTGGCAACCTGTGTCGGCCGTCTCGCCGACCTGCCTGGCAACCGGCGCCGGCTGACCATATCCCTTGCAGCCAGCCGCTTTAGCGCTATCTTGGGCACATATAAACCCTAGACCCCAGGCTTGCTTATGCTCGGTCCTACTGCATCCTCGTCCAACGCAGCGGTTCTGCGCCCAGACCAAATCGTCGGCGCGAAGTACCGCGTGGAACGCCTCCTCGCGCAAGGTGGAATGGCGGCCGTGTGGGCGGGCACGAACATCCACACGCACAAGCAAGTCGCCCTGAAGGTCATGTTGCCCATCTTCGCGACCATGGGCGAAGCGATGGAGATGTTCCGGCGCGAAGCCCTGGCCGCCAGCCGGGTCAACCACCCCAACGTGGTCAACATCTTCGACGTCATCGAGCATGACGGAATGACCTGCATCGTGATGGAACTCCTCGAGGGAGAGACGCTGGGGACCTATCTGGCAAGGCGTGGCGCCCTCTCGCTCGACGAGACCGTCGCGCTCTTGCTTCCGGCCATGCGAGGCGTGGCGGCGGCGAACGAGTGCGGGGTCATCCACCGGGACCTCAAGCCTGGCAATCTCTTTCTGTGCAAGGACGGTGAGAGCCGCGTCCTCACCACCAAGGTCCTCGACTTCGGCATCTCGATGTCCGCCGAGCGCTCGATCGACGGTACGGTCCATCGCCACGGCGTCGGCGCCGAGGAGTCCGACGTGCGCTTCGGCACGCCAGCGTATATGGCGCCCGAAGATATCGAATCTCCCCAGGCGGTCGACAGGCGCGCCGACGTGTACGGGTTCGGCGTGCTTCTATTCGAGGCCCTGACCGGCAAGGTTCCGTTTCCGGGACCGCCCGGGCCAGAGTTGTTCGCCGAGATTCTCGACCGCCCCCCACCGAGCATCGGCTCCTTCCGCCCCGACCTGCCGCTCAAGCTCCAACTGATCGTCGACCGGGCGCTGGCCAAGAAGCCGGCCGAGCGCTTTCCTGACGTCGACAACCTGGTGCATGCCATCGAGGAGCACCTGTTGCCGGCGGATTCCGAGGGGCGCGTGCTTTCGCCGACCCTCACGCTGGGCACCTCGGCCGGCGACGAGTCGCACGACATTCCGCTCGCGACCGTCACGTCGGTTGGAGATTCCGGTCCCAACCGCATCGAGCTGGGGCGCAGGCACGGCTGGCACGCGCTGCTCGAGCGGCGCACGTTGGCGGCTGGGTTGCTGGTGGCGATGCTGCTGGTCTCGCCCTGGATCGCGCTTCGCGGAAGGGGAAAGAACACGGCGGACTCTCCGCTGCCGATGCACGCTGCCACTGCCCCGATCGTCACCCAGTTGCCCGCCGTCCCACGAACCGAGACCGAGCCTGTGGTCGCTCCCGAGGCCCCGCCGAGCGTCCCCGTGCAGGAGCCCACTCCGCGCAAGAGGCAGATCGGCCATAGAACAGCCGCACCCACGATCAAGGCGACGTCCAAAGCAACGTCGGCGCGTGGAACCAGCCCCGCCCGAGCCATGGCGGATCGGCGTCGGGCTCTGCAATCGCACCTCCCCGTCTCTCCTCGCGCCGGCAAACTGTCTGCGTCCGACTTCTGACCTTCGTCCGGCGCGCCGCGACCAGCTCAGT